>CALWHM010000066.1 GCA_944380395.1 uncultured Clostridia bacterium | reverse complement strand
CTTATGTACTCAAGCACGGCTTCTTCCCAAAATATACCTCTATGGCAATATGATTTGCGAAGATTGCTCTTCTTTTGTGCCGTATGCGGAAAATATGCCGGCTTACAATTCATATATGTTTTATTGCGCATTAGCTCTCTTGATATAGTGCTTACATTCCTCCCTAAAAGCTCTGCTATTTTTCTCAAACTTATTCCTTCATTGTAGTATTTTCGTAGACAACAGCGCTCTTCTATGCTAAGATGTGTATAGTTCATACATTAACTCCTGTTTTTTTATTTGTTGCAATTCCATTATACAGCAGTTTTTGTATGAACTTCTTTATTTTGTTAAAGTGTTGCACTTGAAAGTATAATTCACCGTAATATAAAAAAGACAGCCCGAAGGCTGTCTTTCCATACTTTGTTTGCGGCGAATTACTTGCCGTAATAAGCCCTGAGATACATATCCTTGATCTCGGATATCTTGGGATAGCGGGGGTTTGCGCCCGTGCACTGGTCGTCGAACGCGTCCTCGCTCATCTGATCGAGTCTGTCCAGGAAGTCCTTTTCATCCACGCCGTATTCCTTGATGGTGGGCTTTATTTCAACTTCCGCTTTGAGCTGATCGATGGCTTTGATGAGGTTTTCCACCTTCTCTGCGTCCGTCTTGCCGCCCAATTTGAGCATATCGGCGATGTTTGCGTACCTCTTCATGCACTCGGGATACTTGTACTGAGGGAAGGTACCCATCTTGGCGGGATTTTCCGCGGAGTTGAAGCGAATGACTTCGTCTATCATCAGCGCGTTGGCGATGCCGTGAGGCAGATGATGATAGCTGCCCAGCTTGTGAGCCATAGAGTGGCACACGCCCAGGAACGCATTTGCGAACGCCATACCTGCCATGCAGGAAGCGTTTGCCATTCTCTCCCTTGCCTCTGCGTCGTGAGCGCCCAGCTTGTAAGCGCGGGGCAGATATTCGAATATCAGCTTTATGGCTTCGGCGGCGATACCGTTGGTGTAATCGGTAGCCATCATAGAAGCGGTGGCTTCAAGCGCATGGGTGAGCGCGTCTATACCGGAAGCGGCGGTCAAGCCCTTAGGTATGGACATCATAAGGTCAGCGTCGATTATAGCCATATCGGGGAGCAGTTCGTAGTCTGCAAGAGGATACTTGGTGCCCGTCTGCTCATCGGTGATGACCGCGAAAGGAGTGACTTCCGAACCGGTACCCGCGGTGGTGGGGATGGCGATGAAGTAAGCCTTGTCGCCCATATGAGGGAAGGTGTATACCCTCTTGCGGATATCCATAAACCTCATTGCCAGATCCTGGAAATCTACTTCGGGATGTTCATAGAGCACCCACATGATCTTGCCGGCGTCCATAGCCGAGCCGCCGCCGATTGCCAAGATGACGTCGGGCTGGAATGCAGCCATAGCCTTGGCGCCTTCCTTGGCGCAAGCCAGGGTGGGATCGGGAGCAACTTCGAAGAAGGTGGTGTGGGCGATGCCCATTTCGTCCAGCCTGTCGGTGATGAGCTTGGTAAAGCCGCTCTTGAAGAGGAAGCTGTCGGTTACCACGAACGCCCTCTTCTTGTTCATAACGTATTTAAGCTCCTTCAGCGCCACGCCGAGGCAGCCCTTCTTGAAATATACCTTTTCGGGTGCTCTGAACCACAACATATTCTCTCTCCTTTCAGCAACGGTCTTGATGTTTATCAAATGCTTTACGCCTACGTTTTCGCTTACGCTGTTACCGCCCCAGCTGCCGCAGCCCAGAGTGAGGGAAGGAGCAAGCTTGAAGTTGTAAAGGTCGCCTATACCGCCCTGGGAGGAAGGCGTGTTCACGAGAATACGGCAGGTGTGCATGGTCGCGGCAAACTTGTCAATCTTTTCCCTGCCCGTTTCGGGGTTGGTGTAGATTACGGAAGTGTGGCCCAGACCGCCGTCATCTATAAGCTTGTATGCCTTGGCAACGGCGTCGTCGAAGTCCTTCGCCTTGTACATTGCAAGTACGGGAGAAAGTTTTTCGTGGGCGAACGGCTCTTCCAGCTCCACGCTTTCCACTTCGCCTACCAGGACTTTTGCCCAAGCAGGAGCGGTTACGCCCGCCATTTCCGCAATTTTAACCGCGGGCTGGCCGACTATCTTCGCGTTGAGCGCGCCGTTGATAAGGATTATCGAACGCACTTTGTCCGTTTCTTCCGCGTTGAGGAAGTAAGCGCCGCGCGCCTGCATTTCCTTCTTGAATTCGTTGTAAACGCCTTTGAGTACTATAACGGACTGCTCGGAAGCGCAGATCATACCATTATCAAAGCTCTTGGAGTGAACGATGGAAGCCGCCGCGGTCTTGATGTCCGCAAGATCGTCCACGAGTGCGGGGGTATTGCCCGCGCCCACGCCGACGGCGGGCTTGCCGGAGCTGTAAGCCGCCCTGACCATGCCGGGACCGCCCGTTGCCAGGATAAGGTCGGCTTCTTTCATTATAAGACCGGAAAGCGGAACGCTGGGTTCGTCTATCCAGCCGATGATGCCCTCGGGCGCGCCTGCCGCCACAGCGGCGTCAAGCACAACTTTCGCAGCCGCGATGGTGCTCTTCTTAGCGCGGGGATGGGGCGAGAAGATAAGGCCGTTGCGCGTTTTGAGCGCCAGCAAAGCCTTGAATATAGCCGTGGAGGTAGGATTGGTGGTAGGCACGATAGCCGCCAACACGCCGACGGGTTCGGCTATTTTGGTGATGCCGAAGCTTTCGTCACGTTCGATAACTCCGCAGGTCTTAACATCCTTGTAAGCGTTGTAGATGTACTCGGAAGCATAGTGGTTTTTGATGACCTTGTCTTCCACCACGCCCATGCCGGTTTCTTCCACCGCCATTTTTGCAAGCGGTATCCTCATTTTGTTTGCAGCCATAGCCGCGGCAAAGAAGATCTTGTCAACTTGTTCTTGCGTGTACGTTGCGTACTTGGCTTGAGCCGCTCTCACTTCCGCAAGGCGTGCGTTCAAGCTCTGTTCGTCGTTTACTACCTGTACTGTTGCCATAATGACTCCTTTATATATAAAATTTATTTTCTCGTCGGTGCCGTCAAAGCTCTTTGACGGGGGATTGTTAAATTTATAACAATCATTTGTAATACCATTATATGATATAGCAAAACCTATGTCAAGCGAATTTGTTAAAAAAATAACAAAAATTTTCGCTTCGCTTCAACGCCGATTGAGCGCTTCGCTTAGGCGCCGATTGAGCGCTGCGCTTCACCGCCGGTTGAAAATGCCGCAGATTAAAACTTGTAGTAGGGCAAAATAGCCGTTTCTGCGGCATTTTGCGGTGTCGCTTTAAGGGAAAACCCGGGCATTCGAAAACGACTTAAACGGTAAGAACGAACCATTGCGCATTGCGGCTGAATTTGGTTCCGCCGCAAAATCGTTTTCTTGAGCCTCGGTTTTCCCTTCTTTTCGCGCCGAGTAAGTTTTAAGTCTTATAATACTTAGGCGCGAAAATTCAACCCTTTCCGCCTCATTCGTTCGGCTAGCCTCACTCATTCGGAAAATCCGCACGGCGAATTTTAGCGGTTACGCTTGGCAAAATACGATTGTGCCGCGCTTTATTTCATTATTCCCAAGCTATTGCAAAGAATTTTGCTTTGGTGTTAAGTCATAGTTACTTCAAAGAGTCATCAGCCCGCGGTGGCTCACCGCCGCTCGCAAAAACGTGGTTTTGCTTCGCTTGTATTTTATTATGCCCAAGCCTTTACAAAGAGTGTTGCTTTGGCGTTAAGCCGCAGTTTCTACAAAATCGGCAGCCGATATTTGTTGTATAACATATCGTTATCAATTATGCCGTTTTGGCATAATTTCGACGCTTTTGCCGAGTTCTGTCGGGCAAAATTCCAAAATTCCGGAATTTTATAACTAATAGTAATTCAAAAACACTCTTGTCAAGTACCACTTGACATGAGTATTTATTGCTTATAGGTTTAACGAGAGGCGAAAAATAAGCCTATACCAAAAATCTTGGTATCGACATATAAGTGCATTTTATAAGAGGTTGTCCACTTTAGTGGACACTAGCGCACGCTCGTCTGTTATGCGTTGTCCACTTTTGTGGACAATAGCGCGTGACGGTTTGGTTATGCCTATTTATTTAATGGCAAGTCAATGCCGGTGCAGGGAGTTAAGCGTGGCGGATATTTATTGTATAACATATGGTTATCACTTATACCAAAATGGCATAATTTCAACATTTTTGCCGTGGTTTGTCGGGCGAAATTCCGGTATTATGGAATTTTATAACAAAGAGTAATAAAAATAATCTTGTCAAGTACTACTTGACACGGGTATATACTGCATACTGTTTTAATAGTCTTGTCAAGTGGTACTTGACATGCCTATTATTTGAGTACAGCACAAGACTTTGCGAAGAAAAAGGCGGTAAAAAAGTTCCGTTACTGCAAAGCGGTTAAGGGGGCGGCGGCTCGCTGTCGTCCCCGCTCCCGTGTCAGCTAATAACTTACAAACCTTTGGTTATCGAGAGAATTTCCATAATACCGGAATTTTATAACTAAAAGCAATAAAAAATAATCTTGTCAAGTACTACTTGACACGGGTATATACTGCATACTGTTTTAATAGTCTTGTCAAGTGGTACTTGACATGCCTATTATTTGAGCACAGCACAAGACTTTGCGAAGAAAAACAGCTATAAAACTACTTCCGTTAATTCAAGGCGGTTAATGGATGAAGCGTCACACGCTCCCGTGTCAGTTAATAACTTACAAGCTATATATTTGAGCACAAACAAAAGCATTGCGAAGATGTAAAGTCGCAAAACCTTTATCGTTACTGCAAGGCGGTTAAGGGTGCAGCGGC
>CALWHM010000065.1 GCA_944380395.1 uncultured Clostridia bacterium | reverse complement strand
AAAAATCTTCATCCAGCCGCAATTGCGTACCTGCTGCTATAATAGCCAACGAATCGTCTTTTTCTAATTCGGATACGGCAAGCTTGACAACATCGTGATTGGACACAGTGTCATCGTCGAGAGTATAAATATACTTATACCCGTGTTTATATGCGTAATTTATTCCGTCATAAAGCGCTTCACCTATCCCCATATTGCTCGGTCGTATCTCCCAAATGCAATTATACTCTTGCAAGCCATCAATAATTGCGTTTATATTTGCAGAGCCGTTATCGTATATCAATACGGTGTCCACTTGCGAAATTATGGATCCGACATTTTCACGCAATATATCGATGTCTGGATTATATGTTATTATCTGTGCCATCACAGCTATTTTTTTACCATCTATTTCCATAACTATCTCACTCAGTATTTTTTATAGCAATCAATATTGAAAAATGCTAATCAATACTAAATGCCAAGCATTTCAACTTTCATCAACGACTTTTTTGATACTATCCAAAAAATAGTATCCGTATTTTTCTTCTGGTTCAAGTATCATTCCTTCCGCCCACTCATTCCACGCATTGAAAAATACAAAGTCCTTTCCTCTCTTTTTACAATCCGACTTCAACGCGCGCAGATAAGTTTCGAACACCTCTTTTGACGGCCTTGATATCTTATAACCCCTCCACTTGTGCCGATAAGTATTATCCCACATTGACCATGCGCACCTAAAATAATCCCTGCTTGTCGGAGGATTTTTTAAGTTGTCGGTTGCAAACCGCATAAGCTTGTTTCCATCGAATTTTCGCAGATTTATTCTCTTGATATGAAAAATCTTACGATTAACATATCTAATACTCCTTACAATAAATCCCCACGGCGTTTTATTTAATTTATTTACATATTTGTTGTATGAATAATCAGGCTCCCTGGTCAATATCGCATCTGCATTTTCTGGAACTTTTCCCAAATAGCATTGGTTTGAAATCGATTGAATATAAAATATCCCCGCAAATCCTGCTTTTTTACAAGCGTCATCGAAATACGCCATCATCTGATCCAAGCACTCGACTTGCGTATTGAAAATCATAAACACCGGCTTCCCGTCGATTTTGATATATCTGTCGTCTTCAAAAAATGGTCTTAGGTATTCAAAATGCCTGCTCCATTCCTCTTCGTTGCCGTATGTTTGTTCCAATAAAACTTCTTTCGTACCGTTCCAACTACGATACCATGTATGATTCGCCCAGCAAAAGCAGAATTTCTGATCAATGTCTTTCCATTCCAATAAATTTTCTGCCGGTTTTTCAAGCAATAATCTTCCATTAAAATAATAATGGTAATAGCACATGCCGTAAACCCCATATTTCTTACATAAATCAGTCTGCCATTGCATCGTGGACTTATCCAAAAAATTATAATAATTTCCATCCAGCGGCTTTATTCCTTCGCTGTATTTATTGTCCGCTTTAATATTCGTCCACTCTGTAAATCCTTTTCCCCACCATTCATTGTTTTCGGGGATCTCATGGAATTGCGGCAAATTAAATGCTATTATCTTCATATTTTATCTCCTGGTGATACCCAAGCTTACTACTCTTCACTAACTAATATAGTGTAGGTATTGTATATATTATATCATACTGATACTTTTCTGTCCATATCCTATATGTATTAAATTTTCGCAAACCATTGACTTTGTATTCGACTCCCAGTAACCGAATAAATACGGAACGGGTAGCAAAATTAAATACCTGATATAACAGTAGCCCCCCAAACCCGAACACGGTATTGCGAAAAGAATTCTTCACTCTAGATTTGGTATTATTCTCCGCCATTACTTTTCAACGCCCTTGTTTATTCGTTTTTTTAATTGTGCGAGTATTATTAGCATAGTATAACATCTATACTTTAATAAATAAAGTTTTATCTTTTCCGCTATAGACATTACAGGATATTTATCGTTAGAAAAAATTCTTTTTACCCATTCTGTCTTTCTTAGTTTTTTCAAAAGCCGTACCTTTTCGGAAAACCGTTTACTGCTTCCAACGAGCATTGTCGTTGTAACTGATAATTGCCTCTTGAACTCAAATTCCTTATATGCATCATAGCCCTTTAATTTGCATATATAGTCTATGTTTTCACACAAATAGCATAACTCGTCTATTCTTTTTTCAGAAAAGGTATGCGTAATTGAACTGTCGTTGTACCGATAATAATAACCGTAGTTTTCGATTACGCTCAATTTTTTTGCGTCCAACAATGTCGCCAACGTAAAAATAATATCGTCACCAAGTGCTATTTCAGTGTTGAAGTTTGAAATATTGTTTTTGATCAACACAGTTTTTGTAACTTTTTCCCAACGCAAAGCACTGAAATAAGGTTCTTTAAAATATATAGTTTTTATATACTCCAAATCTTCACCCTCATAAACACCGGGACTTATACTCCCTCTGTATATTGCATTGGAAATATCGCCGTCGCCGCCAATTTTTCTATGTCCCCCGATAATTATATCTGCCTGCGTTTTTTCGGCACTTTTTATAAACTGTTCGAATCTATCTGCTTCGCAATAATCGTCCGCATCCACAAACCCGATATATTCCCCTTCACTTACTTTGACCCCGTCTATCCATGCAGCCATTACGCCCTCATTCCGCTTGTTTAAGTATTCTATATTATCATATCGTTCTTCATATTCTTTGCATATTTCACTGCTATCGTCGGTACTACCGTCATTTATAAGGATAATCTGCATATCGTCTAAAGTCTGCTCCACCAAAGAATCGAGACATCTGCGCAGATATTTTTCCGCATTATAGACGGGAACTATTACGCTGAGTTTCATTTTACCGCACTCCTTAACGATATATTTCCTTTCCAAACACGCATGTTTGCCCTGCTTAAACTTACTCCGAACGCTGCTATGATATAAAATATTCTCATATTGTCGAGATCTAAAAACATCGCCCCTACAACAAAAGCGATCAATGCTGCCACAAATAATCCGTTTTTATTTTTTATTCCGTTTCGCAAAAGATACACCATTGAACCGATGAGCAAGGCGATACCTATAACTCCACCTTCCATAAGCGCTTTAATAAACAGATTGTGAGAATAATATTCTCGTCCGAATTCCACAAGATATATTTCTGTCGGAGGAACATCGCGTCCTGCACCGAAGATCCAAAACGACGGCATCTGATCCGCATAGTATGACAGATAGTTGCTCCATATTGTCAATCTTCCGCTGCCTCCGTCTTGAAGAATGTGTTCCAATGTGAATCTCTCCGTTATATATGACGGTACCGCATTAAAAAATACTATTACGCCTATTATTCCGATTACAACCAATACTATGAACGTTCGTAACGGCTTACGCGTTTGCAGCAACATATATACAATAATTACCGCGCATACCGTAAGCAGTCCGCCTCTGCTACCTATAAACACAATGCACCCAATATATGCGCATAAAATAATTGCTTGAACTATGGCGTATATTACCGAATTGCGTATTGTCTGTTGAAATTTATACAAAAAGAAAACTATCATCAACAAGCTGTTAGTCACAAGATAATTCGGATCAACCATATCTCTAATTCCCATATATATACTTCCGCCGGATACGGTTGCATATCGAACGCAAATCAATATAAAGACAATCATTTGTAATACGGAAGCGGAAGCAATAGTCTGTATTTCCTTTTCCGTAGCAGGCCAACAAGCGAATACAATGAAAAAACATACCATGGAAAGAAACAATAGATTATTATAGCTCAAACCTATTTTCAACATTCCATTTCCTACTAGGATAATATTGTATACCATATAGGCAACGACAATGTTTAATTTGAATTTTATAGGTCTGCCTTTTATAAAACACTCCACTATCCTCGAAATCATAAACAATACAAGTATTCCTATCGTAACAAAGGAAAGTCCCTGACTCCCGAGATAAGCGTCTATAGGCAGTACAAAAAAGCTGAGAACAAGAAATACTCCGCTTAATGAAAGCCTTTTTCTGTTCACCGCTTTTAATTCACATCTCAACATCCTTGCTCTACTAGCATTCATAGGTATTACGCACCTCTGATTACCCTTTTTATTTTGCGAATAAATTGCCAAAACGCTATTCGCAGATAGCTGTCTTTAATTAACGCATCAAGCATTTTGTTTTGATAAAAACTCAAATCGTTTCTATCTATTATTTGAAAGCCGCGTTGCATTTCCGCATCGGCTGCAATCTGCGCGAGCACATGACGTCTGTTGTTTTTATTTTTTAATATAAACGCATTTGCAGCAATATTTATAGCATAAATCACTTTTTCTTTACATATTTGATCGGAGTAATCATATCCGTTTGCATATTTTGAAATTGCCGACTTGACCGCATCAAACAATATACACGTTTTTTCAAAAAATCTTTCGTTATACCTATGCGTCATCGAAGTAGCATGTTGGCGATAATAATATCCGTCAAAATCCAAAAATCCGATCCTCTCAATATTAAGCAAGTAACAAAAAGTAGTAAGTCTGTCTTCACCTATCTCAACTCTATCGTCAATATCGTCGAGTATCGAAAGGAGTTTGCTCTTCTTAAATACTTTTCCGCATCTGCTGTTTTTTACTATTTTGTTATATCCTTTATAATAAAACAATACGGATCTGAAATCATCGATATTGCCATATTGAATGCTTTTGGTGTTTTTGCCTGTCATTCTATCGAATTGAAAAAGATCCGCTTTCGTATAATCGGCTTTTTCCTCAAGAATTTCCAAGATATTGGTATCAATAACATCGTCGCTATCCACAAACATTATAAGTTCATGCCGCGCGCATCTCAGTCCCTCTTTCCACGCCGAAATAAGTCCGCCGTTATCCTTATGAATAACCTTAAAACGGGCGTCCGCTTTTGCATACTCGTCGCAGATTTTTCCGCTATTATCAGGCGTGCCATCGTCAACCAGTATCACTTCAAACTCACCGTAAGTTTGGTTTTTAATAGAATCCAAGCATTCTCCGATATATTTTTCCACGTTATACACAGGAACAATTATGCTGTATTTATTCATCTAAGACCTCTCTGTATTTTTCAATCGCCGCCGATCCTATTTTGTTCCAAGAGTAGTCGTTTTCAATCAACATTCTGCCTGCCTTTCCGATAACCGGCCATTCTTGCTTTGTATTGAAAGCGTCTTTTATGGCTTTTGCTATAGTTTCAACGCTTTGTCCGGCAGGATAACCGCAACCGTATTTCACGATTTGTCCCATTAAATTTGTACCTTCTGTAGCGATAACGGGCATACCATATGAAAGTACTTCCAAAATCCCTAACGGCAAACCCTCAAAACGAGACGTTTGGATAAATATATCGCCTTCGTTGACGATATCTTCTTTCTCATCGCCGACAACGGGCGGATGCGTGCCTACAATATCTTTTACTCCTTCCTCTGCAATATATCCTTTTATGGTGGCGAGTCTGCCGTTTATATCCGGTCCGTAAATATCAAGCGTTATTTTGTTTTCTCGCATATATTCGGCTATTTTTCCTACAGCACCTATCATTAAATCCAATCCCTTGTGGAGCGGATCCAATCTCCCGATATACAAAAGTTTCATTCCGTTACGCTCTAAGTGCGTCGGCTTTTGTTCATGAAGATCCATTCCGTTGGGAACAACGAACTTATTCTTTGCGATAACGCTTTCCTTCGCTTCGTTTTCCGAAAGGCACTGCACCGCGGCTGCTTTTTTGACAAAACGATTAAACCAAAGCGTGCATGCAATCTTTTTTTTCAACCACTTTTTCTTCAAAGCAGTACGAGTGATCTCCCCGTGAGGGATGATGATGTAAGGTATCTTTTTTGTTATCAAGCGCTTGTATAATCTGATATATTCGATATTGTTTACCTCATGAAAAATCACCAAATCCGGTTTATTAAACGGATTCGGCAGATAATCGGGAAAGTTCGCCGCGCCTTTGTATTCGCATTGCCTATCGTCAAACACCTTTATATTGCGAAGATTTACAAACAAAACCTGCGCAAGCTCCGCCTGTGCCTGAACATGCTTTGGGACGGCAACATGTACTCCGTTGGTTAAATCCTTTGCAATGTCTGCGATGTGTACTATGACCATAATTACGCGCCTTTTATTTATTATATCTTATGCGCGCGCATTTGTCAAACCAATGTGTTTTACTTGCCTTGAAGACAAATCAAATGTTTTCTCTCAAACATTTCAATGCTTTAAGCCATTTTTTTCTCAATGTGTCATCCTCGTCTTCAAACGTCGTGTTGTGAAGCCTGAAAACGATATCCACAAAAAGTGCTTTTTCAAGCAATTTCCTGTCGTATATTTCGGAAAATTTATCCAATGCATGTTTTAACCGCGCGTCCGCATCGTCAATATGCTCCGTAAGCACGGTGCCTATATATCGTGCCGCTTCAAATTCTTTGGGAGCGATATATCCGATGGGATCTATCGCAACGAAGTGTCTCCCGTCTTTCAGCAGATTATATTTATGAGCGTCTCCGAGCAAAATATATCTGTCTTTGCTTGCAAAAGTTTTGTCATAAACAAAATTCGCTGCCCTAACATATTCTTCAACTTCACGCCTATACGATACCGGAGCCGTATATTGCAATTTGTCTTTCAATATTTCCGCGTAATCGTGACCTACAATTTGCCCGTCGTATTTTATTAAACAGTCATTCAGCCTGCCGAAAAATTCCAAGACGTCATTTTCGTTTTCCGCGTCGAATTCGGCATGATTGCCGGGGCACGCCCTTTTAAGAAGCAACGCGCACAACGACGGATCGCTGTCATACAGCGGACACATAATCCCAGCATTTTCGTATAATTTATACAAACTCTCTTCGCCTTCGAACCTGCCTATGAACGGCGGAATAAGTTTTACTATAACTTCCGAATACTTTGAAGAAGTCGCTTTCAATATCAATCCGAAATGCGAATTGCCGAACACCTCATAATCATTGAACTTCCATTTGAATTGCAAGCACTTTATAGTGTCGGAAAGATCGGATATCCATTGCTCCGCTTCTATCGGATAGTTTTTACCTAAATATTCTTTCAGTCGTTTTACATCGAATTTTGCGTTCAGTTCGTTTAAGCCGAGCAAATGCTCCGCCACTACCAAATCATGCTTATACGTGATCTTCAAATTATTTTCAAAGTTGAAATTCAAATATGTCTTTGTGCCCTGCGGCAACTGCTGCGCCACCTCTGTCAACCTGCTGTCCTGTTTGAAATACTTGTGCAGCAGCTTAAAATTATAGCCTTCGGGAGACTGCAAAAGGTAATATCTGCTTCTGTCAACTTCATGAATATCATAACAGCCTAAGCTATCCGTTATCTTTTGCGCCGTCAAAACAATATCGTTATCGTTCAAAAGAGAAATGTACTCTTCCAAAAGCTCGGCTGAAACAAGCGGTCTCACCGAATCGAGTATAATTATTTTGTCGCAAGCATATTTTGCGGCAATGTAATCTATTCCCTTTTTTAATGTTTCGTTGCGTTCATTGCCCGCTATGCAAAAATCGATACCGCCGAACTCGCGGAGATTTTCCAGTTTCTCTATCCATGCCTGATGCGCCGCTACCACTATTTTATCTATATTGCCCGCTCCCCTGCATGCATCTATAACATATGATATTATCTTTTTTCCGCGTATTTCCAAATACTGTTTGGGAATGGACGCGCCTATTCTTTTCCCAACGCCTCCGGATAATATTAAAGCGACATTCATCACTCTTCCTCCAAATCGTAAAGCTTATAGTCATGCGTTTTTACGCGCTTTTCTTCGGGGGGCAGCTGCATATAATCACCGTAAAACTGCGTGAGCCATTTATCGTAATTTACGGGAGCTTTCAGCTTGACTCCCTCAAACTCCAGCACCACATATCCGCTATACATCTCTTCTTTGAGCATAATGCGCTTTTCGCCTATTTCATCTATATATTCTCCCACGTATTTACTCGTTTCATAAGGCTTTTTTCTTATCTGTTTATCCAATTTGGCAAGCAATTTATCGCTTCCGAACATATCGGAGATCACCCTTAAACATGCAATTGCGAAATTTTTAACGAATGAAACGTTTTTGCGCCAAGGAGTAACCAGCCGAGCAAGATTCAACACGGTATATTTATTGGTTTTCCTCATCTGTTTTTTTGCTTCTTTTACGGAATTCCCCAGCCCGTCCACGGGAAAAATATCGATAAACGCACCCATTTGCACCCCGGCATAACCGCCTTTTTCCACAAGCAGCGTGCGCGTATCTATATATTTCGCAAACGGATATATATACTCATTCTGCAATTTGTGTTCACAAAGTTTATATCTGTCCGTCTTATTGCGTTCTCGCATTATCTCTATGAATTTATCGTAATCCGGACGGATAAGATACATATCTATATCGTCGTCCCAAGGTATAAAGCCTTTGTGACGAACGGCTCCCAACAATGTCCCGCCAGACATATACAGTGTCAGCCCGTTTTCTTCGCATATCCTGTTAAGCTCTTTGACCATCTCTACGAGCCGCGCTTTCATTTCTTCAACCTGTATTTCTCTCATTTTTACTCCTTGCAAACGTTTTGAAGAACCACTGCCTTACGCTGTTTGGCATAAGCACTTGGACTATAAAGCGAATAAATTTCGCCTCCTGATATTCAAACCGATTTATTATCTTGTTCTTATACATAAACTTGAACAAGTCGCGCTCACTTTTGTAGTATTTGTAACCGCCGCGACGGCGATACATATCTTTTCCTACTCTTACATAACACAAAATATCGGGAATATTTGCGAATTTTGCCCCGCTCAAATACATTCTTGCCCACAAATAACTGTCCTCGTTATAATGCCAATGCTGATAACCACCCGCATTTTCCAAAGCTGCTTTACGTATTATCACAGTCATATGATTGAAGGGGCAGCGCTTTTTCATATACTTGCATATGGCATCGTGCTCCAAAGGCACATCGCGCACGCCCACTGTATTGTTCGGCTCGTCTATAAACTCCGACATATTGCCGCCGAGTACGTCCACGTCGGAGTGTTTTTTAAGATATGCTATCTGCTTTTCCATACGGTCGGGAGTGCAGATATCGTCGCTGTCCATTCGCGCTATCCATTCGCACGAGCAGTGCTCGGTGCCTGCCGCAAGCGCCCTGCCCAAACCTACGTTTTCCTGCAGCGGAACAAGCTTTACCTTCCCCTCCGCTTGCAACGCGTTCAAATATTGCGCCACATCTTCGGATACGGGGCCGTCTTCCACTATAACGATTTCCTTGGGAGCGGGATTTTGGATAAAAATGCTGTCCATACACTCTTTTAATTCGGACGCTTTCGTGTTTTTATATACGGACATCAGCATACTGTATTCCATACTCACCTCAATACTGCCGCAAAAGTTTTGAATATGAGTTTTATATCGTAAAACACGTTCATTTTTTCGATATACTGCATATTTATCTCGATTTTTTTCGGCATTATCTCTTCTATGTAAGTTTTTCCCGGATCGTCGCTTTGCGCAAGCACCTCGTTTTCGTCCTTGTAAATTATGGACGCAAGTTCCGTGATACCCGGTTTGATCCGCAGCACGTTGCGCTGGTATTCGGTGTACATCTCCACATAATGCGGCACTTCGGGGCGCGGGCCCACAAAACTCATCTGCCCAATCAGCACATTTATAAGCTGAGGCAGTTCATCTATTTTGGTCTTGCGCAAAAATTTACCTACTTTGGTTATCCTGCTGTCAGCTCCGACGGTTATCTGCATACCCTTGCTTTCGGCGTCGGACACCATTGTGCGGAATTTGAATATGCGAAAGTGTTTTCCGTTTTTGCCCACGCGTTCCTGACGGAAATAAACCGGACCTTTTGACGATGCTTTTATTGCGATAGCTATGAAAATAAACGGAATTGCCAAAAACATCAGTCCGAACAGCGAAGCGAAAATATCAAAGCAACGCTTGAAAAACAACGCCGCTTTTTTCTTTTTCAAAAGCCCGTCGAAATCCGTTTGCGCCGCAAGTTCTTCGTTCTGCTGTTTATTTTCGATGTTTTCTTCCGTCATAACGTTTCCTTTATAGCCTTGGCATATACGTCTATAACATATTCCGCGTCTTCATCGCTCAGCAATGTGTGCAGCGGCAGCGTGATCTCATTTGCGTAACGCGCATATGCCTGCGGAAATTCTTTTATATCAAACCCCAGCTCCTTGTACGCCGTATGCATGGGAAGTGGCTTGTAATGCACATTGGAAGCGACCCCGCGCAGCGCCATCTTTTTGATTATCTCGTTTCTCTGCTGCTCGTTCGCTCCGAAAACGTTTGTGAGATACAGATGTCCCGAAGAGGCGTGATCCGCGCCGTAATGATCAAGCGTTATTGCCAACCTGTCTTTTATTTTCTCGTCGTACTTGCCTATGATTTCGCGTCTGCGAGCAAGCAAAGACGGGTATCTGCGCAATTGTGCAATGCCTATGCCCGCCATAATATCGGTCATATTGCACTTCATTCCGCACATCTTTATATCGTATTCCCACGCGCCTATTTGCGTCTTAGCCAAAGCGTCCTTACTTTGCCCGTGCAACGACCACAGCATAAACAACTTATAAAATTCCTCATCGTCGATAGCCGGATTTTCGCGCCATGTGACGGCTCCGCCCTCCGCCGTGGTAAGATTTTTAACCGCATGGAAACTGAAAACCGTAATATCCGCGATGTTGCCGCTTTTCAAATTGTGACGCTCCGCCCCGAAACTGTGCGCGCCGTCTGCAAGCAGGATTATTCTGCCGAACTTTTCCTGTATTTCGTTGTTCGGCTTGAATTTATGCGCCGCTTCGTTCACGATTTTATACAATTTGTCATAGTCGCATACTTTGCCGGCTATATCCACGGGAATTATCGCCTTAGTCCTTTCGGTAATGAGTTCGGGCAGTTTATCATAGTCCATTTCATACCCCGAAGGCGCAATATCGCACAGGACTATTTTTGCCCCCACGTGTTCGATAACACTTGCGCTTGCCGTATAAGTATAAGCGCCGGTTATGACCTCGTCGCCTTTGCCTACGCCCAAAATTCTGAGCGCAAGTTCCAATCCCGCCGTGGCGGAATTAAGGCATACCGCCTTTTTACTACCGCAGCTTTCCGCTATTTGCTTTTCAAACAATTTGGTCTTCGGACCCGTGGTTATCCAACCGGATCTGAGAACGTCGATTACTTCTTCTATTTCCTCCCTGCCTATATCCGGAGGAGAAAAACTTATATTTCTTTCCTTCATTCAAGTCACCTTACGCAACCGTCTTTCTTCAATGATTATACTACAATATGACAAAGTGTGCAAGTCTTTTAATGCGCAAGTAAGGTTTGCGCGGGTGTATGCGCAAAAAAGCGCCGCTGTGTGCGGCGCAAGTATGGCTTTTTATTCAAGCAAAGAAAGTGCGGTAAAACGCACAAGCGTTTTCGGCGTTTTTAATCGAAACGGTCGGTCATCGAGAAGCGAATGCGCCGATATATCGGGCGGCATTCACTGCCGCCAAGCGGCGTTACGCGAGTCTTTTCACCATAAACACGTGCGGGCAGCCCTGCTCTTCGTCGAATTTGTCCGTGGAAATGTATCCGCACTTTTCGTAGAAGGGGCGCGCGGCGGTCTGAGCGTGAATGCATACCGCGGTGCCGCCCTCCGCGCGAATGGCGTCCTCTACGGCGCGCATAACGGCGGAGCCTATTCCCTTACCGCGGTAAGGCGCGAGCGTGGCAAGTCTGCCTATGACATATTCGCTGCCCGAATTGAAATATCGGCAGACGGCAGCGGCGACTCCGTCAACGTAACACAGCACATGGCGCGCATAGGCGTCCATATGGTCGAACTCTTCCGAAAAGCCCTGTTCTTGCATAAAAACGGCTTTGCGGATCTGTTTTGCCTCGTCGGGCAATGAAGTAAAAATACGCACGTCAAGTTGCATAGCTATTTCCTCTGAATATTTTTACCCCTTACCATACCGCCATAAAACAAACGCCGCCGTGCAGGCGCGCTTTGCGAAGTTATCCCAAACCCGCCGCCGACTCGGCTAAATATAGCTTACGGTTATTATATCACTATTCTTCCGCGCAGTCAAGTATCTGAAAAGATGGCGCGGATACCGCCCGTCTTATTCGCCGTATATAGGGCAAGCATATATAAAAACTATTTTACAGCCGCCCTAACAATGCGTTTTACAGCTTACGGCTTAATATATCTGCGGCAATATTTTGAAGATATTATCTCATAATCGCGCGACTTGATTATCTCCGTCAGCTCCGCTTCATCTTTGGGAGCGCGCGCCAGCATCATACCTCCGCCTATGCCGAGCGGGAAATGAAAATCGCTGCCGCCCGTGGCGATAAGTCCGTTTTGACGGCAAAAGCGCAATGCTTTGCGGTTTTTGGAGTTGTGCAGAGGATGCAGATTCGCAACTTCCACGCCGTGGAGATACTTCGGATCGCCGGGAGTGCATATCTCGCGGTAAGGATGCGCCTGCACCAAAAGCGCGCCGTGCGCGTTGCACCATTCAAACAGCCCTTTTTCATCCGTTTTGAGCAATTTTTCTCCGTCCTTGTGCAGCGCTTCGGGAGATATGCATAGTATCAAAAACTCGCGGTACGGCGGCTCATCCTTGTAATAAGTCGTGCAATCGGGTGATATTTCCGCGCCGCAAAACACATCCACACCGACCCTAGCAGCGCATTTTTTCAATTCGTAGTAGTCGCGCAAATAAAGTTCCATAATGTCGCAGTCGTCTGAGGCGCCGTATTGCTTTTTAAGATATTGCGTATCGTGGGTGTTAAAGTGGTTTGTGCAGATAATGCCGTTATAACCCTTTCGCGCGTAGACTTCCGCAACTTTTTCGGGGGAAGTTTCCGCGCAATGACTGTTATGAATGGTATGCAAGTGAGTTTCAAGTTTATAAGTGTATTTTTCCATCATGTTTTCCGCGGCGGGACATGTGTTTATTTATCCGCGCGCCCTGCGCCCGGATCGGTCCCGTCCGACATTGGAAATTATAGCACATTCCGCCGCGTTCGGCAAGTTGAAAACAGAGGTTGAAAACGCCGTACATTTTCTCCGCAGAATTTTTTACTTGCATATTGCCGCCCGATATGCTATAATCTTTTCGTTGCGGAAGGCTGGCTGAGCGGTCGAAAGCGGCGGTCTTGAAAACCGTTGATGCGCAAGTATCCGGGGGTTCGAATCCCTCGCCTTCCGCCAAAAAACTTATAAGGCAACAAGCGCTGCCTTTTTTGAGCGGAACGAGGGTCGGAACCCCCGAATGCCGCTCTGCGGCATATCCGGGCTGCACGCGATTGCGCCTTCGGCGTACCCTATCGGCAATCGCTGTAAAGCGAATCCCTCGCCTTCCGCCAAA
>CALWHM010000064.1 GCA_944380395.1 uncultured Clostridia bacterium | reverse complement strand
AAAATTCAACCCTTTCCGCCTCATTCGTTCGGCTAGCCTCACTCATTCGGAAAACTTGCACATCAAGTTTTATAGGTGCGCTCACCGAAAAGCGTGGTTTTCGGTGGCGGATATTTTAGTATTCCCAAACTATTGCAAGGAGTGTTGCTTTGGCTCTAAGCCGTACTTACTTCAAAGAATAATCAGCCCGCGACGGCACTGCGCAGAAGTGCCCTAATACAAGGAAAGACGGCTGTTTATTATCAAAAATTATCACCGCTTTTCAAGTCGCAACCAACAGCACCGCAGAGAAGGCGTGTCAGACAAGGAGAGGCGGTTTTTCACGACAGGAGCGTACTCCTTGTACGTGACTTAGGGAAAAATTGACTCGACACAGTATCACGCGCCTTATATGCGGCGCCCTCGTGGGCGAAAAAAGCGTGAGAAAACAATTAAAGCGGCAACAATTTGCCGCTTATAATTATTTGAATTAGCTTTTTTTCGCCTATTATTATATTATTACCAGGTCGCCGGGTGTAAAGAACAAAACACTCACAATAGCCAACACCGCCGCCACCACCACTTGGTGGAACACATACACCCAAAGCGCTATTCTGCCCCAAAAGTCGAACGGGGCATGCCAAGAGTATTTGCCCAGGCGGGGCAGGAGAGAGCGGCGTTTATTATACAGCACATACCCGAAGAACGAGCCGATGAGCACATAGCCCACAGACGGGAAAATGGGGTAATAATCGGCAGAGTAAACGCCCGCGTTCAGCCAATCGGCTACGAAAAACCAAGTTTCGCTGTCCGTAAAGCGCGCGCCGTTTTCGTAGGCGGCGGAAAAGCCGTAATTTATGGCTATAATAGCCACACCCAGCACAAGCGATACCGTTGCAGTGCGCAATTTGTTGTGGCGGCAAAGCGTGTCTATCAGCCACCAGAGCAATATTGCGACGGCGAACATATGCAAAATGCCGAAGCGAATGGTCATATCCAACTGCTCCGTGACCACCGTTATCAACATCGCAAAGATGCCCGCCATAATGCCGCGCTTTAAGTTGGAGCGCGAAAAGTAACAGGATATGCCGCACACAAAGCAGAATATCCAAACCACTATGTGCTGGGAAGTTTCATGGAAAGAAGAGTTCCAATAATCAAGCGCCATATCGCGCATATATCTCAGCGGCTCCATATCCGGATTGGCGCGTATCCATGCCGGGGCGAAGATGTGCCCTATGTCGTATATGAAGTGGTCGAATATCATTAAAAGCACGCACACGCCGCGGACAAAGTCCAGCTCCCATATGCGCCTTGAAGAACCGCGCAGCTTATCTCCTCCGCGGAAAGCGGCGGCTATTTTTTCACCTATACCCGCCCTAGCAGTGCCATTTTCGTTGGGTTCGTCCTGAATATCGGGGCAGGGCGTTTCGGGCGCGGCAAAAGCGGACGCCTTATTTTCGGACGCGGTTTTATCAAGGGCTTCACCCTTGGAAAGTTGAAGGGGCGCTTGTTCGCGCTTTTTTGTATATTCGCTTTTGCCCATAACAAAGTTATTATATCACGCGCGGGAAAATAAGGCAAATTTATCAAGCCGCTTGTTAGAGCCGAGATAAAAAGCAAACAAACGTTTGTAAAATTTTCCCAAGCGCTTGCAATAAATACGAACATATGTTAAAATATTTGTATGACGACAGAGGAGAAATTGAAAATACTCACGGACGGGGCGAAGTATGACGCGGCTTGCACTTCAAGCGGGGTATCGCGCACGGCGAGCGGCGGAGGAATAGGCTCTGCGGATAAGAGCGGCATATGCCACGCTTTTTCGGGGGACGGCAGATGTATTTCGCTTTTGAAAATACTTTTGTCCAACGCCTGCTGCTATGATTGCGCTTATTGCGTGAACAGGGTATCCAACGATGTGCCGCGCGCTACTTTCACTGCGGAGGAGGTGGCGGAGCTTACCATAAAAATGTACCGCCGCTATTATATCGAAGGGCTGTTTTTGTCCAGCGGCGTGCTGGGCAGCCCGGATAACACCACCCAGCAGATGATAAAGGCTTTGGAAATTTTGCGCGTAAAGTATAAATTCTGCGGCTACATTCACGCCAAAGCCATTCCGGGCACGTCCGCCCACCTTTTGGAGAAGTTGGGCAGGCTTGCGGACAGGGTATCTTCCAATATTGAATTGCCTTCTTCTGCAAGTTTGAAATTGCTTGCGCCCGACAAACAGCGCGCCGACGTGCTTGCGCCTATGGGGTATATCCGTTCCAGGCACGAGGGCGGCGGAGCAAGAGAGGGATTCGTGCGCGCGGGGCAGAGCACGCAGATGATAATAGGCGCCACGCCGGAAACGGATCTGAGCATAATCCGCCTTTCGCAGGGGCTTTACGGCAAGTACAAATTAAAGCGCGTGTTCTATTCCGCATATATTCCCGTGGCGGATAATTCCCTGCTGCCCGCGCTTGACAGCAAGCCGCCGCTTTTGAGGGAGCACAGGCTTTATCAGGCGGATTGGCTTATGCGGTTTTACAACTTCACGGCGGACGAATTATTGGACGAGAGCCACCCTTATTTTAATGAATTTCTCGATCCGAAGTGCAATTGGGCGATAAATCACCCCGAACTTTTCCCCGTGGACGTGAACAGTGCGGCTTATGAAATGTTGCTGCGCGTGCCGGGCGTGGGCGTGAAGTCCGCGCGGCGGATAATGGTTGCGCGCAAACAGCGCAAGCTGGACATTTTCGCCTTGGGCAGGCTGGGAGTGGTGACAAAGCGCGCCAAATATTTTATAGAAGGAGGAGTGGGCGCAAAACTTTGCGCAGCCGACCACCCCGAAAACGCGGTGCGCGAGCTTATACGCGGAGAAAACGCGCGCCAGCTTTCGCTTTTTGACGATACGGACGTAGGGGCGGCGCCTCTTGCCGCTCCGCGCCTTACCAAGAGGTAGGCGGCTGCGGATATATGCAAACTTTTTCTCGGAGCTGAATATGGATATGCGGACAAATTATGATATGACATACGTCTATGACGGAACTTTGGAAGGGCTTTACACCTGCGTTTTCCGCTGTTATGAGGATAAATATATCCCCTGCGCGGTGGTCACGCAAAACACGCTCACGCCCTGCGCACCCGTTTTTACGGATAAGGTGAAGGCGGCGCGGGTCAAGCGCGGCGTTTTCAATAAGATGGGCACTCTTGCCGCCGATATGATATACAAGGCGTTTTTGTCCGATTTTGAGGATAAAGAGCTTGCCGTTATCCGCTTTATAGTGTACGGAATGAAGGCGGGGCACGCCGCAAGCGGAGATCTCGCGCACCCCGACGTCGCGCGTATGTATGAGATATACCGCGCCGTAAACAGAGAAGCGCGTATGACCGCCGAGCGGCTGGTTTTTTCGCTCACGGGCGGACTTATGGTCGCCATTGTGGAGCCGTCCCATAACGTTCTGCCGCTTATAGTCAAGCACTTTACGCAACGCTATCCCAACGATGAGATATTCATCTATGACAAGGTGCACAAGCTGGGCGCCACTTGGTCGCACGCGCGCGTCACATTCAACCGAATAGAGCACTTTGAACCCGACCCCGCCGACGAGGAGGAAGAAACTTACCGCCGCCTTTGGCAGATATTCTATGACGCCGTGGAGATAAAAGAAAGGCATAACCCCCGCCTCAGGGATATGAATATGCCGATACGGCACAGAAGAAAATTTTAGGCGCTTTGCTTAGGCGCCGGTTGAGCGCTTCGCTTCACCGCCGATTGAGCGCTTCGCTTAGGCGCCGGTTGAAAGTGCCGTGCGATAAAGTTATAATCAAAGCGAAAAACAACTACGCACGGCACTTTGCGCCTACGCTTTAGGGGCAAACCCAACACGCTCCGCTGTGGTTTTCCCCTCGTTTTGCGGCAAGTGGTAAAATGTTGCACATTGGCGTTTGCCGCAAAACTTCACCCCTTTCCGTCCTAGCGGAAAAATCCGCACAGCGAATTTTATAGGTTACGCTTGGCAAAATGCGATTTTGCCGCGCTTTATTTTATTATCTTCAAGCCTTTGCAAAGAGTTTTGCTTTGGCATTAAGTCATCGTTACTTCAAAGAGTAATCAGCCCGCGGTGGCTCACCGCCGCTCGCAAAAACGTGGTTTTGCTTCGCTTTATTTTATTATTCTCAAACATTTGCAAAGAGCCTTGTTTTGGATCTAAGCCGTAGCTACTTCAATTTCGCAAACGTAGTTTGCTTGAGTGTCGGTTTTCCCTTCTTTTCGCGCCGAGTAAGCTTTAAGTCTTATAATACTTAGGCGCGAAAATTCAACCCTTTCCGCCTCATTCGTTCGGCTAGCTTCATTCATTCGGAAAACTTGCACAACAAGTTTTAGCGGCTACGCTTGGCAAAAGTGCGATTTTGCCGCGCTTTATTTCATTATTCTCAAGCCTTTGCAAAGAGCCTTGTTTTGGCTCTAAGCCGTAGCTACTTCAATGCGGTTAATGGGTGGAGCGTCACACGCTCCCGGTGGCTCACCGCCGCTTGGCAAAATGCGGCTTTACTTCGCTTTATTCATATTAAGAGTTTCTTTGAAATCAACTTATCTGCAAAATTAATAGTTATAAAATTTTAAATATTTAAAATTTTGCGCAAATACATAACATATAGTTATTTAATATGCCGTTTTGGCATAATTTCGACAATTTCGCCGTGTTTTGTCGGGTGAAATTCCAGTGTTCTGGAATTTTATAACTAAGAGTATATCAAAATAGTCTTGTCAAGTACCACTTGACATGGGTATATACTGCATACTGTTTTAATAATCTTGTCAAGTAGTACTTGACATGCTTGTTTTTTAGTACAGTACAAGACTTTGCGAAGAAGAAAGCGGCAATATATTTTCGTTACTGCAATGCGGTTAAGGGATGGAGCGTCCCACGCTCCTTGTCAAGTAGCACTTGACAAGGGTATTTATTGTTAATCGTTTTAATAGTCGTGTCAGATAATAACTTACATGGGTACTTGTTGTTGTGCTCTTAGTAGGCTTGTTAAGTGGTATTTGACAAGGGGAGTTATTGCTTACCGGTTTAATGAGAGGGGAGAAATAAGTCAATACCAAAAATATTGGTATAGACATATAGGCGTATTTTATAGGGGGCTGTCCACTTTTGTGGACACTTGCGCGTGTTGCGTGTTATGTGCTGTCCACTTTTGTGGACACTTGCGCGCGTTGTGTGTTATGTGCTGTCCACTTTTGTGGACACTTGCGCGCGTTGTGTGTTATGTGCTGTCCACTTTAGTGGACACTAGCGGGGGTCGAGTGTGTTATGTTTGTCCACTTTTGTGAACATTTACGCGAGTTGTGCGTGTTAAAGCGTTGTCCACTTTTGTGGACATTTGCGCGAGTTGTGCGTGTTATGGTTTTGTCCACTTTTGTGGACACTTACGCAAGTTGTTTGTGTTACGGCTTTGTCCACTTTTGTGGACACCGCAGCTTAAGCGCAGATAACGCAAGGCAGTGAGTGGAAAAATATGTGCAGTGCACATATTTTTCCGTAAAAGTGGGTCAGCCGCGCTCGGTTGCTTGGCTGAAATTCCAATATTATGGAATTTTATAACTAAGAGTAATTAAAAATAATCTTGTCAAGTACCACTTGACACGGGTATATACTGCATACTGTTTTAATAATCTTGTCAGTTAATAACTTACAAGCTGTATATTTGAGTATCTGCAAAAGCATTGCGAAGAAGAAAAGCAGTAAAACTTTTTCGTTATTTCAAAGCGGTTCAGGGTGCAGCGGCTCGCTGCTCAAGTGGTACTTGACACGGATAATTATTGCTTACCGGTTTAATGAGAGGGGAGAAATAAGTCAATACCAAAAATCTTGGTATAGACATATAGGCGTATTTTATAGGGGGCTGTCCACTTTTGTGGACACTTGCGGGGTTTGAGTGTGTTATGGTTGTCCACTTTAGTGGACACTTGCGCGAGTTGTTTGTGTTATGCACTGTCCACTTTTGTGGACACTTTCGCGGGTTGTTGTGTTATGGTTGTCCACTTTTGTGGACACCGCAGCTTAAGCGCAGATAACGCAAGGCAGTGAGTGGAAAAATATGTGCAGTGCACATATTTTTCCGTAAAAGTGGGTCAGCCGCGCTCGGTTGCTTGGCTGAAATTCCAATATTATGGAATTTTATAACTAAGAGTAATTAAAAATAATCTTGTCAAGTACCACTTGACACGGGTATATACTGCATACTGTTTTAATAATCTTGTCAGTTAATAACTTACAAGCTTATTTTTTGAGTACAAGCAAAGACTTTGTGCAGAAGAACAGTTGCAAAACCTTTATCGTTACTGCAAGGTATGATCGGGGGCGGGGCTTGCCGTGTCAGTTAATAACTTACATGGGTACTTGTTGTTGTGCTCTTAGTAGGCTTGTCAAGTAGCACTTGACACGGGTATATACTGCATACTGTTTTAATAGTCTTGTCAAATAGTACTTGATATGCTTATTTTTTAGTACAGTACAAGATTTTGCGAAGAAGAAAGCGGCAATATATTTCCGTTACTGCAATGCGGTTAATGGGTGGAGTGCCACGCGCTCCTTGTCAAGTACCACTTGACACGGGTAATTATTGCTTAACGGTTTAATAATGGGGGGAGAAATAAGCCAATACCAAAAATCTTGGTATAGGCATATAGGTGCATTTTATAAGGGGTTGTTCACTTTTGTGGACACTTGCGCGAGTTGTACGTGTTATGGTTTTGTCCACTTTTGTGGACACTTGCGCGTGTTGCGTGTTATGTGCTGTCCACTTTTGTGGACACTTGCGCGCGTTGTGTGTTATGTGCTGTCCACTTTTGTGGACACCGCAGCTTAAGCGCAGATAACGCAAGGCAGTGAGTGGAAAAATATGTGCAGTGCACATATTTTTCCGTAAAAGTGGGTCAGCCGCGCTCGGTTGCTTGGCTGAAATTCCAATATTATGGAATTTTATAACTAAGAGTAATTAAAAATAATCTTGTCAAGTACCACTTGACACGGGTATATACTGCATACTGTTTTAATAATCTTGTCAGTTAATAACTTACATGCTTATTTTTTGAGTACAAGCAAAGACTTTGCGCAGGAGAACAGTTACAAAACCTTTATCGTTACTGCAAGGTATGATCGGGGCGGCGGGGTTGTTTGGCGGAAAAAGTATATTGTCGGGGACTTGGTAAGCAGGGTAATGACGGGGGTTGAAAAAGTAGGAGTTTATGCGGGGCGCGGTGAAAGTAGGGGAATGACGGGGGTTGAAAAAGCAGGGGGATTATGCGGGCGTGATGAAGGCAGGGGAATGTCGGGGGTTGAAAAAGCAGGGAGTTTATGCGTGGCGCGGTGAAGATAGGGGAATGGCGGGGGTGAAAAAGCAAGGAGTTTATGCGCGGCGCGGTGAAAATAGGGGAATGCCGGGGGTTTGAAAAAGCAGGGAGTTTATGCGTGGCGCGGTGAAGATAGGGGAATGCCGGGGGTTTGAAAAAGCAAGGAGTTTATGCGTGGCGCGGTGAAAATAGGGGAATGCCGGGGGTTGAGAAAAAGCAGGGAGTTTATGCGCGGCGCGGTGAAGATAGGGGAATGTCGGGGGTGAAAAAGCAGGGGCTTGTGCGTGGCGTGGGGAAAATAGGGGAATGACGGAGATTTTTGTAAAAAACGGGGTGTAAAGCAAATCAACATATATCGTAAAATTTTTATGGAAAAGATAGGCGTATATTTAATGTTATTATAAGAAAATGTAAAAATTTTAAGGAAATATTGACAATTAAAGAAAAATATAATATATTGTTATTGTAATAAGGCATTTGATTTAAGCGCCGCAGGGAGTTGTTCGGCGCGGAGAAGAGCAGAAGGATACTGAAAAATACTTATTCGGGGGAACTTATGAAAGGCAGGACGATTAAAAGTAAAATTCCTTTCGTTTTCGCATATGCGGCAATATTTGTCACAATTTTGTGCGCGTGCGCGGTGGCGGCGTGTACGGAAGAGCATGTGCATACGCTCAAACATTATGCGGCGGTTTCGCCGACTTGCGCAAAGGCGGGAAATATCGAGTATTGGGAGTGCACAAGCTGCGGCAAATTTTATTCGGACGCGAACGCAGGTACGGAGATAACCAAGGAAGCCACGGCGTTAGCCGCCACGGGCGTGCACGAGTGGGACGTTTGGCACGTGGGCACACGCGCCACCTGCACCGTGCAGGGTGAGCGGTCGCATATGTGCATTATCTGCGGCACGGAGGAAACGGAAGTGATCCCCGCCGCGCACAAGTTGACTCAAAGGGCGGAAACGCCCGCCACTTGCGGAGCTTCGGGCACAAAGGCGCACTACTATTGCGAACAATGCCATAAATATTTCGCGGACGAGGGCGCCGCGCAGGAGCTGACTTTAAGCGATATATCGCTGCCGGCAAGCAGGAATCACAGCTGGTCGGAGTGGACGGAGCCTGCGGTAAGCTGTACGCAGGGCGGGGAGAAGACGCGTTTCTGCACCGTGTGCGGCGATAAGCAGACGGACACGCTTGACGCTTTGGGGCACGAGATGCAGCACTATGCCGCAAAAGAAGCCACTTGCGGAGCTTCGGGCACAAAGGCGCACTACTATTGCGAACAATGCCATAAATATTTCGCGGACGAGGGCGC
>CALWHM010000063.1 GCA_944380395.1 uncultured Clostridia bacterium | reverse complement strand
GGAAATTTCCGCGCAGCTGGCGGGAATAGACGGCGTGAATATGGTCAATTTTATTCCCGACTCCAACTATAATGCCGAGAGCAAGGCGGCGCTTTACACGGTATGCGCCGAGATAGGAGCGGGTAACAAATTCAAGTTCAAGTTGAAAAACAACAACTCCGAATACCATATCGAGACAGATGACGGCTATATATGTTTTTACGATATGAAGTATATGAACACCTTGCTGAAAGGGGAGCTGATAAACACGGACAAGAAAGTTGCGGACTTGGAATGGAGCCCTACTGACGAGCAGGAAGACTACATCTCCGTGGGCAGACTTACCCTATTAAAAGGCAGCTTTGACAAAGCGGAATTGCTGTTCCTTATCACCGCCGCGATAGAGGAGATCTACCGCAGATATATGACCTCCCTGAACTTAGACAACAGCGAAATAAAGCGTATCCGCGACGAGCTGCCATATATGGAACTGCGCGGCGGAAACCGGTACTGAAAAACAAGTTCCGAATAGGCATTAATGTTAAATAATATAAAAACCGTATAGCTTATATGCAAAACTTCGATAAGTTGTAAAATAGAATATCGGCAAGAGTGAAACTGCATAATAGGTTTTGATAACGATATACCTATGATAAATATTTCCGAAGGCGCAATTATTACGGTAAACGGAAAACCGTATGAAGGGACTTAGTAGCAAAGAGCAGGATAGTTTAAGTTGAATTTGCTATACAAACTATTAAATCAGATGCTGAAAACGACAAATAAAAGTATATCTAAAAAAGAAAATCCACCCGCGTGCGGGTGGTTTTGGTAAATCGTGTTTTTGCCGATTTCTCGGCGCTCATAATTTTTCCTTACCACAGTCTGAATACCATGCCATACTTTGCCACGTATTCTTTAAAAGCTCTCCATACTTTGCTCATATGTCAAAACCTCCTGTGAAAAGAATATGTATTTGCAAGTGTAATTTTCGGATAAATTATTTTTCGGCTTTATTCATCTCTTGCCGTGCAAACGCCATGTTTGCATTTTGCCTTATTTTACACGTTGACGTTGTCAATGTTCATTGCGCCGCGGCGCCTTTGTTTTTTCGAGAGTATTATATCGCCGTGCGGCGGCGCTGTCAAGGATTTTTTGTAAGTATATTGTAAATAAAATTCGCCGTATAAGTCAATTATCCCGCATTTTGTCCAATGTGCCCGCAAAATGGCAAAAACACATTAAATTCGCCTTTAATAAGAAGTTTGCATAAAAAAGCGGCGCCGTTTTAAGGCGCCGCGCGGTTGGTATTCATTAGGCGGTTCTTGCAACCAGTTCCTTGATAAATTCCAGCATTATTCTATTGTTTTCCTCCGCAGCCTTTCCTTTCCAGGTGAGGGGGAAGGTGTGGTTTTGTAAAAATTTAGTGGAGTGAAACTCGCGGCAAGGCACGCCCAGCTTTTGCAATTTTTCTAGCAGCGCTTCGCCCTGTCCGCCGCAGAAGAAGTCCTGCTCGGCATAAGTTATGAAACTTTCCGGGAAGTTTTCGTTCACATAGTCTATGGGGGAGAGCATATCGTATTTTTCGTATGTCTTGATGTCCTTTATGTCTATGCCTAAAAAGTCCTTTACCAACTTGCCGGTCATATTAAAGAGTATCTTTCTGCCCAAAGCTTTTTCCAAATCGTACACGCCGCAGTCCAAAATCGCGCCCGCTATCTTGCCCTTCAATTCGACGCCGAATTTTTCGCACAGTTCCTTGCTGCATTGCAGCGCGCCCAACTGAGCGCAGTAATACGCGCCGGCGGAGTCGCCGCACACCAATATTTTTTCTTTGTCAAAACCTTTTTCTTCCGCCATATCGTACAGGAAATTAAAGGCGTTAGCCACATCTGCGACGGGTTCGGGGAACTTGTTTGCGGGTCCCAAACCGTAATTTACGGAAAACACCGCCACATTCGCGTTTTTAGCCATCCACGTGGAAAGTCCGCGCCTATGCTTCTTATCTCCCGCAACAAAGCCTCCGCCGTGTATCTCCAACACCGCGCCCAAAGGTTTTTCTTTCGGAAGATAAAGGTCGCCCTTGCAAATTTTCGGACGGGCAGGGTCATAGACGATATCCTTGATCACGCTCACCGCGCCTTCCTTATCTTTGCACACCTTACGTTTGTTTTGCGCGCCGTCGAACAGCACGTCTATAGCTTTGAAAACAGTCACAGCAAACGACATAATGCACCTCGCTATATCTATTGCATTAATTATACATCACGTTGACTAATAAGGCAAGTCTAAAAAGATAAATTTACCTTATTCTTACTTAACACCCGTACTTCCGGGGAACTTTTCGTCCAAGTATCTGTTAAGCTGCACGAGCCAATCCGTTTGGATCACGCGATAGCCGCGTTCCAGCAAAAAGCCCCAATGTTCGTCCTTGTTGCCGAACAGCGCGTGATTGTCACCGTGATTTGCGCACATATCGGGCTTGCCGTTTAAGGTAATGGAGTTCACCCACACGAATCTGCCGGCTTCACGCTCTTTTTTGACAAACTCGGGCTGAGCGAACATATCGTTTTCATCGTAGAACAGCACCTCTACGCCGCGCATTTTCACGCCGTGTTTTTCGCATTCGCCCACGGCGATGGGGTAGTTGGACGATTTTTTGCATATGGGCATAAACCACGCCTGAGGGTAGTTGCGGAAGATGTCCAAAAGGCGGTTGCGCCCTTTATAGACGTAGCCCTTGAAAAGTATTTGGTCGAACATATCCAATTTTTTGACTATTTCCAGGCATTTGCGTACGTCCGCATACCAAATACGGTCAAAATTCAAAAGTCCTTTGCCTTTGAGGGTGGCAAGATATTCTTCCAAATCGTTTATACCGTAATCCAGAAAACCGCCGTAAGCCGAACGCAGACGGCGTTTTTTTAACTCTCCCATCAACGAAAGCCTAATTGGCCAAGCGGGAAAAACTATACGGAAATCCATATTTTCGTGAAACACGGCGACTTTATTGTCCAGCGTTCTGAGCACGTCGAACTCCACTATATCCGCACCCTCATCAAAAGCGGTAAGCGCGGAATATACCGTGTTTTCCGCTATAGAGGCGCCGTTTTTACCTCTGTGCACAGCAACCAAAGGTCTGCCTTCTTCCAAAAATCTTTCTAACATAATTCTCCTCCGATATTGTGCTATGCAGCATTCGGCGGCAAAAGCCAAGTCGATAAATAAATGATAGCATATTTCGGAGAAAAAATAAAGGAAAAGCCGCGCTTGTTGCGCGGCGTCGACATCATTTTTGCGATAGGTCTTGTCCGCTTGCAACACCGTCCCGTTCTTTCTGCCTTTGTCTGAGCACAAATACGTTTGTGGGATACAGCGGAGAGCGCTTGGAATGGGACAGCCTTTCAAAAGCCAAGTACAGCGGCCCGCCCAAAACATACACCCATACCAATTGCGTGCAGCTCATAGACAGCAGGTTGTACCAGAACGAACCCATACCGCCCATTATCAGCCACATTATCGGCAAAATTATCGCGTTGAGGAATACGGGGAAAATGCCGCCTATGCCAGCGCGCAGAAAGCGGTTTTTCACAAAGCGCGGAATAATATAAGTCAGGCATGCCGCCACAAGAGTAATGAGCGAACCTACCACTATATCGGGCACTCCGTACGGGGAGACCCAATTTGCTATCAGGCAGCCCACGAACAGCGCGGGAATGCTTTCCGCATACAGGAGCGGAAGCAGGGTGAGCGCCTCAGCGGGACGGATCTGAAATGGACCATACGCTATGCTGCCCAAATAAATCGTGAGCACGGCATAAAGCGCGGCGATGATGCCTGCGCGGCAAATAGCTTTTACGGGGAATTTTTTCATTAAACTACCTCGGTTTTTTTATTCGGAAGTGTTAACCGAAAACCTTCCGTGAGCATTAGGTTATCATACTCGGAACGATAAAATCAAGTAAATAAAGAAGAGAAACAAAAAAAAGTTGAAAATTTTGCCAAAAACACTTTATTTTATCAAAGCTATGTGCTACAATATTCTAGCTTGACGAGGTGTGGCGCAGTTTGGTAGCGCGCACGGTTAGGGACCGTGAGGCCGCAAGTTCAAGTCTTGTCACCTCGACCAAGTGCTTTGTCCCCGAAAAATACGGCGCACACGTCGATATTTTCGGGGATTTCTTTATTGTATATCAATATGGCAGACTTTGACGAATCGTTTGTAGCAATCTCGGACGATACAGATATTAGGTAAACGGTGAAGATATGTCAAAACAAGGTCTAATACAAAACAAATATTATTACGACAAAAAAGTATTATAATTGTTTTGCAGGGAAAACATATATTTTGAAAAATTTTATTGACGGGCAAAATTGACGCGTTGATTTTCTTTTCGGTATTTTGTGGTTAACATACCAAATAGGCTGTTATGATTTTATTATCGTTATTACGGATAGATTCCTTGGATTAATTTGTTAGGGCGTATATAACGGCAATAAAATACCTGTTTGGGAGGATTTATGAAATACATAGATTGGTTAATCCAATGGTTGGAAAACTACATACGCTTGTCCGTCAAAGTACGGACTTATGAGCGGTACCGACTCATTATAGAAAACCATATTAAAGATAAGCTCGGCAGCATGGAGTTGGACGCTTTGACACCGCTTGTTCTGCAACCGTTCATTACAGAGCTGTTGCAAAGAGGTAATAAAACGACCGGCAAAGGATTATCGGCAAACAGCGTCAATGCCGTGATATCCGTCATTCAAAGTTCGCTCAAAACGGCGCACCTTTTGGGGCTGACAAAAGAATATACCGCAGATAAAATCAAACGCCCGAAGCTAAAAGAAAAGCCGGTGGAGTGTTTTTCACTTGCAGAGCAAAAGATGATAGAGCATGCGATTCTTACGGGCAAGAAAGATAAGCAATACGGAATCATTCTTTGCCTGTACAGCGGTTTACGAATAGGGGAGTTGATGGCGTTGCAATGGGACGACATTGACTTTACCAAAGGTGTTTTGACCGTCTCAAAGTCCTGCCATGACAGTAATGGCGGACTTGTCATAGACGAGCCGAAAACGTCCTCTTCCCGCCGCGTGATACCGCTGCCGAAACAGTTATTGCCGCTCCTCAAAGGCATAAAGAAAAAGAGCGATTCGCCCTTCGTGGTGTCTGCAAACGGGAAGCCTGTTTCCGTCCGCTCCTACCAACGAAGTTTTGAATTGCTTCTGAAAAAGCTGAAGATACCGCACAAAGGATTTCATTCCCTGAGGCACACTTTTGCCACCCGCGCCATCGAGTGCGGTATGGATGTAAAAACGCTCTCCGAAATCCTTGGACACAAGAATCCGACCGTCACGCTCAACCGCTACGCCCACTCTCTCATGGAGCATAAAGCAGATATGATGAACAGACTCGGGAAGCTCTTATAGCAAAAAAGACGTACATGAATTAGCATATTC
>CALWHM010000062.1 GCA_944380395.1 uncultured Clostridia bacterium | reverse complement strand
TCGTACCGTTGCCGTAAAGCTGTCCGCATATTATTCCGGCATAATGAGCGCCTGTCGAGCCGACGCCTACGGAAAAATGTTCAACCTCTACTTTCAGATTTTTTATCGTTCCCGTTACGTCGGCAAGCAATCCTCCGGCATTAAAAGATCCTGTATTGTAATAAGAACCGTTTACTGTGATAGTATATCCGTTGCCGTCCAATATGCCGCTGAACACGGTGGAAGTATCCAAACTGTTTACCGTTATGTCACCCATAAGGATATAATTGCCGGACGGGGCGGAGCGCACGGCGGAAAAATCGTTGCCGCTGTCTCCGCCTATCGCGGTGTAACCTTCGGGCGCCTGCGCAAGACGCTCTTCCACTTCTCCGTCGGACAGTATGCTGTCGCCGTCCACGACCGCGGACGCCGCGGAAGCGGAAACTCCGCCCTTGTCTGCCGCCGCCGCGCGGGGCGACCAGAGCGCGCCAAAGATAAGCGCCAACGCAAGCGCCAATGCCGCCAAAGTTATTATCGCCGTATTTTTAACCTTTGTCCTCATATTACACCTCGAATCCGAATGTCATAAGCATCCATTCAAGCCCCGTTATCGCTTTGAATGCGCCGCTTGTCCTGTACGCGTTCACATCGTAACCTATCACTGCCGCCGCCGTGCCGCCCGACACCCTGTTATCCGCCCAAACCACGGGCAGCTCTGTATATCCCGCGCTTGTTTTGACATAGACGGTATCGGGGAGCGCGCCGCCCTCGGAAATGTCAAGCGCGGTGCCGTTTTCATCGGCGTATATGCGCACGCTTGCCGCGCCCTCAACGGTTATATCCATCTTGAAAACGGAGTTGCCCAAAGTTATCTCGTGTCCCTTAGCCGTAAAGCCCGCCTGTGAAGAGCCTTTCGCAAGCAGTTCTTCCAAATTCCAATCCACGCTCAAAGCCGTGCGCGTGCCGTCCGCGTACTCCACTTCCGCCTCGCTTTCAAACACTCCGCCAAGTCCGTTCACGCCCCTGTATATGTCGAACGCGGATACGCTTAACTTGCTTGCTCCGTTCACGCTCACCGCGGGTAGCACCGCAATATCGCACTCCACCTGCCTTTGCCCGGGGAAAGTCATTGAGGTTATGCTCATACCGTCCTCCGAATATGTGAACAGCACGCCGTCCGCGCTCATCCTTTCGATTTTTCCGCATTCGTAGACCACCTCAATATAAGTGGGCAGACTGCCTTGATATATGTCGGAAGCAACGCTTTTTATGGCGTAATCGCCCTCTATGTCGCGGGAGATGACGGCTATTTGGCGCGACAGCGTGCTGCCGTCCGCGAAAGACGCGGTTGCCGTCACATAATAGGTGCCCGGCGTTTTAAGCAGCTGCGCCAGCTTTTCCTGCGTCAGCGTTTCCTCTTCATAGGTATATGCTACCCCGGCAGTGCGCTTATAAGCGCTGCCGTTTTGCGCGATAACCGTCTGTTCCGTATCAAATTCCGCCATCAGCTCCGCCGCAGCTTCATCCGCGGATTCGTACAGATACGGATTGTAAACCACCCTTCCCGGCGTATTGCCCCAATCCGTGAGCCAGCCTCCTTCAACATTTTCATCCGTCACTGAATCCGACTGATTGTATATCGTTATGCGCGTATAGCTGCCCGCCAAAGCGCTCATAGTGCTTTCGTTGTAAGTCACGAAAGCTTCCGTTTCCACGCCGTGATTGGCGTAAGAGATGTCCGCGGAAAGCACCGCGCCCTCTTCATTTGTCACCGCCTTTCCGTTATTCGCGCCGTAAAGCTCTATTGTAGCGACCTTGCCGTTTACAATGTTGAGGCTTGCCGTAACCTGGTTCCACACGGGGAACGCCAGCACTCCGTACAGCCAGCTGCCTATATTCTGTCCCACGGAAACCGTGCTGTCCTTGACCGCAAGGCTCCAAACCTGATCCACGGAGAACAGAGGTATATCCATTTTGCCTATTTCGTTGCGTACTATATCGCCCAGGAAGCCGTAATAATCCGTGCCGTCGTCATGAGCGATAGCCCATTGAATGTCGCTAAGGAAAGCGCTTGAAGTGCGGTCGTACCTCACCCATGCAAGATAGCTGTCCTTAACAACCCCCGTACCGAAGCCGAGATCGAGTTCCGCCACGTTTATCATAGTGTCCGATCCCAACAGCAGGCGCACCACGGTATCTATAAGGCTGTTGACGGTATAGGCGTCAAAACTTATATCCACGCTTATCTTGTCCTCCGCCAAGCCGACGTTTACGCCCTTAAACAGCGTGGCTGCGTCTATGTCGATCCCGTCGAAAATTCCGCCTTCGGAAGCGGTCCCGCCCTGCGCGTCATCGCTCAAAGCCGCAACGCTCTCTCCCGTACCGGAAGACGTGTCTTCTTCCGCGGGCACGAGAATGCCTTCGATAAGCTGCGCCAGCGTGCCTACCAAATCCAGATCCACCGTGATGTCTATATAGCTTGCAAGGTCTATTGATTGTATTGTACCTATTATAGGCAACGACGCGTTTATCACCGCCACCCCCTGATTGAGAAGCACCCTAAGACCGCTGTTTTGCCCGTCGGTATAGATGACCACATATATAAGGTCGGTATTTGTGCCCGTACCGCTTACGGCTACATCGGAGCCGTCCGTAAGCTGAACGGTCACAAGCAGATTTCCCGCGCCTATCGTCTTGCCCGAAACGCTTCTTTCCGAAGTGAGCGTTTCCAGCTTTATGCGGGTAAAGGTATCTCCGCCGCCGCTGTATGTATTGCGGTTGGTTATATCTATGCTCAAATTCAAATCAAGCGCTTTGATAATGTCCACTATCGCTTGGCGGCTGTTTTCTCCCGATATCTCAGCATAGCCGCCGCTTGTGCCCTCGGTCACGGCGGACCAATCGGTCATTTCGGATATGGACACGTTTGCGTTCACGCGCGCGTCGCTGCCCAAATTCACAACTGCGGACACGCCGTTATCGCCGCTTATGTCCACGCTGCCCTCAGCTTCTATATTGAAGTCGAGCCGTATGCCCAAAGCCAGGAATATCGCCTGCGCCAAATCGTAAGAGATATTCGCGTTAATGCCGCTTACCAAAGTGCGGCTGACCAGCCTGACCGTTCCCGATCCCGCGGCGACGTCCGACCCCATCAATCCGCCCAAAAGCTCCATAAGGCTGTTCAAAATGGTATCCGCGGGCAGACACAGTTTGGAAAAGCCCAATCCGGTAAGGTCTACATACAGCTTTGAATCGGATATATAGGCGCCCAAAATGAGTTTGTCCGCCTCGCTCTCGCCGTATTTCAATTCAAGCAGCAATTTGTTCTGCGACATATCCGACATATCTATGTTGTAAGCAAGCTCTATGCCAATAGTCGTATCAAAGCTGCCCATATTTATATTGAGCGGGATATCCGCGCCCGTCAGCGCGGTGATGACCTCGCCCAGCGCAAGCTCAGCCGACTGCGGCGAACTCATATTCATTTGCAAACTTATCTTTTTATTGTTCACAAGCGCAAGCACGCTTTCGGCTATATTGTCTCTTACGCCGTCAAAGCCCGCCGCGTATTCTTCCGCCGTATGCAAGAGCAAGGCTCTGTCACCCTCTTTCACTTCCGCCGATATATCGCCGTTCAAGCCGTCAAGTTCAAACTCTATGCCGAAGTAATCGAGCAGCTTAATAATTGTCTGAACGGATACTTCCGCGGTCAGCTTGTCCGAGAATATGCCCACGCTTATCGCCTCCGTCGCCGTCAATCCGCCGCTTTCGGAGCCCGCCTGCGTATTCGTGCGCGCGGCTGTTTGAGCGGTTAAAGAAGGAATATTTATTTCAAGATCTATTTGCGAAAGCAGTCCGTCTAGCAAAGTTTTGATTTGACCGTCAAGGTCGAACTCTATCTTGAATTTACCCAGAGATATGCCCGCCACGGTTATATTGCTCAAATCAAGGTATATCGCGCCGTTATAGGCAAGCGCGGATATGACGGGAGTTCCCGCTGCAAACATTACTTCCCCGTCCAGCGTTATGTCTTCCGCCGCCTTTGCCTCCAAGTATACCGCCGTGCCCTGTTCACGCAAAGAAACCTGCGCGCTTATATTGAGCGGCATTACGAAATCTCCGTCAAGCTGCACATCTATGCCCAAGCCTTCGGGCAGCTGTACGCCCAACTTTTCAAGCATTTTGGCTATATCGTAATTCCCCTGCGCCAATGTGAGCCGAACGCCCATATTCGCTTCCGCGTCTATTCCCGCAGAGAGAATGACCTGCGTGAGATCGTCGCCTGCGGCTATCACTCCGCCCGAAGAAATTTTGCCGTCTATATATTCGGAAATGTCCGCGCCGTCAAATTGTTTTTCGGGTCCCCACAATATGTTTTCCAGCGTGAAATCGGCACTAAAGCCCAAGTCGGCATTGCCGTATCCCACTCCTATTGAAGTAAGAGCGCTGCCGTCAAAAGCTATATCCAAAACTATATCCCCGTATTGTGAAATGTCTATATTCGTGCCGAACGTATTATTCACGCTCTGCAAAGCCTTATTCAAATCTATCGTGAACACGTCCCCGTCCGCATTCGCAAAGTCGATATCCATACCCAAAATGCCGCCGATAAATGACAGCACGGAATAGATATTCCCCGCCGCGGAAGCTTTTCCCTGTCCGTCCAAGCTGAGCGCGACCACTCCGCCGCGCGTCCATTGCGTGCCCAGAGCGGAATCTATCGCGCCCGTGACCATGCCCACCAAAGAAGATATAAATTCGGGCAGACCGTTTACGGGCACTTTTGCGAACTTAAAGTTCTCATTTGTCGCAAGGTCGCCCAACGCGCCTATATACAGCGCGCCGTCTTTATAATAAAGCGAAACAAGCAGCTTTTCCCTGTTTTCGCCCAAATAAAATTCCGCCGCGGCAAAATTATTATCGCCCGCCTCGTTATCGTAATTCAAATCCAAGTCCAGCGCCACATCGGCGATAATATCAGCGTTCGCTTCAACTTCTATCAAGCCTTCGGGAATGAGCGTTTTGCCCGCAAACATATTCACAAGTTTGCCCACGTCCACCTTATCTCCGCTCACGTTGAGTTTTGCGCTGAACGAAAGATTGCTTATGCTCATATCCGCGGCGTTTTTCACCGCTTCGGGAATGCCGAGATCCGCCGTACTTTGAGTAAGCTGCAGCTTTGCCGTGGAGAGAGTGACCAAGTCGCTGCCGTTATTGCGCACCGCCGCAGAAACATTTGAAAGCACGCCGTCCGTAATGCTCACGCCCACTTCTATCTCTCCGCCGCCGATCGCTTCCAGCAGGTTATCTATCAAATCTCCCAAACCTATATTGCCTATCTGTATGCTGTCAAAGTCTATTGCTCCGCCCGCCAGATCCAGCAGCGCCTGTATGCCCGACGTGCTGAAAATTATCGTATAATCCGTGCGCCCGTCCTCGCTTTTCACGCTGACGTCCGTGCCGAAAACGTCAATAATGAAGTCAACAAGCCCGTTTAGATCCATTCCCAAAATGTTGAGATCCGTGACGGTCTTGTCCAGCTTTTCAAGACCTTTTTCAATTATCTGAACCAAATAATCCGTATCTATATCCGAAAGATAATAAACCGTTCCGCCGTACTCCAAATATATCCCGTTGCCAAGCAGATATACTTTTATATCCACATCCTGACCCGCAACCGCCAACACCGCCTGCGTATCCTCCGAAGTGGAACTGCCTTTCAAAGAAACGGTATATTCGCCGCCGCCCACGTTCGCCGAGGCTTCCCACTCAAAGCTAAGCGCAGATCCCGACGGGATAGCGGCTGCCGCTTGCGAAAGCACCTCCGACGCCGACGGCGCCGATACCTCCTCCTGCGGCTCGCTCACATCGCTGTTATCCGCCGGAATTGTTTCCGTAGTGCATGCCGCAAGCACGCCGCCCATAACGAATATCAGCAACAATACTATAGCTATCGCCGCCAATGATTTTTTCATAATCCGTCCTCCCTCGATTTTTCCGCGCAACGCTTGATTGCTTGCGCGCATAGACGTATAGCTTTGTCTTCGTCCGTTTCAAGTTTAACATTGCAAATAGACGCCTGCAATATATTTTCCCGAATTTTTACTATGTAAAGTATCGGACATAGCGACTATTTTGATTTATTTTGATAACTATTGATTATATATCCAAGGCAATTTTTACGCGCAATTTACGCGGGTTTTTGACAATGTAATATTCTGAAAATGTTTTTGATAATGCTCTTAATGCAAAGCATTTATTGAATATTGAAAAGTTTATGTAATCAAACCGCCGTCAAATATAATTGAGCTTAATTGCAATCGTGTATATTCCGAAAATATCCGCACTTGACCGGTATATATCCGTAAGTTATTAAACAAATCTATACCCGAATTTTCCGATCCGTTTTCCGACTGACCAAACCGTCTTATTCCCGATGGTTTTACTCCCCCGAATTTTAAGCAAAATTAAATAATTTACCTTCATTTCTCCTTTAATTTACATTTTAATGGAAAATTTTCCATAAATCGTCACTTTCAACATGATATAACCATTATCATTACCCCGCCCCAATCAATATAACGTGTAAAACTTTGGTAAAAATGCCGGGAGCGCATGACGGCAGCGAGCCGGCGGCGAGCCGCCGCGGGCCGATTACTCCTTGAAATAGCGATAAAAACTTTGTGACTTTACATCTTCGCAAAGTCTTTACTTGTACTCAAATAATAAGCATGTCAAGTGGTACTTGAGCAGCGAGCCGCTGCACCCTTAGCCGCCTTGCATTAACGATAAAAGCTTTGTAACTTTGCATCTTCGCAATGCTCTTGTTGTTGCTCAATTATATGGCTTGTAAGTTATTAACTGACAAGATTATTAAAACAATTAACAAATAATACCCGTGTCAAGTGGTACTTGACATGAGTATATACAATGGATTACGAAGCATAAAGCTTGGAAGTTATCTGTCTGCGTGTGCGTTGTTGTATACTTCTTCTTATATGTTGGTATTCTCCGATATTAAGACTTGTTCCGGTTTTAAAATTTTAAAATTGCACGCAGAAATACCCATGTCAAGTAGTACTTGACAAGACTATTTTTATGTACCCTTAGTTATAAAATTCCGGTATTATGAAATTTCAGACAAGCAAAATGGCGCGCACGCCCCACTTTTACGGAAAAATATGTGCACTGCACATATTTTTTCACTCACCGCCTTGCGATATCTGCACAAAGGCAACGGTGTCCACAAAAGTGGACAAGTAATAACAGGGTGTCCACAAAAGTGGACAACACATAATAAGCAAACACGCACAAGTGTCCACTAAAGTGGACAGCCTCTTATAAAACATACCTATATGTCTATACCAAGATTTTTGGTATAAGCTTATTTTTCACATTTCATTAAAACAGTTCACAATAAGTACCCTTGTCAAGTACCACTTGACAAGGGAGTGTGGGACGGCAGCGAGCCGATGCACCCTTAACCGCCTTGAAGTAACGGAACTTTTTTACCGCCTTTTTCTTCGCAAAGTCTTGGCTTGTACTCAAATAATAGGCATGTCAAGTGGTACTTGACAAGACTATTTTTATGTGCCCTTAGTTATAAAATTCCGGTATTATGGAATTTTAGCCAAGCAAAAGGGCGCGCCTGCCCCACTTTTACGGAAAAATATGTGCAGTGCACATATTTTTCCATTCACCGCCTTGCGATATCTGACAAAGGCAACGGTGTCCACAAAAGTGGACAGTACATAATAAACAAATACGCGCAGGTGTCCACTAAAGTGGACAGCACATAATAAACAAATACGCGCAGGTGTCCACAAAAGTGGACAACACATAATAAACAAATACGCGCA
>CALWHM010000061.1 GCA_944380395.1 uncultured Clostridia bacterium | reverse complement strand
TATCTCCAATATTAAGGATGATTTCAATTTTAAATATTTAAAATTCCAAGCTAAAATACTCGTGTCAAGTACCACTTGACAAGGGAGCGTAAGACGCTCCACCCCTTAACCGCCTTGCAGTAACGGAACTTTTTTACCGCCTTTTTCTTCGCAAAGTCTTGTGTTGTACTCAAATAATAGGCATGTCAAGTACCACTTGACAAGACTATTAAAACAGTATGCAGTATATACCCGTGTCAAGTGGTACTTGACAAGATTGTTTTTATTACTTTCGGTTATAAAGTTCCATAATACCGGAATTTTACCCGATAACCCAAGGCATGTAAGTTCTTAACTGACACGAGAGCGCGTGGCGGCAGCGAGCCGGCGGTGAGCCACCGCGGGCTGATTACTCCTTGAAATAGCGGAAAAGTTTTACCGCTTTCCTTCTCTGCAATACTTTTGTATGTAATGCTCATATCTCCAAGATTAAGATTGATTTCAGTTTTAAATTTTTAAAATTCCAAGCTAAAATACTCGTGTCAAGTACCACTTGACACGCTTGCTTTTAATCACTTTTAGTTATAAAATTCCATAATACCGGAATTTCGCCAGACAAACACGGCAAAAATGTTGAAATTATGCCATTTCGGTATAATTGATAACCATATATTATACGATAAATATCCGCCACGCTTAACTCCCTGCAAGGGCATTTACTTGCCATTAAATAAATAGGCGCAACCGGAACATCACGCGCAAGTGTCCACTAAAGTGGACAAAGCATAATAAGCAAGTGAGCGCAAGTGTCCACAAAAGTGGACAAAGCATAACAAGCAAGTGAGCGCAAGTGTCCACTAAAGTGGACAATGCATAATAAGCAAGTGAGCGTAAGTGTCCACAAAAGTGGACAAAGCATAATAAGCAAGTGCGCGCAAGTGTCCACTAAAGTGGACAGCGCATAATAAAATGCACCTATAGGTCAATACCGGCATTTTGGGTATCGGCTTATTTTTTGCTTCTCATTAAACAGATAAACAATAAATACCCTTGTCAAGTACCACTTGACAAGGGAGCGTGTGACGCTCCACCCATTAACCGCATTGAAGTGACTATAACTTAAAGCCAAAGCAACACTCTTTGCAATAGCTTGGCATAATAAAATATCCGCCACCGAAAACCACGCTTTTCGGTGAGCGCACCTATAAAACTTGCCGTGCAAGTTTTCCGAATGAGTGAGGCTAGCCGAACGAATGAGGCGGAAAGGGTTGAATTTTCGCGCCTAAGTATTATAAGACTTAAAGCTTACTCGGCGCGAAAAGAAGGGAGAACCGACCCTCAAGCAGGAGCTAGCACAACAATAGCGGAGAGCAACCTTCGTCTTATTGTTTGATATTGCAAGGCAGTAAATGGGTGCCCGCGCTCCTGCGAATGGGTGGGTTCTCCCTTAAAGCGCAGGCGCAAAGTGCCGTGTGAAGTTATCATTCGCTTTGATTATAACTTTATCGCACGGCACTTTCAACCGGCGCCTATTTATTATCTGTATGTACCTATCTTTTCTTTCTTAGATATTATCTTAGTATACCCGCAGGAGCACTTGTACTCATACTCCACCCTTTCGCTTACGGTCGTTTTATTGCCGTCGTCGTGCGCGGTGAAGTCGCCCGTTTCACGATATCTGCCCGTGCTTGTGAGTATGCCGCCGCACTTGGGACAGTTAAACCTGTTCTTTCTTGCTATAAACACGGCAATGGCTATGCACACCGCAAGCACTATCGCACCCGCGACCACTGCGCCCACGTTACCGCCCGTAGCGGCAAGTATGATGAAGAATATTATTATCCCCACCAGCACTATGCACACTTCAACTATCGTAAGCTTTTTGTGAAGCGTCATCGGTTTTTTGTCTTTTTTCTTGTTATCGTCACTCATTTTTATCTCCTCCTTTATATTTTTACTTCTTTATCCAAAGCCATATTCTGTGCAATATTCCGTCCAGCTTCGCCGACATCGCTTTATACGCGGGTTTGAATGAAGGATAGAACATTCTTGCGCAGGAAAGGAAGAACAGCGGGAACAAAAATACCGCACCTACCGCCAGCGCGCCGATATATCCTACTATCAACTTTACAATAAACAAGGGTATGCGGATATACAGCGGCTTTTTGCTTGTTATAGTCTGCAAAATATTTTGCCCGCCGAAAGTGGTGTCCGGCGCCGTCTTTTTCATAATGGCAAGTCCGCCCTTCTTATCCTTTTCCGTACCCAGCCCCATATAAGTGGCGTAACCCACGAAGAACTCAAAGTCCTTGGGGTGCAAGGTGTTGGGATCTGCGGACATCTTTTTGCATGTTTCGTATGCGCTCTTTACCAAAGCCTCATCGCTCTTCAAGCCCTTCACGCTATCGGGATTAAGGCTCACAAGGCACATCATCATCATTGCGCTTTCGCACTCCGTCTTTTCCGTCGTATCCGTTACGCCGGTCCAATCCACCTTGGAATAAAACTCCCTTACCCTGCCGAATAACTGCCTGTTTACCTCCGCGTCAAGCTCCACGCTGAACATGGTGGCAAGCGCTATCTTGCAATATTCGCGCATTACAAGCGGCTCGCTCGCGCGATTGTCGATAGCCGTAAGGTCGCCGTTGTTGATCGCGTTGACAATAAATTCCTGTATGGCTTTTTTGTCCGCGCCCTCTGCAACATTCATCGTTTCGGTCTCCATTTTCTCCTCCTTTTTATCCGAAAAACCGTTATTTTACCGCCCTTTCGGGCATTGTTTTTGCTACGTCGTGCCGCGCATTTCACCACGGTTGCGGCGCTTTTTGTGTATATTCTTTACACATTTTATATATTACAGATAAAAATTGTCTATGTCAAGTAATTAAGATAGTTTATGTCTATAATTTTAATATGAAGATAACTTTTGCCGAAAATTTGAAAATGCTGCGGGAGAACAGCAAACTTACGCAACAGCAGTTGGCGGACGCTTTACACACCACTCAACGCAAGGTATCATATTGGGAGAGCGGCAAGATAGAGCCGGATTTGGAAAATCTTTGGAAAATTTGCGATTATTTCGATATATCGATAGACGAGTTGATAGGCAGATCTTTTTTTTAAGACGCGCTTTGCGGGAACAAGTTCCCTACTTTCTCCGCAAAGCAGATTATATGCGGAAAGAAAATTTCTATCCGATACAAGTCGATTAAGCAAAAACCCTTCTTGTTTTGTTTGACAAACTTAAAATAAAGTGCTATAACTGCCTTGATAAATAAAATTTTATCATATACGGAGGTAACTTGTATGACAACCAGAGCAGAAAAGCAACATGAGCTTGACATAATGAAGTGGAACGACAGCGTTGAGCGCGGTCACGACAGCTGCGGAAGCTACGACTTCTGCGCGGACTGCGACAAGAGCATGGACTACCCTTGCGCTTACGCATTTGAAAAGCACACGGCAAAAAAGCCCGCCGCAAAAGCCGCCAAGAAGACGGAAGCCGCTAAAAAGCCCGCTGCCAAGAAAACCGCTAAAAAGAGCAAGTAATTCAAACTCACAAAAAAGGGACCCCCAGGGGTCCTTTTTTTTGCGACGTTTACGCCGATTGCCGTTTGCCGCAACACAACTGCCGAACATTTAACTATGCGGAAGAAGCCGCTAGGTAACGTCCGTATATTCAAACGCTATGCGGAAGAAGCCGCCGGGCAACGCCCTAATATTCAAACGCTATGCGAAAAAATATATGCGCTGCGCAAATTTTTCAACCGAAAAGCCTTGCCTTGCGGAATAGCACTTAGCGGTTTTTATCCGAAATTTTAAATATTTAAAATTTTATAACTATCGCTTTTAAAAACGAGTTGATTTAATCGGGAATTTTAAATATTTAAAATTTTATAACCGTCTGTTTTGCATATGTCGGATAAGCAATAGTAGGCGTATGCCATTAAAATTTCACATTGTTTTTTCCTCAACGATATTCTTAAATAAAGCGCGACAAAAAGTTATAAATTCGCTTATTTATTGTGAGCGCAAGGCGTGTGTAACACAAAAATATGTGCAGTGCACATATTTTTAAGCTTTTCGTAATGTGCGGGACGCGGAATATGTGCAGTGCACATATTTTTAAGGTTGCTTATATGTGCTTGCTTGCGCTTATTATATGCGGTGCCTTTTTTACGGACGCTTGTTCTTTTCCTAACCGTTGGGTTTGCGGGCGCTCCCCTGCACAGCGGCGCAAAATTCCTGTATTATGGAATTTATGTCTTGTTCGGTTTTGCGTATAACTTTATTCGGCGCCTAATAAAACGGGTTGAATTTTCGCGCTTAAGTATTATAAGACTTAAATCTTACCCGGCGTGAGCGCAGAATGTGTGCTGTGCACATATTCTTAAGGTTACTTATATGTATTTGCATACGCTTATAAGTGGCATTTTCAATCGGCAGTGAAGCGCGCGTACACCTAATAGGTGTACAACAGGTGTACGAAGTAGGCGTGCCATACACCTAACAGGTGTATAACAGGTGTATGATAGGTGTATAAACTATGAAAACTACATTGTTAACGCCGCAACACAACGCACTGCGTAGAAGTGCCCTAATACAAGGAAAGGCGCCTTTTTCAATAAAATCAAGCGAAGCAAAACCACGCTTTTGCGAGCGTTACCTATAAAACTTGCCGTGCAAGTTTTCCGAATGAGTGAGGTTTGCCGAACGAATGAGGCGGAGAAGGTTGAATTTTCGCGCCTAAGTATTATAAGACTTAAAGTTTACTCGGCGCGAAAAGAAGGGAGAACCGACCCTCAAGCAGGAGTCGCCACAACCATAGCGAAGAGAAATCTTTGTTTTATCGTTTGCTATTGCAAGGCGGTTAAGGGATGGAGCGCAACGCGCTCCTGCGAATGGGTGGGTGCTCCCTTAAAGCGTAGGCGCAAAGTGCCGTGCGTAGTTGTTTTTCGCCTTGATTATAGGTTGTCGCACGGCACTTTCATTCGGCGCCTAAGCGAAGCGCATATGCGACGCCCCACCTTGTTAAACGCTACAACCAACAGCACTGCGTAGAAGTGCCCTAATGCTAGGAAAGGTGCCTTTTTATCGCAGGGAGCGTACTCCTTGTACGTGACCAAGGAAAAAGGCGCCTTGACAACGCAGGAGGGTGCTTATACACAGTGCCCGCGTGGGCGGAAAAAGCGTAAGAATAAAAATTAAAGCGGCAACATCTTGCCGCTTATAATTATTTGAATTAGCTTTTTCGCCAAAACCTTACTTCCCCTTACGTTTTTCTTCGGCCTCAAGACTCATCTTATACAGCCTGACGGAACCGTCAATGGTCTTTTCCTTGGCGGATTTGCCGTAATTATCCACGTCCACCATATTGCGCATACCGTGATGCAGACAGAGGGCGCCGTTGATACAGCCGCCGTCGCAAGCCATGCCCTCGAAGAAGTTTTCCGCCGCCCTGCCCATTTTGAGTTTGAGCAGATTCATACG
>CALWHM010000060.1 GCA_944380395.1 uncultured Clostridia bacterium | reverse complement strand
CAGTACCACACTTACGGCGTACTGTGGACGGAAGAGGAATACGTGTTCTATATAGACGGGCGCGAAACGTGGCGCACGAAATATTCTCCGGACGGAGAAACGCTGGGCGTATCGCAGGTGGAAGAGTATCTGCTGCTCACCGTGGAAGTGGGCGGATATCAGGCGGAGGACGGCACCCTGCATCCGGGCGTAACGCTTGAAGACGGGGTGGAAGTCCCCTATTGGTGCGGCAATCCCGACGACAACGACAAGACGAAGGCGTACGACTTTATCATAGATTACGTCAGGGTATACCAGGTCGTTTAACCGGCAACCGGCAAAATCGTTATACGACATCTCCCCTATACTTATTCAAAAAACGGGTCGCTCTTGCAAAAGGGCGGCCCGTTTTTTAAGGCAAAAAGCGATTGCGTTGTTTTATCCGTATTTGCGGCAGAAAAACGCAAAGGTTTTTTGCTTAAATTGCTATTGCAAAAAAGGTGTTTTTATGATATGCTTATAAAAGAGGAGGTATCGCGGAAATGGAAAAGAAAAAGTTGTGGGCGTTGCGAATTATTTCGGGGGTGCTTTTTGCCGCGCTTCTCGCCGTAACTGCGGTCGTGGGAATAGGCGATTTTGCAATTTTTATACCGCTTATTATATTTACGCTGATTTTCTTTGTCGTATTCGTAGAGTCCTTGTTGAGTTCGTATAAAAATTATGAATACGGGGAAGACATAATAACTATATATGCCGGAATATACCGCAGATACGTGAAGGTGAACGGAGTTCTTCAAGACGAACACAACACGCTTTATATATACACGCCCATTAATATGACGGCAAAGTTAACCGACGGGAGCGATGCTTTCGTAACAGTTTCCACGATGAACAGGATTACGCTTAAAATCGACGGGCAATTAATAAAGCCCGTAAAGAAAAAATAAATACTTCCGAATTGCAAATAATTTGGAAACTATTCCATTTGCTTTAATATTTAATCGGTATTGAACGCCGCGCGTTTTATACGAGGTGGCCTTGTTTTATTTTGTCTGCCACCATGGTAAGATATTTATCCAGCACCCTCATGACCTCGTTATATTTTTCCTGCGTTTTGGCAAGGAAGGGGTCGGGGACGGGCGTATACGTGCCCGTGGCGAGCTCCGCAAGGTCTATGTATTTTTTCCGCCACTTTTTGGGGATAAAGTACTTGTGCCAGCGCGTCATGCCTATGATGATGTCCGCCTGCTCAAAGCGTTCGGGAAATCTGCGCCAAAAAGCGGGAGCATGCTTGTCCAACTCTTCGGGAACAAAGCCTTCCGCCATAAGCGCGGCTTTTGCCTTGGGGTGCAGTTTTTTGCATTGATGGAACACCGCGCCGCTCTTTATCCACTCTATGTGCGAGGCAAGTTCGCCGTCTTTTTCGCACATACGCTTGAACACGAATTCGCAATAAGGGCTGCGGCAGATGTTGGAAGAACACACAAATAATATCTTCATTCGCCGAATCTTATGCCCGTGTACTCCGCGTTATACAGGGGCAGTTTCTCCAAAAGTATTTTTATCGCCTCGTCGGGCGTGTGCGCGGCGTATATTTTGTCGTCGAAGGGGTAGCGGAACTTGTTGTCCAGCTTGGTCCCCGCCACTTTTGCGGACCAACCGTCCACGCAGTCGTAAGCTATTATAAGGCGGCGGAACGTCCAGGCAAAGGATATCTCCGAAAGGGTGCCCGCACCTCCGCCCACGGCTATCACGGCGCTTGCTCCCGCCACAATCGCGTTGCGGTAAAGATCCAGCCCCGTGGGTATGCATATGTCGCCCCAATCGTTGCCGTTGTCCGCCTTAAAGCCGGGCAGAATGGCTATCGTGTCGCCTTCGCGGTAGTTTGCGGAAGAGTGCGCGCCTTCAAAAGCCGCCGCCATCACGCCCGCATGTCCGCCCGACTGCACGCGAAAACCGTTGTCCACAAGCAGTTTGCCCGTTTCAAAGGCTATATCGAATTTGAGCGACGGTCTTTCTATCTTCGCGTCGCCTATCACGGCTATTATCTTTCTCATATTTTCCATCACTTTTATTATATGCGCATTGCCGCTCAGTCAACCACTTTGACGGAAGTCATCGTTATCTTTTCCAAGGGTCTGTCCATAAAGTCCGTGCGCACCGCGGCTATTTTATCCACCACGTCCATGCCTTCCGTCACTTTTCCGAACGCCGCATACTGCCCGTCCAGGTGAGGGGAGGTGTGGTGCATGATGAAAAACTGACTGCCCGCGCTGTCCGGAGCCATGGCGCGCGCCATAGACAGCACTCCGCGCTCATGCTTCAAATCGTTCTTTACGCCGTTTGCCGCAAATTCGCCTTTGATGCAGTATCCGGGTCCGCCCGTGCCGTTGCCCTTGGGACAGCCGCCCTGTATCATAAAGCCCGCTATCACGCGGTGAAAAGTAAGCCCGTCATAAAAGCCTTTCTTAATAAGGTCGGTAAAATTCTTCACCGTTATCGGCGCCACGTCCGGATAAAGCTCCGCTTTTATGTCGCCCATATTCGTTTGAATAACTATGTTTATCGTACTTTCTTTTGCCATAATTTTATATCCTTATAAATGCGGTTTCTTTAAGTATACACCATATAAGAAAAAAAATCAAGGCGGCGGGAGCGTGGGACGGCAGCGAGCCGCTGCACCCTTAACCGCCTTGCAGTAACGATAAAGGTTTGCGACTTTACATCTTCGCAATGCTTTTGTTTGTGATATTTATATTTCCGAGATTAAGGTTGATCTCAGTTTTAAATATTTAAAATTCCAAACAAAAATACTCGTGTCAAGTACCACTTGACAAGGGAGCGTGTGACGGCAGCGAGCCGCTGCACCCTTAACCGCCTTGCAGTAACGATAAAGGTTTTGCGACTTTACATCTTCGCAATGACTTTAAGGGTAATATTCACATCTGCGAGATTAAGGTTGGTTTAGGTTTTAAATTTTTAAAATTCCAAGCTAAAATACCCATGTCAAGTGGTACTTGACAAGGGAGCGTGTGACGGCAGCGAGCCGCTGCACCCTTAACCGCCTTGCAGTAACGATAAAGGTTTTGCGACTTTACATCTTCGCAAT
>CALWHM010000059.1 GCA_944380395.1 uncultured Clostridia bacterium | reverse complement strand
GCAAGCTCTGCTTGCTTGAGGCTCGGTTTTCCCTTCTTTTCGCGCCGAGTAAGTGTTAAGTCTTAAAAGACTTGGGCGCGAAAATTCAACCCTTTCCGCCCTTGTGGGAAAACTTGCACAACAAGTTTTAGCGGTTACGCTCGCAAAAGCGCGGTTTTGCTTCGCTTGATTTTATTGAAAAAGGTGCATTTCCTTGTATTAGGGCGCTTCCACGCAGTGCGTTTAATTACGGCGTTAACAAGGCGAGGGCGTTATATAATAGCAACTTTAAAAATATGTGCACTGCACATATTCCGCACCCGTTCCGAGTAAGTTTTAAGTCTTATAATACTTAGGCGCGGAATGAAAACCGTCTTTCTCAACATTATTGTAAAATTTATGTAAAACATAGTAAAATCGTGAGAAAAAGCCCCTAAATTTTTTGAATTATTAGTAGAAGAAAAATATAAATAAAGGCAGATTTTCTATGTGTTAAACAGCAAGATTTCGCTATCCGAAACGAGAACAGGAGCCGTAACGGAAAAGAACAACATAAGACCGTAAAAACAGGAAAAAGACAAGATTATAAAGGGGGGGTTGTAAAATATATGTAAAATAAATTCATTTTATGTCACATTTTCGCCAAAAAATTTGGTCTAATTAGTGAAGGGGTAAAAAATAAAGGCAAATTTTGCGGTGAATATAAAAGGGAAAAAGCATGCTTGGAGCATGTAAAAAAATAAAAAGGAGAAAGAATATGACACGGAAAAATTTATTGGTTTCAATATTGTTGACAGCGCTGGTAATTGCGATTGTTTTGCTTGGGCTGTCGGCAGTTACCATAAGCGAGCAGTTGAGCGAAACGGACGAAATCTTGAACAGATTTCCCGAAGGATATTTGCCCGACACTTTTGTGACGGCGATCGACGTAGGCGCCGCATATGAATTGCTGCCGCATATAGGCGCGGTGATTTTATTCGGCGGACTGGCAGCAAGGGCGGCTTTGGAGGTAAAGCGCGAAAAAGCTGCGAATAAGGCGGAACAATCGGCAAAGTTGAGTCATCGTGCGGACAAAGTAATGCTGACGGGCTGGGTAATCTTGCTGATAATATCGACGATAATGCTCGGCTTGGCATCGTGGACGGTAAATAATGTGCTCTCGGACAGCTTCGGAACAGGAGTAAACGTGAATTATTCCACATCGTCCGGAGTTACTTCAAACGTCGACTGCGCATATATGCTGCTTATGAATATAGGGGCGGTGCTTCTTTTCGGAGGATTGACCATATATACGGCATGCTCAATGAAAAAGAAGATCGGCAAAAGCGGCGATTGAAAAGGTGAAGCGTATGAAAAAAATCGGCAGTTTTCGGAATGATTGCATTATTGGCGGCATTGCTTGGTATATTTTGCGCCTGCGATAAGGAAATCGTAATAGGAGAGGACGAACCAATCGGGGCGGAGTATAATTGGAATGAAAAGCCGACGGAGTTTTATTGCGAAACGGAAGAAAAGGAGAGCGGAGCCGTAGTACTGACTATGCTCAATGCCGTAAGCGATGTACCCGAAGAATGCGAACTGTCTAAGGCGGAAGAGTTCTGTAAAAAGTACGGGTTGGATATTTCCGAACTGCTTTCATCCGACGATGTAAAAGTGCAGGCGGAAAAAGTGCAAGAGCGTTTTGAAATAATCACCGTCACAAAGTTGCAAGGCAGTACGTCCCGGAATCTGCCGCGCTATAATGTAAAGGGTATAGTAAGGGTTTTGAGCGGCGATGAAAAATTCGTCGTAAGGATCATATACGGCGAGCATGCGCTTTACGATGACGCTTACAAAACAGGCGGGACGGCGATTTTCACGGACGGAGAGGAAAGCTTGGAGCAATTTAGCACCGGGGGCAAAGGTGTAAACTATTCCGTAACCAAGGAACAAATTTCAAAGGAATCTTTTGAAAGAGCGGAATGCCTTTATAACGTCATAGCGGAAATGGGTGCCGCGGTGCAGGTGAAAGTGTATACGGTAAACGGCGTATATGCTTCAAGTCCGGTGACCGTAAATGAATATCGGTATAAGTGAGCGGACGGAACTTGATAATAAGCGGCTTGCGGTCACTGCAAGCCGCTTGCTTTTTATAATTATGCGCAAAACCATTTTATGCAGCTGCGCGGCAAAGCGCATTCATTCGGCGCTTATCGTATTCATATGTTTGACTGTTTTATTGCGGTGTGCTAAAATTAGATGAATAAAAAATTTATCTCCTTTGTTAAAGGAGCAGTGAGGCAGTATATGAGTTTTACCGGTCTTATTATTATGGATGGCTACGGCGTGAATCATTTTGCGCCCTTCAATGCGGTGTCGCCCGAAACGGCGCCCAACGTGCTCAAGCTTTTTGCGGACAATCCCGCCACCGTGCTGGACGCCAGCGGTCTTGCCGTGGGTCTGCCGGACGGGCAGATGGGCAACAGTGAGGTGGGGCACCTCAACATTGGCGCGGGCAGGATAATATATCAGGAGCTTACGCGCATAACCAAGTCCATTCAGGACGGCGATTTCTTCACCAATCCCGCCCTTGTCAAGGCGATGGAGAACGCCAAAAACGGCGGAAGGAAGCTGCACGTTATGGGTCTTGTGTCCGACGGCGGCGTGCATTCGCACAACACGCACCTGTACGCTTTGGTCAAGATGGCAAAGCAGATGGGGCTTGACAACGTGTATATCCATTGCTTTATGGACGGCAGGGACGTGCCTCCGGAGTCGGGCAAGGGCTACATCGAGGAGTTGCAGGAACAGCTTAAACAGATGAATTTCGGTAAGATAGCCACGATAAGCGGCAGATTTTACGCTATGGACCGCGACAATATTTGGGACAGAGTGGAAAAGGCGTACGCCGCGCTTGCGGACGGCGAAGGCATTGAAGAGAGCGATCCCGTTCAAGCAATGCAGAACAGCTACGACAAGGGCGTTACCGACGAATTCGTCATACCCACCGTCATCAAAGAGGGCGGCAAACCCGTGGCGACGGTCGATAAGGGCGACAGCGTTATCTTCTTCAACTTCCGTCCCGACAGGGCAAGGCAGATAAGCCGCGCGTTTATCTATCCCGACTTTGACAAGTTCACGCGTAAGAAGGGCTTTTTGCAGCCTTGCTATGTGTCCTTCACGCAGTACGACGTGACTTTCAACGACAGGCTGGACGTGGCGTTCAAGCCGGAAACCTACACGAATACGTTGGGAGAATATCTGTCCAAAATGGGCATTAAGCAGTTCAGGATAGCGGAAACGCAAAAGTATGCGCACGTCACCTTCTTCTTCAACGGCGGCGTTGAAGCTCCCAACCCCGGAGAGGACAGGATACTTATAGATTCGCCCAAGATAGCCACCTTCGATATGAAGCCGGAGATGAGCGCTTACGAGGTTGCCGAACGCGCCTGCAAGGAGATAAAGTCGGGCAAGTACGACGTTATGATACTCAACTTTGCAAACGGCGATATGGTCGGACATACCGGCGTGCTGGAAGCTGCGCGCAAGGCGGTGAAAGTGGTTGACGAATGCGTGCAGCAGGTAGTGGACGCCATTCTCTCCGTGGGCGGCAAGGCACTTATCACGGCGGACCACGGCAACTGCGATTATATGTACGAACCCGACGGCACGCCTTTTACGGCGCATACGACCAACCGCGTGCCGCTCATCGCCGTCGGCGACGACAGCATTTGCTTTTTGGAAAACAACGGCAAACTGTGCGATATAGCTCCCACGCTTTTGGATATGATGGGACTTGAAAAGCCCGCCGAAATGACCGGTAGGAGTCTTGTACGTCATAAAGTGAAATAACCAAGCAAAAAAGTTTTGTTTACTTAGAAAAGAAAGGGGAGAGGCGGAGTTGAGCCGGCTCTCCTTTTTTGCTTGGTTATTTCACTGACGAGGGCACCGCATATAAGGCGCGTGATACTTTGTCAAGCCGCATTTTTTCTAAGTCACGTACGGTATGCCGAACAGGAACAATACGAACACGGTCCGGCAACGCCGGTTTCAGCCGTTGCCGTGTCGTTTGTCTTGACAATACGAAGTATTGCCTGCGGCAAACTCCTTGCACCGACAAGAAAT
>CALWHM010000058.1 GCA_944380395.1 uncultured Clostridia bacterium | reverse complement strand
CGCTCCTGTCGCAAAAATACGCCTTTCCTCGTCTGACACGCCTTCTCTGCGGTGCGTTTGGTTGAGACTTTTAACAAGGTGAAAATTAAGGGCATTGCGGAGAAAATAATGCAAAACAATACCTTTGTTACTTCAAGGCATAATCATGGGTGGAGCGCCACGCGCTCCCAAGGCGGTTAATGGGTGGAGCAGCTCGTGCTTTTTGACAAGCCTATTTATTAAAGGATAAGTCAATGTCGGTGCAGGGAGTTAAGCTTCGACTCTCCGCAATAGATCCTTCAATGCGGTTAAGGGAGCAGCGGCTCGCTGCCTCCATATATATTCCTTTAATATTTGTAAAAATTAAGGACTTTGGCGTGCTTTGGCAAATATGCTTTGAAAAAGTCTTTACATTTGTATGCCGTATAATATATAATTAACGCATATCCAACGGGGGATACGCTTATGAGAGCTTAGCTTATTTCGCGGCTTTTTTCGGTATACCCCAAAATAAATCCTTACGGGGGTATGCTTATGAAAAAAGAAGAAGCTCAAGCCGGCGCTCAATATGTCTACGACTATGTCAAGGGCATAATCGATAAGACCGGTCCCAGACTGCCCGGAACGGAAGAAGAGCGTCAGGGCGCGCTCCTCACCGCCGACATAATGAAGGGCATAAGCGGAAAAGAAGCGGTCGTGGAAGAATTCGACCTGCATCCCAACGCGTCCATAGGCGCGATACCCGTCGTCGGATTTTTGGGTCTTATCAGCTTCGCACTCTATTATCTTTCACCCATAGCCACCCTAGTAATATCCACGCTCACCTTGCTTTTTGCAATAGCGCAGATATTTACATACAGCGGCACATTCGATTTTCTCTTTCCCAAGAAGAGATCGCAGAACGTGTACACCACGATAGAGCCGAAAGACGGGGAAGAGGCGAAATATACCATATGTTTTTCCGCGCATATGGATTCGTGCTGGAACTGGAACTTGTCTTTGCGCAATCCCAAGACCGCCATTGCAAAAATAGTCGTGGGAATAGTGGGCTTTGTGCTCCTTATAATCATGTCCGCGATAGCCGTGGGCATAGGAATGTATTCCTTCACCACGATTGCCGATCTTGCAGCCAAGGGCGGGGAATTGAACAATACGGACATATTCAAAATAGTAATGTACGTGCTGCCCGTTATAACCGTGGTGGGCAGCTATTGGCTGGCGGACTATCTCACCTGGGACAAGAAAAAGGCGTCCCCGGGAGCTATGGACAACCTCTCCGGCATAGGCATTTTCCTTGCATACGCCAAGTATGTGAAAGAACATCCCGAAGTGCAGCCGGAAGGGTGCAGGCTTATGTTTGCCGCGATGGGCGCGGAAGAAGCCAGCCTGAAAGGCTCCTTCGCCTTCTGCAAAAAGCACAAGGACGACGGCATGCTGAAAAATATGTACCACATAAATTTGGATTCCTTCCGCGACGACGAGTATTTTGCGGCGGTCATAGGTGATTTGTGGCTGGGCAGCAGATTCGACAGGGATCTGATAGACATCTCCAAGGAGGCGATGGCGGAGGCTTTGGGAGAGGACGTTACGCCCAAGTGCCCCGGCGAAATGTTCAATCCCGTGGGCGGGTGCGACTCCACGCCTTTCTGCCGCGCGGGCGTAAAGACGGTCACGCTCGTGGCGCAGAATCCCACCCTGACCAACTATTACCACACCTGCAACGATACGGTGGAAGGGCTGAGTATGTACTCGTTGGAAAAGGGCTTTGAAACCGTGGTGCACCTTGTGCCCAAAATAGACGAACTTGCCAAAAAGCAAGGTTTGAAGTGAGCATCGCCCGCAGACGGTTTTCAGCCGCCTGCGGGTAATTTATGTCCGGGCGCACGCGCGTTATATAACGCGCAGGGTACAAATGCGCGCAAGGATAAATAATATATTGACAAGGGTAATCTTTTGTGATAAAATATAACCATTGATAAAATTCAGGAGGGTCAATATGAGCGACATCAAAAACTATTCCCTGAGTGACATCGCTCCCGGAAGAGATTTTTCCCACTACGGCGTATCCCGCTGGGCAAGCGCCAAAGACATCAACACCAAACTCAAAGAGCTTACCGATCAGAACGTGTTCTGCATTTCCGATGAAGAATACGGAAAGATATGCTCCGAATACTACGATGTGAAATGCGCCAAGTCAAAAGCCATCACCGGCGAAGCCAAGAATTACATTCCCGGCGGCGTGCAGCACAACCTGGCGTTCAACAAGCCTTTCCCTATGTGCATGGTCAAGGCGGAAGGCGCTTATCTTTACGACATAGACGGCAATAAGTACACCGACTTCCTGCAAGCGGGCGGTCCCACCATTTTGGGCAGCAACTTCCCCGAAGTTCAGGAAGAGGCGGTAAAGCTCATCAAGGACTGCGGTCCCGTTACCGGTCTGTTCCACGAAGCGGAACTGCTCATTGCCAAAGAGATAAACAAGCATATGCCCAATATCGAAATGTTCCGTATGCTCGGCAGCGGTACGGAATCCGTTATGGCGGCTATCCGTGTGGCGCGCTGCGCTACTCACAAAAAGCGCGTCATCAAGATAGGCGGCGCATATCACGGCTGGTCCGATCAGATGGTTTACGGCTTGAAGATACCGGGCACCAGACAGTTTTTGGAAAGCTTCGGTATCCCCAACAACTGCTTCTCGCTCATCGATGAAGTTCAGCCCAACAACTTGGAGATGCTGGAAGATTATCTCAAAGCCAATCAGCGCAAGGGCGGCACGGCGTGCGTTATAGTGGAGCCGGTCGGTCCCGAGAGCGGTACCCGTCCCGTGGATTGGAACTACAACAAGGGCGTGGAGATGCTCTGCCGCAAGTACGGCGCGCTGTTCATATTCGACGAAGTCGTTACCGGCTTCCGCGTAGGCTTGGGCGGCGCTCAGGGTCTGTTCGACGTGCATCCCGATCTGACCATCTTCGGTAAGATAGTCGCGGGCGGTTACCCCGCAGCCGGCGGCGTGGGCGGTAAGAAAGAGTATGTCAGCTGCATGGCGGCAGGCGTCGCAAGCGGTATGAAGAGGGCGTACGTGGGCGGCACGCTCGCGGCAAACCCGCTTTCCGCAATGGCGGGCTATTGCGCCATCAAGGCGATCGCCGAGCACGACGCATGTGTCAAGGCGGGCCGCGCGGGCGACAGGCTGACGGATGGACTTGTGGATCTGTGCAACAAGTATCATCTGCCTTACGTGGCGTACAACCAAGGCTCCATAGTGCACTTGGAGTGCACCGGCGCGATGAGTTACGACTTCTCCGCAAAGTGCCTTATCAAGTCCTTGCTGCCTATTTTGAAGAAGCAGGATATGATATATGTGCGTAAAGAGGCGATGGAGATGATGGGTGCGGCTTATATGTCCCACGGCATCGTCACGCTGGCAGGTTCCAGATTGTACACTTCCATGGCGGACACGGACGAAGTCATCGACGAGGCTCTCAACAAGTTCGACGACGTGTTCAAACTCATCGTGGAGCGCAAGCAGCCTATGGAGTTCTATGTGGAGAAGTACAAGAAAGAGCACGGCAAGGACAAGGAAGGCAAAGCCAAGAAGAAGGAAGCCAAGAAGGCCGCTATAGCCAAGAGAAAGGCGGACGGCAAAGTCGCCGCCGCAAAGGCGAAGAAAGACCTTGCTCAGCTCAAGGAAAAGATGAAATCGGCAAAGTGCTAAAAAGCAACGCGCCTCTCGGAAAGAGGGGCGCGATTACTATATGGCGTCAAACGCCTTAAAAGCGGAGAGAACTATGAGTAAGTATATAATTGCGCACGATATGGGAACAAGTTCGGATAAGGCGGTGCTCGTGGACTTCGAGGGGCAGATAATCTCCTCACAGACGGAACCTTATCCCACCTATTATCCCGCGCCCGCGTTTGTGGAGCAGGACCCCGCGGACTATTGGCGCGCGGTATGCGAAGCCACCGCCAAACTTATGGACAAGACGGGTGTGAGCGCGGACGACGTTATGGGCGTGGTGTTTTCCACGCAGGCTATGGGAATAATACCCATAGACAAGTACGGCAACGTGCTGCACAACAATATCACGTGGGTGGACGGCAGAGCGGAAAAGCAGGCGCAGTCCATTATGAAAAAGCTGGGCGGCAAGCGCATTTTCTCGCTTGTTGCGGGCACTCCCATTATGGGAAAGGACGTGGTTGCAAAGCTGATATGGCTGAAAGAGGAGATGCCCAGCGTTTACAACGATACCAAATACTTCCTGGACGTGAACGGATTTTTGAAGTTCAAGTGCACGGGAGTAGCGGTGGCGGAGTATTCGGGCGCGTCTTCCTACGGGCTGGATACCAAAAAGAAAAAGTGGCTGGGAGCGCTCAAACTCACGGGCATCGATATGAATAAGCTGCCTCCGCTGGTCAAGAGCACGGATATGATAGGCGACGGTCTGCTGCCGGAAGCTGCCAAGGCGATGAAATTAAATCCCGGCACACCCGTGTTCGGCGGCTGCGACGATACGCAGGCGGCGGCGCTTGGTTCGGGTATGAACGGAGAGGGCGATATACATATATATCTGGGCACTTCCGCCTGGGTGGGCGCGACTTCTTCCACGGAAACCAAGTTCAAGCACGGCGCGGCGGCAATACAGTCCGCGGACATAAATAT
>CALWHM010000057.1 GCA_944380395.1 uncultured Clostridia bacterium | reverse complement strand
CACGTCGTGGATGCTTTATCCCATGTACGAAACTCTGATGTGCTACGGCGATATGAAGATACCGCTCAGCGACGAATTTGATTTGAACGAACTCAAAAGCGTGCTTTCTCCCGATGACAAGCCGCTTTCGGACGCGGATATAGCCGCGATAAAGAACAGGGGATATTTGGATCTGCGTACGGAGATACTCTATCCGCTTTTGGTCAATGCGGCAAATTATTGGGAACAGCTGCTCACGCCCGAATACTATACCAAGGCGGACGACAGCATAGCGTATACCGCGGGCAAGACTTCTCTTGAAGAAGGTGAAAGCTATTGCATAATCCCTTCCTATTCGCCCGAGAACACGCCCGAAAATTACAATTCGCCTTCTTCGGCAAATTGCGCGATAGATATATCCGCCTGCCTGAGCAATATGTATATGGTGATAGACCTTGCGCCCGAAGGCACGGACACTTCCGTGTGGGAGGGGATAATAGAGGACTTGCCGCCCTATCTATTCGACGAAACGGGCGCACTCAAAGAGTGGGCTACCACCAGCTTTGAAGAGCAGAACAGCCACAGACATTTGAGCCATCTTTACCTTGCTTGGCCTATGTTTGAAACACAGAATAACGAGCAGCTCAAAGCGGCGGCAATACAGGCTGTGGAGAACAGAGCCAGCGAAAACGAAGCCAGCCACGCGCTTGTGCACCGCTCGCTGATAGCCGCGCGCCTCAACGATCGCGAAGCGCTCACTGAAGCACTCAAAGGCTTGATGAACAGTATGATATATTACGACAGCCTGCTCACCAACCACCACACCAACGGCGAGAGCGGCTATTGCACGGACTATGCCATAGGCTACACGGGCATAGTGAACGAAGCGCTTGTATATTCGTATACGGGAGAGGTGGGTTTGCTGCCCGCGCTGCCCACGTCCGGCTTTGAAAGCGGCACGATAAAGGGCATACGCCTGCGCACGAGGGCAACGCTCACTTCAATGACTTGGACGAAAAACAAGGTGGAAGCGGTGATAACTTCGGACATAGAGCAGACCGTGACGGTAACGTGCGGTATGGGCGGAGAAGCGCAAAACCTCACTTTCGCCGCCGGAGAGAGCAAGACGGTCACGTTTAATTTCTGATATATGTAAATGGTAATTCTTATCGTTCGGCAAAATAACAAGAGCGCGAAGTTTACTTTGCGCTCTTTGCTTTATAAAATATTCAATCTATATTTTTGGAAAGATATGTTGAGGGAATACAGGCTTGAGTGTCGGGTTTAAGTATCGCGTCTATTTCGGTTTTAATGCTGAGCAATCGCTCGTTAACGCTCTCATCGGAATAAATTTTCATATCGGTTCTGCCTACAAGGTAATCTATGCTTACTTTGAAAAAGTCCGCCAGGCGAATAAGACTCTCGGCGTCGGGCAAGGTTTTCCCCGTTTCGTAATTGGACAAAGTTTTTTGATCTATTCCCGTGCCCTGAGCTACATCTATCTGCTTTAATCCGCCGTCTTTGCGCAGAGCACGAATCCTTAATTGCACCATTTTTAACGCCTCCCGAAAAATACCATATCGAGTTTATTACCCTTTATAACCGTTATACTAAAAAATCGGTAAAACGCAATACCTATATTAAAAAAACAGTAAATTACACCGCTCGTACTAAAATATTAGTAAGAAGCACCGCCCGTACTAAAATATTAGTAAGAAGCAGCGCCCGTACTAAAATATTAGTAGGAGCAATATATTTCAAAGCGGCTTCGGTATAATTTACATAAACTTTACGTGTAAAACGCCTTTGAAAATGTACGGTTTTTTTGCCGTTGTACTATAATACCGTGTGAGGGGAAATTGTGAAATAAATCACAAAGGTTATATGTATGACCAAAGACCTAACCGCAGGCAAACCCTTAAAATCCATAATATTGTTTATGCTGCCCATAATGGTAGGCAATATCTTCCAACAGCTTTACAGCATGGTGGACACCATAATAGTGGGGCAGACCATCTCCAATCAGGCTTTGGCGGGCGTGGGCGTGACAAACTCAATGTCTTTGCTCATAATCGGGTTTGTGCAAGGTCTTACTTCCGGATTTTCCGTTAAAACAAGTCAATGTTTCGGCGCCCGCGACGAAGAGGGCGTAAAGAAGTCGCTTGCCGCTTCTTTGGCGCTGAGCGCGGTGATAAGCATAATTCTCACATTTGTGGCGGTATATACCACAATGCCGCTTCTGCGCCTTATGTCCACCCCGGAGGACATCATCGGTTACGCTAACGACTATATCATCGCCGTATATTGGGGACTTGCCGCCACCGTGTTTTACAACTTGGCTTCCGCAATGCTGCGTGCGGTGGGGGACAGCAAAACGCCGCTCATCTTCCTTATCCTTGCGGCTTTGCTGAACGTGGGTCTGGACTTTTTATTCATATTGGAATTTGATATGGGCGTAGCCGGAGCGGGCTGGGCAACCGTGCTTTCGCAGGCAATATCCGCCGCGGGTTGTTTTGCGGTAATGTTCACAAAATTCCCCGTATACCGCATCAGGGCGAAGCACTTTGTTTCAAGTGTGAAATTTTATTGGCAGCATATGGCTTTGGGCTTGCCGATGGCGTTGCAGTTTTCCATCATTGCGGTGGGTATAATGGTTCAGCAGTCCGCGCTCAATCAGCTGGGCAGCATAGCCGTTACGGCGTACACCGCCGCCAATAAGATAGACAGCATCGTCAACCAATCTCTCGCCGCGCTGGGAAGCGCCGTGGCTACGTTCTGCGGTCAGAATTACGGAGCCATGCGTTATGACAGGATAAGGCAGGGCGTAAAGCTTTCTATGGTTGTGGGGATAGTGTGCTCGCTTGTGGGGCTGGCGTTCGTGGCGCTGCTTGCCAAACCGCTCACTCGCCTGTTCAGCAGCGAAATCACGCAGGAAATACTCGATTATTCGCAGCAATATCTCATCTGGCAGGGCGCGATGTATATCTTCCTTACCGCCATTTACGTCTATCGCAACGCCTTGCAGGGCATAGGCAAGAGCACTTTTGCAATGATAGGCGGAGGAATAGAAGTGGCAATGCGCGTGCTGGCTTCTCTGCTTTTGGCAAAGGCTTTGGGATATACGGGCATATGCGTGTCCAACCCCGCGGCGTGGATAGGCGCGGACATATTCTTTGTGATATCTTATCTGGCGGTGATGCGCGGCTTGCGCAAGAAAAAAGCCATGCTTGAAACGGAAGAAGAACCCGTGGACGGCGACCATATCACGATAGAAGAAAAGGAAGACAAATCGGCAATGTGCGTAAACGTAAAAAGGCGTGCAGCCTGAAATGCGCAGATAGATTTACAAAAGAAAAACGGCGCCGCAAGGCGCCTTGATTTTTGTCTTTACGCTTATTTAACGGTTTTTATTGCGTCCGCTCCCGCCTTGTTGAAATTGACAAGCGCGGCGCGCTTGCCGCAGTCGCATACAAAGGCGTACGGCGAAGTATCTTTATCGCAGTCCACAGCCAGCATTACGGGGAGCTTGCTTTCCAGCTGAACGAACTTAGCAGCGTCCGAAAGCTCTCCGTTTTCCGAGGTGAGGATAAGTTCGTCAATCGCCGCCGCGCCGCCGTCGCGGAACAGTTCGGCGACGAGCGCTTCCAGCTTTTCGCTGCGCTCTGCGCCTTCAAAACGCATTGTTGCGCTCAATTTTTTGCCCGAAAAACTCTTCCACATACGCCCGAAATCGCCGAGATAGTAAAATGTCGTGCCTTCGGTTTCCGAATCGGAAAAGTCAAGATGAAGCCCTTGTAAGCCGTATGAGTTTACCGTGTTTGTCAAGTTCCTTGCGGTGGTGTATCCGTTGGTGCGCAGGGCGGTGTAACGCAAATGCGCGCCGTTTGCCACTTCGTCCTTGCCGTCCGTATACATAACGTCCGCCTGCATATATATCGGGGCGGAAGTTATCGACTTCAAGGCGCTCACGCATTTGGAAAAATATTCACTGCCGTCCCTGCCGTTCACATCGGCAAAGTGCACGGCGCCGTCCGTGTCGTAAAGCACGTTCGCGCGCAGGATGACTGCGGATACGTCTTTCAGATCTTCTGCCGATAAAGTCGCGATATCCTCCGCGTTTACGCTCACAACGGGCGCGTTTTTGGCTTTGGGAGCGTTGTAAATGCCGCAATCGGAAGCCGCCCACTTGCCCTCGCACCGCACGCTTACGTCCAGCCTTTTTGCGGTCACGGAGGAAAAAGCCATATAGCCGGGCTTGCCCGAATACAGCGTTTCGCCGTTCGCGCTCAAAGTTATTTCCGCTTCCGCGTCCAAGGTGATAAAGGCGCGGTTAAAAGTCTTTTCTTCGTCGAATATAAGGGAAAATCCGCCGTTGCCTTCCCCTTTGCAGGAGGAGAGCTTATCGCTTGTGCTTCCGCCGTTGTCAAAAGTGGCGTTCGCGGCGATGTTGTCCATCGTCGATTTGAGAACGCCCGCGGGAGAGAGCGTGCACGCCGCCGTTGCAAGCAGCGCGAGCACAAGACATATTAAGACTGCAGTCAGCTTTTTTTTCATTAACAATATTATACATTGCGCGCGCGTACTTGTCAAACGCATAATCCGCCGCGCGTTTGTATTGACAACCGCCCGCTTATTTGCTAAGATAGAAAACATGACGGATAACAACGCCTTGTTTATAAGAGGCGGAAGGAGCTGTGAAGTTTCTTTTGCCGACAGAGCGCTATCTTCGCCGCTTTATCTGATATTGCTGGTGATATGCTGCGCCGTGCCGTATATCTTCTCCGCCTATGCGGTGGGGTTTTGGCTGTGCGTTTTCCTTCTCTCCCTTTCGCTCGTTCTCACGCGCAATATAATGCCGTCGTTCGCCGCGT
>CALWHM010000056.1 GCA_944380395.1 uncultured Clostridia bacterium | reverse complement strand
GTAATCCCTCGTAACTAGCAAGCAACTTGAATTGCTCTTTCCAATAATTTACACCCACTGCCCTGCGCGGACAATTATGTGAATTGCACGTAATCTCACATAATCTCGCATAATCTCACATAATCTGCACATAATTTCACATAACCTGCTTTGCGTTTGCAATTGTATGTAAAATATTGCCAATCACGATTTAAATTTGGATTGAATTTTAAAAATTTAAAATTTCTGTCATAACTTGCATGAGCGTGCGCGCTATTCTTCACGGACAATTATGTGAATTGCACGTAATTTCACATAATTTGCACGTAATTTCACATAATCTCACATCATTTGTGCGCGAAGTTTTAAGTATTATAAGACTTGACGAGCACATAATTTTGTTGGCGAAAAGTTTGCGAAAAGTCCGGCTATGGTACCCCGCATATGTATCATAACTAAAACGCATAACTAAGCGCTGATTATAAGTAAAATGCATAATTAAGCGCAAGATATACGTGAAGCAAGTTGTTGAAGATGCGCTGGCTTTTAATGTTAAGTCTTATAAGACTTGGCGGTGGTTTTATTATTAAACAAATGGCGTGAGGTTGGGCTTTAAGTACTATAAGACTTGCGAAGCTTGTTTTGTTGCGAACAGTTTGCGATAATGCCGGCTATAGTACTCCGCTAAAATGCATAATTAAGCGCCGATTATAAGTAAAATGCATAATTAAGCGCAAGATATACGTGAAGCAAGTTGTTGGAAAGCGGTAGATTTTAGTGTTAAGTCTTATAAGACTTGATTTCGCGTCTTGATCGGTTTGCGGCGGCTCGTTATAGGAGCGTTACATCTACGGTTTAGCGCAGGCTTTCAAGGTATTCTTGGAAGAGTTCCGCCGTTCTTCTGACTATTTTCAGGCAGGGACGGTCCGCATAATATTGTTCGTCGCGCTTTTGGGGCGCAAAGCCGCCCGTTACGCTTTGCGCGTTTTGGAGAAGTTCTCCGCATACGGCAGTGCCGAAAGCGTGCTCGAATTGCGAATAAAATTGCTGCACTTGCTCATAAAGGCGCGTTTTATCCGCCTGTATATCGCCCGTTTCGGGCAAGACAAAACCGACTATCATACCGCAGGCGGCAAGAGCGCCGCACAATCCCCTCGTTCTTCCGAAGCCGCCTCCGAACGCGTGCGCGGCTCGCCTTATCTCATCACAAGAAAGCGGCGTTAAATCGGCAAAAGCCATAGCCACCGATTGAGCGCAGTTATATCCTTTCAAAAAATTTTGAGCCGCCAGCTCACCTCTTTCTTTCGCGTTCATTTTAACTCCTTTTAATACCTATACCCGACACTTCGATAGCACTGCTTTCGTGCAAGAGCCTCTGCAGGCTGATCGAACACAATTGGCGTTATAGCTTGATCGCCCGGCAAATCATCATAGGTGCGGCGCCATACTGCCAGCGTTCTACTTCGATTCGATCCGAGCATCCAGATAAGCTTGCAGCTGCGCAAGTTTTTCCTGAGCAAGCGCGGGCGTATCCTTTAACGGATTTTCCCAGCCCAGCTTTTCGTACTTGGAAAAGCCCAGCGTGTGGAACGCCAAAAGTTCGTACTTTTCCACACCTTTCATTCTCGCGCCCACGAACTTAACGTACTCGTCTATCCCCTCTTTCGTATCGTTTATCCCGGGCACTATCACCGTTCTGAGCCACAGCCGCTTGCCCGTTTGCACGCAATAATCCAAAAGCGCGGACGGGTTTTTTATACTGCCGCAAATATACTTTTCGTAGCGCGCTTCATCGGGCATTTTGATGTCCAAAATGACCATTTCACTTGCGTCCACAGCCGCCCTAACAGTGCTTGAAAGCCGAACGGCGCCCGAAGTATCCAACGCGCAGCCTATACCGTATCCGGCAAGCGCTCTTTCGCATTCCAAGATAAATTCGGGGTGCAGGAGCGGTTCTCCGCCGCTGAATGTCACGCCTCCGCCGCCCTTGAAATAAGTTTTATAACGCAATATCTTTTTTACAAGATCGCCCGCTTCCGTGGGTGTGCCGCCCGCAAGCGGCTGCGTGTCGGGGTTGTGGCAATAGGCGCACTTAAAGGGGCAACCCTGAAGGAACACGGCATAGCGTATGCCCGTTCCGTCCAGGGTCGCAAAACTTTCTTCCGAATGAATGGGCGCCTTCATCACAGCTTGGCGTGGAAGGTGCGGTTTATGACCTCCTGCTGCTGTTCGCGGTTGAGCTTGTTAAAGTTGACCGCATAGCCGCTCACGCGAATGGTGAGGTTGGGATAGAGCGTGGGGTCGTTCATCGCGTCGATGAGCTTCTGCCTGTTGAGTACGTTCACGTTGAGGTGATGTGCGTCCTGCGCAAAGTAGCCGTCCAACATATGCGTAAGGCGCGTCACCCTTTCGTCCTCGCCCTTGCCCAGCACTTCCGGCGTTACGGAGAAGGTGTTGGAGATACCGTCGCGGCAGCACGAATAGCGCAGTTTTGCCACGGAGTTGAGCGAAGCCAGCGCGCCGTGACTGTCCCTGCCGTGCATAGGATTGGCTCCGGGAGCAAACGGTTCGCCCTTCTTCCTGCCGTCGGGGGTGGAGCCTGTCTTTTTGCCGTACATAACGTTTGAAGTTATGGTGAGAATGGACAGCGTGGTTATCGCGCCGCGATACTTTTTATGCTTGCAAAGCTGCTCATAGAAGTATTCCACAATGGCTTTGGCTATGTCGTCCGCCCTGTCGTCGTCGTTGCCGTACTTGGGGAAGTCGCCTTCCGTGACGAAATCGGTTATCAAGCCGCGCTCGTCCTTCACAGCCTTCACCTTTGCGTACTTGATGGCGCTCAAGCTGTCCGCCAGCACGGAAAAACCGCTTATGCCGAAAGCCATCAGCCTTTCCACGTTCGTGTCGTGAAGGCTCATCATCAGCCTTTCGTACGCGTACTTATCGTGCATATAGTGTATCACGTTCAAGGTGTTCACGTACAATTTTGCCATCCATGCGCAATACTTTTTGAACGCCTTTACCACTTCGTCGTAGTCAAGCAGACCTTCCTTGAACGTCTTGCCCTTGGGTCCCACCTGAATGCCGCTTATCTCATCTCTGCCGCCGTTGAGCGCCATCAAAAGCACCTTGGCAAGGTTGCATCTTGCGCCGAAATACTGCATCTGCTTGCCCACGCGCATTGCGGACACGCAGCAGGCTATGGCGTAATCGTCGTCATAGATGGGACGCATTACGTCGTCGTTTTCATATTGAATGGAGTCGGTGTCTATGGACACTTTCGCGCAGAACTTCTTATAAGTTTCGGGAAGCTGTTCGCTCCACAATATGGTTATGTTGGGTTCTGCGGAAGAGCCTAAGTTATACAGCGTGTTCAGCACGCGATACGCATTTTTTGTGACCATATGTCTGCCGTCAAGCGCAATACCCGCTTCAGACATAGTCACCCAAGTGGGATCGCCCGCGAACACTTCGTTGTATTCGGGCGTGCGCAGATGGCGCACAAGGCGGAGCTTTATGATAAAGTCGTCTATTATCTCCTGCGCCTGCTCTTCCGTCAGCGTGCCTTCGCGCATATCGCGCTCAAAGTAGATGTCCAAGAAGGTGGATATCCTGCCAATGGAGTTCGCCGCGCCGTTCTGCTCCTTCACCGCGCCCAGATAACCGAAGTACAGCCACTGCACCGCCTCCTTAGCCGTTTGAGCGGGACGGGAGATGTCGCAGCCGTATTGCGCAGCCATTGTCTTCAAGCGATTCATAAAGTCTATCTGCTTATAAAGTTCTTCTATAAGGCGGATATTTTCTTCCGTCATAGGCTTTTGCTGCAAAGCTTCCTTGTCCGCCTGCTTGCACTGTATAAGATAGTCCATACCGTAAAGGGCTATCCTGCGATAGTCGCCTATTATCCTGCCGCGCGCATAGGCGTCCGGAAGTCCCGTGATAACACCTGTATGGCGCGCCGTGCGCATCTCCTTGCTGTATACATGGAACACCGCGTCATTGTGAGTGGTGCGGTATGCAAACTCTTCCAAGACCTTGTCCGAAAGCGTGTAGCCGTACGCCTCGCACGCCTGCTTGCACATTCTCAGTCCCGCAAACGGATTGACCGCCCTCTTCAAAGGCGCGTCCGTCTGCAAGCCAACGATGATGTCCCTGTCCTTGTCCACATATCCGGGAGGGAATGCCAAAATAGAGGATACATGCTCCGTATCCACGTCCAAAACGCCCTTGCGGTGTTCTTCTTTCAAAAGCTCTTCCACATGCGCGTATACCGTTTTGGTGCGCTCCGTGGGACCGCTCAGAAACGACGCGTCGCCGTCGTAAGGGGTGTAGTTCAAATTGATGAAATCGCGCACGTCTATGGCGCTGTTCCACTTTCCTTTGACAAAATCTCTCCAGGCTTCCATTTATATACCTCGTAAATTTATTTTCATAAATATCATACCGCCGCGCAAGTGCGAAGTATTGTTGCATATGCAACTTTATATCCCTTCAACGCTTTTTTACTCATTGTCCGCGCGTTGGTTATATAACCTACGGAAATGATGCGCAAACATTTATGTTAAGGCGATATACCACAATATCTTGATTACAAAAATATTATAGCACACAAGATATATTATAGCAAGGTTTTGCCCGATAAATACAAGACAAATCGCTTCTACGGTGAGCCACCGCCCCCTGATTACTCTTTGAAGTAAGGAGCGTGGGACGCTCCACCCATTAACCGCATTGAAGTAACGATAGAGGTTTTGCAACTTTACATCTTCGCAATGCTTTTTGCAGTGCTCAAATAATAGGCATGTCAAGTAGTAACTGACACGGCTATTAAAACAATAAGCAATAACTACTCATGTCAAGTACCACTTGACAAGACTACTAAGAGTATAACAACAAGTACTCGTGTAAGTTATTAACTGACAAACTTGTTTTAGCACTGCAAATAATACCCTTATCAAGCACTACTTGGAGCGTGGGACGGCAGCGAGCCGCCGCCCCCTGATTATGCTTCGAAATAACGAATAAAGTTTTGCTACCTTATTCTCCACAATGTCTTTGGCTTCTCAAATAAATAGATAGATATAACCAAAACATTGCTAGCAAATGTCCACTTAAGTGGACAGCACACTACACCCAAGCACGCGCAAGTGTCCACAAAAGTGGACAGCACGCAACACCCAAGCACGCGCAAGCGTCCACAAAAGTGGACAGCACGCAACACCCAAACACGCGCAAGTGTCCAC
>CALWHM010000055.1 GCA_944380395.1 uncultured Clostridia bacterium | reverse complement strand
ACGCGGACAGCTCTTATAAAACTTTGAAAAACAAAGTCGGAAAACAAACCGGCATTTGCCGGCAGTCCGATAACAAGCGAACTGCCGCGCTCCGCGACGATTTGCAAATCCAGGCCACGTCCGCCGCACCGATATTGCTTTACAGCAACGCCAGAACGTCGTCGGCGTTGGTATCCGGTTTGACCTTGCTCATCACGTGAGTTATCACGCCGTTTTCGTCTATGATAAAGGTGGTGCGAACAACGCCCATACTAACCTTTCCGTAGAGTTTTTTCTCCTGCCAGACGCCGTATGATTTGATAGCGGTGAGTTCGGGGTCGGAGAGCAGCACAAACGGCAGTCCGAATTTTGCGGCGAAGTTCGCGTGCGACGCCATACTGTCCTTGCTGATACCGATAACAACGGCGTTTTTGTCTTGTATTTGCGAATTTTTAGCCGCAAAAGCGCATGCCTGACGCGTACAGCCGGGAGTGTTGTCCTTGGGATAAAAATATAAAACTACCTTTTTGCCGCGGAAATCGGAAAGGCTTACGGCTTTTCCGTCCTTGTCGCAAAGGCTGAAATCGGGTGCGATATCTCCTGCTTTCATCATTGTTCCTTTCTTATTGCCTCCTGAAAAAATTCTGCCGCGGCGTTAAGTACGCGCCGCGAATCTTCCCTCATCGGATACATTACCTCAAACACATGGCACAGCTTGTCTTTTTCCTTTTCCTTGGAAGTATAGTCGAATACAAAGCGCGGACATCTGCCCTCTTTTACCATATTATTGATGTAGATATCCAAAAATCGACTGTGCTTGCCGTATACGTCGCGCTCACAGCCGATGAGCATGACGGGAGGTAAGGTCAAGCCGCGCGAATATTGCGTAAATGACGCATAGCGGTAAATTTCATTACTGTTAGGGTCGTCCCCGAATAAGAGCGGCTCAAAAGTGCGCTGAAACCACTTGAAGTGCTTGGACGGAGAAAAATCCTTACTCCTCATAATCGAGTGCACTTCGCATACGGGGTGACTCATCACAAGGCACTTTATATCCAGCTCGGGAGGCGTAACGCCGTATATCCTCTGCAATTCTTTTAAAAGACATATACATAGCGCCAGCGATGACAAATGTCCGCCTGCGGAATCACCCGTAAGCATGACTTTTGACGGGTCCGCGCCCCATATTGCGGCGTTTTTTGCGATAAAATGCAGACTTGCGAAAATATCCCGCACCTGATCGATGAGCTTCACATCGGGGACAAGGCGATAACTCATACCCGCCACGCAATACCCAAGTGAAGCATAGTACATACACATACCTTTATTCAGTTCCTTATCCCCGTATACCCATGCTCCGCCGTGAATATCTATTATAAGCGGCAGAGTATTTTTTGTATTGCTAGGGCGGTACACATTGAGTTTATGCATATTATCGCCGTCGTCGATATAGGCATATTCCTCAACATCCACCCCTTTTGGAAGAGTTTGCCCCGCCTTATGCTTTGCGTCGTTTTTCGCCATGGATCTTGCCATTCCGCGTGCAACTTTTTCCGCAAAAGTCATACTCACCTCACTTGCGACGGATATGCCCAAACAGCCATATCCCCGTATTTTTCGTTATGTTTTTTATAGATATACACAGGCTCTTTCGTGCCGCCTTTTATAAAGGAAAGTTTGCCGTCTTTTTCAGTAAGAGAGCGCAGGTTTTCCATAAACGCGTCTATATACCCGATATCCAGCGGCTTTGTGTGATGAGATATGCGAATCTCTTTATACCCGCAAAGTTTGTCTTTCAAGCTCCCCCACACGTCCGCGTATGCGGAAAATACGGTATTCGGGCAGGTGAACGCCCAAAACGCGGGATTGATCGCGTCCCCCGCATATACGGTTTTATCGCGTTCGTCCAAAAAAAGCACGCTCCCCGGAGTGTGCCCGGGGCAAGGCAATACGCGAACCTTTCTGCCGCCCAAATCCATCAGCTCCGGCAGTGGCAGATATTTTTCTTCGCGCGGCTGCATTACGCCGAACTTTTCCACCTTATTTATTACGGCTTTGGGAATATGAGTGTTTTTGCGATAATATTCCGCCACGGAATGCGCCAACTCATTGGACGGCATACCGTTTTCAGGCATATCCGCCGCGCCCACGTAAATTTCCTCAAACAAATAATTGCCGCAAGAGTGATCGGGATGAAGATGCGAATTTGCCGCCGTAACGGGAAGAGCCGTAACTTTTTTAACGGCTCGCAAAAATTTTTCTCCGCCGTAACCGGTATCTATAAGCAGCGCTCTTTTTTCGCCGCACAGCAAAAATTGATTCACGCGGATAAGTTTATCCGTGAGCATAAAGGTGTCTTGATTTATCTTTGTTATCTTGGTAGCCATTTCCCACCTCCGTATCATTTTAACGCCGATGGGATAATTTGTCAATACCATAATTCAGCGGGCGCGCAAAGCTGCTTTCATCTTGCGTGCGTAGTCGATAAGCGCGCTTTCCGCGTGCTCTCCCAGCATGGCTATTATGTCCACTGCGCCGCATCCGGTGGATACCGCAGCTCCGCGGCAGAGCGCCGCCTGTTCCGGAGTGAGCGCCTGCACGGCTACCTTTCCGCCTATGCGGACGGCGAGCGCATTTTGCTCATCGAAAGAACCGCATGCCGAAATAAATCCCTGCGCCTCGGACGCTATTTTCCTTATTCTCTCTTCGGGCGCGGGCGCTATAAGCGAAATGATGTATACCCCGTATTCGCGCGCGATATCCGCCGCTTCGTCCTTTTCTTCAAAAGGCAGGTCGGGAACTTCCAAACCGCATACGCCCAAGCGGGCGCATGCAGAGAAAAACGCCTTGTATCCGTAACGGAATACGGGATTCAAATAGCTGCGCAAAACAATGGGAATATCGCTGTTTTTCCGTACCTGCCCCACAATTTCAAAGGTTTTTTCCACATTCGTGCCCGCCTTCAGCGCGCGGATATTCGCGTCTTGTATTTGCACGCCTTCGGCGGTGGGGTCTGAAAACGGTATTCCGAGTTCCAGCACGTCCGCCCCGCCCTTTTGCAGGGCGAGCGCATACTTCACGCTGACCGCAGGGTCGGGGTCTCCCGCAGTGATAAAAGCTATCAGCGCCCTGCCTTTTTCCAATACTTTATCCAATTCATTCATAAAGGTCCACCCCCTTGTAGCGCGCTATCGCCGCCACGTCCTTATCTCCTCTGCCCGAAAGGCAGATAAGCAATATGTCGTCTTTGTCCATAGACGGTGCCAGCTTTTGCGCATATGCCACGGCGTGCGCGCTTTCAATGGCGCAGATTATGCCTTCCGTCCGCGCCAGCAATTCGAACGCTCCGACCGCTTCATCATCTGTCACGGGCACATATTCCGCCCTGCCCGTGTCGTGCAGATAAGCATGCTCGGGCCCTATACCCGGATAATCCAACCCCGCGGATATGGAATATACGGGAGCTATCTGACCGTTTTCGTCCTGGCAAAAATATGATTTCATACCGTGGAACACTCCCAAGCTTCCGCGCGCAATGGTCGCCGCATGATAGGGAGTATCCACGCCCTTACCCGCAGCTTCACAGCCGATAAGGCGAACCCCCTTGTCGGGCACGAACGCATGAAACGCGCCTATTGCGTTGCTTCCGCCGCCCACGCATGCCAGCACCGCCGAAGGCAGCTTGCTCTCCGCTTTCAATATCTGCTCTCGGGCTTCTTTGCCTATAACGCTCTGAAAATCGCGCACGATAATCGGGAACGGATGGGGACCCATCACGGAACCGAGCACATAATGCGTGTTTTCCGTATTGTTCGCCCATTCGCGCATGGTTTCGTTCACCGCGTCCTTCAAAGTCTGCGTGCCGCTTGTGACGGCATGCACTTTCGCGCCCAAAAGCTGCATGCGGTACACGTTGAGCGCCTGCCTGTCCGTATCCACCTTGCCCATAAATATCTCGCATTCCATTCCCAAGAGCGCCGCTACGGTAGCCGTTGCCACACCGTGCTGCCCCGCGCCCGTCTCCGCGATAAGACGCGTCTTTCCCATTCTCTTGGCAAGAAGCGCCTGCCCCAGACAGTTGTTTATCTTGTGCGCGCCCGTATGATTGAGATCTTCTCTTTTCAAATATATTTTCGCGCCGCCCAGCTTGTCCGTCAAATTAGCCGCATAATAGAGCAACGACGGTCTGCCCGCGTAATTATTGAGCAGAAAATCAAGCTCGTCGTTAAACGCCTTGTCGCTCTTGCATTCGTTATAGACGCGCTCCAATTTTTCAAGCTCCGCCATAAGCGTTTCGGGCACGTATTGTCCTCCGAAATCACCGAATCTTCCTTTTTTCATATACTCCTCCGCCCTTTCGGGCAGTATTATTTTTCCAATTCTATCACACCGTTTATATTCGCCTTACCTCTAAGCACGGCACTGCCGGCAATGACCTCCGCATTGTCAAGTATTGTCAGCAAATATGTGTTCTGTCTCGGGCGAGAGTGCCGCAGGCAATACTCTTGCGGTATTGTCAAGATATCGTTCGAGAGAGGGCGCACAAGCGCGTTGCCTTGCTCTGTCACCTACTCCCCTTGCCGGGCGGCGGCGGGGACGGAGAGCTTCACGGGCGATGCATATGTGTTCTATCTCGGACGAGAGTGCCGCAGGCAATACTCTTGCGGTATTGTCAAGGCGCAATTGTCCGAGAGAGGGCGCATAGGCGCGTTGCCTTGCTCTGTCACCCGCTCCCCTTGCCGGGCGGCGGCGGGGACGGAGGGCTTCACGGGCGATGCATATGTGTTCTATCTCGGGCGAGAGTGCCGCAGGCAATACTCTTGCGGTATTGTCAAGATATCGTTCGAGAGAGGGCGCATAGGCGCGTTGCCTTGCTCTATCACCCGCCCCCATTGCCGGGCGGCGGCGGGGACGGAGGGCTTCACGGGCGATGAATATGTGTTCTATCTCGGACGAGAGTGCCGCAGGCAATACTCTTGCGGTATTGTCAAGGCGCAATTGTCCGAGAGAGGGCGCATAGGCGCGTCCGTGAGTTCTCCGTACCCGCCGACGCCCGGCGAAAAAACCAAAAATCCGCCCCTGACTAACAACAGTCAAGGACGGATCGATATTTCGATTCGCGGTGCCACCTTGATTCGCACTTGCGTGCGCGCTTGCAAGATACCTTCATATCTTCGCCAACTTACGCGTAGCTCACGTCGCGCCATACTCGGCAAACGCCTTTCCTTCGCGCCCTCGGCGGGCCATTTGACGACCTGCGTATTATTCGACTCTCACCCGTCCGAACTCTCTGTGAATGCACGATCGCCGTTACTTCCGCTTCAACGGTTTATATCGTGATTATATACTTAAATTACAAATATGTCAAGCATTTGCCCTCAATGGCGGGGATTTCTTCGGGAGTCGTCTACGAATCATCGCTTCATATGCAAAATACGAACATTACGGCTGTGATCAGCACTAATATAATGATAGCCAACCATAACTTTTTCTTCATATTCCCCTTCATTGGCATATTTCCCAGCGTTAATTTACCATTGCTTAAAAAACCATCGTTTATCATATATTTCCCTCTCGTTTAAACGAACTTTACATCCGTTTAATAAAATGAACTTTTAGCATACGCGATAATAAATATCAATGATTTATACTACAATTGCAAAGTTTTGCAAGTATTACCCGAAGGCAATATTTTCGTATCGTATCTGATATCCTTATACTTGAACAAGATTGTTGTTTTTGTTATACTTGAGAGAATATGAACCGAGATATATGATGAAAAAGCTTTAAGCCGATGTTACTCATAGGAAATGCGTATGAAAATATTAACC
>CALWHM010000054.1 GCA_944380395.1 uncultured Clostridia bacterium | reverse complement strand
GATGATGGCTCAGGGAGCTTCGACATTCCGCAAGCAAGTTGCGGAGAGTCGAAAGCAATTTCATCGGCGGGCAACTCTAACGCGGCTTTATGCTGCCTTACCGATAAAATTGCCGCACCCGATACTTTTTTGTCTAAGGCAAAAAGTATGAGAGTTCAATGTCCGGAGGAAGCAAAAATAAACGGCACGGATAAACCGTGCCGTTTATTTTTGGTGCACCCTCAGGGACTCGAACCCTGGACCCACTGATTAAGAGTCAGTTGCTCTACCAACTGAGCTAAGGGTGCATATCGTGCCGCCGCTTTGTGTGGAGCGGGAGACGGGACTCGAACCCGCGGCCTTCGCCTTGGCAAGGCGACGCTCTACCAACTGAGCCACTCCCGCATTTTTTGGATGGTGCGGATGACAGGACTTGAACCTGCACGTCCATGACATTGGATCCTAAGTCCAACGCGTCTGCCAATTCCGCCACATCCGCCGACTTTTGGTGACCTATCCGAGAATCGAACTCGGGACACCATGATTAAAAGTCATGTGCTCTACCGACTGAGCTAATAGGTCGCAAGCATTACATAATATAGCACAACGCCTATTAAAAAGCAAACGTTTTTTACACGTTCGCCGAAATTTTTATTACGGCGGCACACGGTGCTTGTATGGCTGGGGTGGAGGGATTTGAACCCCCGAAATGTCGGAGTCAGAGTCCGATGCCTTACCACTTGGCTACACCCCAACGGCATTATTGAATTGTGGCAGGGGCAGCAGGATTCGAACCTACGAATAACAGAGTCAAAGTCTGTTGCCTTACCGCTTGGCGATGCCCCTACAAGTAAGTGGGGTGAGTAGAGGGATTCGAACCCTCGGCCTCAAGAGCCACAATCTTGCGCTCTAACCAGCTGAGCTATACCCACCACATTCTGGCGAGCCTGAAGGGATTTGAACCCCCGACACACGGCTTAGAAGGCCGTTGCTCTATCCAACTGAGCTACAGGCTCATTTACTTGGAGCGGGTGATGGGAATCGAACCCACACGGCCAGCTTGGAAGGCTGGAATTCTACCATTGAACTACACCCGCACAAAATCAGGCACCCAGAGCCACAATTTTTTTGCTTACAAATTTTATCATATTAAAAGGCGCTTGTCAAACGTTCTTGGGATATAAAAGAAAAATATTCCAAGCGGCGCTTATCGGGCGTCGCTGTTTTCCGCGTCGGATAAAGAAGGCTCGGGCGGCGGCAGTTTTTTGAACTTGACAAAGAACGCCGCCAGCAGGGCGATTGCCATTACGCCCGCAATGCCCGCAGTTACGGGCGTGTTTATCCACAAACCGTACAGGTCAAGCGCATAGAATATGCCCATCAAAAGCAGGGGAAACACCAAAGCCACGCATACGGAAAGCGCGGTTGCCTGCGCGGATTTTCCTATCGCAAGGAAGAACGCCTGCGCGGCAAATGAGATCCAGCGCACGAAATAAGTGCAGGCAAATATCATAAGCGCACTTCGCGCCATCTCCGTCACGGCGGCGTCGGGAGAGGAGATGAACAGCTTTGTTATCCCTTCCGGGACGCACATCAATATCACGGCGAACAGCACGGATAAAACGGCGCATGCGGTAAAACAATATTTTTCTATGGCAAGCGCGCGCTTGTACTCTCCCGCGCCCCAATTAAAGCCTATCGCAGGTTGCAGGGAATCGCACGCTCCGTATAAAAGAGGCTGGATAATGCCGTCGGCGTACATCAGAACGCCGTAAACGGAAACGGCTGTTTCCCCGCCGAAGCGCAGCAGTAATATGTTCATAAATATGGAAGTAAGGCGCGCCGCCACATTGTTCAAAAAGTTGGGCATACCGCACGCGACTATCTTTTTCACAAAAGCGGCGCGGAATTTGGGACGGACGAATTTAAGGGACATTTTGCCCGCAAAGAAGGGGATAAACGCTCCGATTACGCACACCATCATACCCGTCGCCGTGGCAAGGGCGGCGCCCCATACGCCGAACTTGAACACATACAAAAACAAAAATTCCAAGCCCATACACAACAAGGACATGCATATGTTCATAATAAGGCTTCCGCGTATCACTCCGCATATGCGCAGATAGTTGTCCACGGCAAAAACGGCGGTGGTCACGGGCGAACAGAGCGCATAAACGCGCAGATATTGCGTGCTCAGACGTAAAAGTTCGCCGTCCGCGCCCATTGCTTTGAGCAGGGGAGAGGACAAGCCGAACAGCGCTCCGCCCAGCGCAAGTCCGGAAAGCACTATGCCTATGCATGCGCACGTGAATATATTGTTGGCTTTAGCATACTCTTTTCTGCCCAAAGAGTGGGATATGAGAACGGAAGAGACTACGCCGATAAGGTCCGCCACGGCAAAATTGATGATAACAAACGGCATGGCAAGATTGACGGCGGCAAAAGCCGTATCGCCCAAAAACTGCCCGACCATTATCCCTTCCATCAATTGATAGATAGAAGAAGCCAGCATACCTATCGAGCCGGGAATTGCGGCAAGAAAGAACAACTTCCGCGGCTTGGTGGAACCGAAAAGCTCTTTGTTATCCGTTCTTTTCATACTCTGTTCAGGTTTTTCTCCAAAACTTCCGCATACTCCTCCTGCGCGGAGATAAACACGTCGCCGTACTTGTTCAAAATGTGCTCCATAGCGGCGGTCTCCGCGGAATATAGCATTCCTAGGGCGGATTTCACATATTGTTCGCCATAAGGCGTCAAGGTCAAAATCTTGTTTTTTTCGCTCCCGTCGGCGGTCACTATGCCTTCTTTTTGCAATTTTTTCACTATCGTGTTTACGGTGGTTTTGGGTATCAGCCATTCGCGGCATATCTGCGTTTGAGTGTGCGCTCTGCCGTCGCCCAAAGCATAAAGTACGGTGAGCCTGTTTTCCTGCAAACCGTGCCTCCGACCCCAAAGATAATACGCTCCGTTTATCCTGTTCACGGCAATGTTCAGCCGCTCGTTCATCTCGGATATATTGTTTTCACCCATAAAAACCTCCGCTATATGTGAACTAAATTTCAAATAGTACGATTTCGTACTACAATATTATATCCGCATTTTCATAATATGTCAAGCGTAAAGATAAATTTGAAAGCGCGCGTAGAAGCGTCAGACGGTATAAATATGTAAAAAAGCGGGCTTCGAGTTTTGCAAGGGTGGGGCGGACATAAAAAACCGCCGCGTCGTGCCGCGGCGGAATATTTTTATACAACGCTCCGTTATTCGGAAGAAGGATCCCAAAGGTGTACGTATTCGGCAAGCACTGCCGCCGCGTCCTTAACGGAGATGTGCGAAGTGTTTATGCATATATCGTAAAGGCGCTTATTGCCCCAGCGGTGAGCGGTGAAAAATTCGTAATATTTGGCGCGGTGCTTATCTATATTCTTTATCATGCGCGCCATCTGCCTGTCCGTGCGCGTTTCTTCCGGCTTTTTCTCGCGGCATCGCGCAATTTTATGCTCCATTTCCGCATATACGAATATTTTCAGCGGCTTGAAATCGCGCAATATATAATCGCTGCATCTGCCTACCACCACGCAGTCCGACTTTGCCGCCATCTCGCGCAATATCTCGCATTGCGCGGAGTATATGGTCTGAGTGGGGTTCCATATGGAGTCCGTCATCACAAAACTTGCGCCCGTGTGTATGGGGAAAGAAAAGGAAGGGCGGTGCTCTATTATATCGTTGACATAGTGCAATGAAAGTTCCGAACGGTTGGCTATCTCCTGCACTATCTCTTTGTCGTAGTAGGCAAACCCCAGATTGTCCGCCAAGCGCTTGCCCAGCTCTCTGCCGCCGCTTCCGAATTCGCGGCTTATCGAAATTATCTTATTCATAAATTCCTCCCTATACAATTATTTTACCACCTATGAAGGCTTTCGTCAAGGGTGAAATTTTCAAGCGGTTTTATGAAAAAGGGCGCGCACTCGCGCCCTGGCACTGCTTCAAATTTTAATTATATATCCGTCCTTGCGCGGTTTTGCGGGGGCGGGCGGAGCGGCGGGGTAGCCCAAAGCTATCGCGCCCACGCCTTCAAGGGGAGCTATTAGACCCCACTTTTGCAAAAGGGCTTTGCCCTCCGCGCTTTCAAACATCTCTTTTTCGCGGTTTACCCACACGCTTGCAAGTCCCAAAGCGTGAGCCGCCAGCATCATATTTTCCAGCACGCAGCTTGCGTCCTGCACGCGCGTATTCGCGGCTTTGTCCGCCAGCACCAGCACTATCACCGGCGCGCCGTAATAAGGGTCGTTGTCCGTGCCCATAACGGCGGCGTTCATCTTCATCAGCTTATCGCGCGTGGGCTTGTCCTTTACGGCAACTATCACGGGCGACTGCCTGCCCATACCGGTAGGGGCGTAAGTTCCCGCTTCCAGCACCTTGTCCAAAAGCTCCTCGGGAACGGGATCTTGCTTATAAGCGCGCACACTGCGGCGCGTCAAAATGTTTTGCAAAATATTTTCCGACATAATTTTTCACTCCTTTTATCTTGTTACAACCGCACAAAATATCGGGATTACTCGCGCGGCGTCTTGGTTTTCGCGATATTTTATTTATCCTTTTTTATCGTCTGCAAAAATCCGTTCACCACGTCTTTTAATTGCGGATCGATATGCGCTATTTTGAGCAAAGTGCTTACCTTGAACGCTCTGACGAGTTTGACGAACCACATATCTATGATGTCGCCCTCCATCTGTTTTAATGCGCTGTGCGCTTCTTCGTTGTCAAGCAGATCGCGCACTCTGTCGTTTACGGAAAAGCGGTCTTCCCTTATCGTGCCGTCCGTGCCGAACCAATTGCGTATCTGCGACGGCTTGCCGTCGGAAAGCCGTCTATCTTAAAACGGAACATCGAATATCCGCCCTTATGCACGCCGACTTTGTTTTTGTTTATAAAAACCTCCGCCACACTGTTCGCGCCGTTGAATTCTATGTAACAAACGCCGTCCGCCTTGCCAAGCTTTTTGCGGTAAACACACTTGCCTTTATAATAGTCCTTGGTGCTCTGACCGTCCGCTCCGTTCCAAGTATGAGGCAAAGATACGATGCTCTTCACGCCCTCTTTTTCAAATTCCCAATCGCTGTTGATATTGACTTTTCTCAAAATATTTTCCTTCCTATTCAACCCCAGCTATTTTAATTATAAAACATTTTCGCGCGTTGGTCAATACCTATAAAATGGTTGCAATAATCGCTATTATGAGAAGGTGGGCAATAATACTCCCGTTTGTATAGATGATGAAGTCAGTGAATTTGATTTGCCAGAAGGCTGGGAATTCGCAAAAATCAGCACATTGCTTAATATACAGACAGGTGCATCCTTCAAAAAAGAGTCTGCTACCACTAATCAAAAATTGGTAAGAGTTCTGCGAGGAGGCAATATACTAAATGGCTCATATCACTTTTTCGACAATGATATTTTTCTTGATAATAATTTAGTTCCGGATTCTATATTGCTACAGCGGAACGATTTGATTACTCCTGCCGTAACAAGCATTGAAAATATTGGTAAAATTGCTCGTGTTGAACAAACATACAATAATGTTACCGCCGGTGGCTTTGTTTTTATACTTCGTCCATACTGTCAAATTGATGAGTTGTCAAAATACCTACTTTACGCTCTTCAAAGCAGCTATTTTAATAAACAGCTTAAAGCAATTACAAAGAAATCAGGACAAGCTTTTTATAATTTGGGGAAAGAACGGTTGCTTCAACTTATTCTACCAATTCCACCTCTTGCCGAGCAAACTCGTATTGTAACTGAGATAGAAAAGTTTGAACCGCTGGTTGCCGAATACGACAAACTTGAACAGCAAGCAACCAAGTTGAATGATGAGATTTACGATAAGCTCAAAAAGTCTATCTTGCAATACGCCATTCAGGGCAAGCTCGTTCCGCAGGATCCGAATGACGAGCCCGCGAGCGTATTGTTAGAGCGTATTCGCGCCGAAAAGAAAGCAAAACTCGGTAAAAAATTTGTAGACAGTTATATCTACAAAGGTGACGATAACTGTTACTACGAACACATTACCGGAAGAGCGCAGGATGAGCCGGTCGAAGTGTTGTTTGATATACCGGAGAATTGGGCCTTTACTCGTTTAGATACGATTA
>CALWHM010000053.1 GCA_944380395.1 uncultured Clostridia bacterium | reverse complement strand
CGTGTCCAAGAGTTTTGACGATACGGCGGAATAAGAAAAACGAAAAAACAAACGGGGCGCCCGAGGCGCCCCGATTTTGTTGTGTCAACGAAAACCCCGCGATAGTCGCGGGAGTTCAAAAGAGGTTTTTTAACAGATAGTACATTTGAATTTCCGTCGATTTTAACATCTTGCACAAAGTGTGGCAATATAAAAGTGCAAAAATTGCACATTACATAAGAAAACAAAGTGCAATTTTTGCATAATAATTGCTCCGCATTTGTGCAAAATGAGCGGATAGGCGGTAAGACGGCTATACCAGCGAGATCTTATCCGAAATGCTTCTTACGAATATGCCCTTGCTTACGCCGTAGTCCACGCAGGAATTGATAAACGCGGCGAATTTGTCCGAAAGGCGGGGGACTTTGAATTCGCGCTGCACGGCTATGGCAAGTTCGTCGGCGTACATACTCACCTTGCTTAAAAGCACGCTTTTTATTGCGGATATGACGTCGTAGGCGGAGTAGTCGGCGTCGCTTGAGCGCAGGGAAGTATCTTCTTCCACGCGGTAGCGGTCGAAAGCGCCGAATTTATCCGTGCGGAAATAGTATGTCGTGCCCAAAATCTCATCGTGTTTGAAGGCGCATTTTTCTATCAGTGAGAGCATTTTATTTTCCAACTTTACGCCGAACTTGAAAATGCCCAGCGATGACAGCGTGCGCTTTATCAAAAAGCGTGCAGATATGGGTTCTTCCGCGGCTACCACGGCGCGGAGCAGTTTCATTATGTCCGCGTCGTTTTCCCCGGAGAGCACATAATGCGTATCCACCGTCTTTTCCTCCGTTTTGGCGGCGCGGTATACGCGCTTAAAGCCGGGCGCGGAAGTCTTTCCTCCAGAGCATATCTTGTCCAACAGCTCTTTAATGCGCTTTATTTCGCGCTTGGGATTGTTGAAAAAGTTTATGGCGTAAAGACGAGTGACGTTCCAATTGCTGCGCTTTAACGTCTGCGCCTGCATTACGGCGCGGTCTTTGACGGAAAAGTCGCTCTTGCCGTCGCACAATATGGCAAGGATAAAGTTGTGCTTGTTTTTGGGATCCGTCACCGCCACGTCTATCTTGAAGTCGGAAACGCCCACGTCGCAGCGGCAGTCGTAACCGTAAGAAGAAAGCTCCTCCGCCACGAACTTGCCTATTCCCGACTTGTTCAATATCATTTCGTCATTCTTCACGGCTATGCCCGTGCGCCCTTTCTCTGCGAACTCCAAAAACGCCTTTAAGCCCGCCACGCCGCGCGAATTGGTGCGCGACAAGTCTATCATCGAATAGCGCATTGAAGAGAATATGAGCATATCCGTGCGTGCGCGCGACACCGCCACGTTCAGTCTTCTCCAGCCGCCGTATTGGTTGAGCGGTCCGAAGTTGAGCGATATCCTGCCCAGCCTGTCCGGACCGTAACACACGGAAAAGATTATCACGTCGCGCTCGTCGCCCTGCACGTTTTCCAAATTTTTGACAAACAGCGGTTCTTCGCGTTCGTAAGCGGCTTCTTCCAAGCCCTTTTGCGCCAGCTCCTTGGCAAGCAGACGCTCTATGTAATTTTGCTGAGGAGTGGAGAAGGTGACTATGCCTATGCTCTTGCGCCTCAACTTATCGTCTTTCAGGCGGCGCACCACTTCCGCGACAACGGCGTCCGCCTCCTGCCTGTTGCACTTGGTAAAGCCCCTGTCGTAAACGCCGTTTTCCACGTATTTCAGTTTTACGCGGCTGTCGGGAGCGTCCGGAGAGGGGAATGTGCACAGCCTGCCCGAATAGTACATTATGTTGGAAAAAGCTATCAGGCTTTCGTGATTGCTGCGGTAATGCCAGCGCAGATGTTTTTGGGGAATGCCCAAAGCCAGACAGTCGTCCAGCACGCTGTCCAAATCTTCTGCCGCCGTTTCCTCTTCGTCCTGTCCCAAAGCCATAAAGAAGGTGGTGGGAGGCAGCTGATTGGGATCGCCCACGATGACCGCGCTCTTTGCGCGTGCAAGCGCGGGCACGGCTTCACAGGTGGGTATCTGTGAAGCTTCGTCGAATATGAGCAGATCGAACAAATCGGGCTGCGCAGCCAAGTATTGCGAAACCGCGGAAGGGCTCATCATCATACACGGCGACACAACGCTCAAAAGTCCGGGTATCTCGGCGAACAGTTCGCGGATATTTATCTTCTTTACGTTGCCGCTCGTGCGCCGCTTGAACGCCATAAGCTCCAGCGCCAGCGGACCTTCCGTGCCTTCGGAGGGCAGGCGCGATATCAGATTTCTGCGTATCTCCGCCTTGGTATCCGCGGCAAAGCTCTCCGCCAGCGCGGCGAATTTTGCGGCGTTTTCGTCCATCATACCCGCAGAGAAAGTGGAAAGGTCTTCGTCCGCGGGGATATTTGTCTGTACGAAATTGCGGTACACGTTTTTGCGGAAGGAAGAAAGTATCTTGTCGCCGGAGATGGCGCCGCTCTCCATTGCGCTCGTCACGAAAGAAAGGCCCATGGCGTTCAGTTCTTTCGCCGTCTTTTTATAGGCGCACCAACCGGGAAGCATATCTATGTTGTCAATAAGGGACGTGCACTTTGCCGTATAGCAGTCGAATATATCCTCGTCCGAATAAGCGCTTTCATCGCCGCGCGTGACTTTTATAAAGCTGTCCTTGGCGGCGGAGAATGACTTGGACGCGCTCAGAACGCCCGAGAGCAGCGGCTTTGCCGCGCCGCTTGTTATCAGGCGGTGGCAAACGCTGTTAAAGGCGTCCGCATTGTAATCCATAAACACCTGCGCACACAGATCGTGCAGTTCGTAGATGGGCTGCATATACTGTTCGCGTTTTTTTTCGTTGAAAGAACCGGTAAAGGAGAGGAAATTTTTGCTTATCGCAAGCTCTTTTATCCTTGCCCTCGCGGAGAACAAGTCGCAGGCGCGCTTGACCCATTCCGCCTCTTCTTTTTCCGTGAGTTTGGTTTGCGTGCACTTGTTCAGCTTTTTGATGACCGCCGTTATCTTGCGTGAAGAGCGGTAATTTTCATCCCAATTGTCCAGCTCTTCTTTCAAATCGGGAATGAGTTTTTCCACGTCGGGAATGTCGTCGAACCGCTTGAACCACAGCCGCACCGCCCTGTCATAGGTGAGCGAGGCGTTGAAGAAGGAGTGCATCTGCTTTTCGTCCGTTCCGAAAAATTCGTGCAGCGCGCCGCTCTTCAAAACGGTTAGTATGCGTGCGAAATTTTCCGCTTTGCGCGGGGTAAAGGAGCTTATCTTTTGATTGAACAGTTCCAAAAACAGCCCCACGTAGTTGCGGAAATGCTTTAATTCCGCCAGCAAAACTTCCGCCGCGCACAGAACGGCGGCTTTTACGTCCTCCGAATACTCTGACAAATTCACGTTGTCGAACGGGGAGCGGTACACGCCTCCGCACTCTTTCGCCGCTATTTGCGCGCGGGTGAGCATACTCTCGCATTTGTCCAGCTTTTCCGCGGTCAGGCTGTCGTAAAAAGTGCTCTCTATATTCATCAGGTCGCCGGCTTTTCTGTTGCGGAAGCAATACAGAATGCCTTCGTAAACCGACGCGCCTATCGTGCGCTTTTTATGCAGCGCGGAGTAGGGGCGCGCCAAAGCCTGCCTTACTTCCGCTATCTTTTTGCCGTCTTCTTTGAACAAGTCTGCGTCTTCGCCGTTTTTCAATTCCAGCGTGGCTTGCATTGCGGAGATGAGCGCGCTCTTGTCCGCCGGTTTGCCCGTGGTGAATTCCAGACAAAAGTCGCCTATGCCTATGTCCGTCAGCCTCTTTTTGACCACGGAAAGCGCGGCTTGCTTTTCCGCCACAAACAACACTCTCTTGCCCATATTCACGGCGTTTGCTATCATATTGGTTATCGTCTGGCTCTTGCCCGTACCGGGCGGTCCGTGCAGTACGAAAGTGGTGCCCGCCGCGCACTCCGCCACCGCTTCAAACTGCGAACTGTCACAGGGCAGCGGCGTCAATATCTCGCAGGGGTCGGCTTCGTCTTCCTTCTTTCCGCACAATTTTGCGCCGGGCAGTTTGTTTGCGCCCGCCAAAAGTGAGGCGATAAGCGGATTTTTCTTGAATACGGAGATGTTGTTCTTCACGTCGCTCCACATAGCGTAGCGTGCAAACGTGAATTGGGAGATATATACGTCTTCCGTTACCTCCCAGCCCTTCATCTCCGCCGTTTTTGCTCGGAACAGCGCCAGCGTCTGCGCTGCGGAGAAATTTTCGTCCTCAATGCCGCGCAAATCTATGTCGAACTCCCTCTTCAAAAACTCCAAAAGAGTGGTGTTTACGGTATAATCTTCGTCGCGCGTCAAAGTTATGCCCTGTCTGCGGTTTTTCTGCAGCGTGACGGGCAGTAGTATGAGCGGAGCGTATTTGAATTCCCCGTCCTTTTTCCACTTCAAAAAGCCCAGCGCAAGGCAGAGCGTGTTTGCGCCCGCTTCCTCCTGCGCCGTTTTTGCTTTTCTTATCAATGAGGCGCAATTTTCGTTCAAAGCGTCCGCTTGCAGGTAGGAATACATCGTGCCGGAAGAAAGCTGCAACTGTAAAAGTTCGCGCAGCGCCCGCACTTCCAAATTTTCCCCGAAGCCCGTCGGCTGTTTGACTTCCTGTGCAGAGGGCAGCAGGTCGAATTTTTCCGCGCCGTCCAATCCCTCTGTAAAGGAGGACAGATCGCACGCCATTATCCTTACGCAGTCGCCGTTAGTCTTAAATGAGAGCAGGTTGTTTTTGAGTGAAAGGTCCAAAAGGCGCCTTTGCCACGTGCGCTCTCTGCTTGCGCCCTTTTCAGAGGCGCTGAATACGGGCAGTTCTTCGGGCTTGTTGTCGTATGAGAAGTTCTTTTCGTCCAAAAGCTCATACTTGCCGTTTTGCTTTACTTTGATGGGCAGCGGGAAAAGTCCGCCTATGCGGCACCTCTTTATATCTAAAGCCGTTTCGTAATCGCCGCGCTTTACCGCCGCCGCAAAGTGTGCTCCGCTTGTGGTAAAACTCGCATTTTTATGGGAAAATATGTCGTTTACGTCGAAAATCGCCAAATTATTCACGCCGTCCTGCACATATTTTTCAATAACGGACATATCGTCCGTCGTCGTGGCGGTAAAGCAATTTTCCCTCAGCCACACGCCGGCGGCAACGCCCGACGAACCCAATACGAGCACGGGATTCAGCCCCGCGCACTCTATGCAGGAGGCATACAGCAGGGCGGTTTGCAAAGGCGTGGCTTCCTTGCGTGAAAGCACCTGCGTCAAATCGCCCGCATACTGTGGCTCGGACAGTGAAGAGGCGGGAAGAAGCGCTATATCTTGCGCCCTTATCGCCGAATAAATGGCTGCCGCCGCGGCGCGGACGGCATTTTTATCGTTGCCCGAATAACCGCTCCATTCAGAAGGGTATCCCCATTTTTGCATTTGTAGGGCGGCTTCCGACAAAATTTTACGGCAGTCGGACAATTTCGGACGCACTAAGGTGGAGAGCATTTCCACGTTTGCGCCCAAGCCCTGCCAACAATCTATCGGCAGACAGCGCACTTCGTTTTGCACGCTCAGTACCTCTTCTTTGCCCGTAAAAACCGCAACCGTGACGGTGCAAACCGTTATCTCTTCCAGCTCCGCCAAAAACTTGGGATTGAGCACGCTTCCCGCGCTTATCTCCACGCCCGAATCCGGCTGAACGTCGTCCAGCACTATCTCTTTGGAAAGGATAAGCCCGTCGCCCGCCGCTCCCGATATCTTCACGGTAAGCGCGTCCGTGGAAGTCTCCCCCTTATTGTTCAGCCTAAGAGACGTAAATAAGGGCAGACGGCAGTAGTACGTGCCGTAACTTACATCGGATAGACAGCTACTTTCTATTTCCAGTGTTTCGGAAAGATATTTGGACTTTTTACTCATGCTTCAAACCCCTGTGCGACCAATTTCGCTTTACGGATATTATACTATAAATCACCCGACTGTGCAACCATTAAAATATTTGAATATCGATGGATGGGAAATGTAGCTAAAAATGCTGCGCATTCGGATACGAAAATATTGTGTGACGGTTGTAGTATAAACCGTTGATATTTATTATCGCGTATGCTAAAATTTCATTGGATTAAACGAACGCAAAGTTCGTCTAAACGATAGGGAAATATATGATAAACGATGGTTTTGTAAGCAGAAGTTTTATGCAAATCGTGAGGGCGGTTTTGCAGGAATTCGGATGTGAAGAAAGAGAGTTGGATTTGGATAGAGCGAGCGTCAAAGCCCTTGATTT
>CALWHM010000052.1 GCA_944380395.1 uncultured Clostridia bacterium | reverse complement strand
GCAAAAATCTCTACGCTGAAACGCCCCCTCAAAGCCCGCGTGCGGGTAATGGGGACAGGCGGAGCGGGAGGGCTTGGGCTTTTGGTCACCTTAAAAAAGAAAGGAGGCAATGCCCGCCCATCGGTTGGGCGGGCATATACGGGAGGGGCAGGAAGACATGCAATATCTAATTGAGATAAAATCGGACGTGTTCGACATAGCGGACAGATTAAAGAGCATAGACGGGCGCTACCGCCTTTATTACAACACTATCGCGCACAGATATGAGGTATACACCTTAGAGCCGCGCCCGACGCTGCAAGTCGTCCTGCCTTTTTCTCCGCCGGACGCCCGCTGTCTGGAGCATGTGCGCAAGACGCGTGCGGAGCGCATAGCCGCGCTTATTCAAGAGATAGAGCGCGAAAACGAACGCATTGAACGCGATAGAGCAAGGGAGATAGTTGATAGAGCTATGGAGAGGGTGCGGATTTGATTAATAATTATGCTCGCACATTTTCGTCCATCGGCTTGGAAGGGGCAGTTGAAATAAGAAAGGAGGAAATGCCCGTCCATCGGTTTTAAGGTGGCACTTGTTGGTGAACCTTTCAGATCACCCAATAAAGTAAAGGAGGTAGTGCCCGCCCGTCGGTTTAGAGGGGACATTTGGGCTTGGTCTTTTGGTCACGTAAAAAGAAAGGAGGAAAATGCCCGTCCCCGATAAGCCGAGGGGCGGGCAGCAACAAAAAAATGGTTCTTAAAGATGTTTTATCCGCCGCTCTCACCTATGTGGGTGCGGACGCGGATATTTTGAATGAAGAAGATTGCATGCAGGACGACGACGTCAGGCTTATGGTCAAGTGCACGGGCTTTGCCATGGATGAGATAGCTTCGGAGTATCTGCAAGCGGTGCATTGCGAAAGCGTGGTATCAAGCGGCAAAAAGTTGGATTATGCCGACTTTACCAAGCAGCCTCTGCGCGTAAAAAAGGTGGGCAGGGACGGAAAAAGCGTGCGTTTCAAGGCGCGCGCCTCGTATGCGGAAGTGGACGAGGATGGAGTGTTTGAGGTGGAATACACATATCTGCCCGAGCACCCTTCTTTGCTTACGGACAGCGTTCAAACGCCCTTGCCCGTGCCCGTGAAGAGCTTGGCTTTGGGCGCGGCGGCGCAATACTGTCTGATAACGGGCAGGTATGAACAGTCCGTGGCGCTTTCGGATATGTTCGCGGAAGATATGCGCACTCAGGCGCGCCCATATAAGGCGTTCAAGTGGAAGAGGTGAGTATGTATAATGCAAAAAAACGCTATGTATGCGCCCGTCCCGCACGGCGCACGGTGGTGCTGTCCAATTTTAAGGGCGTGGATCCCGAACAAAAAAGTGCGGCTCTGCCCGCCGATTATGCGGATTTTGCCGTGGGCTTCGGCTTTAAGGACGGCTGTCTTATCCCCGGTCCGGGCGCAAAGTATTTTAAGGGCATAAAGCCCGACCTCACGCAAACGGACGCGCCCGACGTGCTCAAACCCGCGGAGGACTGCAAGCTGGGTATCTACAATAACGACCTCAAAGAGGAGAACTATTGCCGCATAATGATGATGTACAACAACGGCGCCGCGGCTCTGCCCGCGGGCGAGTTCGACGAGTGGGAGCCTTACGCGTACTTGATGTTTTCCGCTTTCAATGAGGGTATCAACGTGCTCGATCCGGAAGGGGAGCCTGTGTTCGTGCTGGTCAGCACGGGCGGCAATGCGATGTGCATATGCACGCCCACTTCCTTTGAACCGATAACTTCGGCAAATGAAACGGTGACCACCATATGCAAGCACTCCGAGCGCGTGTTCGCCGTTATGAGCGACGATGAGTGCACGGTGCTGTATTCGGACGCGTTCGATGTTTACAATTGGGATATTTCGCTGGACGCGGGCGGTTACATCACCTTTGACCGCGACTTGGGCAGAATACGCAAGCTGGTCAGTTTTGCGGACTATCTGTTCGTGTTCTGCGATTACGGCATATACCGCGTGTCTGCGCGCGGCGATCAGCTCTCCTTCTCCGTAAAAAGGCTTTACACCGCTTGCAGCCGCATCTTTCCCGAAACGATAACAGAGGCGGGGGACAGGATAATCTTCTGCGCCGGGGACGGCATTTACTCGTTCGACGGCTATGACGTCACGCGTATCTCCACCCGCCTTAACAAGTATTTGGACGTGCGCGCGGGCGGTATGTGCGCGGCGTATTGCAAGCATAAGTATTACCTTGCTTTCCGCCTGTGCGAGGACGGATGGACGGCGGGGGATAACAACGCGCTTGCCGTGCTGGATCTGGACACCCGCGAGCTGTGCATTTCGCGCGGCTTTTACATTTACGATATGGAAACGCTTGCCACAAGCACGCAAAACACCGTCATCGCCACCGCAAAAAACGTGGCTAAACTTATGGAACTTGCGCCCGACGCGGGCAGTTATCTGGGCACTTCCGTGGAAAAAACGTGGCGCGTGGACGGGCTGGATATGGGCGCGCCCGGCGACGTCAAAGTCATCGTCACGGCGGAAGCGGAAACCAAAACGCCGTTCACTCTCACCTTCACCAATGAGCGCGGCAAGCAGCGCAGCGTCACCTTTGAGCCGGGCAAAAGTTCGCACAGAGTGGGGCTTGCGGGAAAGGTGCTCTCCGTCGAAATAACCGCAAACGCGGCGGACGTGCTCATCAAACCCGTAACTCTCACCATCGATCTCTACGAAGGAGGCGAATATGCAGTATAACAAGTTGTCCGCTTTGGCGCAGGACACCGCCTTAAAGCTGGAAGATATGCAGTTCTCGCCCGCGCTCACGCCCGTGGCTGCGGGCACGGAGCAGACTTTTTACACGGGCGGCGGCAATGTGAGCATAGCCGTATTCGCCGCGGCAAGCTATACCCTTGCCGTGGACAACGTCCAACTGAGTTCGGGCAGCGCCAGCACGGTCATAACAACGGCGCTGCCTGCGGGCAGACATAAAGCGCTGCTCACTTGCGCCAACGGCTTGGCGCTTATCTGCGGAGGCAGAACGGTATGAAGATAAACGTAAAAGACTTAAAACGCCGAATAGCCATCTATAACTATTTTGTATGGCAGCGGGAGCGGCGGTGAGCCACCGCGGGCTGATTACGCCTTGAAGGAGCGTGGGACGCTCCACCCATTAACCGCCTTGAAGGAGCGTGGGACGCTCCACCCCTTAACCGCATTGAAGTAACGATAGAGGTTTTGCGACTTTACATCTTCGCAATGCGTTTGCAGGTACTCAAATATATAGCATGTCAAGTACCACTTGACAAACCGTTAAAGCGGTAAGTTGTGAATACTCATGTCAAGTACCACTTGACAAACCGTTAAAGCGGTAAGCTGAGTATACCCTTGTCAAGTACCACTTGACAAGCAGCGGGAGCGAGCCGCTGCACCCTGAACCGCCCTGAAGGAGCGTGGGACGCTCCACCCCTTAACCGCATTGAAGTAGCCGTTGCGGAAAGCCAAAGCTTAACTCCCTGCAAAGGCGTTTAACCAAGGTTTCGGGTGTGGATATAAATACCCATGTCAAGTACCACTTGACAAACCGTTAAAGTGGTAAGCTGAGTATACCCATGTCAAGTACCACTTGACAAGCAGCGGCAGCGAGCTGCTACACCCTTAACCGCCCTGAAGGAGCGTGGGACGCTCCACTCATTAACCGCATTGAAGTAACCGTTGCGGAAAGCCAAAGCTTAACTCCCTGCAAAGGCGTTTAACCAAGGTTTCGGGTGCGGATATAAATACCCATGTCAAGTACCACTTGACAAACCGTTAAAGCGGTAAGCTGAGTATACCCATGTCAAGTGGTACTTGACAAGAGAGAGTGGCGGTGAGCCGCCGCCCCCTGATTATAAATACTAGCGAAGCAAAACCCCGCTTTTGCGAGCGTTACCTATAAAATTCGCCGTGCGGATTTTTCCGTTAGGACGGAAAGGGGTGAAGTTTTGCGGCAAACGCCAAGTCGCAACATTTTATCACTTGCCGCAAAACGAGGGGAAAACCGCAGCGGAGCGTGTTGGGTTTTCCCATAAAAGCGTAGGCGCAAAATGCCGCAGGAAAGGATATTTCGCCATATGACAAGTTTTATCCTGCGGCATTTTCAATCGGCGCCTAAGCGAAGCGCTCAATCGGCGGTGAAAAAAAGGAGGAATATCAATGTACATAAATTTTGAGAAATTCAATAACTTGTTCGGCGGTCGCAATGAGAGCAAAGACGCTGACGTTTCCGCCTACGAACAGTCGCAAAACGAGTTTTTCAACTCGCTTGAAGGGATAAAAAAGGAGTATGACGATAAGGTAAACTCCGAGTATCAGTCAATTTACGACGCCTATCCCGAAGACCCCGGTTACGAGTACGTTTCCTACACGGGTCCCACAAAAGAACAGATAATTTCGGATACGACTTCCGCCTATCAAAGCGCGTTCAAGCAGGAGGCAGAGCGGCTGGAAAGGCAGTTTAATGAGGATAAAAACGCGCTTGCATTCGGCAAGGACGAAGCCTATCAAAAGGCGGAGCAGGGCAAAGCGGACGCGCGCAGCGAAAGCAAAGAAGAAAAGCAAAGCGCGCAAGACGCCCTTGCGGCTAAGGGTATGGGCAGGTCGTCCGTCTACGAACTCACCGCCAAGGCATACGATGAAGCTTTGGCTAAGGAGATAGACGAGATAGACTCCGCCTACCGCGCGGATATAGCTTCCGTAGACGAGGAGATAGCGCGCTTGCAGGCGGAATACGAAAGCGCCGTGAAAAAAGCGGATATTCAAAACGCTTTGGAGCTTTACAAACAGATAGAAAAATACGACAGTCAGCGCAGAGATGACGAGCTTGCGGTGGAGAAGTACAATAACGACATAACCAAAAAGACGCTCGATTACAAGGAGGACAGGCGCAAAGCCATCTCGGACGGAATTAAGGACATCAAAAAACGGCAGGAAGAGGACAGAGAATATGAAACTGAACACGGCGATTATCGCGGTGAAAAGAAGGACAACTACGAAAAACGCCTTAATACCGCCATTGAATACTACGGCTCCGTCACCGATGAAAACGCCCGCGAAAAACTCATTCGTGATAACAGCGGAAAATTGAGATCGTACTTGGGCTTCTACTTCCAAAAACTCGTCGATCACTTTGAAATAGAGCTTTAATAATGCCGCACCCTGCAAGCAAAGCTTTCCGCTTTGACTGCGGAAGCCTGTTAAATTTGCAAAACTAGGGCGGCTCCCGATATAAAAAGTGGAGTACTTTGAACCCGATTCGGAGCATTCTTTACGGCGGAAGCTTTTAACTTGCACGTGCGGCAAGCTCTTATTTTGGCATAAGGAGGCGAATATGAAAGACAAACTCAAAGCAAAGTTGAAAAGTTACGGATTTTGGGTATCTCTGGCAAGCGCGGTGATGGTGTTTCTGAACACCCTTGGCTTGAAGGTGGATATTCCCTACCTCTCCCAAGTTACCACCGCATTTTTGAGTATTTTGGTCATTGCCGGCATACTCACCAAACCCGGCGACGGCGGCTCATCAGGCACACCCGAAGACCTCTGTGAAGAGCAAACAACCGAAGAAGAACCGTCGGAACAACCCGAAGCGCAGCCCGCAGAGCAATCGGAACAGCCCGAAGAACAGCCCGCGGAGGAATCGGCGCACCTCGGCGCGCAACCCGAAGCGCAGAAACCCGCGCAACCCGGCGCAGAACAACCCGAAGCGCAGAAACCCGTACAACCAGGCGCAGAACAAACCGAAGCGCAGAAACTCGCGCAACCCGGCGCGCTAGCTATTGCGGAAACTTTGCAACTCGTGCAAAGCGAACCGGCAGCTATTGCGGAACCCGCACAGGCAGCGCTTGCAACCCCTGCCGAAACCTGCGCGGCACCTCCTGCGGAAAATTTCGGCAACTAATCCGTAAAAACAAATCCGTTCATCGGAACAAACGCCTCATCAGAGGGGAAGCGGAGCCGTAAAAAGCTCCGCTTTTTCTTATTATGTTATTCGGCGGTATATGTTGTTGCGTGTGCGGGGCTATTTTTATAAAATTACGAGAGAATTATATGCACAAGGAGAAGATATGAAATACAAGGATTGGACGAAAATATGGATTGAAAGTTATTTAAAACTTTCCGTAAAAGTGCGGACGCGGGAAAAATATGAGCGTACGCTCCGTTTACACATTCTGCCTGCGTTAGGCGAAAGAGAACTTACCGATATTAAGTCTACGCAAGTGCAGAACTTTATCGCACAAAAAGCAGAGCGCTATTCTTCCGGTACGGTAAACGGGATAGTCACCGTGCTGATTGCTTCGCTGAAAGCAGCGCAAAGGGCGGATATTCCTTGCAATTTGCCGCAGTTGCAGCGTCCGCAGATAGAGGAGAAAAAGGTTGAGTGTTTTTCGGTAAAAGAGCAAAAACTTGTCGAGCAGGAAGCGCTTAAAGATATGCGCGATTGGGGCGTTATAATATGTCTTTACACGGGCTTGCGTATAGGCGAGCTTTTAGCGCTTGAATGGCGGGACGTCAATTTAAAAACAGGTATTATTATGGTGGAAAAGTCCTGCCATTTCGGTAAAGATATGCGCGGAAAGTATGCGCGTATTGTGGAAAAACCGAAAACGCATTCTTCTTGCCGTATCATACCGCTCACAAAACAGCTTATCACTCTTTTGTCAAAATTAAAAAAAGCAGCGCAAACTCCGTATGTTATAGAAGTGAAGGGGAAGCCTGCCAACATGCGTACTTACCAATATAATTTTGCCGCACTGCTTAAAAGACTTAATATTCCGCACCGCGGTTTTCATACGTTGCGCCACACCTTTGCCACTCGCGCAATTGAAAGCGGTATGGACGTGCGCACTCTTGCAGATATTTTGGGACACAAAGATCCAAAAATAACTTTGCAAAGATATGCGCATTCCCTAATTGATCATAAATTTGCGATGATAAATAAATTCGGCAAATATTGCGGGCTATGCGTCGATAATATATAAATTTAATGGGTAAAATTTCTAAAAAAAACTTGCGCGGTTTATGCTGTTCTGCGCAAGTAGGGGATTTTTTGCCGAAAATTCGGCTACTATGAATGATGTTCCGCGCAATTCTTATAGCAAAAATGAATAAATTCTCTGTTGACTTTACACCTTTCTTGATATATAATTAAAATGTAATGAATTAAACAAAAAAACTTGCGCGGAACAGCATAGGTCGCGCAGGAAAAATTCCGCACATTTTGCGCGGAAATTTGGGAGAAAAAATGGCAGGAAATTCTA
>CALWHM010000051.1 GCA_944380395.1 uncultured Clostridia bacterium | reverse complement strand
AGAATCTATCGCAAAACCAAAAGACTAGCTCTTACCTCATATAATACTATTCGATTTACGTTACACACGCCCCGCCAAAACAATTTGTTCGCTGTAAGCGGGCTGTTTTTAAAGAAGGCGAGATGTTCGAAACCCGGGCACCGCACAGCGTTGCCCGAGCTGCACGCGATTGATTTTCCAAAATAAGCAAAGGCGACTCTATATCGATAAAAATGCGGAGGCTGTTTTACGGCTGTTTTCCCACAACTTGATATATATTGCGTCCGCAAAGTTTTTCAAACCGGTTTTTCAGCGCTATATTCATATCGTGTTTTTCCTGCGGATATGAGCCGTACCGCGCTTTTACGTCCGCCATGCGCTCTTCTATATCCACCACGCCGTCCGCAGAGCCGAGTGCGTCGCAAAGTTGGATAAGACGATCGTATTCATCGAATTGCGTGGCGGCAAGCGCAGCTTCAAGTTCTGCGATCTGCGCCTTTGTTATATCGAAATTACCGATATAGTCTTGCAGATTTTTATTGCAAAAAGAGTGGGTCAGACAAATGCGGGCGATGTCCTTATACCCCAAAGAAAGCATATATTTCCACCCGTCGTATACATGTCCCAAATGGCGCGTGCCGAATCGTCTTCCGATATCATGCATAAGCCCCATCACATAAGCTCTTTCTCCGTCCATACCGCAAGCCGACGCTATATTTTCCGCACAAAGCGCCACATTAAGACTGTGCTTTTCCCACGGACCGGGATTGAGCGCCGCCGCTTCTTTGAGCAATTTAAGCGCTTGCGTGCGGGAAGTTCAGCCATTTTCCGTATCGTCTTTATTTTCAAGCGATATGGTTTTAGCGGAATTTTCCTTGGATGTTTCACTATCCGCCGGAGCGGCGCTTTCTTCGCAAATTGCCGTATCCGCGGAAAGTGCGCATTCTCCCGTCTGCGCGGCAAGCGCCGCCTGTTCGTGGCGTTTGCGCAGTTCTTCTTTTATCATATCAAAGCGTTCGCGCCCCATATTGGCTTTATGGGAGAAGATGATGGAGATAAGGAATATTATTCCGGGAAGCACGCCCAGCACCACGCGCACCGCCATAAGTGCGCTTTCCGGCTGTTGGATCACGCTGCCGTCCGTGCTCTCTTCGTAGCCGAAAGCCTCCAAAAGCAGGGATACGAGCGCTATGGATACGCCGCTGGCTATCTTATACATAAATTGAGTTATGCCGTAATAGGCGCCTTCGCGGCGCACGCCGTTCACATACTCGTCCACTTCCACCACGTCGGGAACGCCCGCGTACGGCAGAATTTGAATTGCGGACATACCCGCGCCCGCGAAAACGCACAATAAAACGGTGCTCCAAATAGTTTTGGCGGGGACGAATATGGCGAAAATGAGCACCGCCGCCATATATATGCAGGCGATGACGTACACCTTGTGTTTGTTGAATTTCTCACTCAATTTGACCCACAGCGCGGCGGAGATTATGGCGCATACAAGCGGCACCGCCACGAACACCATAGCCATTGTGCCGCCGCCGAAGCCGAGCGAATCGTTGATAAAGAACATAAACACCGCCATGATAATGTCAAAGCCCACCATACTGAGCAGATAGCACATCATTATATTGCGAAATTCGGGGAGTTTGAAGAACTCCTTTAACGTGGTGAAAAATCCCTTATTGTTTTCCGGCGCGACGGAAACGCGCTCTTTTATGTTGTATCCGCTGAAAAACATTATCACCACGGCTATAAATGCGAATATTCCCGCGGCAAGCAGATATGCGCGCTTGAGATCCCCGAACACGCCGTAGAATATGCTTTCCACGCCGTCTGCGAGCAGCGCAAAGACAGCCGCGCCCAAAATAAGTCCCACATTGGCAAGAGCTATGCGAATGCCGTTGAGCGAGGTGCGCTCGTCGTAGTCGTCCGTCATATTCGCGGTGACGGAGTTGTAAGGGATATAGACCACCGTCCACGCCGTGTTGAAGAGCATATAGGCGAAGGTGTAATAGAGCATCTTCTCCCATTGCTGATCCGCGCCCGCCGGCACCAGCCACAGCAGAAGAAAGCACAACCCGTAAGGCAGCGCTCCGAAGAGCATATACACCCTTCTTTTGCCCCACTTGCTGTTGGTCTTGTCCGTTATCCTGCCCATAAGGTAGTCGGTTATCGCGTCCCACGCCTTGGCGATGAGAAATACCGCGGAGGCAAGCCCCGGCTTCAATCCGCCCACGTTCACGAAGAAATACAGCAAATAAAAGGAGATCGCCGCAAACAAGATGTTTGCGGAGAGATCTCCCATACCGTAAAATACTTTTTCCTTAGCTGAAAGTTTCATATCTTCGCCCCCTGCTTAAACCGATATATCAAACTGCTTGAAGCGCCGCGCGGCGCACGTCAAGCAACTTTCCGCAAATTTTGCCCTTGATAATCAAAGTTACGCCCTGCAAGCGAACAATCCTTACAGGTCGGCGTTTATCTCCCGCGTAAGCTCCCCTATTATCTCCTTGATTTTTTGCGTGAGAGTCTGCGTCTTTTCCCTGAACGCGTCGCCCCCGCGGCGCAGTTTGACTTCCGCCTCATTCTCCTGCAAAGTGCGGGGAGATACCACCACCCTTATAGGCATACCCATAAGGTCGGCGTCCGCAAATTTTATACCCGCGGCGCAGTCCCTGTCATCATACAACACGTCTATGCCAGCGGCTTGAAGTTCCTCATAGATAGCGTCGGCAGCCGCCCTAACATCTTCTTTATCCGGTCTGAGCGCGCACAGGTGCACCTGCCAGGGCGCAACGGTCACGGGGAGGATAAGTCCGTTTTCGTCATTGCTCTCCTCCGCGACGGAAGCTATCGCCCTGCCCACGCCTATGCCATAGCAACCCATTATCGGATTGAAGGAAGTGCCGTCTTCCGCGTGCACGGTCATAATCATAGCCGCGGTGTATTTGGTGCCCAGCTGAAAGATGTTGCCTATCTCTATGCCGTTTTCCAGCCTGAGTTTTCCTCCGCACACGGGGCACACGTCGCCCGCGCGCACCTTGGCTATATCCGTAAAGCTCACGCCGGGTAAATCGCGCTCCGCGTCAAAGCCCGTATAGTGATAACCTTCCTTGTTCGCGCCCGTTACCATTCCGGAAGCGCCCTTCAAAGATGTGTCGAACACCTTGACTATCTTGTCGGAAAGTCCCATAGGACCTATATTACCGCAGGCTATCTCCTCCGTCACGCCGCCGTCATAGGGCACGACGTCCATTTTGATGGCCTTTTTCAGCTTTGCCTCGTTCACTTCCAAATCTCCGCGCACGAACGCGATGACTATCTTGGAAGCGTCGCCGCGCACGGCGTACACCACCGCTTTTACGGAACGGGACGGCTCTTTTTTAAGCAGCGTACACACTTGCTCTATCGTGGCGGCGTCGCCCGTATCCACGAGTTCAAGCGGCTCTTCCGCCTTGGGAAGGCTTTCACGCGCGCACTCCGCCACTTCCATATTGGCGCGGTAATCGCACCTGTCGCAGAACACGAGCGTATCCTCTCCCGCGGGCGTGATAAGCATAAATTCGTGAGCCACGCTTCCGCCCATCATACCCGTATCTGACTTGAAATCGGTAAAGTTTTTCAGACCTATACGTTTGAATATCCTGTAATAAGCGTCATAAGCGCGCTTGTAATATTTGTCCAGATCTTCCTGCGATACGTGGAAGGAGTAAGCGTCCTTCATCGTAAACTCGCGCACGCGGATAAGTCCGCCGCGGCTGCGGGCTTCGTCACGGAACTTGGTCTGTATCTGATATATCATACAAGGCAGCTGGTTATAAGAAGAAACTATGTGGCGCGCCATATGCACCGCCGCCTCTTCGTGCGTCATACCCAGCAGCATATCGTGCCCGGTGCGGTCCTTAAAGCGCACCATTTCCTGACCGATGGAAGTATATCTGCCCGATTCTTCCCACATTTCGCGGGGCATTACCACGGGGAAGAGCACCTCCTGCCCGTCTATGGCGTTCATCTCCTCGCGGATGATGTTCTGTATCTTTTGGCTCATACGCTGAGCGGGCGGAGTAAGCGAATAAATGCCCGCTGCCACCTGCTTGATAAAGCCTGCGCGGGCGAGCAAAACGTGACTTTTGATGCGCGCGTCCTGCGGCGCTTCCTTTGTCCTTTCGCACACGAGTTTGGAAAGTAACATAAAATACCTCTTTACAATTATTCCGAATACATATTATAGCACAAAGCCTGCGCCTACGCAACCGATTGCCCCGAATAAATCGGCTGCGAAACGCGTGCGCGTATGTTCATATGCGCATATTCGCATATAAAGCGTTTTGCCGCCCTGCACATATGAGCATATGTCCGCATTCGCATTTGCGCATATGCGGGTATGCGCATATATGCATATGAAGTTTTCGGAAAATTTCTTTGGCGCAAGTGCGGAATTTTATTGCAAAACGGGACGTGTTTATAGTAATATATTCATACGGAAGCGGACGGACTGCCCGCTTTATCACGGGGAGTGGTATGGACAAAGAAAAACTTGAATTTTTACAAACCAAAGCTGTGGAGATCCGCAAGATAGCCATCGAGATGATAGGCAGATTGGGCAGCGGCCATGTGGGCGGCTCTCTTTCCATAATAGATCTGCTCACGGACATATATTACAACGCAGGCAACGTGGATCCGAAAAGCCCCAAAGACCCCGACAGGGACAGGGTGGTCATAAGCAAAGGACACGCCGGCCCCGGACTTTATGCGGCGCTGGCTTCCAAGGGCTATTTCCCTATGGAGGAGATCAAAACGCTGAACAAGGGCGGCACTCACCTGCCCTCGCATTGCGATATGAACAAGACCGTGGGCGTGGATATGACCGCAGGCAGCTTGGGACAAGGGCTTTCCTGCGCGATAGGCATGGCGCTTGCGGGCAAGCTGGACAAGAAAGATTACCGCGTTTACTGCGTGATAGGCGACGGCGAAAGCCAGGAAGGACAGATATGGGAAGCGCTGATGTATGCGGGCAATATGAAGCTGGACAATCTGACTATATTCATAGACTACAACCGCATGCAGATAGACGGATATACCGATGAGATAAACTCTTTGGATCCGCTGGACGACAAGTTCCGCGCATTCAATTTGAACACGATACGCATAAACGGACACGACATTGCCGCAATAGACGACGCGATAAACGCCGCCAAGGCGTGCAAGGACAAGTGCACCGCCGTCATAATGGACACCGTGAAAGGTTACGGCGTGCCGTGGGCGGAAGAACGCAAGGTGGGTTCGCACAGCTTTGCGATAACCGAACAGCAATGGCGCGAATTCTGCGGCAAGGAGGCGGACTGATATGCAAGATACCAAGGAAATGAGACAGATATACTGCGACTGCCTTTTGGATCTGGCAAAGGACAACAAGGACATCGTGGTCATAGAAGCCGACCTTATGAACTGCATTAAAACGGACAGATTCAAGGCTGCGTATCCGGACAGATTTTTCAATGTGGGCATAGCCGAAGCGAATATGGTGGGCATTGCGGCGGGACTTTCCACCTGCGGCAAAGTGCCTTTCATCTCCTCTTTCGGACCCTTTGCCACCAGAAGGTGCTACGACCAGATATTCATATCCGTGGCGTACAGCAAGCAGAACGTGAAGATAGTGGGCACGGACCCCGGCATAAGCGCGGAAGTAAACGGCGGCACTCATATGCCCTTTGAAGATATAGGCATAATGCGCCTTATCCCCGGCTGCGTATGCGTGGAGCCTACGGACGGCGCCATGCTCAAAGCGCTGATGCCGCAGATTGCCGCATACAAAGGGCTTGTATATATAAGGCTGTTCAGGAAGAAGACGGAAAAAGTCTTTGAAGACGGGGAAAACTTCGACCTGTTCAAGGCGCGTTCGATCAAAGAAGGCAAGGACGTCACGATAATAGCAAGCGGAATTATGGTATCGCGCGCGATAGAAGCTGCGGAGATATTAAAAGGTGAAGGCATAGACGCGGGCGTACTGAACACATACACCTGGAAGCCTATGGATAAAGAAGCCGTCATATCCGCGGCAAAGCGCAGCGGCGCGATAGTGGTGGCTGAAAACCACAACATCTGCGGCGGACTTACTTCCGCAGTCACGGAAACGGTGTGCGCGGGCTGTCCCGTTCCCGTGCTTTCGGTGGGCGTGAACGACAAGTTCGGCGAAGTGGGCAAAATGCCCTACCTTTCCGACGTATACAATTTGAACGTGTCCGACATAGTCGAGCGCTGCAAGCAGGCAATAGCCCTGAAAAAATAAAGTAATACATACGGGGGAAGCACGATGACCGTAAACAAAAAACGCATAATTCAAGGGATACTCCTTTGCGTGGGAATAGCGTTCAACATATGGGGGCTGCTCACGCTTGTTCAGACGGCGGGTCACGACGCGGGCATATCCGTGGGACTTACCTATATGGACAATATACCGCACATCATTCACAAATACGTCATAGTGGTGATTTTGATGATGATAGGCATACTGTCTTTGAGCAATTGGGCGGCTCAGCTTACGGGCAAAAAGCGCACGGTGCTCTCCATAGCGTTCTGCGCATACAGCACCATTCTCACAATACCGCTCTTTCTCACCTTTGTGCTCTGCTTTTTCAGGGCGGGAGGTCTGCTCGACTTTGATATGGTGAATATGATAGCCGACGATATGATGGACATATTCGGCACCCCCGGCGCTTACTACACCATCTTTGTTTTGGGCACGCTGATGGGCGCTGTATTCCTCGCCGTCCCCATCATCAGCACTTATTGCACGGTGAAGAATATAGATATGCTCGGCATTATCCTCACCAAACTCAAAATTAAAAAGCCCGCCGCAAACGAAGAAAAGAAGGAAGATGGCGGCAGCGAATCCCCCGACGATAAGGACGACAAATTAGACGAATAAATCAAAAAAAAGCCGAACACGACCGCTCAAACGGTCGTGTTTTTATTTTTCCGCCCCTGCAAGCGGTTTTTGAAAATTTTTCCGCCCCTGCCCGCATTTTTTCTCCGCGCACTTTTCCGCCCCTGCCGTGGGGAAAATATCAGCTAATCAAAGTCGGATTATAATCATATATGTAAAATATACATGTGCAAAGCACGTAAATACAGCTTTCTTCTTTCAGTTTATTCAGTTGCCCTGCCAAAATCTCTTCTGCTTTTGGATATGTTTTGCTGCAAGTTATCTTTTGTGCTTTTTCTATATTGGCACGTATTACTTTATCATAATCATCCTTTGTTATTGCAAACTTACGATAATCACTATTCTTGGTTTCATTATTGACACGCTCTTTATATTTACTAAGTTCAAGTTCTTTTAGAGTCACTATCCTTTCGTAGTATTGCGGATCCGGAATCGATGACATATGATAAAAAGCTTCTACGCACGGATAATTGATATAAAGTTTCCCCATATCCGACGA
>CALWHM010000050.1 GCA_944380395.1 uncultured Clostridia bacterium | reverse complement strand
CTCGCCCTTGCCGTCACCGTTGAAGTCGGGACCGTAGTCGCCGTTCAAAAGTTCCGTAAGCTGATCCATATAAAACTTGTTATAATCTTCCGTATCGCCGTAGCTTTCCGCGTTCATATCCCAAGGGGAGAGATAAATTCCCATCTTCAAGCCATATTTTTCACAGCTTTCGGACAGCATTTTCACCACGTCGCCCTTGCCGTCCATCCAAGGACTGCTAGCCACGCTGTGCGTTGTGGTGGAAGTCTGCCACAGACAGAAGCCGTCATGGTGCTTTGCCGTGAGTATTATACCCTTGCTGCCCGTTGAGGAGAGCACTTCGCACCACTGGTCCGTGTTCAAATTTTTGGGATTAAATTCGGCGGGGTCTTCATCGCCCGTGCCCCATTCTTTTCCCGTCATTGTGTTCATTCCGAAGTGGATAAAGTTGTAATATTCCAACTCCAAATAGTCCAGCTGACGCTGAGAAGGCGTAACGGAGATAAGCCGCTGCACTTCCGCGTCGTTTTTCGCGTAACCGTTGTTGTCCGTTCCGAAACCGCTGTAAAAACTTGCGGGCGGCTCGGGATCGCATGCCACAAGCACGCTTCCTGCCACCGCGATCAGCAAAATGACCGCTGCCAAAGCAAAAATCTTCTTTTTCATAACTCCCTCACACGTTGTTTATACATATATTATACATCATGTTCAAAGCAATTGCAATACCTTGAGCGCATTTACGCGATAAGGTGCTCTATGAGTATTTTCAAGCCCAAAGCGATGAGCACCAAGCCGCCCAAAAATTCCGCCTTGTGCTGAAATTTCGCGCCCACTTTTATGCCTATCACCACGCCTACCAGGCACAAGACAAGCGTTATCGCGCCTATTATGCCTATGGCTATCCATATGTTTATACTCTCCAAAAGTCCGAAAGTAACGCCCACAGCCAAGGCGTCTATACTCGTTGCCACGGACATTACAAGCAGCGTTTTAACGCCCAATTTAACGGGCGCGTCAGCGGCGGGAGTTTCCTCTTCATACTCCTCCCCGCGCTTTACGGCGCGGCGCTTTTTGCACCACGGCTTTATTGAATCCGCTATCATCTTTACGCCCAAAAATCCCAGCAATATGAACGCTATCCAATGGTCGGATTTTTGAATTATCTCCACGCCGTTTGCCGTGCCGCCCTCTATCGCTTCGCGCAGCAGCGTGACCACGCCCCACCCGATGAGAGGCATAATCATCTGAAACAGCGCAAAGCTGCCCGCTATCAAAAGCGCGTACCTGAAGATGAATTTTTTCATCTCCACGCCCTTACACATAGATACGGCAAATGCGTCCATAGCCAAGCTAAGCCCCGTCAGAGCTATTTCCCAAAGTTCCATAAGCCACCTCTTTTCCGTCCGCTCAAATAAAAAACGGACGCCGTCCGCGCCCGAATAAAAATACTCACACACGGACCGCGCATACGCAGACTCAGCCTCCTGACCGAGAAAGCGATATGCGCCACATGTGTGAGTCTGGTCATTTAATATAAGCCATATCCGCAGGGATAAGCATGTTGACTTATAACGGGTAACCGTATCCGCCGACTACTCCCTCACGCCACCATTTTAGCAAAGGCGGAAAGATATGTCAACAAAAGCGCGCTATGTTTGCGCTTCGGCGCCGCCACAACTTTCACCCCTGCCCGCCTTGTATAGCGCGGAGCGGATATTTAATGCAAATTGCATTTTTTGGCTTGACATTGCCGTTTGATGTGTGATACATTATTAAAGCTGCGCGGAGGCATAGCCCAGTTGGTTAGAGCGCTACGTTGACATCGTAGAGGTCACAGGTTCGAGTCCTGTTGTCTCCACCACGCAAACGAATCCGTTTTTCGGGTTCGTTTTTTGTTTTATTGCGTGGCGGTGTAACCGGGAATCTCACCCGTGACGGCATGCTTCGCCTGCGTCACACTGCACGCGATCGGGCGAACCGCTTATCCTTTCTATTTCGCTCTCCCCGCCACCGATCGCTGTAAGGCGAGTCCTGTTGTCTCCACCACGCAAACGAATCCGTTTTTCGGGTTCGTTTTTTGTTTTATTGCGTGGCGGTGTAACCGGGCATCTCATCCGTGAGGTTTGGGGCGCGGGATTATCTTGCGCTTACGTAGAAAGCTTGGCAGTTATCGACGGCAAGGCACCCCAAAATGCCGCTTATGGGAACGCCGGTGTCCAGGTGGATTTTGCAATAGTCGGCGATATTCGGGCTGCTCTGCGCCTCTGCTTTTCGCGGATAGAGCAAAATTTCATCCCTTCCCGTCAGGCAGCGCACGGGGGTGTGACCGTACAGCACGCATTTGCCGTTTTGCGGCAACACGTCCTTATCCTTAAAGCTGCGGTCGTAGACGAGCTGATTGCACGTGGCGTGCGATACGGGCAAAAGTTTTCCGTCCTTTATCGGGACTCCCGCGTGTACGCATATGAAGCGTTCTGTTTCCGCATAGAACGGCAGACTGTCGAATCTGTCCACGGTATCCCAATCAAGCAGCTTTCCGTCCGTAAAATAATTGCGCAGCTTTTGCAAGACGAGATCGTAATCTTCCGTCTGCTTCATCAGCGCCTGATAATACTTCAAAAAGTCGTATTCGTGATTGCCGGCAATGCAATGCGCGTTCGGCATGGAAAATAAGAGCTTGGCAAGACGGACGCTGTCAGGTCCCTTGTCTACCATATCGCCCAACACGTACAGCGTATCTCCGCCGCCGAATTTGATTTTGTCCAACAGGCGGCAAAACAGGTCATAATAGCCGTGGATATCGGAAATGCAATACTCCATATAACAAATATATCATATCGGGAGAAGTAAATTCAACCGTTCGGCTAAAGTGCCGCTTACGCCTTATCCGCCGAATGCGGATACCACGGGAGAAATTTATTGACTTCCTCGTCTTTCAAGATGAAAAACAGCGCCTCTATGTCCCGTTCGGTAAATTTTCTTAAAATAAGGCGCGGCGTTTCGAGCGCGGGAGTGTTCGCGGCATTTATCATTTAATTACCTCCGCATATAGAGTATCGGATAAGCGCCGCCCTGCTCGTCCGTATCGGAGCGCTTGTATATTTTGAAACCCAAATGTTCATCAGCTCCGCCGTATGCGCGCGCCTGCTCTTTATTTCAATGCACTCTATTTTTATATCCATATATGCCTGTCCGAACAAATTACCGCATATCTTTAACGGCACATATATTATAGCATATCCGCCGCAAAATACAGCCTGCAAAAGCGCGTTTATCAATCTGTTATCTGCACATTTTGCAACACGGCGCAAGGCGAAATGTTGTCCGCCCTGACTCGGACGGGCTTGCTTGCTTTAAGACGGATAATTTTGCCGTCCTTCCACTCAAAATCCAGCAACGCTCCGCATACGTACAAGGAGCGGACCTTTCCGCAGGGAATTGCGTCAAGAAGCGCGGGAAGCATGGTAAGCACTCCCCTGTCGCAGGTGACCAGCATTTCGTTAACGGCGGCGGGAAAGCCCAGATTGCCGTCTATCTGAAAGTAGACGGGAGGGTGAAAAGCAAAGAAATTGGGAAGAACGGAGCGCGAAGTGAAGCCGCGGAATGCCCTTTCAGCCGCCTGCTTATCGCCGAATCTTCCCGCAAGACACATCGCCCAAGCCGCGCTCCAGCCTATGCCCGGGGAGGAGTTTTTCAAGCGGTAAGAAAACAACTCGTGCGCCCACTTGAATTCCCTGTTTCCGCGGGCGATACATTCAAACGGATATATGCCGATAAGCGGTGAAAAATGCCTGTGCCCTTTTTCCGCGCTGTCCTTACCTCCGCTCCATTCGCTGAGTCCGATTTGACTATGTTCCAGCGGAGCAAGCATTGCTAGGGCGGCTGTTATGCGCTTTTTCAGCTCTTCGTCCTTAGTGCACTCCTTGCAATATAAAAGCGTTTGGCGCGCCAGCGTGAGTTCAAACGCCGAACCTATACCCACGGAAGAAGTTGTTCCACCGCATTCAAAACAGGTTTCCGGCGATACGGAAGGTATAACGGTGAGCGCGCCGTTGTGTTCCGTGAGATAGTCCAATATGAACAAGGCAAATTTTTCCATAACGGAAGTCATATTTTCTCCCGTTTTTTTGCCGTGGCGATACGCCTCGCACGCCATCCACGCGCCGCAAAGCGGAGAATACATATATTGAGGATCGCCTTTTACGGGAGATGTGGTGCGCCATATGTCCACATTGTGGTTACAGCACGCCCCGCTCATTCCGAAGTTTGTGAGCGCGGTGAGTTCCCCGCGTTCGGATATCTCCTTCACGGCATTGTAAAAAGGCGGCAGACATTCGTCAAGTGAGCACGCAGCAGCAGCCCAATAATTCATTTGAAAATTTATGTTTACCGTGAGATTGCTGCTCCACGGCGGACGGCGGCTGTCATTCCACTGCCCTTGCAGATTCAGCGGCTGAGAAGAACGGCTGCCGCTGAGCATTAAGTATTTGCCGTAGTCATATAAAAGCTGCACGGCTTTGGCGTCGGCTTTATTGCTTTTGGCTCGGGCATATATTTTTTCCGCGCTCTCATCAATGTCTGCTACTTGCACTTGCTCGCGCAGCATTATTGTTGAAAAATCGTATATATGTCTGCTATATATTTTATTGTAGTCAAGTTCCTTATTTTTGACAATGGCTGCGCATTCGTTTGCCACAACATAAATATCACTTTCGGGCATACTTTTATAGTCCTTGAAGCCCGTATGCGTGACAAAGTAAAAGTGCACAAAAGAGGCATTTTTTACCTTTATCCCGTTTCTTTTATAACAAACTTTTCCGTCGCTTTGAGCAACTACGGCAAGCGCGAACGCCATGGCTTTGCCCTCGTTGTATCTTATCGGGAACATCTCTTTACGCAAATAGTTGGGCAAAGCCACATCGGGCGCCCTGCCGCACAGCAGGAAAACTCCGTCCGCGCTTACGCGTCCGCCTTTGTGCGGCGTTTTTGCCGTAAGCGTTATATCCGTTTTATTCGATGAAGTTATGGAGTATACCGCCGCTCCGTCCGGATACGAAGCAAAAGCCGTGCGCGTTATTCCGCCCGATTTAATACATACGACACCGTTATCCGTATTCAAAGCGCGCTCATATCCGTCATTTTTGCCGTGTGAAAATTTAATAAACACGCTGCCCAAAGGCATATATGCCTGAGAGTAATCCCCGTCCATTTTCGCCTGCACGATCTCTTCGGCGCGCTTGTACTCGCCCGCTTTGATAAGTTCGCGCACTTTGGGAAGTTCTTGAGCGGCTTTTTCGTTGTCGTGTATGCGCGGATAGCCCGACCATAATGTCGCGTCGTTAAAGTCCAGCCTCTCGCGCTTTATCCCGCCGCGGATCATTACGGCGGTCTTGCCGTTGCCTACCGGCAAAGCCTCCTTCCACCTACGTGCGGGAGAAGTAAAATACATCTTACTCATAATTTTCCTCTTTTCTATTTCATTTTTATCATAGCATAGCGACTTTTTGCGGTCAATGTTTTTCTTGAAATTTTACTTATATTGCCTATTGACATACAAAAATATCGGTATTATCATATTTATGGAATACGAAAATATAAGGAATCCGAATATAAAAAGCGATAACCGTATAATTATAGCTATACCATGCGCCTTTTGATTTTTATGGCGCGTATGTACGATCACGAACGGACCATAGGCATAGGCGACGGCTCCGTGCCGGACGACGGCGCTTTCCGTCAAATTGAAATACAACAACTAATGGACGGGTAAAAATACGGTAACGGCGGTCGGATAAAGAGGACATATGATCAAATGCGTTATTTTCGATATGGACGGCACGCTGGGCGATACCTTGCCCATATGCATAGGCGGCATAAGACTTGCCGTGCAGAAAGCCACAGGCGAACTGCTTGACGACAGCGAAGTTATCAAATATTTCGGGGCTTCGGAAGAAGGGATAATAGGCAAACTTATGCCCGAACATAAGCAAGAAGGCATAGACCTTTATTTGAATTTTTACCGTGAACAGCACAAAATACTTGCGCCCCGCCCCTTTGACGGGATAATTCCGCTTTTGGATATGCTTGCAAAAAACGGCGTTTATTGCGCTATTGTGAGCGGCAAGGGCGAAAAGTCGCTGAATATCTCCCTTGAAGTTATGGGGATAGACAAATACTTTTGCATTAAAGAACACGGCGACGAATCCGCCACGGGAAAGGACTTTTTTATAGACAAAGTCTTAAACAAACTGAACGTGGATAAAGCCTGCGCCGTGTATATAGGTGACGCGGTAAGCGATATCCGCGCCTCACGCAAGGCGGGTATTGCCGTTATTGCGGCGGCTTGGGCGGACAGCGCGAATAAAGACGCTCTTGCGGCGGAAAAGCCCAACTTTTTAGCGGAAAAAGTTTCCGACGCGCAGGAGTGGATAGCACGCGGCTTAACCGCATAGAAATTATAATACATAATAATACGGCTGCCCAAGCGATAAAATATTGCGCAGAATTTTAAAAAAATCAAAATTGATATATTTGCGCTGCACGGCGGAGGTAGGTATTCATATTTTACTTGCGAGGATTGGCGCTTATACCTTCGCTTGCGGGGATTGGCGCTTATGCCTTTGCTTGCGGGGATAGGCGTTTTTATCTGTGAGAATATCAGGCTTATTCGGAGATTGTTAGTAATTTGAACTATTGAACGACCGTTCAATAACTCAGCGTAATCTTTGAAAAAATTGTTGTACTATCTCTTAAAAACTATCTTCTTTTTATAAGTTTTTAAGCGTATAGCGTTTATTTATTGCTTTTGCCTTATTGAACAGTTGAACAATTGAACAATTGAACAATTGAACAACTGTTCAACTGTGTTGATAAAAGGATGGTGTTTTTACTGCATAATATCCCTGTTTGATTGATACAAAGATGTCTATACTTTCGCTTGCGGGGATTGTGGCAAATACCCGACCCCGGCGGAACGTTTTTTGCGCTGCCAAGGCGGGGATAGGCACCTATACTATATGCGTTCGCGGGGATTGAGGCAAATACCCGACCCCGGCGGAACGCTTATGCGCTGCCAAGGCAAGGATAGGCCCCTATGCTATATGCGCTTGCGGGGATAGACGCTTATACTTTTTGCGCTTGCGGGGATAGGCGTTTTTATCTGTGAGAATATCAGGCTTATTCGGAGATTGTTAGTAATTTGAACTATTGAACGACTGTTCAATAACTCGGCGTATCTTTGAAAAAATTGTTGTACTATTTCTTAAAAACTAATTTCCTTTTAGTAGTTTTTAAGCGTATATCTCATATTTATCACTTTTGCCTTATTGAACAATTGAACAATTGAACAATTGAACAATTGAACAACTGTTCAACTAGACTGATAAAATACCGCTTTTTTTACTGCATAATATCCCTGTTTGATTGATACAGAGTTACTGCCCTACTGTTCAATCAAGCCGATAAAACTGCGCGGTATTAGCGGATAAAGATGTCCTTTATGATGTTCCGAAGGCTTGCCTTTTCCGCGCAGCGATCGGATAAAGATATCCTTTATGATGTTCCGGAGGCTTGC
>CALWHM010000049.1 GCA_944380395.1 uncultured Clostridia bacterium | reverse complement strand
AACATCCCGTTCAGAAGGGCACGGCGCAGAACCCCGACATCTACTTCCAGAACCGCGAAGCGTGCAACAAGTATTATGAAGCCGTTCCCGCCATTGTGGAAGAGGCGATGGAGGACGTCAAAAAGATAACCGGCAGGGAGTACAAGCTGTATCAATATTACGGCGCACCCGACGCCACCGACGTCATCGTGCTTATGGGCAGCGGCGCGGAAGCCGTGGAAGAAACGGTGGACTACCTCAACGCCGCCGGCAAGAAAGTGGGTCTTTTGAAAGTAAGGCTTTACCGTCCTTTCGCCGCCGCCAAGTTTGCGGAAGCTCTCCCCAAGAGCGTGAAGAACGTGACCGTGCTCGACAGGGTCAAGGAATGCGGCAGCATGGGCGAACCCCTCTACCTCGACGTGGTCGCGGCTCTGTCCGAAACGGGCAGAAACGTCAAGATCCTCTCCGGCAGATACGGCTTGGGCAGCAAGGAATTCAATCCCAGCATGATAAACGCCGTTTACGAGAATATGCAGGCCAAAGCCCCCAAGAACCACTTTGCGGTGGGCATTGTGGACGACCTGACCGGCAACTACCTGCCCGTGACCAGGAAGATAGACGCGGCTCCCGCAGGCGCCATCTCCTGCAAGTTCTACGGCTTGGGTTCGGACGGCACCGTAGGTTCCAACAAGAACTCCATAAAGATAATAGGTAACAATACGGAAAAGTACGCTCAGGCATACTTCTCTTACGACTCCAAGAAGTCGGGCGGTATCACCGTTTCCCACCTGCGCTTCGGCGACAAGCCCATCAAGTCCTCCTATCTTATCGATCAGGCAGACTTCGTGGCTTGCCACAACCCTTCTTACGTGACCAAGTACGACATGGTCTCCGATTTGAAGGAAGGCGGCGTGTTCCTGCTCAACAGCCCTTGGACGGAAGAGGAAATGGACAAGGAACTGCCCGCTTCTATGAAGAACATCATCGCCAAAAAGCACATCAAGTTCTACAATATAGACGCTATAGATATAGTTGAAAAGATAGGTTTGGGCAACCGTATCTCCACCGCGATGCAGGCTTGCTTCTTCAAGCTGTCCGGCGTTATCCCCTATGAGGACGCGGAAAAGTATATGAAGGAAATGGCTTACAAGTCCTTTAAGAGAAAGGGCGACGCCGTGGTTCAGATGAACTATGCCGCAATAGACAACGCCGTGGGCGCCATCAAGGAGATCAAGTACGACGCAGAAAAGTGGGCTTCCACCACGGAAGGCGCCAAGAAGGTCACCTATACGGAAGATCCTTACTTCAAGGCGTTCATCTCCCCCGTGCTCGACCAGAAGGGCGACGAACTTCCCGTTTCCGCCTTTGTGGGACACGAGGACGGCACCGTTCCCACCGGCACCACCAAGTACGAAAAGCGCGGCATAGCCGTGAACGTGCCCTGCTGGAATAAGGACGCCTGCCTGCAGTGCAACCAGTGCTCGCTGGTATGCCCCCATGCGGCAATCCGTCCCGCCGTGCAGAAGAGCTTTGACGGAGCGCCCGAAACCTTCGACGCCGCCGACGCAAAGGGTCTTTTGAACGGCAAAGGCTACAAGTTCAGAATGCAGGTAAGCCCCCTCGACTGCACGGGCTGCGGTTCCTGCGCGAACACCTGCCCCGCTAAAGCCAAGGGCGCGCTTGTAATGAAGCCCCTTGCCGAAGCGCTTGAACGCGGTGAGAAGGAAAATTGGGATTACGCGGCTTCTCTGCCCGAAACGGACGCTCCCGTTGCCAGAGATACCCTTATCGGCAGCCAGCTGAACAAGCCGCTGTTTGAGTTCTCCGGCGCTTGCGCAGGCTGCGGAGAGACCCCTTACGTCAAGCTGGTCACCCAGCTGTTCGGCGACAGAATGATAGTTGCCAACGCTACGGGCTGCTCCTCCATTTACGGCGGTTCCGCACCTACCTGCCCTTACACCACCAACGATAAGGGTCACGGTCCCGCGTGGGCTAACTCCCTGTTTGAAGACAATGCCGAGTTCGGCTTCGGTATGAATTTGGCGTACGAACAGAGGCGCGCGCTCATCGCCCAGCAGCTCACGGAGCTGAAAGGCGTTTGGGGCGACAACGCGGAGGGCAACGCCGCCATCGATAAGTGGATAGCTTCTATGAACGACGGCGAAGCGAGCAAAGCCGCTTCCGCGGAACTTGTCAAAGTTTTGGAAGCTTGCAGCGGCTGCGGCTGCGCGGCGGACAAGCTGGTCAAGGATATCCTTGCGGAGAAAGACTGCTTTGTCAAAAAGTCCGTATGGATGTTCGGCGGCGACGGCTGGGCGTATGACATCGGCTACGGCGGTCTTGACCACGTGCTGGCTCAGGGCGAAGACGTGAACATTCTCGTACTCGATACCGAGGTTTACTCCAACACGGGCGGTCAGGCAAGCAAATCCTCCCCTACCGGCGCGGTAGCCAAGTTTGCCGCGGGCGGCAAGATAACAAAGAAGAAGGATCTGGGCAAGATGGCTATGAGCTACGGCTACGTATATGTGGCGCAGATAGCTCTCGGCGCAAATATGAACCAGACCGTCAAGGCTATAAAGGAAGCGGAAAACTATCACGGACCTTCCCTGATAATCGCATATGCTCCCTGCATCAACCACGGTATCAATATGAGCAACAGCATAGGCGAAGAAAAGAAGGCTGTGGACGCAGGATATTGGCAGCTGTACCGCTACAACCCCGCGCTGAAAGAAGCGGGCAAGAATCCTTTCGTGCTCGACTCCAAGCAGCCTAAGGAAGGCGACTACCGCGCATTCCTTATGGGTGAGAACAGATATGCTCAGCTGAGCAAATCCAAGCCCGAAGTTGCCGAAAAGCTTTTTGAACTCAACGAAGAGCAGGCTATGGAGCGTTATGCCGATTACAAAAAGATGTCCGAAGAGTAAGTAAAGACACAATTTATAAACGGGTAACAGCGATTGCTGTTGCCCGTTTTTTATACCATAGGCGCCGCATATAAGGCGCGTGATACTGTGTCAAAGCGACTTTTTTCTTGGTCACATACGCTCTAGTATGCTCCCTGCGATAAAAAGCCTCTTTTCCTTGTCTGACACGCCTTCTCTGCGGTGCTGTTAGTTGCAGCGTTAACAAGGTTGTTTTCATAATTTATACACCTACTATACACCTGTTAGGTGTACGGTGCGCTAACATCATACACCTGTTATACACATGTTAGGTGTATGGCGCGCTTACTTCATACACATCATTATGCAATAAAGCGCGGCGAAATTGCATTTCGCCAATCAAGGCGTAAAACCGTATTTTATTATATGATATCTGTCCACTTTTGTGGACACCTCTGCTTCTACACAGTTAGCCACAAGTGGTAAGGTGAAAAATAGTCTTGTCAAGTGGTACTTGACACAAGTATTTTAGCTCGGAATTTTAAAAATTTAAAACCTGAACCAATTTTAATCTTGGAAATATGAAAATCACATACAAAAGCGTTGCGGAGAATAACAGCAGTAAAACTTCTTTCGTTAGTGCAATGCGGTTAATGTTGCAGTGGCTCGCCTTGTCAGTTAATAACTTACAAGGCTATTTTTTGAGCATAAGCAAAGACTTTGCGAAGAAATAAAGCTACTAGACTTTTCCCGCTGTTTCAAAGAGTAATCAGCCCGCGCTGCCTCACCGCTGCCGCCACGCGCTCCAAGTACCACTTGACAAGGGTATTTATATCCGCACACAAAAACTTAGTTAATGCCGTTGCAGGGGGTTAAGCTTCGACTCTCCGCAACAGTTACTTCAAAAAATAATCAGGGGTGGCTCACCGCCGCCTTGCTTATATTAAAAACCTCTATGTAATTGACTAACTTAGAAAACTACTAGTTATAAAATTTTAAATATTTAAAATTTTGCGCAAGTACATAACATATAGTTATTTATTATGCCGTTTTGGCATAATTTCAATAATTTTGCCGTATATTGTCGGGCGAAATTCCATTATACTGGAATTTTATAACTACGAGTAATGTTTGTCAAGTGGTACTTGACAAGAGTATTTTAGCTTGAAATTTTAAAAATTTAAAACCTGAACCAATCTTAATCTTGAAAATATGAAAATCACATACAAAAGCGTTGCGAAGAATAACAGCAGTAAAACTTCTTTCGTTAGTGCAATGCGGTTAATGTTGCAGCGGCTCGCCTTGTCAGTTAATAACTTACAAGGCTATTTTTTGAGTATAAGCAAAGACTTTGCGAAGAAATAAAGCTACTAGACTTTTCCCGCTATTTCAAAGAGTAATCAGCCCGCGGTGGCTCACCGCCGCTTTGCTTATATTAAAAGCCTCTTTGTAATTGTCTGGCTTGCAAAACTAATAGTTGTAAAATTTTAAATATTTAAAATTTTGTGCAGATACATAACATATGGTTATCAATTATGCCGTTTTTGCATAATCCCAACAATTTTGCCGTATTTTGTCGGACAAAATTCCAATATTATGGAATTTTATAACTAATAGTAATTCAAAACAATCTTGTCAAGTACCACTTGACATGCTTATTTTTTGAGTACAAGCAAAGACTTTGCGGAGAAGGAAGGATATAAAACTACTTTTGTTACTTCAAGGCGGTTAATGGGTGGAGCGCCACGCGCTCCCGGTGGCTCACCGCCGCCACGCGCTCCCGCTGCTACGGGTGCTTGACATTTTGGGGAGATATTATTTATAATATATTTGTGAGCAAAGAAAGATTGGAATTCCCGCCCGTTATGCATGATAAAAAGTCTAAAATAGACTTCTTTTTGGCGTCCAGGCAAAAGTGTTTTGACGTAAAGGACGTAATGGCTCTTTACAACTCCCTTCTCGCCCTGCCCGACGAGCGGATAGACAAGCTTTTTTCTCTGCAATTGGTATCTCCGCGCATTGCGTTCATACTCTCCGTATTTTTGGGTGTGCTGGGCGTGGATCGCTTTTACTGCCGCAGTAATAAGCTGGGCGTTGCCAAGCTGTTCACGATAGCCGCCTGCGGTTTTTGGTGGGTGGGAGATCTGTTCGTGATACGCGAAGCCGCGCGCATGACCAACTACAAGATCTTGCGCAACTTTATCATAAATCCCGTAAAGGAAGAGGACGCCGACTGAGCGTTTCGCGCATTATTTACATCCCGCGTTCATAAGATATTGTAATGAATGCGGTATTTTTTTTAATGCTTGCGGGCGGGCTGATATTTCTCACCGTCACCGCTCCGCAGACGGCTTTTTCCGTAATGCTCACGGGCACCACTAACGCCGTGGAGCTGGCGCTTTCCCTGTTTGCCGTGTATGCGATATGGCTTTCCGTGCTGGAAATAATGGATAAAGCGGGTATAAGCAAGGCTGTGAACAAGCTGCTTGCTCCGCTGTGGAAGAGGATATTCAAGGGTGAAAGCGATAAAGCGCTGGAATATATCTCTCTCAATTTTTCCGCAAATCTGCTGGGAATGGGCTCCGCCGCCACGCCGATGGGCATAAAAGCGATGGAGCATATGAGCAAGGGGCGCGAAAAAGCCAGCGACAATATGATCCTCTTTTTGGTGTTCAACGCCACATCCATACAGCTCATACCCGCCACCGTGGTGGGCATGCGCGCGGCGGAGGGTTCCGCAAACGCCGCGGACATAATTCTCCCTTCCCTGCTGGCTACGGTCATATCCACCGCCGTGGGCGTAACTCTTGCCAAACTGTGCGGTAAAATAAGCGGCAAAATGCGCAAAAAACTGCCGCTTTCCCGCCGTTGAGCGCGTACATTATTCCCCTGTTCATATTGGTCGTGTTGGTGACGGGCTTTTGCAGGCGCGTGCCGATATACGGCAGTTTTGTGACGGGCGTTAAGGGAAGTTTGCAGCTGCTTTTATCCATAATGCCCTACTTCACCGTGATTTTGATAGCGGTGCAGCTTTTCACCGCAAGCGGTTTGGGCGCAAAGACGGAACAGCTGTTAAAGCCCGTGTTCACGGCGCTGGGCATACCGCCTCAGCTTACGCAGCTGGTGGTCATTCGTCCGCTGAGCGGCAACGGCTCCATAGCCGTATTGCAAACGCTGATGGACGAATACGGCGCGGACAGCTACATAGTGCGGTGCGGCAGCGTTATAGTGGGCGCAAGCGAAACCACATTTTACGTAGCCACCATATATTTTTCCACGGTCAAAGAAAAGAAGCTGCGCTATGCCGTGCCCGTATGCCTTATCGCCTCACTTGCGGGAGCCGTTGCCGCATGCGCACTGTGCCGCATAATATAAAAGCCGCAGGGCGGCTGCCCTGCGGCGAGTCAGCTTACTGCCGCTTAGTCCTCCGTTATCTCTATCTTTGCAACGAAGTCCGTATTGCCGCACACGTCCGCGTACAGCGTGAGATCGTCGTTCATAACGCTTATCTCATCGTAATAGACCATAATGTCCTCCACGAAAAATTCAAGGGATTTCATACGGTCCTTCGTGTTGGAAGTGACGCTTATACGCTCGTGCCTCAATGCGGAGATGACGTTCCAATTGTACGCTATATCCGTGTTGTATCCCACGGACATAAGCGTGCTGCCTTCGGGAAGCGAAGTGAGCTTATCTCCCTCCGGATCGTGCCAGCTGTCGTACTTGTTGCCGTCCAAGTCGTATACGTACCTGTACGCCACCTGCGCTATATCCTGATAGATCTTAAATCCGGAAGTAGCCGCCGTGATGTCCGCATAGCTGTCCGATATGTCCGAATAAACGGTGAGCATATCATACCAAAGGGTGAGCAGCGCGCTCATATCGTAATCGCCGACGGTGACGTCCAGCTCATCCAAAGAAGCCTCCGCGCCTTCACCGTCCGCCGCGCCGAACTTGACCCATTCCACGCTAAGTTCTCCGCCGCCGTTCACGCTGCCCTTTGCGCTGGCGTAAGCCACGGGAGGAATGTCCGAATTATCGTAATCAGCTTCCTTGACGGGCAGATATATGGTGGCGGTGGTGGTTATGACGTCGCCCTTCTTGACTATTTCCAGATAGGCGTCCTCATACATCCAGGTGTAACCGTCGTCGCCGTCCTTCCAGCCGGGTGTGTTCTCGTCGCCGCGAGTGGCGCCGTTGTAGTAATAATGAGTTATGTCAAAGGAGGTGGTGTAGTCATACTTAGCCGTTTCGGTGAATACGGCTTTGAGGTCCGCATTCACCTCTTCCGCCTGCTTTTGCAGGTCGGCATAGTAATCCTCCATAGACGTGGTGCATGCCGCAAGTGCGGTAACGCTGATGAGCAAGGTCACGACTATTGCCAAAAATACGAGTTTACGTTTCATTGTTTGTCCTCCTTGCCTTCTTCAAAGATATCCTTTGCGGGCGCGCATTCGGGCGCGTCGCACTGCATATTGTCCGCGACTTCCTGCGCCAAACTGTCGGGGAGCTCTCCCACGCCGGCTCCTTCGGAAGCCAAAGCCATACCTTCTTTTTCCACCCTGACCACATTGCCTTCGTCGTCGAGTATCTCGCCTTCCGCAAGTCTGCGCTCTGCAAGGCGCGCCTGAATTTCAGCCATCTTCTTGCCCGAAAGCTTGTAGAACAGCATAGGCACTATGGAGATGAGGTTGAGCACGGCGGGAATGAGCGTGTACATCAAGAACAGACCCGACTGCGTGAACTCCGTCTGCACGGGGTGATGGTCGTTGAGGAAGCCCTCCGGCTGGGCGAACAGGAAGAACACGAGCAGCCACGACAGGAAGTAGTCCTTGAACGCGGACGACATATTGCTCCTCAAAGACATAATGGCAAAGGTGATACCTTCGTTTCTGTTGCCCGTCTTTTCCTCCCAATAGTCCAGCGTGTCCGTAGCCATAAGGTGAGGCACCACGTTCAGAATACCCACGGGCATCATTGCGATGAACATCATTACAGCCACCGTATACCATTGATTTCCGCCC
>CALWHM010000048.1 GCA_944380395.1 uncultured Clostridia bacterium | reverse complement strand
TCATCTGCAACAACGCGCCGGACGACGACGCTCTTGCCGCCTGCCGCGCGCTCGGCGAAAAAGCGGCAAAGTGAGGGTTTACCGATTATTTCCGTTAGCGTATGTTAACGCCCCGCGTTTTCTCTTTACTTTTGCCGTAGAAAATAGTATAATAAATATCGTAAATGATATGAGGAGGTGCGCGCATGGCTATCAAGAGGACGAGAGAGTCGGAAGAAATGTATCTGGAGACCATTCTTTTGCTGCATAAAGGGCAGCCGAACGTGCGCGCCGTGGATGTGCGCGACGAACTCGGTCTGGCAAAATCCAGCGTTTCGCGCGGCGTCAATCTCCTTGAAAGCAAAGGGTATATCCATATAGATCGCGAAACGGGAAATCTCAGTTTCACCGACGCGGGCAGAAAAAAGGCAGAAGGTATTTACGAGCGGCATCAAACGCTTACAAAGGCGCTTATCAAGCTTGGCGCAAATCCCGAACTTGCCGAAGAAAATGCTTGCCGCATAGAACATGTCGTCTCCGACGAGATGATGGAAGTGTTCCGAAGCTATATTAAAGAATAACGGAAAGGGCGTGCGGTGCACGCCCTTTTTGTGTCAACGAAAACCCCGTGATAGTCGCGGGAGTTCAAAAGAGTCTTCACCGATGAAGTAGACAAAAAACTTCAAAAATGGGTAAATTTGAAGTTTGCATACCGAAACCGCTTACGATATTTTTTTCAATCCGAACAGTAAAGAAAGCGATAAAGCCAGAAACGATCCGTTAAGTTGGGCGCTTGCGTTCGCACGGCTTTTTATTGCAATTACAGATTGTGAAAACGACGCGCTTGAAGAAGTAAAAGACGATACCTCGCTCCCGTTTTGAAAGGCAAGCGATCGCGGCTTACTGCGTATTGATTTTTTTGCCGAGGCGTGGTAAAATTTAGATGTACCGTTTTCAGTACAAGCAATGGTTTATAATCTGTATGAAGTCAAAAGGGGCGGCGTTCGGAATAATTGTTAAGCGGCGCTGCCGAAATAAAAATATGTGATCAAGGAGCGGAAATGAAGGAAACATACGAGCCGAAAAAATTATTGATATTGCGCATTCTGCAAATATTGCGGGAGTTTTCCGACTGTGAGCACAAACTGCGGCAAGGGGATATAATTTCCCTGCTCAAAGTGCAATACGATATAGAATGCGAACGCAAAGCCGTGGCGCGGAATATAGATTTTTTGCAACAAGCGGGCTATGATATCGTTGCGGACAAGGAAGGGGTTTATCTTGCTTCACGCAAATTCGAAGCGGGCGAGCTGAGGCTGCTTATAGACTGCGTTTTATCCAATCGCAACGTGTGCAAGGCGCACACAAAAGAGCTTATCGCAAAATTGACGGAAGAGGGCGGCAAATATTTCAAAAATTACACCAAACACGTGATAAATCTCGACGATTGGCAAAAAGACGAAAACCGCGATTATTTTTACAATATAGAGCTTTGCTGCGAAGCGATTGACAGGGGGCGCAAAATATCTTTTTATTATAACTACATCGACGTAAACAAGCAAAGATATAAAAACAGACCCGAAAGATCTTTTGTAAGTCCTTATCGCCTGTTTTTGAAGAACGGACATTATTATTTGGCGTGCAATTACGACAAATACGACAACCTGCTCTTTATTCGCCTTGACAGAATGAGCGATACGGAGATAACCAAGCAGCAGGCAAAGCCGCTCGACAAAGTGAAAAATTGCGAAAACGGCATAAATTTGGGAGAGCTATACAATCGTTACCCGTTTATGCAGGCGGATATCCCCACGCGGATAGAATTTGTTACGGCAAATTACGCCGAGCATATGATAGACAACGTGATAGACGCGTTCGGGCGCAACATAGACATAACGGATATGGGCGACGGGAATTACAAGTTTGCTTTGACCGCAAGTCCTTCCGCCATGCGCTTTTGGTTGCTGCAATACGGAAAATACGTTAAAATATTATCGCCGCAAAGTCTTGTGGAGCAGATAAAGGCGGACATTGAGGCGATGAGTAAATTGTATAAGGAGGAAAAATAGATGCAATTTGAAGAACAGCTTGACAATATCAAGTTTTATCAAACGCACCCGACCTTTAAACCTTTTGTCGGGAAAAAGTATGCCGATAACGAATCGGGGGTAAGGATATTGCTTGTGGCAGAAAGTCACTATATTGAAAATGTTTCTCCCGAAATTACAAAAGAGAACCTGTTAAACGATTGGTGGAGCGACGCGCCGCCGCAGCTTTATGATACCGACGACAAATCTTGGTATACGACGCGCGACACCATAAACAATTTTATGAACGGAATATCCGGAAAGAGTTATGCCACATTCAGAGAGCCTTGCAAGGTATTCAATCAATGTTTTTGCAACGGGATATATCAACAAAAGACGGATATTTACAAACTTTTCGACGCATTTGCTTTTATGAACTACTTTCAGATGCCGGCGCTCTATTACGGAGAATCTCTTTGGCGCAGCTTGTTGATATTCAGCAAAGATAAGAAGGAAGCATTGGAAATATGGAATAAAACAGAAGAAATGTCCAACAAAGTTTTTCTTGAAGTGCTGGAAGTGTTAAAGCCGGATAAAATAGTTTTTGTTTCGAAGGAAGCGTATAATGCTTTTTTGCGGCAAAACAAAGATTATGACGCAAATAAGGTTTTCGTTACGGTGCACCCGACGTGTAGGTGGTGGAACACAAAAATGAAGGCGGACAATCTTACGGGTAAAGAAAGGCTGGTAAACTTTTTCAATAAAATTGCCGAAGAGAGAAAGTGATCGTGCGTTCGCGTTTTACGCCTGAATAAAAGTAATTAGGGGGATAACATGATCGATCCGAATACGCCGCTTGAACAAATCGCCGAAACGTGCCGCACTTTGGAAGATCTAAGCAATTTGCTTAAACAATGCGACTTCAAAGCAAATAAAGAAGATAACATCCGAATATCACCGGAATTATTGCAAGAGGCGATTGCTAAAACCAAGCATTTGAAAATTGTTACGAGAAGCGATATTCAAAGGCTGCTGCTTGTGGGGTATCCGTTGGCGGCAAGAATATATGAGTCGATAAATACTCAAAGCAATATTATACCGAAAATTTCCTAAATAATAAGATTTTCGGTATAGATGTCGATTTGCAAAACAAAAGATTTGAAGGGGAGGAGCCCCTTCAAATCCCGGTGCTTTATCGGTCAGGTAAAATCAGCTGTTTTGCAGATATGCCATCTCCACTTTATAGCCGTTTTCCTGCAATATTTTCAGGGCGCGCAAATAGCCGTCCGAACGCAGGAAGAAGTATACGGTGTCGTAAGTGCTTACGGGGAGAACGCTGACTTCCGCCAAGGCGAAAATCTTGGACAAATCGAGCAGTACGCCCATCATCTCCTTATTTACGGGAGGAGCTATGCGTACGGCGCGCCAACCGCCGTCGCGTGCGGCAACGTCGCTTACGACTTCGTCATCGGGACAGATAACGGAGCGGCCTTCGCTCGAAACAGAGAGAAAAGCCGTGCTGAATTTGTTTAAGTCGACCTCTGCGCCCGGCTGTAAAGAGCAGACGCTGAAAGTCTTTTCTAAAGCTTGTATTATCATATGTATCACCCTACCATCAACAATTATAGCATATGTTTGCGCTTCTTACAAGGTTTTTGAAGCCGAATTGACACAATATTGACAATGAAAACGCGTTTTCGGACAGCTTGAAAAAACACAAAACGCACATTTAAGCGGGTGTATAACACATCTTAATTTTGCAAAGTTTGCCCGCTAATGTAGAGATAAAGAGTGCAAAACAAGCGTTTTTCACGGTAATATCGAGTTGATTGCAAAAATAAAATATAGGCGGGAAACTTTTTCCTGCGGCGGCTATGTTTTCGTTGACATTTATAATAGCGTACGAAAGAAACTCGTTGAAATAAACGGGCATTAAGTCCGTTCGCAAACGCCTTACATAAAACGGCGCGGCGGGAGTCCGCACCGAAAGGCAAACTCCCGATAAGGAATAAATTGCGGACCGTTGTATGCCGGGAGCGCCTTTTTATTTTTCGGGGATATGACCCGTTATTGCGCCTATCATGTAATCGGCGGTGCGCTTATTGGTGGCTATCGGCACATCGTACAGCGCGGATATGCGGAGCAGGGCTTTTACGTCCGGGTCGTGAGGCTGCATTTGCAGCGGATCCCAGAAGAATATGACCATATCTATCTTGCCTTCCGCCACTTTGGCGCCTATCTGCTGGTCGCCGCCGAGAGGGCCGGAGAGGTAGCGCTTTACGTTCAAACCGGTGGCGTCCGCCACCAATTTGGCGGTGGTGCCCGTGCCGCAGAGTTTGAATTCAGACAGCGCGTCCTTGTTGGTCAGCGCCCATTGGATCATCTCGTGTTTTTTGTTGTCATGCGCTATAAGCGCCACAGTGGGTTGTTTTTGCATAGTTTCTGCCTCTTAATCGGATGTTTTACTTTGAGTTCGGTCTGTTTCGGCGTGCAACGCCTTCTTTTTCTTTCTTATCACAACAATGCATATTGCCGCCGCCGCGCCCACAGCGACAACGGGCAGCACAACGGCAAGCGCCAAGTAAGCTTTTTGCCTGCTTAGGTATTCGGGATATATCGTTTGGATAAATTCTTCCGTCAGATTCTGCACCTCGTGAAAGCGCTCTATCCCTTGTTCTTCCGCGCGTTCGGAAAGCCGTTCAAAAGCCTTCTGTTTGCCGACTACGTCCAAAGAAAGTTCGTACATCTTTGCGTAATCCACATTGATGGCTATCTCTTCCACTCTGCGCGTGAGGGTTTCATCGCCTCGGACTGCGGACAGGGCGGAATCCATAAGGCTTTGATATTCGGAGATACTGCCCACGCTCAGGTAGTCGGTCGCGTGCCAGGAGGGATTGTCATACAAGTCCAAATCGTCGGCGTGCTGCACTTTTTCGTGCATAAAGTCTATATATTCGGTTATGTAAGGAGCCGCCGCGCCGTATGTTACGGTTACGTATTTGGACAGCAGTTCGTTTATGTCTGCGCCCGCGTCCCAAAGCTGTTTAGCCAGAATATAACTTCTCAAACAAGCCATTTCGTCGCCCTGCTCGCGGCTGCCCTGATGGAACACGCGGCGCACGTTGTTTTGCAGGTAGAATTCCAAATTATCTTTCTGCACCGCAAGGTTGGGATAGGGTAGCAGCAGGTTGTGGAAGTTCACCGTATAGTCCCATATGAACAGGTTGTCGCACACCTGCGCCCAGTCTTCTATTATCTTTTTGCCTTCGGCGGAGGAGTCGTTATCGCCCCATTTATATGAATACAGCTGAGAAGTTTGGATGGGCGCGATGACTATATTCACATTGGATTCGCACTTTACGCCCTGCGGCACGGTGCGCATATGCTGATATGCCAAAGTGCTTATGTATTTATCGGGGAAGTTCTTGGCCAGATTATTCACCAAATGCAAAAGAAGTCCCGCGTGTGAGCCGTACTTTTCGTACGCCGCCGCGCACTCTTCGCATTCGCAGGGGTGGTATCCGTCATTGATGGAAAAGTCCCAATAAACGGCTTCCGGGTGAGCCGCCATATCTTCGGCAAGCTTGTTTTTGATGATGTCGTAGGCGGGCTTTTTCTCTCCGTCTATGGTCACGAAAGCGGAAAGGCACAGCTGAGGCTGCATATTGTTGTAAACTTCGTGTCTGCGTTCTCCGCCAAGCACGGCGAAATATTCGGGGTGCTCTTCAAAGTATATGTCGGGATCCACAAAACGGAAAGAAGAGTGGCACCACGTGCCCCAATAGCGGTTGGCGTCGTTGCCCACTTCGTCGTTTCTCACGCCCGTGCCGTTGCTCTTTATCCTGCGCGACCAGTCGTTTTGGTTCACTTCGTACTGATATATCCTGCGCCAGACAAAGTCGGGATTGGAGATTATATCCAAGTCGTCCAGCCATACGGTGGAGCTTTGCGGGACGTACGAATAGTCGTCGCGCACGAACATACAGCCCAGCACGTCTTCCAAAAACGAATAAATGCCGTTTGCGGTGCCGTCGTCGGCGATGTCCGTATCAAGCGCGTAGTTGCCCGAAATATATATGTTTCCGCCGCTGCTTTTTATCGCGTAGCCGTCGTCCTTTACGGAAGAAGTATCTATGGCGGAAGCGGTTTTACCCAGGAAGATAAAGCTGCCGTTTGCGCCGCCTTGACCTATCACTTCAAAAGCTTGCTCCGCGCCCGTCATCTGTCTGAGGGTATCGCGCAAAAACTCCGCGTCTTTTTGCAGATTTTGAGAAGAACAAACTATCTTGAAATTGCTTTCTCCGTTCACGGAAAGCGGAATGGCTTTTTCTTCTTGCAAAGAGGCGACAAACTCCGCTTCGTCATAGCCCGCCGCGGAAGCGACGTCTATTTTATAAGAACTTTTCGTGCCGCCCGAACAGCCCGCCAAAACGCCGCCCAGCACGCATATTATCAAAATGACGCAAATAAATACAGCCGCTTTTTTCATAACTTTCTCCTAATAAAGATTATATAAGAAAAGCGCGGTAATTTCAAGCGTATTGCTTAAACGCGGCTTTTAATATTTGTTTTCCAAGGCAAAGTACAGCCCGTAAGGGACTTTGCGCACGCCGTTTACCGAGCAAATGCCGTGCTCTTTTGCAACGTTAAGCGGAACGCAGGGAGAATATTCGCGCACCAAGGAAGCTTTGACTTGCGAAACGCCGCCGCATTCGGAAACGGAAACAACGTCGCAGGCGTAAGCTATGCCGCGGTCGGGAATGTACAGATACAGTCTGTCGCCCGCGATGAAAAAGCCTTTTAATTCAAGGTTTGCGCAGTCCGCGCCGTCAAAAAGAATTTGCGGATTGCAGGGGACTAAAAACCAAGAAGGATCCGTGCGCCGCTTTTTGTTTTTTATCGGAGCCAAGGCGTAAGAATTATCCAGGGCGCGGCACACAGTGTCAAAATCCGACATTTCCAAAACTACGGTCACCCAATGGGATTTATTCATATGGTACGCGGGGTAAAAGCCTTTACGGTTTTACGCGTAGCTTTCATAATTCCATTTTACAACGCGGGAAAAATATTTTCAATAAAAAAGGCGGCACGTAAAGCGCCGCCTTGAAGTTGTCTTTTGTTATATCACGCCTGTACCACCGCGGACAGGGCAGTCACGCCTGTCACGCTCTGCGCGTCGCCGGCAGCGGCACTGTTCAAATACACCGCCGCAAGCAGCTTTTCGCCCGCATTTACGGTTGCGTTCGGGAATACGCTGCCCGTCAGCACCGTTCCCGCGGGCACGCTTCCGCTCAATGTCGGAGTCAGCGTAAAGTCGCTGCCGGGAAGATACGTGAAAGTCAGAGAGCCTGCCGGAGCCGTATACAGTCGGGCGCTCAAAGTCATATCGCGCGTGAGCTGTTCGGCGGAAGTGAGCACGTAATCGGCATGCACTTCGCTCAAAGTTCCCGAAGAGGGCATGGTTACGGCATACTTCATATCTTCCGCGGAAAGCGTTATTTGATCGCCGAGCGCCACGCCCGTGCCGCTTACGGCATTGCCCACATAGTGCAGGTTTCCCGCCGTGTCCTGCGCCGCCAAAGAGGTCGTGAGCGGCGTGCTTCCCGAAGTGAAAGCCGCGGTATTCAAAGTGGATATTCCCTGCGGACCCGTGGGACCGGTGGGGCCTGTGGGACCCGTCGGACCGGTGGCGCCTTCAGCACCCGCAGCACCTGCGGGACCTGCGTCACCCTGCGGACCCGTGGGACCTGTGGGACCCGTCGGACCGGCATCGCCCTGTGTGCCCGCCGAGCCTTGCAGCCCCTGCGCTCCCTGCGGACCCGTGGGACCCGTGGGACCCGTCGGACCGGCATCGCCCTGTGTGCCCGCCGAGCCTTGCAGCCCCTGCGCTCCCTGCGGACCCGTGGG
>CALWHM010000047.1 GCA_944380395.1 uncultured Clostridia bacterium | reverse complement strand
TTTTCCGCGCAGCGATCGGATAAAGATATCCTTTATGATGTTCCGGAGGCTTGCCTTTTCCGCGCAGCGATCGGATAAAGATGTCCTTTATGATGTCCCGAAGGCTTGCCTTTTCCACGTCGCGATCAGATAAAGATGTCCTTTATAATGTCCCAAAGGCTTGCCTTTTCCACGTCGCAAAGGGCGATAAGGTTTACCGTTATCTTCTCGCCTGTGGGGGCGGAATATTCGGCGGTGCCGATGACGTCGCCGCGGGTTACGGGGGCTTTCAGCTTGTCGGAAAGAGTTATGACGGGATCCGAGAGCGTTTCACCGTTTTTGATGAGTACGGATACGTCCCTGTCCGCGCCGTAAGGCAGGCTGTCGATTTTGCCGCCGCGCACCTTAGCCTCCCCCATCTGCTCTCCCGCGCAAACGGCTTTGGCACGCGTATAGTTGGCAAAAGCATAGTTGAACATTCCGGATACTTCGGAAAAGCGGGTGTTGCTGTCCTTGCCGCCGATAAGCGTGGCTACCACCCTGACGCCCTTTCTGTCCGCGCAGGCGGAAAGGCAAAAACCCGCCTCGTTCGTAAATCCCGTCTTACCGCCCACACAGCCGGAGTAATTGCGAATGAGTTTGTTTGTGTTCACAAGCTGAGTGGTCCTGCCGCTTGGGTGCACGAAGTCCTCCATCCAAATGCCGGCGTAGTCGTAATACTTTGCGTGCTTCATAAGTGCGCGGGTCATTGTGTTCACGTCGCGGGCGGTGGAGTATTGCTCTCCGCTGTCGGGCAAGCCCGTGGCGCAGGAAAAGCGCGTGTTGGTCATACCCATCTCTTGCGCGCGCGAGTTCATCGCGTTTACAAAAGCTTGGTGGGAGCCGCTTATCAGTTCGGCAAGCGCGACGGACGCATCGTTGGCGGACGCCACTATCACGCCCTTTATAAGGTCGTCCACCTTATACACCGCCCCTTCGTCCAAAAACATCTGACTGCCGCCCATACCCGCAGCGACGGAGGACACGGTGACGTCCTGATCGAGCGATATATCTCCCCTGTCAAGCGCTTCAAACACCAAATTTGCGGTCATTATCTTGACCATTGAAGCTATTTCGTGCTTTTCGTCCGCCGCTTTGGCGTAAAGCACTCTGCCGCTTTCCGCGTCCGTCATATAGGCGGAGAAAGCGCTGACTTCATACCCTTCTTCCGCGCACGCCACATTCAGCGAAAACGCTGCCGCCGCGACGGATATCATAAGTATAGCGATGCAAATAAGTTTTTTCATATGTTCTCCTTATTGAGTTTCTGCAAATAGTGTGTATTATTTACGCCGTTTTATTACGCCAAAATATGCTATCTTAACCGCTTTATTTCAACTATATTACATATTCGGCGCTTTGCGGCAATATATAATAATATCACTACGCATTCAGAGGTCTTTTGTATGAACAATAAGCGCAAGGCGGCTACGGAACAACTGCTTTCCCTGGGGTTTAAGGCGGGAAACAGCGGTTTTTACTACCTTGTGGACCTGATGGTTATGCGCCTTAACGGTGAGGAGATAGCTCCGCTGAGCACGCGCGGTTATGTGGAAGTGGGCAGAAAATACGCCAAATCCGCCGCCACCGTGGACAAGAGCATTCAAAACGCCATTTCGGGAGCCTGGACGCGCGGTGATATAGAAAGACTGTATATGCAGTTCGGAAACACCGTGAGCAGCGACAGGGGCAAGCCCGGAAACTTGCAGTTTATCTTTCAGGTTTGCGAAAATCTGCGCTGTTCCGATATATGCGGGGACAGCCATGAAGATAAGTGACAAATTACGTTACGGCTTTACATCGTTAAAGCTGTTTTTGCGCGAACATAAATTTTTTGTATTGTTAGGGTGCGCCTCATTGCTTGCGGGGATAGCGATAGGCGTGGCGGCGGCGCGCGGCGCCGGTGAGGATTATTACAAGCTCAACTTTATATTCGAGATAAAGGCGGGCACATACCCTTTCGCAAAAACTTTTTTCGTTGCCGTCTTGTGCGTGCTGGGGTCTTTTGCCGTAATATTGCCCTGCGGCTTTAACAAATGGCTGTCCGTGCCCGCGTTTTTATTGGTGGGCTTTTGGGGATACCGCCTGGGGCTGAATTTGGTGGGGTGTTTGCAGCCCTCGGCAACAAGCGGAGCGGTGTGCATCGTCTTGTATTATCTGCCCGTGTATCTCACCGCGGCGGGAGCGCTCATAGCCTTTATATGCACGGTCTTTTCAAACTCGTGCGGGACGGGAATGTCTTCCGCCCGCCTTAAAAAACTCATATTCAAGGCGCTGCCCCTGCTTGCCGTTTTTGCGGCGATGGCGCTGATATGCGGCGTGATAATTCCCCTGCTTTACCGCCTTATCTTCCTGTAAACGGCGCAAACGCGCGGCTTTTGCCGTTTAAGCGAATTTACGCCGTCCGATACCTTGATATTTTTATAATTATAAGCTATAATATCTGTGTATGCATACGCGTACACTACTGACAAAAGCGGGAAAATTATTTTGCTTACTAAATTCAGCGTAAAAAGACCGTATGTTATTGCGGTCATGGTATTGATAATAGTCGTTCTGGGCGTGGTGTCCGTTCTCAATACGGACGTGGATTTTCTGCCCAATATGGACCTGCCCTATGTGGTGGTCGCCACGGTCTACGCAGGTCAGCCCGCGGAGATAGTGGAAAAGGACGTGACGGCGCCGCTGGAACAGGCGCTGGGGAATATGTCCGCGGTGCGAACGGTGACTTCAATGTCATATGACAATGTTTCCGTGATAAGTTTACAATTGAATTCCGACTCCGATGTGGACGCCGTGGCGGACGAAATTCAGGGAAGGACGGCCTCCGCAGGGCTTCCCGACTCACCTTACTTGCAGGAGTCTATGGTGATAAAAGCCAATCCGAATATGCTCCCCTCAATGTCCATATCCGTGTCGCGCAAGGGCGAAAGCGTGCCCGACAATATGCAATATTTCAACGCCTTGGCTGACCGCATACGCGCGGTGGACGGAGTGCAGGACGTGACGGTTCAGGGTATTATAGACAACTACCTGATGATAAGCCTCAACGACGAAAAGACGGCGGACGTACTGCACGAGCAGGTGAAAGACAAGGTGATTTCCGAGAGCGCGGAATATTCGGCTTTGAGCAAATTTTACGCCTCCTTGTCGAATAATTTGAGCGGCGCGCTCAAAGAGTTGGAGCAATATACCCTGTCCGACATAAGCGAGCTTTCCTCACTTTTGCAGAATGTGGCGGCGTTTTATGACGAGCTGAACGATTGGCTTGCCGGTGAAAAAAGCATCGACGGCTTAGATTCTTTCGGCACTTTATACGAATCATTGACATCAAATAATGAAGAGCGAACCGCTGCCGTAAAAGCTACTACACAGGCAATTGACAAGTTGCTGGAAAACAGTAACTATTCCGCTGCCAATACCATTATAAAATCGCTTTATCCCGAAACGGCGGACTATGCGGCGGTGCATATTAACAGGCTTATGCTCTCTTCCTCCGGGACTTCTTCCGGGGCGGACGGCAATTACGGTCAGAAGGTGGCAGCCGCTGCCGCTGCCGCGGACGGAGCTGTGGAGCTCATAGCCGAAGCGATGGTGAATATCTCCCCCGCCGTGTTCGAGGGCGCGTTTGAGTATCTTTCCGAGCAATCCGGCGCGGCGGACGTGCCTACGATAGAAAGCGGCACTGAAGAATATTTGCGCACAAGCTTCGGCAAGGGCGCAGACGGCGAAGAGCTTTGGACGGAAAAACACCCTTACGCAAAGATAGCCGAATACGTGCGCGCGCATACGGCGGAATTTGCCTCCGCCCTCACGCAATATGCGGGCGGTTTGGGGCGTACGGCGGCGTTTGAGCAAATCACGGTGCAAAACGTGGCGGACGGCGCGAAAATTGCGCTTAAAAATATAAGCGCGTCGTCTTTGGAAAAGAGCATTTGCTCCGCGCTGGGATATGATGACTTTGAGAAATTGTTCGGCGCTTTGAGCGGGAAGGATACGGCGGAAGTTTATAAAAAGCTGACGGCGGCGCTTTCTTCCGTGATAGATTCCGACCTTATCGCCACGCTGTTGCAGGCGCAGAATATCTCCCTGCCAGCGGGCAGTTACACGGAAAACGGCATAACGTATATAGTCAACGTGGACGGCAGCATATCCACGATGGACGATTTGATATTTATGCCCGCAACGGGGATAAACCTGCTTTCCCTGCTCACTTCTTCGTGGGGAGAAAGCGACGGGGTCCTGTCATTTATAGCTTCCCTTCTGCCCTCTGCGGACGGCGGAGAGAGCGCGCTTGAAAAGCCGGTGGTGCAGGAGTTTTTGCTCGCGCTCATCAACAATATATCCGCCTTTGACAAATGGGAGGAGTTGGGCGCGGCGCTTGGTATGGAAGATACGACGCTGTTGCAGCAAGTGGCGGCAAACGTATATATAGATAAAAACGGCGCGTTTGTAGCTCTGCTTAAAGACGCGGGCTTTATCACATATGACTCAAACACGCAGGAATATGCGTTCGATAAGCAGGCGGCGGAAGAATTTTCCGATCAGCTGAGCGAAGTTACCATCTCACTCTCTCTTACGGATATTGCGGATATTACGGTGATAGACACCTCCGCGATTGTTTATTCCAAGTTGGACGGGGTAAATTCCATAACCTTGTCCGTGACCAAACAGGCGGGATATTCGGGGGCTACGCTTTCGGACGATCTGAACGAGCTGCTGTCTTCTCTCACGCAGGAGGACGGCTTTGCGGACTTGCAGTACTCCGTGCTCTACGATGACGGAGAGTATACCAATCAGCTTATAAGCACGGTGATAGAAAATCTGCTGTGGGGCGCCCTGCTCGCGGTGGCGGTGCTGTTCATCTTCTTAAAAGACCTGCGCCCCACCTTGCTCACCACCCTTTCTATGGTGATAAGCGTGGTAGCCACTTTCGTTATAATGTACTTTGCGGGGATATCCCTCAACCTGATGTCTATGGCGGGACTTGCAATGGGCATAGGTATGCTGGTGGATAACTCCGTGGTGGTCATAGAAAATATCTACCGTCTGCGCTCGCGCGGCGCACCCGTCAAGGAAGCGGTGATAACGGGCACCACGCAGATGTCCGGGGCAATTCTTGCCTCCACGATAACTTCGCTTATAGTGTGGCTGCCCATAATATTCACGCAGGGACTTACCAAAACCGTGGTCAAGGATATGGCGATAACGCTGTGCCTTGCGCTGGCGGTATCGCTTGTGGTGGCGATAACCTTGGTGCCCTCTTTGGCGCAGTATACGGTGAAAAATTACCGACCCAAGCCGGACAAAGCCATGGGCAAGGTCAAGAAAGCGTATGCGCGCGCCCTGTCATTCAACTTAAAACACAAGTGGATCTCCCTTGTTGCGGTGGTGATAATGCTGGGGCTGGCGGTGACGTCCTTCTTCTTTATGGATACGCGCTTCTTCCCCGAAACGGACACGGGCAGCCTTACCGTTACCATATCCCTTGACGCGGGAGCGATAAACGCCGACAAGGACGCCCCCGAATACGACGGCGTGCGCGATTCCGTGACTTCGCAGGTGACGCAATATCTTATGGATATGCAGGAAGTGGAGCACGTGAATATGACCATTTCAAGCAACGTGAATATCGCGGGATACGACATTCAGGCGGAGGGAATGAACGTGGGCGCGGATACGGTGTCCGCCACCGTCAGGCTGACGGACGGCAAGCGCGACAGCGCGAAAAAGCTGTGCGACAGGCTGGTGGAAGAGCTTTCCGATCCCGCAAATATAGACTACGCCGAATATATAAAGGTGGAGTGTTCCACGGGTACGGTGATAGATACGGCGGTGGCTTCGGACAATCTGACCGTGAACGTTTACGGCGATTCGTTGGACGAATTAAAGCAAGCCACCGCCACGCTTTCTTCCTCGATAGCGCAGCTAGACGGCGTTTCCTACACTTCCGACAACGCGAGCGGCAGCGGCATTTCATACACTTTGAAGATAGACCGCGACAAAGCGATGAAGTACGGTCTGACGGCGGGAGAAGTGTATCAGCAGATAGCAAAATATCTGACGGACGTCACGCTCTCCCCCGCCGCCACGCTGACCGTGTCGGACAACGGCAAGGAAGGCACTTACGACGTGCTGATTTACGACTACTATTACGCCCTGCGCACCTGGCACAAGGGCTTTGCGGGCGATAAACCCGTGAATATCTACTATAAGGACGAATATGTCAAAGAAGGCGGTTCTTACTCTGTTCTGCGCAATTATTATCTGATCGCGGTGGACGGAACCGTCACCGAATTGACTGCGGACAAGGACGCAAACGGCGCGAACGTATACGACGAAAACGGCTTGCTTTCATTAAACGGCGGCGCATATAAGGCGGATACGGGCGAAGAATACTTCTCCGACGATTCCGCGCGCGGCGATATTTCCGATATGGAGATTACGTATACGCTCAACGGGCATATAGGCGGCACGCAGAGCGGCAGCGTAAAACTTTCTGAACTGCTCACGCAGGATTCTTTCAATGAGGACGGCTCCCTGAAAACGGAAGAAGGTATGGTTTCCATAGACCGCAGGGACGGCAGAAGATATTCCGCAATTACCGTGTGCCTCAAATCGGGCGCTTCTTCCTCCGCGGTGGGCGACGATATAAAGGCGCTTATCTCCGCTTATACCTCCGCCCGCCCCGACTCTTCCGTAACCGTGGAGTTCGTGGAACAGACGGCGGAAGTGGAAGAAATTTACAGCACTCTTTATATAGTGCTGGGCGTGGCTATCGTGCTGGTATATCTCGTGATGGCGGCGCAGTTCGGCTCACTCAAAACGCCGTTTATAATAATGTTCACCATTCCGCTTGCCTTTACGGGCAGCCTGCTTGCCCTGTTCATAACGGGCGTGGGCATATCCGTGGTGGCGGTGCTGGGACTTATAATGCTTATGGGTGTTGTGGTGAACAACGGCATAATATTCGTGGAGCTTGCGGACAAGCTGACCAAGGAAGGCGTGGAAAAACGCACCGCGCTGATAACGGCGGGCGCCACGCGGTTAAGACCCATTCTGATAACCACGCTCACCACAATAGTGGGACTTGTCATCACCGCATGCGACGGCAGCGCCACGGGCAAAATGCTGCAGCCTATGGCGATAACTTCCATAGGCGGACTGCTTTACGCCACGGTAGTTACGCTGTTCTTCATACCCGTGATTTACGACCTGTTCAAGCGTAAAAAGAAGGGCGCGCCTTCTCCCGAACCTGCGCCCGCGGACTTCGACCCCGACAAACTGCTGGCGGAAATAGAGGGCAAGTCCGACAACGTGACTATAGAGGAACTGCCCGCGCCCGAAGAGGGAAAATTTGCAAAGCTGTTCCGCCGCATGCGCAAAAAAGCTCCCGAAAATGCGGAAAGCGCGGAAAACGCGGAGTTTGCCGAAAACGCGGAAACAGACGGAAACGCGGAAAATGCGGAAACAGATGAAAGCGCGGCAGACGGCGAAAGCGCGGAAAATGCGGAAACGGACGGCGCGGAAAGCGTTCAAATAAGCGAAATGCCCGACGGAACGGACGGCGAAGCGCAGGGCGGCGGAGCGCCGGAAAGCGCGGAAAATAATGAGGGCGCGGAACTTGCCGAAACTGCGGAAACGGACGGCGAAGCGGGCGGAAGCGCGGACGGAGAAAGCTCCGCAAAAAAGAAGAAACGCGGAAGAAAGCGTTAAAATGTTTACGACAGCAAAAAGCCTTGGTTGACTTTTACCAAGGCTTTTTGTTTCGGGCTTATTGTCAATTACTCGGTCACACGGTTTCGGTAAAATTCGGATACGTATCGCGGTATTTTTGATATACCCTGCCGTCGTTGCCGTCCAGGTTCAGTTGGTACATTCTGAAAGTAACCGGGAAATTTTAAGGAAAAGCCGTCCCCTGCGGAACGGCTTTTAATGTTTTTGATATTACGCCATGGGTGCGGCGGGTTCGGAGAGGAAGTGTCCGCCGACGGCTACGCCGAGCGCAAGCAGAATGATTATCGCGCATACGATATATATTTTATA
>CALWHM010000046.1 GCA_944380395.1 uncultured Clostridia bacterium | reverse complement strand
CAAACTCAAAGAGATTCGAAGGAGACGAGTGATATGAACGAAAAACTCAAAGCATCCGTACTGCAATATTTCGACAGACTCAGGGAATACGGTCTGCACGGCGAGGGCGATTCCGTATCCGTCCGCACGGAAGGCGGAATGCTGTTTGTGGACAACAGCCGCGAAGTAAAATTCGTAAAAGCGGGCGAGGCTAAGGGAGAAGCTGCCCTGCACGAGGGCGTGTATGCGCAGACGGACGCCGCCGCGGTGGTGCACGCGCACCCCGACTATGTGAGCGCGGTGGCAAAAGCGGGCGTCACCATTCCCGCCGTTATAGACGATATGGCGCAGATAGTGGGCCCCACCTGCCGCACGGTGGACGGCAAAGAAGCCGCTGCCAAGGAGCTTAAAAAGCGCAACTCCTGCCTTATGAAGGGCGACGGAGCCGTGACCACGGGCAGGACGCTGAACGAAGCGTTCACCTGTATGATGGTGCTGCAAAAAGCCGCGATATGCTTTGTAAGCGCAAGCGTTTTGGGCGGAAACGTGGTCATAAACGGATTTGAAGCGCGCCTTATGCGTTTTGTGTATAAGAAGAAGTACAGCAAGATAAACACGGAAAACAATATGGAAAGGGAGGGCAAATAAATGAGCTGGAGCAAGGAAGAAGAAGTAAGGCTGCGCCAAGTGGTAAAGGACAGCGGCGTAAAACTGCTCAAAGAAAACCTGGTGCAGGGCACGTGGGGCAATATGGCTCAGAGGCTGGACGGCGAATATATGCTGGTCACGCCCACGGGTCTTGATTATGAAGCCCTCACTCCCGAGGATATGCCCGTGGTCAGCATTGCCGACCCCAAGATATGGCGCGACGGCAAAAAGCCCACTTCGGAGCGCAAGATACACGCGTATCTTATGCTCAACCGCAGTGAGATAAACGCCACCATACACTCTCATCCCTATTACGGTTCCATATTCGCTTCCGCAAGGAAGGAACTGCCCGAATCGGCTATGACGGAAGAGGAGAAAAAACTGCTCGGCGGAAGCGTGCGCGTGGGCGCATACGGACTTCCGGGCACCAAAAAGCTCAAAGAGGGCACCGTTAAAGCCATGGAAGGGCGCAACGCCTGCTTTATGGCAAACCACGGCGTGTTCTGCGCGGGCAAGGATATGGACGAGGCGTTTGAGATAATACGCTGTCTGGAAAGGGTGTGCAAGAGGTATATAGAACAGCTCACCGTGAAAGCCACGGGGGCAAAGGAATATTCGGACGAGCTTTTGTTCGACTATTTTATCAAAAAGTGCGGCAAATAATTTCGGAAAAGCAGGCAAGGGAGATGAATCCCCTTGTGCTGGCGTTCATCGGGGACAGCGTGCAGACGCTTTACGTGCGCACGCGGCTTGCCCTAAGTTCCGCCGCCAAAGCGGGCGCGCTGCATTTGCAGGCGTCCGCCGTGGTAAAAGCCACGGCTCAGGCGCGGAACGCGGAGGAATTGCTCCCCGAATTTTCCGAGGAAGAAGAGAGCATCTACCGCCGCGCGCGCAACAACCACTCCGCGCATCGCGCCAAAAACGCGAACGAAACGGACTATCACAAAGCCAGCGGGTTGGAAGCCGTGATAGGATATCTGTATCTCACGGGTAAAGACGAAAGACTTGAATATATTTTGGACGCTTGCTTTAAGCGTTAAAGGAGAAAAAATGCCTCAGGTAAAACCGCACGTAGTGCTTTTGACATACACGAAAGACCCGGCACAGACGATAGCTATGTCTGCCAAGCTGTGCTATTCGGACGCCACCATTGCCGACTTGAAAAAGGGCGTGGACGAGAGCGACGTGAGCAAATTTTTGTCGCGCCTTGTAACGATGGGGCACCTTTCCCCGTTTGAGCACGCCTCTTTCACTTTCGGTATAGAGGGCGTTTCGCGCAGTTTTTTGGCGCAGGTGACAAGGCACAGGATAGCTTCGTTTTCCGTGAAATCGCAGCGCTATGTGGACGCGAACAAGAGCGGCGAATTTAATTATGTTATCCCGCCCGCGATAAGCGCGCTGGGAGAAGAGGCGGAGCAAGAGTATAAAGAGCAGATGGCGCTTATGCATTCGTGGTACTGCAAGTGGCAGGAAAAGCTGGGCGGCGCGTGCGAAAAGTCCAATGAGGACGCGCGCTTTGTGCTCCCCAACGCGGCGGAGACCAAGATGACCATGACAATGAACGTGCGCGAACTTATGCACTTTTTCACCGTGCGCTGCTGCAACCGCGCGCAGTGGGAAATACGCGAAGTGGCGTGGCGTATGCTGGAAGAAGTGCTTAAAGTGGCGCCCGAGTTGTTTGTGACCGCGGGACCTTCCTGCGTGAGGGGCGGTTGCAGCGAGGGCAGGATGACCTGCGCAAAGCCGGACGAAGTCAGGGCAAAGCGCAAGGCTCTTGCGGACAAGACGGCGGAGAACAAATAATGTTATTGGAAGGAAAAAACGCCGTGCGCGAACACCTTTCCGCGGGCGGGAAACTCACCCGCCTTTACTTGCAGAAGGGGCTTCACGGCACGGAAGAGATAATAAATAAGGCGAAAGCCGCGGGCGCGCGCATAGTTATGTGCGAAAGGAAGGAGTTGGACAAGCTGTGCGGCGGAGAAAAGCACCGCGGCATTGCGGGCGTGGCGGACGAGTACGCCTATTGCACGGTGCAAGACATAATCCAGACCGCCGAGGATAGGGGAGAAAAGCTGTTTATGCTCATTTTGGACGGCATAGAGGACCCGCACAATTTGGGAAGCATCGTCAGAGTGGCGGAGTGTTCGGGCGTGCACGGCATAGTCATTCCCAAAAGAAGGGCGGTGGGCGTGAACGCCACCGTGGTAAAGGTGTCCGCGGGCGCCACCGCTTACGTGAAGATAGCGGCGGTCAACAACGTGAACGACGTTATCCGCAAATTAAAGGACAGCTTTGTGAGCGTTTATTGCGCGGATATGGACGGCGCGGACGTATATTCCGTTTCCCTGACGGAGGACTTGGCGCTGGTCATAGGCAGCGAGGGCTTCGGAGTAAAGCCTCTCACAGCCAAATTGTGCGACGGGGCGGTATCTTTGCCGCAGAAGGGCAGGATAAATTCGCTCAACGCTTCCGTGGCGTGCGGGGTGCTTTGCTATGAAGTGCTCAGGCAGAGAAGATGATATGAACGAAGAACAGCTTATCGCGCGCGCTTCCGCGGGGGACAGCCTTGCAATGGAGGAAGTGCTCACCGCTTACGGCGGCATGGTTAAAGCGGTGGCGCGGCAGTATTACATAGTGGGCGCCACCTGTGAGGACGTGTCGCAGGAGGGAATGATAGGGCTGTATAAAGCCGTTGTGACCTACAAAAAAGAGAAGGGCAAGTTCCCCGCATACGCATATGCGTGCATAAAAGCGGCGGTGTTGGACGCGGTCAAGGCGGCTTCAAGGGAAAAGAACAAGGCGCTGAACACGTCCGTTCCGCTGGAAAACACGCTGGGACTTGTCAGTGACGAGGATATGACGCTGGATCTCATCGGCGGAGAGCTTATGTCCAAAATAAGGGGATGTCTTTCCAAGGCGGAGGAAGAGATATTCCTTATGTGGGCGGAGGGCGCCTGCTATGCGGAGATAGCCAAGGAGCTGGGAAAAACGGTGAAATACGTGGATAACGCCGTTCAGCGCATAAAGAGAAAGGCGAAAGCCATTATCAAGGAAAATTAAGCGGCGCCGCACCTTGCGGCGTGAGGAGGAGTTATGAAGAAAAAGACGGCGATCTTGCTTATAACGGCGGTTGTTGCCATTGCCGCGGCGCTTGCCTTTACGGCATGCTCCACAACGCAGGTGACGTTCGATCTGAACGGCGGCACTTTGGACGGCAGCGGCGAAAACGCAGTGATAAGCGCGTCCGGGAAGCTGGATCTTTCCACCGTACTTCCCGAAAAAGAGGACGCCGAAATAAGCGGCTGGACGGATGAAGAGGGCAATTTTTACGGCGCGTATTCCGTGATAGAACCCGTTGAAGGCATGGTTTTGACCGCCGTGTATAAAGGGGTGATGAAGTTCACGCGCGTGGACGACGGTTATTGCGTGTCCGTCACGGAAGGATATGCGGAAGAAAACGTGGTTATCCCGGAAAAGTACAACGACCTGCCCGTCACGGAAGTTGCGGAGAACGCGTTTGCGGGCTGCACTTCCATAAAGACGATGCGCATTCCCGACAGCGTTAAGAGAGTGGGCAAGGGCGCGCTTTCCGGCTGCACCTCACTTGAAAGCATAGTTATGCCGTTTGTGGGCGCGAGCGTTTCCGACTCTGCGGACGCTCCCGATAGCAATATGGCGTATATGTTCGGGCATTCGAGCGGTCCCAGCTGGACGCAGAACTACAATATAGCGCAGATTTCCGTTACGGACGCGGCAACGTCAATTCCCGCCGGCGCGTTTGAGGGAATGAAATCGCTCAAATATGTGAATTTGGGCAAAAACATCACCGCGATAGGTCAAAGGGCGTTCCAGAATTGCTCAAACCTGCTCAGCGTTACTCTTCCCGAAAAGTGCACCGCAATAGGCGGATATGCCTTTTACAATTGCTCCAAAGCGCAGATAACCGTAAAAGGTATGATAACCTCTTTGGGTTCCAATTCCTTCTATACCAGCGGCTTGAAAGAGATAACTTTGGGCGAAGGGCTTACGTCTATACCCGCAAACTGCTTTGAAGGCACCAGCCTTAGGGCGATAGCGCTTCCTTCAACGGTAAAGAGTGTAGGCAGATCCGCTTTCCGCAATTGCGAAAGCCTTATAAGCGTTACGACAAATTCGACCGTGGAGCTGTATTCTTCCGCCTTTAACGGCTGCAAAAATTTGACGGATGCAGGGCTTGCAGGACCCGAGTTTACCTTTGCGGAGGGCGCTCTGCAGACCGCTTTCGGCGGAACCAAGGTGACCAAATATAATTGAAATAAACAAGTGAAGTAAAGGAGAAGGAGATATGAACGCATTTTACAAGATGTATTGCCGCACTTTCCAGGCGGTGCTCAAACAGCTTATCAAGCTGATGCCCTGGCGCAAGCCCGAACTGCTTAGGTTCGACAACGGCGCGGCGGGACTTGCCGGATTCATCAAGGGCAAGGGACTTAATTCCGTGCTCGTGGTGACGGACGGCAATTTGATGAAGCTGGGACTTTGCGCCCCTATGCTGGAAGCGCTGGAAAAAGAGGGCGTTAAAGCCGCCGTATACGACAAGGTGGTAGCAAACCCCACCATAGTCAATGTGGAAGAGGCTTTGAAACTGTATAACGAAAGCGGCGCGCAGGGCATAATCGCGTTCGGCGGAGGTTCGCCTATGGACTGCGCCAAGGGCGTAGGTGCGCGCGTGGCACGTCCCAACAAGCCCATTCCCAAGATGAAGGGCATTTTGAAGGTGGTCAAAAAAATGCCCCCCTTCTTTGCCATTCCCACCACTTCCGGCACGGGCAGCGAAACAACTTTGGCGGCGGTCATCACGGACACCACGGATCCCAATCATCATCTCAAATATGCAATTCAGGATTTCCCGCTCATTCCGCACTATGCGGTGCTCGATCCTTCTTTGACGGCGGGACTGCCGCAGAAGGTGACTTCCACCACGGGTATGGACGCGCTGTGCCATGCGGTGGAGGCGTACATAGGCAATTCCAACACCAAGGAGACCAAGGCGAAGGCGGAAGAGGCGGTCAAGCTCATCTTCACTTATTTGAAGCGCGCTTACGACAACGGCAAGGATATGGAAGCCAGGGAGAATATGCAGACGGCGGCGTTCGACGCGGGCGTGGCGTTTACGCGCGCATATGTGGGCAACGTGCACGCTATGGGACACGCTATGGGCGCCAAGTTCAATACGCCCCACGGACTTGCAATGGCGGTCATTCTGCCGCATATGCTGGACTATTACGGCGAAAAGATATATAAGAAGCTGGCTAAGCTTGCCGATGTGGCGGGCATAAAGGGCGCAAACGACGCCGAGAAAGCCAAGGCGTTTATTCAGGCTATCAAGGATATGAACGCATATATGAACATTCCGGAGAACTTCGGCGGCATCATCAAGAAAGAAGACGCCGAGGATATGAGCGAAGCGGCTTATAAGGAAGCTAATCCGCTCTATCCCGTTCCCGTGATGATGGGCAGGGAAGATTTTGTGAAAATGTACTTAGAGGTGCTAAACGGCTGATGTATATAGCTGATTCTCACACGCATTGCAATCACTCTCACGACAGCTTTACGCCGCCGGAGGAGATGATCGAAAACGCAATAAACAAGGGCGCGTCCTATATCGCAATGACCGATCACTGCGATAAGGACTACGCCCTTATTCCCGAATTTTTCGATATAAAGCAGATAGATCTGCCTTCGCATTTTGCAGACGCGCACGCTTTGCGCGAACGTTACAAGGGCAAAATAGATATAGCGGTAGGTTTGGAATGCGGCTATTACGCGCCCGCCGACGCTATGTACAGGGAGATATTAGCCAAGTATCCCACCGACGTGGTCATCAATTCCGTGCACGTCGTGAACGAAGAGGACTGCTATTACGAAAGTTATTTTACGCGCGGCAGAAAGGCGGCTTACGGCATATACGTGCAGGCGGTTTTAGACAGCGTGAACGCGGATTTCCCCTATGACGTTATAGGGCATATAGGGTACGTGGCGCGCAAGGCGCCTTTTGAAAACAGAGCGCTGCGCTATGAAGAGTTCCCCGATATGTTCGACGAGATATTGCGCGGTATAATACATAAGGGCAAGGCTTTGGAGGTCAACGGCAGGGGCACGGGCATTCCCTATATCCCCGAAGACGGCATTTTGCGCCGTTATAAGGAGCTGGGCGGAGAGCTTGTCACTTACGGTTCGGACGCGCACTATCCGCAATTGCAGCTGATACATTACGATGAAGTGAAAGAGGGCTTGAAAGCGCTGGGCTTTAAGTACATCTTCCATTACCTTGACCATAAACCCATAGCGGCGGAGATAGATTGATGGCTTCACATTTGAACAACAGCTGGGACGAACTTCTCAAAGGGGAATTTGACAGCGAATATTTCGATAAATTGCGCGACTTTTTGAATAAGGAATACGCTGCGCATACCGTATATCCGCCCAAACGCGATATTCTCAGCGCCTTTGCGCACACTCCCTACGAAAACGTGAAAGTGGTCATAATAGGGCAGGACCCCTATATCGGGGAAAGGCAAGCCAACGGTATGTGCTTTTCCGTGAACGACGGCGTAAAATGCCCGCCTTCGCTTGTGAATATATACAAAGCGTTGGAGTACGACCTGGGCATACCGCCCACAACGTGCGGAGATTTGGGCGGCTGGGCGGAGCAGGGCGTACTGCTGCTCAACGCGGTGCTCACCGTCCGCGCGGGAGCCAGCGGCTCGCATGCCGGCAAGGGCTGGGAGAGGTTCACCGACTATGTCATATCCCTGCTCAACAAAAGCGAAAAACCCATTGTCTTTATGCTTTGGGGCGGCTACGCCAAAAAGAAGGGCGCGCTTATCACAAACCCCAAACATCTCATTCTCACATCCGTGCACCCTTCGCCGCTCTCCTTTTATCAGGGCTTTTTGCAGTGCAAACATTTTTCCAAAGCGAATAAGTTTTTGACAGAGAACGGGAGGGAGCCTATTCGCTGGGAATTAAGGTCTGTAAGGGAATACCGCGAAAATAAATAAATCAGCCGGCAGCGGCTCGCTGCCGCTTGGCAAAAAGTGATTTAACCGCGCTTTATTAAAAAACTGCGCTATTGAAAATTCCGGAATACCGAAACTTTATAACTAAGAGTAATTAAAAACAATCGTGTCAAGTAGTACTTGACACGGGTATTTATTTGAATATAAGTCAATGCCGGAGCAGGGAGTTAAGCTTTGACTCTCCGCAAAGCTACTGCAAGGCGGTTAAGGGGTGGAGCGTCCCACGCTCCTTGTCAAGTAGTACTTGACACGAGTATTTATTGCTTATCTGTTAATGAGAGGCAAAAAATAAGCCTATACCAAAAATCTTGGTATTGACATATAGGTGCATTTTATTATGTGCTGTCCACTTTAGTGGACACTTGCGCTCACTCGTTTATTATGTGCTGTCCACTTTAGTGGACACTTGCGCTCACTCGTTTGTTATGTGCTGTCCACTTTTGTGGACACTAGCGCTCACTCGTTTGTTATGAGCTGTCCACTTTAGTGGACACTTGCGCTCACTCGTTTATTATGTGCTGTCCACTTTAGTGGACACTAGCGCTCACTCGTTTGTTATGAGCTGTCCACTTTAGTGGACACTAGCGCTCACTCGTTTGTTATGTGTTGTCCACTTTTGTGGACACTAGCGCACGCTCGTTTGTTATGCGTTGTCCACTTTTGTGGACACTAGCGCACGCTC
>CALWHM010000045.1 GCA_944380395.1 uncultured Clostridia bacterium | reverse complement strand
TATGAATGAAGGCAGCCTAATAATTTACGCACAGCCCGAAGAAGGCGAAGGCGGCGGCAATACGGAAGGCACGGGCAGCGGCAACACGGAAGGCACGGACAGCGGCAATACGGAAGGCACGGACAGCGGCAATACGGAAGGCACGGGCACGCAAGAGGGCATACAGGAATAACTTTTGGCGTGAAAGCGTCATCACCCTATCAAAGGGCGGTCATATGACCGCCCGATATTTTAATTTATCAATGATTTTATCGAGTAAAGCCGCATTGGTATTTTAAGCCCGCCGCGGGGCAAAAAAAGCGGCGCGCCCGCGCCGCCTTTCATCGGTTCGATATGTCCTATCCGTCTTATTCTATCCCCAAATCGGAAAGTTTGAAAGTGACCGCCATTATATAGGGATTGGTGGCGGAACTGTCGAATTCCCCGTAGGAAACAAGGGTATAAGTGCCGTCTATGCACACGGTGCCGGAGTAGCCGCAGTCTATGTTGGTCAAGGTGTCTTTTTCTTTGCCCAAAAGAATGAGTGCGTCGCCGAAGCCGTTATCCGTCTTGCCTTGGGCAAGGGAGAGGAGCGTTTGAGTATCGCCTACCCAAGCCACCCAGCCGGCGCCCATTATCCTGTCCGTGGAGAAGGCGCTTTCCTTGCCGGGGAGCACTTGACGGAAGGAGATGAGCCATTTGCCCGTGGTTGCGTCATATTCGGCTTTATGCCTGTCGCCCGTGAGGCAGTTGGGCAGTTCAACTATTTTCGACCACGTTTTGCCTTGGTCGGTGGACACGCAGGCAAGGGCGTTGGAGTTGCGCGCGTTGGCTCTGCCTATCATTATCCATTCGCTGCCCGTATCCACTATCTCCATTTCGCAAAGCCCGAGGGGCGCGTAATAGTCCTTTTGTTCGGGAATGAACACCTGCGGCTCGCTCCACACGGCGTTGCCGTTCTCGAAAGTGAGGTAGGAGTAGTAATTGGTGAAAGAGTAGTCGTGGAAAGTGCCCATCCACTTATCGATGTAATTGCCGTTTTCGTCCTTCAATTGCGTGAGAGAGGACATCGCGACTATTATATCGTAAGGTTCGTTGCCGGTGTCTTCCGCCCACTCTGTGCCGTACCAATTGGAAAACTCCGTCCACTCGTAGCCTTCCCCGTCGCTCACGGAGCAGTTAAAGCCGTTTGCCTGTTCTTCCCCGTTCCAGGAAGGGCAGCCGGAGATGAGCACCGTCTTGAAAGAGCCGTCGGACATTTTCAGACGGTAAACGGTGGGCGTTTCCTGTGAGGTCGTCCAGCTTTCGGGAATGTCCAAAACAGGTTCGCTCCATTCGCGTTCGCCGGTGCCCGCGCTCACTTCATAGCGCTGCAACAGTATGTTGCCGCGCCCGTGGCCTTCCGGATACACGACTATAAAGTCGCCGTTGTCCGTCAGAGCAAGGTCGGGATGACCCAAATATCCGTCCGTGCGCGCCACGGTGGTGCGGAAGCTTACGGGAAGCTCCTTGACGGGTATCTCCATCAGATCCATCGGATCTTGAAGAGTGCCGAAGTATACGCCCAAAAGCACCGCACATGCCGTGACCACCACGCACACGACGGCGATAAGCGCTATCATTTTCCCCGAAAGCCTCTTTTTTGCGGGGATTTCCGGAATGTTTTTGGTATTATCGCTCATTATTTCACCTTTATCTTTCGTCGTACCGGCTACCTTTATCCGAATAATTGTAACATTTTTTTAAGGGGAATGTCAATACGCGGGCGGCGTAAGGCGCAATAAAAAAATATATCGGATAAATTGCCAAGGCGGTTATAATTCTGTTATAATAAAGGAAATGCGGCGCGCGGGGCAGGGCTTGCGCGATCGCTGCGATAAAGGTCAGGGTAATTATGGGAAAATGTATAAGTGCGGAACAGGCTCTTGATCTGGTCAAGAGCGGAGATCATATAGTGGTGGCGTTGGGCGCTTCCGAACCTTACGAGTTTTTGTCCAAGCTGCACACCATAGCGGGCAGGGTGAAGAACGTCACCGTCACAAACTGCCTTTCTTTGAGGGAATACAAATATAATACGGATCCCGAATATAAGGAGAGCTTTTTTTGCGAATGTCTCTTTTATTCTTCGCCCACGCGTCAGGCGCACAGTCTGGGCAGGGCTTCTTTTATCCCCAACCATCTCAGACTTTCGGGCGTGAACCGCAAGTACAACCGCGGCGCGGACATATTCGTGGGCGTGTGCTCGCCTCCGGATAAGCACGGCTTTGTGTCCATTTCTTTGAGCAACGTGTACGAAAGGCGTATGATGGACGACGCGGACATTGTCATTTTGGAACAAAATCCCAATGTGCCGCGCACTTTCGGGGACGTGAACGTGCCCGCAGAAAGCGTGGACTATTTCATAAACGCGAACTATCCCATGCCGGAGATAAACGATCCTGTTTTGGGAGAGAGGGATATAAAGATAGGCAGGCTGATAGCAGGCATTGTGGAGGACGGGGACTGCATACAGCTGGGCATAGGCAGCATTCCCAACGCGGTGGCGGCGGCGCTCACGGATAAAAAAGATTTGGGCGTGCATACGGAGATGTTCACCACCGGCATTATGAATTTGATGAAAGCGGGAGTGGTGACGGGCAGGTGCAAGCAGGTGCACAGGGAAAAAGCCGTGTGCTCGTTTATGATAGGTTCGCGCGAAATGTACGATTTCGTGGACGACAACCCTTCAGTGCTCGTTCTGGACTGCAATTACGTCAACGCGCCCGGCATCATCGCCAGAAACGACAACCAAGTGTCCATAAACACGTCCCTTGAAGTGGATATAACGGGGCAGTGCTGTTCGGAATCTTTGGGCAGCAGGCAGTTTTCCGGCACGGGCGGACAGACGGATACCGCCGTGGGCGCGCAGATGTCCAGGAACGGCAGATCCATAATCGCGCTCTATTCCACCGCAATGGTGAAGGATCCCGTCACCGGGGAGAGGAAGGAGACGAGCAAGATAGTCACGCGGCTGAAAGAGGGCGCGGCGGTGTCCCTTTCCAGAAACGACGTGAATTACGTGGTCACGGAATACGGAATGGTGGACTTGAAGGGCGCAAGTATAGCCGAAAGGGCGAAAAAACTGATCTCCATAGCGCACCCTTCCTTCCGCGAACAGCTGGAACGCGAAGCGTACGAATGCGGCATAGTGATAAGGTGAAAACGCTTTATTTTTTGCGGGCGGTTGTGCTAGAATAGTATGGATAGGCAAAACGGCGCGGATGTGGCGCGTTTGATAGAAGAGCTTGCCCTGAACGCGGAAAGCGCGGGCGCAAGGCGGATAGACATAACTCTCACCGCCGAAACGCTCACGGTGGAAGACGACGGCAGCGGTATGACAAGCGGGGAGTTCGCCCTTGCAAAGAAGGGGCTGTTCACCACAAAGGGCGCAAATAAAGGCAAGGGGATAAAACTTGTCTGCGACAGCTGCAAGAGCGCGGAAATGTCAAGAACAGACGGGAAAACGGTGATAAAATGCGTTTTTTCCCACATACCTTTCGGGGATATAGCCGGGGCGGTGAGCTTTGCGGCGGCGGGAGATGCGGACGTTTTCTTAACGGAGATAGGGGAAGGAAAAAGGACAGTCTTTTGCGGGGCGGCAAAGGGAGTGCCCGGGGTGATCCTCGAAAACAAAAAGAGGGTATTTGAAGGAAAAATCATATGGTAGCTTACGCTGCCGTCAGGAGGAAAATATGAAGACAATAGCCGACATTCAGGCTATCAGGGAGAGCATGCAGCCTGCTATGTTCATCCGTGATAACTCAGACGAGCACCTGGAAACCAGGATAGTCGTCGGAATGGGCACGTGCGGGATCTCCAAAGGTGCCAAATTCGTGTTTGACGCGTTGGTGGAAGATCTTTCCGCGCGTCGTTTGCCCAAGGTCAGGGTATATCGCAGCGATTGTCAGGGTCTTTGCGATTACGAACCTACCGTTGAAGTATACATTCCCGGAAAACCTAAGGTAGTTTACGGAAAAATGACTCCGGAAAAAGCCCTTGAAGTGATGGAAAAGCACATCGTGGGCGGTAAACCCGTGGAAAAATATCTTGTGGAAAACATCTAGGAGGGGAAATATGTACAAAAGTCACGTACTTGTATGCGGCGGTACGGGCTGCACGTCCAACGGCAGCGCAAAGATAAGAGAAGAACTCGCCCGCCAGCTTAAAGCCAATCATATGGAGGACGACGTGCAGATAGTCGAAACCGGCTGCTTCGGTTTGTGCGCGGTAGGTCCCGTAGTTATAGTTTATCCGGAAGCGGCGTTTTACAGCGGCGTGCATGCCGACGACGTTACGGATATAGTCAACGAACATCTTATCAAAGGAAGGCTGGTCACCCGCCTTCTGCACACGGAGCGCGTGGGCGAACCGCCCGTAAAGGCGCTTACCGATACCGAATTTTACAGGCGTCAGACGCGCGTTGCCCTGCGCAACTGCGGCGTTATCGACCCGGAAAATATAGACGAATACATTGCGCGCGACGGTTATGACGCGCTCATCAAATGCCTTACGGAATATGAGCCTCAGCAGATAATAGATATGATAAAGGCGTCCGGACTGCGCGGCAGGGGCGGCGCGGGCTTCCCCACCGGCACAAAGTGGCAGTTCGTCAAAAACGCCGCGGGCGACGTGAAGTATGTTTGCTGCAACGCGGACGAGGGCGACCCCGGCGCGTTTATGGACAGATCCGTGCTCGAAGGCGATCCCCACTCCGTGATAGAGGCGATGACCATCGCCGCATACGCCGTGGGCGGCACGCAGGGTTACATATACGTCCGCGCGGAATATCCCATAGCGGTGGACAGGTGCCGCATAGCCATAAAGCAAGCCAGGGAATACGGGCTTTTGGGCAAGAATATCTTAGGCACGGACTTTTCTTTCGATATAGAACTGCGCTTGGGCGCGGGCGCGTTCGTGTGCGGTGAGGAAACTGCGCTTATGGTGTCCGTGGAGGGCAACCGCGGAGAGCCTCGCCCCCGTCCTCCGTTCCCCGCGAACAAGGGTCTGTTCGGCAAGCCCACCTTGCTCAACAACGTGGAAACTTACGCCAACATCACTCAGATAATAAGGAACGGCCCCGATTGGTTCGCCTCTATGGGTACGGAAAAGTCCAAGGGAACAAAGGTGTTCGCTTTGGGCGGAAAGATAGTCAACACGGGTCTGGTGGAAGTGCCTATGGGCACCACGCTCAGGGAGATAGTCTACGACATAGGCGGCGGCATTCCCAAGGGCAAGCAGTTCAAGGCGGCGCAGACGGGCGGACCTTCCGGCGGCTGCATACCTCCTCAGCATCTGGACGTGCCCATTGATTACGACAAACTGATAGAGATAGGCTCTATGATGGGCTCCGGCGGTCTTATCGTTATGGATGAAGACACCTGTATGGTGGATATAGCCAAATTCTTCTTGGAATTTACCGTGGACGAGTCCTGCGGAAAGTGCACCCCTTGCAGAATAGGCACCAAGCGCCTTTTGGAACTGCTCACCAAGGTGACGGACGGCACCGCCACAATGGAAGATTTGGACAAGATGGAAGAGCTGTGCTATTACATCAAGGAAAATTCGCTGTGCGGCTTGGGACAGACCGCTCCCAACCCCGTGCTTTCCACTCTGCGCTACTTCCGCGACGAGTACGAAACGCATATCAAGGAAAAGCGCTGCCCCGCAAAGGTGTGCAAAAAGCTGGTATCCTACCACATCACGGACGCATGCAAGGGCTGCACGCTGTGCAAGCGCAACTGCCCCGTGGGCGCCATTGAGGGCGAGGTCAGGCAAAAGCACGTCATCGATCAGAGCAAGTGCATAAAGTGCGGCGCATGTATGGACGGCTGCCGCTTCAGGGCTATCGTAAAGGAGTAATCGAAATGGCTAAGATCAATATCAAGATAAACGGAAGAGATTACAGCGTGGAGAGCGGCACCACCATTTTGGACGCCTGCCGTCAGGTGGGCATAAAGATCCCCACATTGTGCTATTTGGAAAAGATAAACTGCATAGGCGCCTGCCGCGTGTGCATGGTGGAAGTGAAGGGCGCAAGAACGCTCGTAGCTGCTTGCACCTATCCCATAGACAGGGAAGGGACGGAGATTTTCACCAATACTCCCAAGGTCATTCAGAGCAGAAAGACCACCGTGGAACTGCTGCTTTCCGACCACGATCAAAAATGCCTTTCCTGCCCGCGCAACACCAATTGCGAATTGCAGACGCTCGCATATGAGCTGGGCTGTGACGCAAACAGGTTCCAGGGCGCAAAGAACGTGAGCGAGAAGGACGAATCCTCCGTCTGCTTTGTGCGCGACAACAACAAGTGCGTGCTGTGCAGAAGGTGCGTTGCCGTGTGCGAAAAAGTGCAGTCCGTCAGCGTGATAGGCGCAAACAACCGCGGCTTCGATACTTCCATCGGCTGCGCGTTCGAATCGGATATAGCCGAGCACACCTGCGTGGGCTGCGGTCAGTGCGTGGTCAACTGCCCTACGGGCGCGCTTACGGAAAAAGAGGAGATAGACAACGTGCTGGAAGCGCTTGCCGATCCCACCAAACACGTGGTGGTGGGCACGGCTCCGTCCGTGCGCGTGGCGCTGGGCGAGGAGTTCGGCTATCCCATCGGCACGGATACGGAAGGCAAGATGGTCGCGGCTCTGCGCAACTTGGGCTTTGACAGGGTGTTCGACGTGGACTTTGCCGCAGACCTCACCATAATGGAAGAGGGCTTTGAGCTGGTGAACAGGCTGAACGAAGGCGGCGCGCTGCCTATGATGACTTCCTGCTCTCCCGCTTGGATAAAGTTCTGCGAGTATAACTATCCCGAGCTTTTGCCCAACCTCTCCACGGCAAAGTCGCCTCAGCAGATGTTCGGCGCAGCCGTCAAGACTTACTATGCAAAGAAAGAGGGCATAGATCCCAAGGATATCTACGTGGTGTCCGTAATGCCCTGCATAGCCAAAAAGTTTGAAAAGACCCGTCCTTATCAGGACGCCGCAGGCGTACCCGATATAGACGCCGTACTCACCACCCGCGAGCTTGCCAGAATGATAAAGCGCGCAGGTATCCAATACAACCTGCTTGAAGACGAAAAATTCGACGAGCCGCTGGGCGTATCCACCGGCGCGGGCGTCATCTTCGGCGCGACGGGCGGCGTTATGGAAGCGGCTTTGAGAACGGTAGCCGACCTTTTGGAAGAAAGAGAACTTGAAGATTTTGAGTATGAAGCCGTAAGGGGACAGCAGGGAATCAAGTCCGCGACCGTCACCTTGGGCGGCAAGGAGATAAAAGTGGCTGTGGCAAGCTCTCTTGCCAACGCGCGCGTGCTTATGGAAGAGATAAAGGCGGGCAAAAGTCCTTATCAATTCATAGAGATAATGTCCTGCCCCGGCGGCTGTGTGAACGGCGGCGGTCAGCCCATACACGACGCGGCTACCCGTCAAAGGCTGGATATCCCCGCGCTTCGCGCAAAAGCCATCTATGCCAACGACGCGGCTTGCACTTACCGCAAGAGTTACAAAAATCCCGCCATCATGGCTATATATAAAGATTTTCTCGACAAGCCGGGCAGCAAGAAGGCGCACAAGATCCTGCATACCAAGTATATAGACAGGACGAAGAAGTAAAAAACTTTTTTGTATAAAGAATCCCCGGGGCGATGAAGTGACCCCCAAAGTTTGGACAAAAAATATTAGATTGTTATTATGGGATGAGTTCGGTATTTAACCGGGCTCATTCCTTTTCGTTTGAGAGAAATTCTCTCGTTGTTCCGGTAGGATATTTATTTGTGCAACTTCTGTATGAAATCTTCCACTTCCGCTCGACTTTGTGTGTTCCAATATTTGCGGACTGTTTCTCGATAACTCAAATGGTTTTCTCGCATATCCATTATAACAGATATCTTGAACTCAGCGCTATACCTTTTTTGCTCGCTTCCTTTTTTGCCATAAAATATGCACCTCCAAAAGTCTGTCCAACTTTTGGGGTGCATATCAGCTGCGGGGTTCGGTTTTTTGCCGATTGCGGCACTCACAGTGTAAGGGCGAATTGCAGGAAGTATGTGGTGTTCACTTCGCCGATTTTCACCGTGGTGTTTATCTCGTGTCCGACGTATTCGCCGCCGCGGAACACGAGGTAAACTTCGGAGGTCACCTTTTCGGTTGTCACGCCGTCGCCGCCGTTGTCGCCCTCGATTTTGACGAAGGTATACCCGTCGATGTGGGTGGAGTAGGCGTAGGTTATGTTCTGGCTCTGCACGGCTTCCGTGCAATCGACTTTTGCGATACGGAAGAAGTCGTCGTCGTAAGCGGTGATTTTTTCAACGCTGAAGTGCGGGTCGTCGTTCGGGTAAATTTTGCTGTCTACCTTGCTTCCCGTCGTGACATCCGCCGTGCCGCTGTAATACTTCGGCGCGGCTTTGTTCGCTATGTTCGCAAGGGCGAAAGTCATCGAGTATGTGCCGAAGTTGTCGAGGCTGGTGTGAGAGTTGGTGACCGTGCCGATATATTGCGCGAGACTCTCGCCGTCGCGGAACGCGGTGAAGTAGACCGCCGCTTTATAATCGCGGCAATCAGTCTCCATTTTGCCCGCGCCGTCCGCGCCGAGCCAATCAGTCATAAGTTGCATTACCTTGGCGTCGTCGGCAGTCGGATTGGTCGGGTCGAGAGGGGTGTAGCCCGTCTGTATCTTCATGTCGGGGAAGAACGTGCTTCCGCTCCTGATTTTGCAGGTGTATTTGACGGGCGTCACGGAGCCGTCCTCCCAGGTGTATTCGGGGGTGGGAGTGAGGGCGACATTGACAACCCATTCGTCCGCGCTGTCGATATTCTCCGCAATTGTTTCGGATTCCAGCAAGTAGTATGCCCAGTTGTCCGTTTCGGGTATCGCATAGACCGACTCTCCGTTGACGGTGGTATATACGGCGTTTTCCGTGAAGTCGGTGA
>CALWHM010000044.1 GCA_944380395.1 uncultured Clostridia bacterium | reverse complement strand
GCGGCGGCAGGGCGGTTAAGGTTGTAAGCCTGTTATATCCACTTATAACGGTGGGGCTTGTATTTGCGGTATGGGCGATTGCCGCCTATGCCGTAGACCTTCCCATCGTCCTGCCCACGATAGGCGAAACTTTCCGCGGTCTGGGGCAGCTGCTTGGCTCTGCCGAATTTTATGCGGCGCTGGGGTGGACGCTTTTGAGAACGCTTATCGGCTTTGTAATCTCTCTTGCGCTCGCTTTGGCGCTGGCTTTGCCCGCGGCGTTCTTCAAACCCGTGGAAAAGCTGCTCTCGCCGCTGGTGATAATCGCGCGTGCCGTGCCCACAATGTCCATAATCTTATTATGTCTTTTGTGGGTGAGCAACCGCATTCTGCCGGTGGTGGTAAGCGTGTTTATCGTGTTCCCCGTGCTGTACACGACCATATTGAACGCGGTGCAGAGCGTGGATAAAAAACTTGTTCAAATGAGCAGGGTATACAAAGTCCCCAAGGCTAGGCTCGCGGCAAAACTTTATATCCCGCTGTCTATGCCGTCCATACTTTCGGGCGTGCAGTCCACGCTGGGGCTAATGGTCAAGCTGGTCATCGCCGCGGAGGTAATGTCGAACACCGCACGCAGTATAGGGCAGTCAATGAACCTGGCTCATCAATATCTGGAAACGGACATCGTGCTTGCCTATACGCTGGCGGCGATCGCGCTTTCCGCCGTTTTGGAAGGGGCGGTCATATTGGTCAAAAAGGTTGCTTTGAGGTGGTGCTATGCCTAAAATTTCAGACTTATGCGTGAGTTATCGGGATAAAGTAGTCTTCCAAGGCTTTGACTTGGAAGTGCCTGCACACACCACTTTATGCATTATGGGGCAATCGGGCTGCGGCAAGAGCACGCTTTTGAACTGCGTTGCGAACCTTATCCCTTATAAAGGGAAAACAGAGGGTTTCGGCGCGTGCGGATACGTGTTCCAGGAGAGCAGGCTTATTCCTTCAATGACCGTTTTGGACAACGTGTGCTACGTGCTTCAAGGGGAGAAGGAGGACATAAAAAAGCGCGCTCAAAACGCGCTTGACAATATGCATATCGGGCATTTGGCAAACAAATATCCCACGCGCATAAGCGGCGGCGAAGCAAGCAGAGTATCTTTGGCGCGCGCGCTGGCATACGGCGCCCAAACGCTTTTGCTGGACGAGCCTTTCCGTGCGCTGGACATAGGCATAAAGCGCGGAATTATCCATAATATGGTTGGGGAGGGTATGTTCGGCGCCACCGTGCTGTTTGTCACTCACGACGTGGAAGAAGCGCTTATGTGTGCGGACAGGATTGTTGTGCTGGGCGGAAGCCCTTGCAATATCACGGCGGATATCTCCCTTCCTTCCCCCCGCGACGGCAGAAGCGTAAACGACCCCGAACTCAACCGCGCCAGAGAGCAAATAATTCAAGCGCTCAGCGCCGAAACGCGGAATTACTTGACATAAATTATGCCGTTTTGGCATATTTTGCATAGATATAAATTATAAGGCTAATCTTTTAAGCATCCTATAGGTATCACGCACACGCCGTCGGCGCGCCTGTAAGCCATTTGTCCGCCCGTTAAAACTATCAGCAGGTCGGGTTCACGAAGCTTGATTTGCCGTTCCGTTTTATTGTGCTCACGAATCAGTTCTCTCAATTCGCACAGATGGTTTGCGCCTTCTTCTATTTCGCTGCTGCCAAGTTTAAATTCCATAAGCGCGTATCTGCCGTCGTCCAGGTGCAAAACCGCGTCCGCTTCAAGTCCGAATTTATCACGGTAATAAGACACTCTTCCGCCCAATCTGTTGGAATATATTTTCAAATCTCTTATGCAAAGGCATTCGAAAATAAAGCCGAAGGTCTTCAAATCCGTTTCAAGATATTCGGGGGACAGTCCAAGGGCGGCTGCCGCAATGGAAGGATCGATAAACTCGCGTTTGTTGGATGAGCGTATCGAAGTTTTGGAGCGAATGTTCGGGCACCACGCCTCTACGTCTTCTATAACGTAAAGCCGCTTTAATGCGTCCAAATATTCATAAAAGGTGGAGCCGCTCATATTTTCGTTTGCGTTTATATCGGCAATGAGTGACGTGTTCGTAGCCAAAGTGGAGATGTTTCGCGCATACGAGCGAAGCAGCAGCCGCGTTTTAGACGGGCTGCGTTCGATTTTATCTACCGAAGAAATGTCCGATTCGCAAATATTGTTTACATAGTCTTTTGCGATGAATAATTGCGCCTTCCTTGTTTTAAGCGTTAAAGACGAAGGCCAGCCGCCTCTGCAGGCTGCGAATATCAAATCGTTGACATCAAGTTGGGAGTGTAAACCGTCTATATCGAAGGCGGGAGTGTTGAATAAATCGGCAAGTGAAATCAAGCCGTTTGATTCCTTGGATTCATACAGGCTCATAGGATACATTTTCAGGCGGGAAATGCGTCCCGTACCCGAATGGCGAATATGGTCTTTATTTATCGTGGTCGATCCGGTAAGGATATACAGTCCCGTCTCTTTGCGTAAATCGACGGAAGTGCGGACGGCGTCCCAAAGTTCGGGCGCTTCCTGCCATTCGTCGATAAGGCGTGGCGTTTCGCCTTTGAGCAAGTTGGAGGGTTTTGTCTTTGCCGTTGCAAGATACGCTTCGCGCATATCGGGGTCATTTAAGCGCAAAATACTCTTTGCCTTTTGTTCGGCGGTGGTGGTTTTGCCGCACCATTTGGGTCCGACGATTATAGTGGCTCCGACAGAGTCCAGCCTTAGTTGCAGATCTTCGTCAACGATTCTTTTTAAGTATGTCATACAATCACTTCCTGTACAAAAGTATAGCACAAAAAGAAGTTCAAGTCAATAGCCGTCGGAGAACTTTTGACATTTTTGTCGGAGAACTTTGGAGCATTTTGTCGGAGAACTTTGGAGTGTTTTGTCGGAGAACTTTGCAGCGTTTTGCCGGAGAACTTTGCAGTATTTTGCCGGAGAACTTTGGAGTAAAGGCGTTGAAGTCCGATGATATTTAACGCGGCGCGTGATCGGATATTTCGGACTTTATGCGGCGCAAGCGTTTTGCGTTTATTCCGTTTAACGCGGAAAATTTTAAAATTTTAAAATTACACCTATTGTCCGAACTAAGGGACGCTTGCCTGTGCCGTCTGTCCCAATTAAGAGGCGCTTGCTTTTGTCATCTGTCCGAATTAAGGAACGCTTGCTTGTGTCATCTGTCCGGGTTATTGGACGCGCTTGCGAGTGCAAATTTTAAAATTTTAAAATTTTATAACTATAAGTTTTACAGACAGATAAATATTGACAGGAATTTTAAAATTTTAAAATTCAAACCAAACTAAACTTTGAAAAAGCCGGCTTTGGAGCGCGGGCGGGATAAAGGGCGGGATAAACGGAAAAAATCGGGCGGAAGTTTCGCGGGACTATTGTCCTTTTTATAAAGCTGTGTTATAATATCTACATACGATATTGCTATCCGGCGGCTTTGCGTGCAAATGCGCGGCTGTGCGCTTGCTTAAATCGCGGAGTGCGGCGCACCAAAAGCGTTGCGGTGCTTGCAAAAAGCGTTGCTTTCGGCGGTTTGAATATTGCGGCTGTGCGCTTGCTTAAATCGCGGAGCGCGGCGGATTGAAGGCGCTGCCGTTGTTCGGCTTGCGGAAAACGGATAGCATTAAAGTAAAGCGATAATGCCGGAGGGGAATTATGGAACTTAAAGACACTTCTTTATACGATCATGCGCGCGTTGCGCTCAAGCATGCGGACATTGTGAGGCAGCTCACCTTGGAGGAAAAAGCGTCCCTGTGTTCGGGCAAGGATATGTGGCATTTCAGGGGAATAGAGCGCCTGGGAGTGCCGGAAGTTATGGTTACGGACGGACCGCACGGCTTGCGCAAGCAGGAGGAAAAGCAGCTTTTGCTCAATCAATCTGTAAACGCGACGTGTTTTCCCACGGCAGTGAGTACGGCGTGCTCATGGGATGAAGAACTTATAGAAGAGATGGGTGAAACGCTGGGTGAAGAGGCGCTTTGCGAAGGCGTGCGCGTGGTTTTGGGACCGGGCGTGAACATAAAGCGCGACCCTTTGTGCGGCAGAAATTTCGAATATTTTTCCGAAGACCCCTGCCTTGCGGGCAAGATGGCGGCAGCGCTGGTGCGCGGCATTCAAAAGGGCGGCACGGGAGCGTGCTTAAAGCATTATTGTGCGAACAATCAGGAATATTACAGAATGAGCATAAGCGCGGAAGTGGACGAACGCGCGCTCAGGGAGATATACCTTGCGCCGTTTGAGATAGCCGTTAAGGAGAGCGCTCCGCAGACGATTATGTGCGCATACAACAAATTAAACGGCGTATACGGCAGTGAAAATCCGCTTACGCTCAATGAGATATTGCGCGGAGAATGGCATTTCAAGGGCTTGACGATGACCGATTGGGGCGCCACCTGTGACAGAGTTAAAGGTGCTAGGGCGGGTATGGACGTGGAAATGCCGTCCAGCGGCGGTATGAACGACAAAAAACTTGTCAAGGCGGTGCAGGCGGGCGAGCTGGACGAGCGCGTGCTGGACGTAATAGCGGACAGGGTGATAGATCTGGCGCTCACTTCTCCCAAGAGGAAGGAGGGCGGATACGACATAGAAGCGCACAATAAGATGGTGGAAAAAGTGGCGTGCCGCTCCGCCGTGCTTTTGAAAAACGACGGAATGCTTCCGCTCGACAGGGAAGAAAAAGTGCTCTTTGTGGGGCATATGACGGTAAAGCCGCGCTATCAGGGCGCAGGCTCTTCCTTTATAAACGCGCACAAGATAACGTCCGTCGCGGACGCGCTGGGAGAAAGAAAGCTGCGCTTTGCCTATGAGCAGGGCTATGACTTGGACGGCAAGGCAAAGCAGGAAAAACTCTTTGAGCAGGCTTGCGAACTCGCCGCCAAATATAAGAACATAGTCATAATGGCGGGACTGCCTCCCAAGTATGAGGCGGAGGGCTTTGACAGAAAGCATATGCGTTTGCCCGATGAACAAAACGAACTTATAGAGCGTATTTGCGCGATAAATCCCAATGTCACCGTGGTGCTTTCGGGCGGCGGAGCTATGGAGATGCCGTGGATAGACAAGGTGCGCGCGGTGCTGTTTACGGGGCTTTCGGGGCAGGCAAGCGGAGCCGCGGCGGTGGATCTGCTGTACGGCTTTGAAAATCCGTGCGGCAAACTTGCGGAGAGTTTCCCCGTCAAATACGAGGATACGCCTTCAAGCAAATACTTCCCCGGCAAACGTTATCTCACCGAATACCGCGAGGGCATATTCGTGGGGTATCGCTATTATACCACCGCGGGCGTGCCCGTGCTGTTCCCGTTCGGTCACGGACTTTCCTATACGTCGTTTGAATATTCGGATATGAAGCTTTCTGCTTCAAACATCAAAGAAGGGGAAAGCGTGGACGTGTCCGTCACCGTCACCAATACGGGCAAATGCGCGGGCGCGGAAGTGGTTCAGATTTACGTGGCGCACCCTAACAGTGCAATTTATCGCCCCGCTATGGAGTTGAAGGGCTGGGCAAAGGTGTATTTGCAAGCCGGAGAGAGCAAGCGCGTTACCGTGACTTTGCCCGCGCGGGCTTTCCAAATATGGAACGTGAAGGAGCACGAATGGGCGGCGGAGAGCGGCGAATACATAATAAAGGCGTGCGCGTCAAGTGAGGATGTGCGGACAAGCGCAAGCGTGAATGTCACCGCGGCTAAGGAGCGCGAAAACGCCGTTGTGGGCGGCTGGTATGCGCAACCTTCAGCGCTCGCAGTATCCGATGAGGACTTCTCCGCACTTTTGGGCAGACCGCTTTCGCAGGAAAAAGCCTTGCCCGACAAGGGAAATTTCACCTTGGACGACAGCTTTAACGATATGTCCGCGCAGAGCGGCTTTGCGCGCTTTATCATCAAGATCTCGCGCAGCATAATCTGTATGCAAATGCACGCGCCCAAGGACGATCCCAACTGCCTAATGATGCACGAAGTAATGGTGACTTCGCCTATTCGCAGCCTGTCCTATTCGTCGCAGGGTATGTTCAATGAGCGTATGGCGGAAGGGCTTCTTACTATGCTGAACGGGCATTTCTTCAAGGGGCTTTGGCAGCTTATAAAGAATATCGGTAAAAAATAAGCGCGTGGCGGCAGCGAGCCGGGCAGCGAGCCGGGAGCGCGTGGCGCTCCACCCATTAACCGCATTGCAGTGATGGAAAAAGTTTTGCTACTTTACATCTTTGCAATGCGTTTGTAGGTGCTAAATATATAGCTTGTAAGTTATAAACTGACAAGGTTATTAAGCCAATAAGTAATAACTACCCTTGTCAAGTACTACTTGACAAGGGAGCGCGGCAGCGAGCCGGGAGCGCGTGGCGCTCCACCCATTAACCGCCTTGAAGTAACGATAAATGTTTAGCCTCTTTCCATCTTCGCAACGCGTTTGTTGTTGCTCAATTATATGGCATGTAAGTTATTAATTGACAGACAATTAAAACAATTACCAATAAATACTCGTGTCAAGTACTACTTGACAAGGGAGCGCGGCAGCGAGCCGGGAGCGTGTGACGCTCCACCCATTAGCTGCCTTGAAGTAACTGTTGTGTAGGGGCAAAACTTAACTCTCTGCAATGGCGTAGGCTTGCGCTTAAATAAATAGGCATGTCAAGTGGTACTTGACATAGGTACTTAAAGTATGGCTATAAGTACTCATGTAAGTTATTAACTGACGCGACTATTAAAACAATAAACAATATTTACCCGTGTCAAGTGGTACTTGACATGAGTATATATACAAGGATTGCGAAGCTTAAAGCTCGGAAGTTACCGGTCGGCGTGTGAGTTGTTGTGTACTTCTTCTATATGGGTAATTCTCCGGAGTTAAGCTTAGTTTAGGTTTTAAATTTTTAAAATTCCAAGCTCAAATACCCGTGACAAGTGGTACTTGACACGGGAGTGCGTGGCGGCAGCGAGCCGCTGCACCCTGATCATACATTGAATCAACTGGAGAAGTTTTGCTACTGTTCTTCTTCGCAACGTCTTTAGTTAGTCGCTCAAATAATCTTGTCAAGTACCACTTGACAAGACTATCTTTAATCATCATTAGTTATTAAATTCCGGTATTATGGAATTTCGCCCGACAAAACACTATAAAATTGTTGAAATTATGCCAAAACGGCATATTTAATAACTATATGGTATACAAAAATATCTGCCGCCAAAACCGACTTTTGATGAGCAGGAGCGCGCGGCGGCGGCGAGCCACCGCAGGCTGATTATGCCTTGAAGTAACTGTTACGGAGAGTCAAAGCTTAACTCCCTGCAAGGGCGTCGGCTTGTCCTTAAATAAATAGGCATGTCAAGTACCACTTTACAAGGGGCGCGATAGCAAGCCGGGAGTGTGGCACTCCACCCATTAACCGCATTGCAGTGATGGAAAAGTTTTGCCTCTTTCCATCTTCGCAATGCGTTTGTTGGTGCTAAATATATAGCTTGTAAGTTATTAACTGACAAGGTAATTAACCCAATAAGCAATAACTACTCGTGTCAAGTACTACTTGACAAGGGAGCGCGGCAGCGAGCCAAGAGCGTGTGACGGCAGCGAGCCGCTGCACCCTGATCATACATTGAAGCAACGGGAGAAGTTTTGCTGCTGTTCTTCTTCGCAGCGTCTTTAGTTAGTCGCTCAAATAATCTTGTCAAGTGGTACTTGACAAGATTATTAAGGCTGTAAAGCAATAAATACCCATGTCAAGTACCACTTGACAAGACTATCTTTAATCATCATTAGTTATTAAATTCCAGTATTATGGAATTTCGCCCGACAAAACACTATAAAATTGTTGAAATTATGCCAAAACGGCATATTTGATAACTATATGTTATATATTTGCGCAAAATTTTAAATATTTAAAATTTTATAACTGTTAGTTTTGCAAACAAGTTGATTACAAAGAAGCTCTTAATATAAATAAAGCGAAGTAACCTTGCGCTTTTGCGAGCGTTACCTATAAAATTCGCCGTGCGGATTTTTCCGCTAGGACGGAAAGGGGTGAATTTTCGAGCCTAAGCGAAGCGCACGTACACCTGATAGGTGTATAACAGGTGTATGAAGTGAGCGCGCAAGTGTCCACTAAAGTGGACAAGTCAAGCAAACGAGCACACGCAAGCGCCCACTAAAGTGGACAAGCCACACAAATGAGCACGCGCAAGTGTCCACTAAAGTGGACAAGCCAATCAAACGAGCGCGCGCAAGCGTCCACTAAAGTGGACAGGTGCTTGTAAAATGTACATATATGTCTATACCAAGATTTTTGGTATAGACATATTTTTTTATCGAAGCGGCAATAAACGGCTGCGGTTATTTGGTTTCTGCGGTTAAATGTGTTCCACAATTTTTCTTCCGTATCGGTCGTAGCCCATCAATAAGACCGTTTTTACGCCTCCGCGCAATATTGTGGAGGAGATGGTCTGCATAACAGCCGCCCTATGTCTTATATCTGCACGCACGGACAGCCCGCAAGATCCGTCTGCTTCGCGCGGAGTGTTGATAACGGTCACGGGAATGCCGCGGCGTGCGAATATTTGCTGCGCCTGCATGGCGTAAGAGCGGGAGGAAAAAGCCACAATTATATAAGTCATATCGTATATGCTGCCGAAACCCCGTGAGGCTCGGCATATCTCCTTTTCATATGTAAGGCATATTCGGCTTTTCCTCACATACATTATATTGACAAACGCAAAAATAAGTGAAGAACAATAGCAAAAAGAGAACGGCAATACCTGCACGACAGCGCAGCGGAAGCATTTCAGCTTAGGGATTTTCGAGCAGATTTGCTCGGTACCGAGCGAAGTCGTAGCAGCGCTACGTCGAGTGAGGGTGCACAAAGTATAGGGAAACAGTATTGCGAAAGCAATATAAAATATAGCAAGGCAGCAATGACTCTTTCGTT
>CALWHM010000043.1 GCA_944380395.1 uncultured Clostridia bacterium | reverse complement strand
TTTGTGGACACTAGCGCACGCTCGTTTGTTATGAGCTGTCCACTTTTGTGGACACTAGCGCACGCTCGTTTGTTATGCGTTGTCCACTTTTGTGGACACTAGCGCACGCTCGTTTGTTATGAGCTGTCCACTTTTGTGGACACTAGCGCACGCTCGTTTGTTATGTGTTGTCCACTTTAATGGACACTTGAGCGTAATGGTTTTGGTTATGCCTATTTATTTAATGGCAAGTCAATGCCGGTGCAGGGAGTTAAGCGTTGCGGATATTTATTGTATAACATATAGTTATCAACTATACCAAAATGGCATAATTTCAACATTTTTGCCGTGGTTTGTCGGGCGAAATTCCATAATACCGGAATTTTATAACTAAAAGTAATAAAAAACAATCTTGTCAAGTACTACTTGACACGGGTATATATTGCTAATTGTTTTAATAGTCGTGTCAGTTAATAACTTACAAGCCGTTTATTTGAATACAAGCAAGGATTTTGCGAAGAATAACAGCAGTAAAACATTTTAGTTAGTGCAGGGCGGTTAAGGGGTGGAGCGTCCCACGCTCCCGGCTCGCTGCCGCGCTCCCGGCTAAAAGTTGCAAATCGTTTATTTTCTCAGTCCCTTGGGGTAGAAATTCTTCAAAACGCCGTCCACGGCTTTGCCCCAGCCCAAGGATATACCGTCAACGGTCACAAGTGCCCAGCCGTTTTCAAGGTCGGCGGGCAATGTTTCGCCGTGCAGGTAGGACAGCGCCTCGCGGGAGTTTGATGCAAGCTCCAAAAAGCGCTTGACCTCTTCTTTTTTCAGGGCGAGAGCAAGGGAGTGGTGGGGGATAAACCTGCCGCGCTCAAATGTTCCCAGCGGCAGTCCCGCGCGCAGATATTTAATGCCATTCAAGTCGGGGCACGCCCTAGGAATGCTATAAAGCATATTGCCTGCGCAGAAGTTGCAGTCTATGTCCGTTGCAAGCGCCTGTTTTGAAAATTGCTCAAAAGCTTTTAAGACGTCCTTGGGAGCGCCCGTTTTTTGCGGTTTCACGCGCGCAAAAATGCCGTCCTCTTTTTTGAGCACGCACACAAAGTGCCCCTCTCCTTTAACTTTGTGCGGATAAAGGCGCAGACCTATGCCGCCCTCGCCGCGGACTATGCCGGGGATATCGTCTATCGGGGTGGAGGCAAGGGAAAATTCCGGGTGCTCGCTTAAAAAGTTCGCTATAACGCCCTCGTTTTCCGCCGTGTTGAAGGTGCAGGTGGAGTAAATTATCCTGCCGCCCGCCGCCGTAAGGCGCGCCGCCTGCCTTATTATGTCCGCGCTTCTTTGCGCGCACTTGGCGCAGTTTTCCTCGCTCCATTCTTCCACGGCTATTTCGCGCCGCCTGAACATACCCTCTCCGGAGCAGGGGACGTCCGCTATCACCGCGTCGAAAAATTCTCCCCATTTGTCCGCAAGAGTTTCGGGCGCTTCGCAGGTCACAACGCCGCATTTTACGCCGCAGCGCTCCATATTTTGCGTTAAAATTTTGGCGCGGGAGGGGATAATTTCGTTGCTCACCAGCAGTTCGGGGTAAAAGCACGCCGCGTGAGTGCTCTTTCCGCCGGGCGCTGCGCACAGATCCAGCACGCGTTCGCCCGCCTTTATGTCCGCCGCCTGCACGACTGCCATGGCGGAAGGCTCCTGGATATAGTATGCTCCCGCTTCGTGCAGAACGGACTTTCCCGGAGCGCCCGTATAATATCTGCCCGCGGGGCACCACGGCACTTGTTCCGTGCAGCAGTCGGGGATAAGAGAGGTTTTAAGAGTGTTTACGCGCAGCGCAAGCGGCGAAGGTTTTTCGTACTCCGCTATAAACAAGTCGTATTCTTCGCCCAAAAGGGCGCGCATTCGCCGTTTGAAAGCTTCCGGTAGATCCATAAATCAAGTATACCAAACAGACCGCGGCATAAGCAAGTATAAATACCCTTTGCGTTCGCGCGTTTGACATATCGCGCAAATATATATATAATATCGTTAAGAACTTTTTCGGAAGGTGAACTATGAAAAAGATGAAAGGACTTATGCAGGCGGGTATAGTCATCGTGTATATCCTGCTGGTGTGGACGATAGTCATTCCGCTTATCGCCACTTGGTTTTTGTATCGCTATCTGTTCAACAAGCGGTGCGACAAGACGGAGGGCGTGCTCACGGCGGCGGATTACCCCAATTTGGAATGCTCCGCGTTCAAGGTCAAGTCGGGCAAGGAGGACTTGGCGTGCTTTGAATACCGCGACAGGGAAAAGTGCGAGAACAAAGCGGTCGTGCTCGTGTCCCACGGCATAGGGTGCAGTCACGGCAACTATCTGAACAGGATAAACTACTTTGCCGAGCAGGGCTACATTGTGCTGGGCTTTGATATGACCGGGTGCGGCGACAGCACCGGCTCCGGGATAAAGGGGCTGCCTCAGGCGCACGTGGATTTGGACAAGGTGCTCACTTACATAGAAAATTCTCCCGAATACGGCAAACTGCCGCTGCTTGTCTACGGTCATTCGTGGAGCGGGTTCGGCGTGGCGGCGGTGCTCAATTACGGGCACAAGCCCGTGGCGGTCGTGTCCGCCAGCGGCTTTAACAAAGAGCGCAGCATAATCCGCTTCCAGGCGGTGAGAATGGCAGGCAAGATAGGCGTGCTGTCCATGCCGTGGTTTGCGGTGATAGAAAGGCTCATCTACGGAAAGCGCGCGGCTTACACCGCCGTTTCCGGCATAAACGCATACGGCGGGCCCGTACTGCTCGCGCACAGCAAGGACGATCCCACCGTGCCGTACGACTGCTCCGTGACGGCGGCGGAAGGCATTGAAAACAAGAACGTGAAAAAACTGCTCTATGAGGACAGGGGGCACACGCTCTCCCGCTCCGTGGAGGCGGAAAACACCGTTAAAAAGGACGTGGCGGGTAAGCCCAAGCGCAAGATGCGCAAGGACGAGAGCTATTTCAAGTACGAAGTGGACGTGCACTACCACTATTCCGCGCGCGAAGTGGTGTTCGATACGGACCTTGCTTTTATGGACAAGGTGGGCGATTTTTACAAGAGCGCGCTTAAAGGTGAACTATGAACGCGAACACATCCGTTTTGATAAAGCTTACGGAGGGCTTTTCCCCCGCGGTGCCGCTTGCGCGCAACGACGAGCTGCTGCGCGAGGTGTGCTCGCACGCCGATGAAGAGGACAAGGCGGCGCTTGCGGAATATAAAGAAAATATCCGCGCAAGGAAGGAACAGGGCGCTATAAAGCGCGCCGAACTCAAAGAGGGCGTCGCCACGGACGAAGAGCTGGCACCCTATTTGGACGACCCCGATCCGCGCGCTCCCAAAGAGGTATTGAGATTTGTCATATCCCTGCCGCTGGGATTGATATTCCTCACGGTGGGACTTTGCTGTATGTACGCGGTGGATCCCGCCTATCTGGAAGCGCACTCCGCGCTTCTGTATTTCGGCATAGCTGCGGTTATAATAGGGGCGTTGATGCTGCTCACGGCGCTGTTTGCCTTTGTTTCCTATTGCAAAATAAGGCAGTATAACCACGCTTTGCCCGAACGCAACAGGGAAAAGCGGGCGGAAGCCATTGCCGATTTGGACGGGCAGGTGGCATACGAGATGATGCTTGCCGACCTGCTGCTCAAAACCATAGGATGAACTGCCGTCTTTGCCCGCGGGAGTGCGGCGCGGACAGAAGCGAGTCCGCGGGGGTCTGCGGCGTGCCGCAGACGGTGATGATAGGCAGAGCGTGCAGGCATATCTGGGAGGAGCCGCCCATAAGCGGCACTCGGGGCAGCGGCACAGTATTTTTTTCGGGCTGTCCGCTCAAATGCGTATACTGCCAAAACTTTGCGCTCTCCAGCGGGCAGGGCGTAAAGATAAGCGTAAGAGAATTGGCGGACATATTCAAACTGCTGGAAGACGCGGGCGCGCACAATATAAATTTGGTCACAGCCACGCATTACGCTTTAGCCGTGGCGGAGGCGGCGGAGATATACCGCCCGAAAATCCCCGTTGTGTTCAATTGCGGCGGATACGAAAAGGTGCGTACGCTGGAACTTTTGAAAGACGTGGTGGACATATGGCTGCCCGATTACAAGTACGCCCTTACTTTGCCGGCGGAAAAGTACAGCCGCGCGCCCGACTATCCGCAAAAGGCGCTGGAAGCGCTGCTTTATATGAGAGAGCTTGCGCCCGAGGACGTTTTCGACAAGGACGGGATAATGCAAAAGGGTATGATAGTAAGGCACCTTGTGCTCCCGGGCAACACGGAAAACACCTTTGCCGTTGAGGAAAACGTGGCGAAATATCTGGGCGAAAATACGTATTTTTCCCTGATGGGGCAGTACTATCCCGCAGGCGAAGCGGCGCGTTTTCCCGAACTTGCGCGCAGGCTCAAACCGCTGGAATACAAGCTTGCCGTGGCGCGGGCGGAAAAGCTGGGGCTGGTCAACACCTTCATACAGTTTTCCGAAGAAGAGGAGAGCAAGTATACTCCCGTGTTCGACGGCACCGTAACGGGCGGCATATACGGCGCAAAGTGTTAAAATTTTAACGAAAATGCGAATTCACCGTTGACAATCTCGCGCGCATTTTATATAATTTACTTAGCAAAATAATTTCACTGAGGGGTGGATATATGAGAATAAGCGTATGCGTAGGCAGTTCCTGCCATCTTAAAGGGTCTTACGACGTGATAATGGGCTTCAAAAAACTCATTGAAGAGCACGGCGTGGGCGATAAGGTAGACTTGGAGGCTTCGTTTTGTCTTGGACATTGCGCAGAAGGCGTGACCATAAAGATAGACGACGAGATAATCACGGGTCTTACCGGGCAGAACGTGCGGAAAGTGTTTGAAGAAAGGGTGCTTCCCGAGGTGTGAGTATGGGCAGCGGAATGTATTTGGAATTCAAGCCCGCCAACTGCAAAGACTGTTACAGGTGCTTGCGTTCCTGCCCCGTAAAGGCCATTGAAGTTGCCACACATCAGGCGACCATAATAGAAGAAAGGTGTATCCTCTGCGGCAAATGCACGCTGGTATGCCACCAAAACGCAAAGGTGGTGCACAGCGGCAGGGCGGAAGTGGAAAAACTGCTGGAAGGCGGAAACGTGATAGCGTCCGTCGCGCCCTCGTTCGTGTCGAGTTTGGGCATAAACAACTTTGAAGTGCTCAAAAACGGACTTATGCAAATGGGCTTTGCCGGAGCGGAGGAGACCGCGCGCGGAGCCGCCGCCGTGGTGGAGTGCTTCAAGCAGGATCTGGAAAGCGGCAAATACCGCAATTACATCACTTCCTGCTGCCCGTCCGTGAACAGGCTGATACAGCTTTATTATCCGGACGCGCTCAAATACCTTTCTCCAGTGGTTTCTCCCATGGTCGCGCACGGCACCTTGCTCAAACGCGAACATCCCGACGCAAAGGTGGTGTTCATCGGTCCGTGTATTGCCAAAAAACGCGAGGCGGCGGAGAGCGGCGTGATAGACGGCGTGCTCACCTTTGAAGAGACGCTGGAGATGATGCGCGATAAGTGCGTCACCTTGGGCGCGGAGAACTTGGAGCAGGGCGAAGAAGGGCTTAAAGCCAGGTATTTCCCTATTCCGCGCGGCGTTATAAAGTCGTTCGACAAGCTGCCCGAAGGCTACGAATATCTGGCGGTGGACGGTGTGGAGCGCTGCAAGGAAGTGCTGGAAAACATAGAGGATATGGACGGCGTGTTCATAGAGATGAACGCGTGCGAATACGCGTGCATAAACGGTCCGTGCGCCATACGCAACAAGGGCGGCGCGATAAAAGCCAATGAGGCTGTGCGCGGCTATGCGGGCAGCGGCGGCTGCAAAGTCCCTTCCTTTGAGGCAGAGGACTTGGGCGGAATGAGGCACGTGCATAAGCGGCTCAGGGCGAGCGGCTTTGACGTGAGTGAGGAAAGACTGCTCAAAATAATGGCGAAAACGGGCAGGGACAAGCCGGAAAATCAGCTCAACTGCGGGGCTTGCGGATACGAATCCTGCCGTCAGAAAGCGTGGGCTGTGGCAAACGGCTTTGCGGATATATCTATGTGTCTGCCTTATATGAGGCAGAGGGCGGAGTCCTTGTCTTATGAGATAATACAGAACAGCCCCAACGGCATACTCGTGCTGGACGGAGATATGCGCGTGCTGCAAATGAACAACGCCGCCAAAAAGATGTTCGGGGTGACGCAGAGCGATCCCAAGGGAATGCTGCTTGTGGACTTTGCCGATCCCAGCGAGTATATCGCGGCGTATGAGTCCAAAACGGGCTTTAACCGCAAGTGCGAGTTTGTCAAAAAGACGGGCAGATACGTGGAAGTGAACGCCGTGGTACTGCAAGAGCACAACGTGCTGTTCGCCATTTACAAGGATATAACGGACGAAAAGCAGTATGAAGGCAAGCTGCATCAGCTCACTTCCGAAACGCTTGCGACCACGGACGAAGTTATAATGAAACAGATGCGCGTGGCGCAGGAGATAGCCTCTTTGCTGGGCGAGACCACGGCGGAGACCAAGGTGGCGCTGCTCAAATTGAAGAGCATGCTCAAACGCGAGGAGGACGGCGGGGATGTCTCTTGATATAGAGTACGGCTATACCTCGCTGAACAAGGCGGGAGAGGAACTGTGCGGCGATAACGTGCAGATATACTCGGACGGCGAAAACACCACCGTGGTGCTTGCGGACGGAATGGGCAGCGGCGTTAAAGCCAACATATTGTCCATGCTCACGTCAAAGATACTTTGCACAATGGTGGCTAACGAGATCTCCATTGAAGACTGCGTGGAGACCATTTTGGAAACGCTGCCCGTGTGCAAGGTGCGCGGCGTGGCGTACGCCACTTTTACCGTGGTGCATATCGACGCGAACGGAAAGGGCGTGATGTTCGAGTTCGACAATCCGCCCGCCATATATTACCACCGCGGCAGGTGCGAGGACTTTGAACGCAAGGAACTCACCGTGCTGGGTAAAAAAGTGTACAAGAGCAACCTGGCGCTTGAAGAAGGCGATGTGATAGTCTTTATGAGCGACGGGGTGATCCACGCAGGCATAGGAATGCTGCTCAACTTCGGCTGGCAGCGCCCGGAGGTTATGGATTTTCTCAATAAATCCGTCACTCCGCGTATGACGGCAAAAGCCGTGGCGTGTATGCTGGCGGGGGCGTGCAACGACTTATATATGGATAAGCCCGGCGACGATACCACCGTTGCGGCGGTAAAGCTGAGAAAGAGTTTGAACGTGGCGATAATGGTCGGCGCGCCCGTGAACAAGGATATGGACGACTACTGCGTGGACAAGCTGATGAGCTATGAGGGCAAAAAAGCCGTGTGCGGCGGCACCACTTCGCAGATAGTTGCTCGGCACTTGGGCACCAAGGTGGAAACGGTATTGGACTTTGTGGACAAGGATATCCCGCCCATCGGACATATTAAGGGGATAGACGTGACCACGGAGGGCGTGATAACGCTCAGGCGGCTGTTGGAGCTGGCGGAAAAGTACAACTCCACTTCCGACCTTTCGCCCAAGTATTACGATAAAAAGGACGGGGCGTCACTGCTTGCAAACCTGCTGTTCGAGCAAGCCACAGCCATACACTTTTTGGTGGGGCAGAGCGCAAACATAGCGCACAAGGGCTTGCCGATAGACATAACGATGAAATTAAAGCTTGTTGAACGCCTTGCGGACAATCTGCGCAAGATGGGCAAGCGGGTGGATATAGAGTATAATTGAGGCGTATATGAAGATAATGATAGCTTCGGACGTGCACGGCTCGTCCTATTATGCGGAAAAGATAAAGCAAACGTTTGATAAAGAGGGCGCGGAGCTTTTGGTGCTTTTGGGGGATATATACAACCCCGGACCGCGCAACCCCATAGAGAACGTGCGGGAGTACGCGCCGCTCAAAGTGGCGGACACGCTCAATTCCTTAAAGGACAGACTGCTTGTGATAAAGGGCAATTGCGACAGTCAGGTGGATACGCTCATATCGCAGTTCCACTTTGTGGAAGAAGGGGCGATAGTTGATGGAGGAAAGAGGATAACTCTCACGCACGGACACGTGTTCGATAAGGACAATCTGCCGTTTTCATGCGGCGACGCGCTCATCTACGGGCATGTGCACACCGGCTTTATCATCAAAAAGGGCGGCGTTACCGTGGCAAATCCCGGCTCCGTCACTCTGCCCAAGGACGGCACCGCGCACAGCTACCTTATCTTGGAAAACGGCGTGCTCACGCTCAAAGATATCCACGGCGGCAAGGCGCTGGCGCAGGAAAAAATATAGACGCAATAAGGGAAAATTACGGAGTAATAAAGAGGCAGGAGAACAGATATGATAAATAAGTTCGATACAAAGATCCAAGAGCTTAAATACGAAGTGCTCAAAGAGCTTATCCGCAGACGTTACGAAGGGGATATGTCGGATATCTATACGGAGATACCCAAAAAGATAGTCCCCGGACCCAAAGCCACCATGCGCTGCTGTATCTATAAGGAGCGCGCCATTTTGCAGGAGCGTATAAAGCTGGGCTTGGGCGGAGATAAGAGCAATCCCAATGTGATAGAAGTGATAGACGAAGCGTGCGACGAATGCCCCGTGGGCGGCATTTACGTGACTCCCGCATGCCGCGGCTGTCTGAACCATATGTGTATGCAAAGCTGTCCCAAGGGCGCGATCACCATTGTGAACAACAAGCCCGTGATAGACAGGGAAAAGTGCATAGAGTGCGGCAAGTGCGTGCAGAGCTGCCCCTATAACGCCATCATTCATCAGCAAAGACCCTGCGTGCAGAGCTGTAAGGTGAAAGCCATCACTATGAATGAGGAAAAGAAGGCGCGCATAGATATGAACAAGTGCATTATGTGCGGCGCATGCGTGTATCAATGCCCGTTCGGCGCGATACAGGACAAGTCCTTTATTATGGAGTGCATAGATATTTTGCAGGGGTCCAAGAACAACACGGAGTACAAAGTGCACGCCGTGATAGCTCCCGCCATAGTCAGCCAATTCAAGTATGCGGCGATAGAGCAGGTCATCACCGGTATCAAAAAGCTGGGCTTCCATCAGGTCACGGAAGCGGCGCTGGGTGCGGACGTCGTATTGTATCACGAGGCGCAGGAGTTCAAGGAAAAGCGCCTTATGACCACTTCCTGCTGTCCTTCCTTCGTCATGTTCGTGGAAAAGAACTTCCCCGAACTCAAACAGTACAT
>CALWHM010000042.1 GCA_944380395.1 uncultured Clostridia bacterium | reverse complement strand
CCGTATTCAAATATTGCTTTCTTCAAGCGCTTATCGTCCCCTTTCACCCGGAGACGGTTTGGATGCGGCACATATGGTAAAACGCGGGAGCTAATGCTCTCGCGTTTTATCATATGCTTGCTTGTCGCATAGAGATTTTCGATAAGATTTTCGCAAGAAGGAGTGCAGTCGTAGCAGCTGCGCCCTCCGACTTATTGCGGAAAGATTGCGAAAAGATTATGCGACAAGTGCCGTATTCAAATATTGCTTTCTTCAAGCGCTTATCGTCCCCTTTCACCCGGAGACGGTTTGGATGCGGCACATATGGCAAAACGCGGGAGCTAATGCTCTCGCGTTTTATCATATGCTTGCTTGTCGCATAGAGATTTTCGATAAGGTTTTCGCAAGAAGGAGTGCAGTCGTAGCAGCGCTACGTCAAACGACTTATTGCGGAAAGATTGCGAAAAGATTATGCGACAAGTGCCGTATTCAAACCGGATACGGGTGCCACTAAATCCTTGCCACGCCGGTTCTTATCGCCGCTTCTCTCACCGCGCTTGCAACGGCGTCCTTCACATTGGGATTGAAGGAGTCGGGAATGATGTAGTCGGGGCGAAGTTCGCTTTCGGGAATAACGTTTGCGATGGCTTCGGCGGCGGCTATCTTCATTTCGTCGTTGATGTCGCTTGCGCGCACATCCAGTGCTCCGCGGAAGATACCGGGGAATGCGAGCACGTTGTTTATCTGGTTGGGGAAGTCGCTTCTGCCCGTGCCCATTATCTTCACGCCCGCTTCAAGCGCTTCGTCGGGCATTATTTCGGGAACGGGGTTTGCCATAGCAAATACAATGGGGTCTGCGTTCATCGTCCTGACCATCTCCTTGGTAAGGCTGCCGGGAGCGGAAACGCCGATAAACACGTCTGCGCCCTTGATAACGTCCGCAAGGCTGCCCTTCTTCATTTCAAGGTTGGATATTTCAGCCATTTCCGCCTTTATGGCATTAAGACCGTCCCTGCCCTTGTAGATGGCGCCCTTACGATCGCAAAGCACCACGTTCTTCAAGCCCTTGCTCATCAAAAGTTTGGTGATGGCTATGCCTGCCGCGCCGGAACCGTTGACCACGACGGAGAGGTTTTCCAGCTTCTTGCCCGTGAGTTTGAGGGCGTTGAGCATTGCCGCCATAGTGACCACGGCGGTGCCGTGCTGGTCGTCATGGAACACGGGGATGTCGCAAACTTCTTTGAGCTTCTTTTCTATCTCAAAGCAGCGGGGAGCGGAGATATCCTCCAGGTTGATGCCGCCGAAGCTGCCCGCGAGCAGAGCCACGGTTTTGACAATGTCGTCCACTTCCTTGGAGCGCACGCAGAGCGGGAACGCGTCCACGTCGCCGAACGTCTTAAACAGCGCGCATTTGCCTTCCATAACGGGCATGCCCGCTTCGGGACCTATATCGCCCAAGCCCAAAACGGCGGTGCCGTCCGTGACCACAGCCACAAGGTTTGCCCTGCGGGTATAGGTATAGGAAAGGTCCACGTTTTTGGATATTTCCAGGCAAGGCTCCGCAACGCCGGGGGTGTAAGCCACAGCCAGCTCTTCACGGTTGGTGATGGGAGCGCGGGTGACAACTTCTATCTTTCCCGCCCATTCGCGGTGTTTTTCAAGCGCGTATTGCTTTTTATCCATTTTATTTCTCCTTATGAGGTAAATATATTTTACAGTTTGAGGTCGTCCATAAAGTTGCGTATGCTGCGTGCGGAAGCCTGCAATCTCACCATTTCATCGTCCGTGAAATCGTAAGCGATGTGCTCTTTGACTCCGCTCTTGCCCAAAATGCAGGGCACGGAGATGCATACGTCGGAAATACCGTAATAGTTGTCCAGCATGGAAGTAACGTTGAAAATGCTGCCCCTGTCGCCCATAATGGTAGCGCACAGTTCGGCGACTATCGCGGCTATGGCGAAGTTGGTGACGCCCTTGCGCTTTATGACCTGCGCGCCGGAGGACACTATATCCTGCACGAGTTCGTCCTTGTCGATGACAATGCCGCGCTTTGCGCAATAGCTGTCCATAGCCATGGCGGAAACGTGCACGCTCGACCACACGGCAAATTGGCTTTCGCCGTGTTCGCCCGCCATAAAGCCGTGGATATTGCGGATATCCGCGCCCATCTTCACGCTGAGCATATAGCGGAAGCGCGCCGAATCCAGCACGGTGCCGCTGCCGAACACCTTGTTGGCGGGCAGACCCGTCTCCTTCAAGATGACGTAGGTGAGTATATCCACGGGGTTGGACACCACAAGGATAACGCCGCCGTTATAGTGCTTCATAATGTTTTGCGCGATGTCTTTGGCAATGCCTATGTTCTTTGCCGCCAAATCAAGGCGCGTTTCACCGGGCTTTCTGCCAAGTCCCGCGGCGATGACGATGATGTCCGAATCCTTGACGTCTTCGTATTCGCCCGAATGGATATTCATCGAACCCATGGTGATAAGACCGTGGTTGATGTCCATTGCCTCGCCTTCCGCCTTTTCCTTGTTCACGTCTATGATGACAAGTTCGGAAGCTATCCTGTGAGTGGCTATGGCGAAAGCGGAAGTCGCACCCACCATACCTGCGCCTATGATACAAATCTTAGAATGTCTGTCCATAAAAACCTCTTTTTCTGCGATATTCCTCTTTTCCCTCTAAACCACGTGCAATTATACCACAAAACCCGATTATTGTAAAAGAATTTTGAACGGGTGAGCGAAAATTTTTCCGATACCGAATGTAAAATTTTTTTAATAATTTTTCCTTGTCCCGAATATTCGCGCTTTAAGGAAATTCCGCCGCCTGATTTTGCGGTTTTGCTTGAAAACGCCGTTGACGCAATTTGAAACAGTCCCTTGACACCCCCTCCCGATTATGATATAATCACTGTGTAACGATACTTTTATTGTATCTTTATTATTCCGGTATATACGGGGGTAAATATGAGTCGCAATATCTTTCACTTTTTCAGGCATATAAGCAAAATGGGCTCAGCTTCTGGCAACAAGCGCGCGGCGTACGCTCTTATAAACATAATATTTATGGCGTTGAGCGTGGGCGGAGCGGTATGCGTGAAACTCAGTCTGAACCTTATGACGGACGGCAGTTTTATCGGCGGGCTTATCTTTCTGATAGTCAGCGCGGCAGCCACGATAATGTTTTTCCTGTACGGCTTTTTCGCGCAGATAGCGCTGGTGTTTATCGCGGGTATAGGCATAAAAAATCCCGAACAGCGCGGCGGCAACATAGCGGCTTTGGTAATAGCGCTGATAACTTTGGCGGCGCTTATCACCGCGTGCGTTCTTATTTTGCAGACAATTTAACGGCAAGCCTTTGAAAACGGCTCCCCGAACGGAGAGCCGTTTTTTTGCGATATTTACTTGTGCCGCGCGCTTACTTGGCTTTTTTCGCCCTTCTGCGCTTATAGATAGCCACGCCCGCGCCCGTTAAATATATATATTTTTGCTTAAATTATCCTACTTTCCGCGCTCTTTTTTCCACCTTTTTATCTCTTCGAGGCGCGCCTTTATCCTGGACTCACTGCCCTCTTCGGTGGGGCGGTAATACGTTCTGCCCGCAAGGTTATCGGGCATACACTGCATATCCGTTAGCTTTTCCTTCGTATCGTGCGCATATTGATAGCCCTTGCCGTAATCCAGCTGTTTCATAAGTTTGGTGGGCGCGTTGCGTATCACAAGCGGAACAGGCTCCGCAAGCGTGGTGAGCGCGTCCTTCTTCGCGCTCTCATAAGCCATATAAAGCGCGTTGGACTTGGGCGCCACGGACATATACACCACCGCCTGCGTTAAGTGCACGGAGCACTCCGGCATACCTATAAAGTGGCACGCCTGATATGCCGCAACGGCTATATCCAGCGCCCTGGGGTCGGCAAGTCCCACATCCTCACTTGCAAACCTTATCACCCTGCGCGCCACATAGAGCGGATCTTCGCCCGCTTCCAGCATTCTCGCCAGCCAATACACCGCCGCGTCGGGGTCGGAATTGCGCATAGACTTGTGCAAGGCGGAGATGAGATTGTAATGTTCCTCACCCGTCTTGTCATACAAAAGCGACTTGCGCGAAGTGCAGCTTTCCACCGTTTCCAAGGTAACGGTAATGCCGTTTTCGTCCTCATCGCCGTTGAGCACTGCCATTTCCAGCGTGGAGAGCGCGCTGCGTGCGTCCCCGTTGGCAAATACGGCTATCATTTTCAAACACTCTTCGTCCGCCTTCACGTTCATATTTCCGAACCCGCGCGAGTCGGTCACCGCCCTTTGCAAAAGCTGCAGAATATCTTCTTCGGAAAGCGCCTGCAACACGAACACTTTGCAGCGCGACAAAAGCGCTCCGTTCACTTCAAATGACGGGTTTTCCGTGGTGGCGCCTATGAGTATTATGCTCCCCTTCTCCACATAGGGCAGAAAGGCGTCCTGCTGCGCCTTGTTAAAGCGGTGTATCTCGTCCACGAAAAGTATGGTCTTTTCCCCGAAGCGCCTGCCCTTCTCCGCGTCCTCCATCACTTGCTTTATCTCTTTTATGCCGCTGGTGACTGCGGAAAAATCCACAAAGCGCGCCTTGGTCTTGTGCGCTATTATCCTGGCAAGAGTGGTCTTGCCCACTCCGGGAGGTCCCCAAAATATCATAGAGCCGATGTTATCCCCTTCAATAAGACGGCGCAATATCTTGCCCTCGCCCAAAAGGTGTTTCTGCCCCACGAACTCGCTCAAATCGCGCGGGCGCAGGCGCGCCGCCAAAGGCTCGCTCATACTTCCGTCGAACATATTCATCTGCTGTGACATATCCGCCTCCCGCAAGCAGTAACTTTTTATATATTTATCATAGTAAATTTTTCAAAAAATGTCAATATCGCGCCGCGTTTGACTTTCGCGCCGCTACGACTTGCCAATCTTATTTTTTTATTGTATAATTAATTTATGAGAGTTTATCTATATATCAGACCGTTAAATATAGTTTCGATTTTATTGCAGCTGCTGACCGCTTCCTGTATGATAGCCGGCATTACGCTCACTTCTCAAATGGGCGGCGGTTTTATGGCGGGCGGCACGGCGTTTTTGTACTTCACCGTGCAGTCCAACCTGTGGATAGGCGCCACCTGCGGCATTTTTGCCGTGCTGGGCATAATTCAAATCTTCAAGTACGACTTTCGCATTCCGCACGCGCTGCACATCATAAAGTACGTGTTCACCGTGTCCATCACCCTTACGGGCATAGTGTTCTGCTGCGTGCTTGCGCCCACCATGCCGGGCAGTTTCAAGTCCGCGGCAAACGTGCTCACCCACGTCATTGTCCCGCTTGCCGCCGTGATAGATTTGTTTATCTGCCGCCCTCCGGGAATAGCTTACAGGCACTTCGCCTTTGCGCTTATCCCGCCGATATATTATCTTATTTTCGCGGGAATAGGCTACGCGCTCAATTGGAACTTCGGCGGCGGCAACAACTACCCCTACTTTTTCCTCAATTGGGATTCGCCCGCGGGCGCTTTCGGATTCAGCTCCGAAATGCCCTACTTTATGGGCTGCGTGTGGTGGATAATACTGCTTATCATCTTCATCTCCGGCATTGCGCTGGGCTATATTGCGCTCATCAGAAAGCTGAATAAATACGAAGACGAAAAGGCTTTTGAAAAATTAAGCCGCTTGCCCAAAAGCGTATTCACAATCAGCCGCAAAGAAGAAAACGCCGGCGACAATATAGACGCCGACGGCAATAACCGCGACGGTAATGACGACGGCAATAGCGCCGATGATAAAGACTCCGAAAACGCATAAGCAAGCTTTATCCGCTTAAAAAGGCGCCCGCCGGGGCGCCCTTTTGTTTTTCCTTTCTCACTTCAAAAGCGGCATAAGTCTGAACGTGAAGGAAAGCTCCTTCTTTCTGCCCGTGTAGAAGCGGAATTCCCTGCGCGTATCCGGTCCGCAGCTGTTGCTGCCCACTCCGCGCACGAATTTGAGCAGGGAGATGTACGTCTTGTCCGTCCGCTTCACTTCAAAGTCGTGCGTGACTTTGAACAGGCTGTCCGGATCCACGTCCTGCGCGGTGAAGGAGAAGGTCTGCCCGTCGCCCGCGATGAACGCAAAACCCTTGCCGTTTTCGTCCGTGACGGCGGCGCGGCGGCACTCCCCGCGTATGCCCGAATCCTGCGGTTTTATATAGGGCACGTACATATCTTTGACGTCCTGCTTGTAATCGCCTATCACGCTCTGCACCTTAAAGTCGGGATAGTTTTCCTCGGGACCCAGCCCGTAATACTCCGCCTTGGAGAATTTACCCGGCATTACAAGCGACACGCCGAAGCGCGGCATATCGTATATGAACGGGGAATAGAGCGTGGCGGTAACGTCTATATATCCCGTGTGCCACACGGTATAGCGCACGTCGAACTTCATTCTCTTCTTGCCGCCCAGGCTGACGGTCTGCTCCGCGTATATCTCCGCCCTGCCCGTCTTGTTTTCCAGCTTCTTTTCCGCATTGAACTTGTCGCAGGTCACGGATATGTCGCGGAAACCGCGGAGCTTCCACAGCCAATCTATATGCATATAGTTGTCTATCGGAGCGGCGTACATAAGCAGATTAAAGCCCTTGTTATCCACGTCCGCGGACATAAACTCCTCTCCGTCCACCGTGTAGGAAGCTATGTTGCCGCCCACGTTGTCGAACACTATGCGTATCTTTTTACCGCCGTCCTCCGTGGTGACTATCGTCTTGTCGTTCTCTTCCACAAGCGCAAGGTCGCCCTTGCCCACTTCTATGAGCGTGGGGATATACTTGCAAAGCTCTATCTGCTCCGTGGCTACTTCCGCGCCGTCCGAACGGCGGCGGTAGGTGAACACCATATAACAGTCGTTGGTGATGTCGGGCAGCGGATGTTTGAGCGTGACGTCCGTAAAATCGCGCGGCGCCACGTCCAGATCGAACTCCCCGCTTGCGGCGACTTCCCCGAACATACGGCACGACCACTCCACGCGCAGCTGCGCGGAGGCAAAGAAGTATTCGCTGCGGAAGCGGTACTTATTGCTGGATATGTAAGAAGCCTTAATGGGTCTGTACGCCGCGCGCATAGACAGCGCGCCCGTGTGCGGAGTGCGGTCGGGATAGAACAGTCCGTCCACGCAGAAGTTGCCGTCGTGCACCGCCTCGTCGTTATCTCCGCCGTACATATAGTTGCCGAAAGCGTCCTTGGCGGCGTGATCGGCAAACTCCCAAATGCAGCCGCCCAAAAAGCTTTCCGCTGAATCAAACAGCTCCACATACTTGTCCAAAGAGCCTGCGCCCACGCCCATCGCGTGCGCATATTCGCACAGGAAGAAGGGCGCGCGGTAATACTTTGCCCCCAGCTTTCCTTCCGCATACTTTTGGCATTTTTCCGTGGAAGGATACATAAGCGATATTATGTCGTAGCACCAGCGGCGCGTGCGGCACACGCCCTCGTAGTGAATGGGAGTGACGGTATCCAGCGACTTCAAATTATTGTAGCAATAGTCCTGGCACTTGTATCCGCCCGACTCGTTGCCCAGCGACCACATTATTATGCAGGGATTGTTCCTGTCGCGCATATACATACGATATACCCTGTCCCAATACCTGTTCTTCCACCTGCCGTCTTTGCTCAGACGATTCACGTTGTATGAAGGAGCGGTGGCGCAGAAGCCGTGCGTTTCTATGTCCGCTTCGTCCACTATATACAAACCCATATAGTTTGCGGCTTTGAGCAACACCGGATCGGGCGGATAGTGCGACGTGCGCACGCAGTTGCAGTTATAGTCCTTTATTATCTTTACGTCGCGCAATATCTGCTCCGCCGTCATGCACCAGCCGCGGTCGGGATCCGTATCGTGATGGTTCACGCCTTTGAGCTTGATGGGCGCGTTGTTGTAATAAAGCACATTGTTCTTTATAACTATATTTCTCAGCCCTATCTCCTGCCTTGCGCAGAACACTTCCTTGCCGTCCTTTGTCACGGTCAGATACAGCATATAAAGCTCCGGCGTCTCCGCCGTCCATTGCACCGCGGAAGGCACATCTATTATCGTGTCCGTCTCCGCCTTGCCCGAATATATGAGTTTATCCTTATAATAAAGGCTTGCGTTCAGCTCCGCGCCCTTGGCAAGCACCGCGTCCGTATGCAGATATATGCGGTAGTCTTTTTCACTGCACACCGCTTTCCAATTGAAGTCCCACACATAGCTGTCGTCATAGTCGGTGAGATACACGTCGCGGAAAATGCCGTTGTTGCGGAACATATCCTGCGCTTCCAAGTAAGTGCCCGTGCACCACTTGTACACCATCACCACCATCTCGTTTTCGCCGTCGAAAATGTAGCCCGTAATGTCGAACTCCGCCGTGTTGTGGCTGCCTTCGCTGTATCCCACATATCTGCCGTTTACGTAAAGCTGAATGCAAGAAGCCGCGCCCAAAAATGTGAGCACATGCTTTGCCGCATGCTTTATTTGAAACTTCTTGCGATATACGCCCACGCTGTTGAACACTTCGCGTACGCCCTTGGGCGCATTTCCGCCTCCCGTACCCAGGCGCTCCTTTCTGCCCACAACCCCCTTGCTTGCGGGCACATGCGGAGGATTGGGATCGAATTGATACCTCACGTTCACGTAGTTGGGCTTTTCATACCCCTCATACTGCCAGCAGCCGGGGACGGCTATCTTGTCGAACTTTTGAAAATATGCGTCCATGGCAAGCGGCACGTCGTCCACCTGCTTATAGTACAAAAAGTCCCACTCCCCGTTCAGGCAGCGGACCATTCCGCTTTTATATCTCTCTTCGTAATATTTGACCGCGTCGCACTCCTTCTTGCTCCTGAAAGGGATAAAGTAAGCGCGCGGAGCGAGTTTGTTTTCCTCGAATACGGAAAAATCGTTGAACTTATCGTGTTTGAAACGGTATAACATATTCCTCTCCTTTTCGTCTATTATATCATACGCGCGCGAATTATGCAAGAGGCAAACACGCCGATATAAGCATATATAAAGACTCTCTCAAATTTACCGATTTTCTTCCTTGCAAAGTCTTGAACTGTACTCAAAAAATAGTCTTGTCAAGTACCACTCGTCAAGAGTATATGTAATGGTTTTCTAAACTTAGAGCTTGGAATTTATCGGTCGGCTAGTGCGTGAATGCGTACTTCTTTTATATGTGGGTGTTTTTTGATTTTCCGGAGTTAAGATTGCTTTTGGTTTTAAAATTTTAAAATTACAGGCTCTTTTAATCGTGTCAAGAGGTGCTTGATTCGGTTTGACTGCCTGCAGTTATTTTTCGAATATTGCAATTATAAATTTTGCACACACTTACCCCGTGAAGTATGCGCGCAAAATGTTTTTCTACCTAGCCAATTTGTATTGGAAGGCGATCGGCGGGCTTGGCGCCGCCTTGATGTGGGCGGCGGCGGGCACTTTGCTCACCTGCACGCTTATATTCTTTCCTGCAGCCGTATCCTGCTATAAAAACGCATATATCGCATATAAGCCGTTCGGCAGAACCATAACCGTAATATACGGAAAAATATCATTGCTAGGGCTTGTGTGGACGCTAACTTTCGGCGCTGTAATGGCATTTTTCTGCATGGCGGCGGCATGCGCTTCCTGCGCAGTGATAGCCGGAGTCCCCACCTTGGGACAGTGGTCTAAATTGATAAAACTCGCACTCTTCCCCTACGCCATATCCGACTGACATAACCTGCCATTATAATTATGTGAATTGCACATAATCTCACATAATTTCACATAATCTCACATAATCTGTGTGTAATCCCTCGTAACTAGCAAGCAACTTGAATTGCTCTTTCCAATAATTTACACC
>CALWHM010000041.1 GCA_944380395.1 uncultured Clostridia bacterium | reverse complement strand
AATTTTCGCGCCTAAGTATTATAAGACTTAAAGCTTACTCGGCGCGAAAAGAAGGGAGAACCGACCCTCAAGCAGGAATCGTCACAGCACTAGCGGAGAGCAGCCTTTGTTTTATTGTTTGATATTGCAAGGCGGTTAATGGGTGGAGCGCCACGCGCTCCTGTGAATGGGTGGGTGCTCCCTTAAAGCGTAGGCGCAAAATGCCGCAGGAACGGCTATTTTTGCTATATTACAAGGTTAATCTGCGGCATTTTCATTCGGCGCCTAAGCGAAGCGCACACAGTATCACGCGCCTTATATGCGGCGCCCTCGTGAGCATATATAAGAAAAAGCGGCTTACCCGCTTTTTCTTATATATTGCTTAGGTGATAGTTAATATCGAAGGCCGCCCAAGGCACTACATTCAGGTCGGGATAGACGACGAAGGTCATCTTCTTGTCCTCTGTGGGGTGAGGGACGGAGAGCTTGACTGCCCAGAGGGCGAGGTCGTGTTTGAAGGTCTTAGGGTCGCCGCCGTAGCGTCTGTCACCGAAAAGCGGGCATTTTAAGGACGCCATCTGCACGCGTATCTGGTGGGATCTGCCCGTGGAGAGCTTTACTTTCACAAGCGCAAAGCCCTGCTTATCGTCCAGGACGTCGTAATGCAGTTCCGCCTTCTTTGCCCCCTGCGTGAGCATGGGCACGATGGAAACCATATTGGTGCGTTCGTTCTTCTTCAGGTAGTGCACAAGGTCGCCGCTGCGCTCGGCGGGGACTCCGCAGGTCACGCAGAGGTATATCTTTTCAAACAGCCCTTCCTTCATACTCTCGCTCAAACGGGCGGCGGCTTTGGAAGTTTTGGCGAACACCATAATTCCGCCGGTGGGACGGTCGAGGCGGTGCACAAGCCCCAAATACGCTTCACCCGGCTTGCCGTACTTGACTTTCAAATACTCTTTGAGCATAGAAAGCATATCGGGATCGCCCGTTTCGTCCGCCTGCGCGGGCACTCCGACGGGTTTGACCGCCGCGAGCAAATGGTTATCTTCGTAAACAATATTTATATCTTCGTATGTCATATCAATAGGTAATAAGTCCGCTGCACCCGCACGGCAGGGCCACTCTTTCATCTCCCGTGGGCAGAGCGAGTTCGTATGCGCGCACTTCCCCGCCCTGCGGCAGCGCAAGGGAGAGAATGTTGGCTATCACGGTGGGCTGCAAGCCCGTGGTGTATGAGTTGACCAGCACGAAAAGCGGCTGCTCGGACAGAAGTTTGGCAACTTCGCACACGAACGCGTAGAGGTCGTCTTCCGTGCGCCACACTTCCCCGCTAGGACCCCTGCCGTATGAGGGCGGATCCATTATGACGGCGTCGTACTTGTTGCCGCGTCTTATCTCCCGCGCGACGAAAGCGGCGCAGTCGTCCACGATATATCGGGTGTTTTCGCGCTCCACGCCCGATAAAAGCGCGTTCTGCTTGGCGCGCTCCACCATGGCTTTTGCCGCGTCCACATGCGTGACGCGTGCGCCCTGCTTGGCGCAGGCAACGGTGGCTCCGCCCGTGTATGCGAACAGATTGAGCACGTTTATCTTTCTGCCCGCGCCCATTATGAGCGAGCGCATCATATCCCAATTATAAGCCTGTTCGGGGAACAGACCCGTGTGCTTAAAGCCCATCAGCTTGCACAAAAATTTGAGGTCGCCGCGCGCGATGACAAATTCTTCGGGCACGCCGCCCGAGTATTCCCATCTGCCGCCGCCGCTTTTGGAGCGCACATAGCGCGCGTTTATGCCCTTGTAGTCTTTGAGCGGAAAGGGAGGCGCCCAGATAGCCTGCGGATCGGGGCGCAGGAGGATAAGTTTTCCCCAGCGCTCCAATTTTTCTCCGCCGCCCGTAGCGATTATTTCGTAATCCTTCCAGCCCTCCGCAATGCCGCGGGGTGAGATGACGCCCGCCGACATATCAAGCCTTTTTAACGCCGAGCGTGACTTTTTCGCCGTTGATGTCCCACTCTTTGACAAGGTCGCAGCCTTCCGTACCCGAAGCTATCTTATCGCACAAAACGTCCGCTTTCACCGCGCCGCCCAGCAGCACTTTTTCCGCTCTGCCGCCCGCGACGTAGCCGATATTTATGCGGTCGGTGACGTTGTAGCCCGCCTCCTTGCGCATTGTCTGCAACTTGGACACGAGTTCGCGCGCCACGCCCTCGTCAATGAGTTCTTCGGTAAGCGCGGTGTCCAAGACCACGGTCATTCCGCCGTACGTTTCCATAGCGTAGCCGCCCTTGTTAACGGGGGTAATGAGCAGATCGTCCGCGGTAAATTGCACGTCCTGCCCGCCGATGTTTGCGGTGTAAACTCCGCCGCCGTTCACCGCCGCCACTATCTCCTCCGGCTTTTCGCAGGAGGTGAGGAAGGAGCGGATCGCGCCGATGAGTTTGCCGTACTTGGGTCCCAGCGTTTTGAGCTGAGGCTTTATTTCATAGGAGATAAAGCCGGAATCGTCCTGCACTATCTCCGCCTTCTTCACGTTCAGCTCGTCCGCCGCAAGCGAGAGTATCTCGGCATGCGCGGGCAGCTTGTCCGTTATCACGTACATTTTGGACAGCGGCTGACGGTTTTTGATGTTCACCTTATTGCGTGCGGCTCTGCCCAGCGCAACGGCGCGCAGAACCACGTCCATATCCGCTTCCAAATCTTTGTCTATATACTCTTCTTCGCAAACGGGGAAGCCGCAAAGGTGCACGCTTTCGGGCGCGTCCTTGAAGAAGTTGGTCACGAGATTGCGGTAAATGCTCTCACTCATAAACGGCACGAAGGGCGCGCACAGCTTGGAGAGCGTGACCAAAGTGTGATACAAGGTGGTGTAAGCCGCCTTCTTGTCTTCGGTCATCTCGCTGCCCCAATAGCGTTCCCTGCCGCGGCGCACATACCAATTGGACAGGTTGTCCGCAAAGTCCTGTATCGCGCGCGCGCTTTCCGTTATCATATACTTGTCCAAACTCTCGTCCACGTACTTGACCAGCGTGTTCAGCCCGGAGAGCAGCCAGCGGTCCATTTGCGTGAGAGCGCAGTCCTTCAAGTTGTATTTGGACGGGTCGTAACCGTCTATATCGGCATAGAGCACGAAAAACGCGTAAGTGTTCCACAGCGTGCCCATAAACTTCCTCTGCGATTCGGACACGTTGTCCGCGCTGAATCTGGAAGGCAGCCACGGCGCCGAGGAGGAATAGAAGTACCACCTGACCGCGTCCGCGCCCTGCTTGTCCAGCACGCTCCAAGGGTCCACCACGTTGCCCTTGTGCTTGCTCATCTTTATGCCGTTTTTGTCGTTGACGTGCCCAAGCACCACGCAATTTTTGAAGGGCGCCTTGCCGAACATAAGCGTGGATACGGCAAGCAAGGTGTAGAACCAGCCGCGCGTCTGGTCCACCGCTTCGGAGATGAAGTCGGCGGGGAATTGACTTTCAAACAGCTCCTTGTTTTCAAAAGGATAGTGGAACTGCGCGAACGGCATACTGCCCGAATCCCCCCAGCAGTCGAGCACTTCGGGGGTGCGGTGCATAGTCTTGCCGCATACGGGGCACTTTATGGTTATTTCGTCGATGTAGGGCTTGTGAAGCTCTATGTCGTGGTCAAGTCCGCTCAATTTGCGCAGCTCTTCCCTGCTGCCTACCGCGTGCACGTGTCCGCATTCGCATACCCAGAACGGGAGCGGAGTGCCCCAATAGCGTTCGCGGGATATGCCCCAATCTATCACGTTTTCCAAGAAGTTGCCCATTCTGCCCGTGCCTATCGAGGGCGGGATCCAATTGACGGACGCGTTGTTTTTGAGCAGTTCGTCCCTGACGGCGGTCATCTTGATGAACCAGCTGGAACGCGCGTAATACAAAAGCGGAGTGTCGCAGCGCCAGCAGTAGGGATAAGAGTGTTCGTACATCATATCCTTGAACAGCAATCCCTTCTCATTGAGCAGCATCATAACGGTGCGGTCGCCGTCCTTGCAGAACACGCCGTCCAGCTTTTCGTGCGTGCCCTTGACGAACTTGCCGCGCTCGTCCACCATTTGCAGGAAAGGCAGGTCGTACTTTCTGCCCACGTTTGCGTCGTCCTCACCGAACGCGGGAGCGATATGCACCACGCCCGTGCCGTCCGTCAAGGTGACGTATCCGTCGCAGGTCACGTAAAACGCCTTCTTCTTGCCCGTATAGCAGTCGAAAAGCGGTTCATATTGCGCAAATTCGTATTCCTTGCCCTTCTTCACGGACAAAATCTCATACTCTTCAAAGTGGGTGGGTACAAGCGCCTTTGCCAGCACGTACACCTCGTCCCCGCTCTTTATCTCCGCATACTCTTCGTCCGGATTCATACAAAGCGCCACGTTGGAAGGCAGCGTCCACGGCGTGGTGGTCCAGGCAAGGAAGCAGCCTTGCGCGCCCACCCTCTTGAACTTGGCTATGCAGGAGCGCTCCTTCACGTCCTTATAGCCCTGCGCCACCTCGTGAGAGCTGAGCGCCGTTCCGCAGCGAGGGCAGTAAGGCACTATCTTGAAACCTTTGTATATAAGCCCCTTGTCGAACACGGTTTTGAGCATCCACCACACGGACTCTATGTAATTATCGTCATAGGTGATGTAAGGGTGATCCATATCCACCCAATAGCCCACGCGCTCGGACATACGCTCCCATTCGTGCTTATACTTCCACACGCTTTCTTTGCACTTTTTGATAAACGGCTCCACGCCGTACTTTTCTATATCCTGCTTGCCGTCCATTCCCAGCTGCTTTTCCACTTCAAGCTCCACGGGCAGACCGTGCGTGTCCCAGCCGGCTTTGCGCAGCACGTGATAACCCTTCATCGTCTTGTAACGGGGGATTATATCCTTCATAACGCGCGTCAAAATATGACCTATGTGCGGCTTTCCGTTGGCTGTGGGCGGTCCGTCGTAGAAGGAGAAGGAAGGCTTTCCCTCATTCTTCTTCACGCTCTTTTCAAATATGTCGCGTTCTTTCCAGAACTCGATCACCTCTTGCTCTCTCTTGCAAAACTGCATATCGGCTGATACTTTATCGTACACCTTGTTCCTCCTTGGGCATCTCGCCCGTAGCTTGCTCAGATTCGCCCGCGGTAACTTCCACTTCCGTGACCTTGTAATACTCCACGGAAAGTACTTTGAGCGTTAAATTTTCAAATTTTATCTCTTCCCCCGGCGCGGGCACCTTGCCCGCAAGCTGCGCGATAAGCCCGCTCAACGTGACGGAATCGTACTCCGCAGCGTCCTTCTTTATATTGAAAAACTCGAAAAAGTCGGCAAGAGTTACCTCTCCCTGCACTTTGAATTTGCCCTCTTCCGTCTTGACAAAGTTCTCCACCACCTCGTCGTGCTCGTCCCATATCTCTCCGACCAGCTCTTCAATGATGTCCTCCATCGTCACCACGCCCATCGTGCCGCCGAATTCGTCCACCACCACCGCAAGGTGCGATTTTTCCTTCTGTAAACGCCTCAGCAAAACGGATATCTTCATTCTCGGCGTGGCGCACACCACCGGAGTTATGATGGGATCGAACGACGAAGCGCCGTCCAGATATATGTTCAAAAAGTCTTTTTCATTGATGACGCCCACCACGTTGTCTATGGATTCCTTATACACCGGCAGACGCGTATAGCCCGTTTCGCGGTACACGCCCAGCACCTCCTCCATAGGGGTGCCCTGCTCCACAGCCTCCACCTCCACGCGCGGAGTGAGTATGTCCACCACCGTAAGATCGTCGAACTCTATCGCAGAGCGTATCAGCCTGCCCTCGTATTCGTCCAAGCCGCCTTCCGTCTGCGCTTCGTCGACTATCGTGATAAGCTCGTCGTCCGTGATGGTCTGCTCCGTCTTTTCCTTGAACAGCTTGTCCAATATCTTCCTTATCCCCTTCATCACTATGTTGAGCGGATAGAACAGATAATAGAAAAACCTGAGCACGGGCGCAAATATCATCACGAATTTTTCGGGACGCTTCTTCCCCAGATTCTTGGGTATCACTTCCCCGAAAACTATCACTATCGCAAACATCACCGCCGCGGCGATCGCACCCGTCGCGCCCCAATTCAGGGACACGGCTTCCAGCCAGAAAAATACGGAAATGGTGGCAGCCGCCACGTTCACCAAAGTGTTGCCTATCAAAATGGTCGTGACCATGCTGTCCAGGTGCTGTTCAAACCACATAGCGCCGCGAGCGCGCTTGTTGCCTTCCCCCGCCATATTTTTGAGCCTGATGTGGTTAAGACAAGTAAGCGCGGATTCCGACGAAGAAAAGAACGCCGACAATATCACGCATATCGCTATAAGCACCACACAAAGTACCATAAGTCAGTAAAGCTCCTTATCTAAATATATTTATTTATATATATGTATTGCGAACATTATAGCACATTGCCTTATCTATGTAAAGCGATTGACGGAACTACACAGCTCCGAAAAAATCAAAACCGCCCCGAACCGCCTTCTTACGAACCCGCAGCGGAATAATTGCGGACTGCTTGCGGAATAATTGCGGCAGAACCGCTGAACAGCAAATCAAATTATCGTGTACTCACAACACCGCAACCGCCGAATATCAAATCACACGCGAGCGTTTGAGGTAAGGCTGTTGAGCGTTAATTCAAATTGTGTGCGTTTGCTGCAAAGCTGTTGAAGTTAAATCAAATTACGCATACTTGCGGCAAAGCTGTTGGAGTTAAATCAAATTACGCACGTTTGCAGCGGCATCGCCGAACCCACCTTCCGTGTGCTTGCGTCAGAATAGCCGAACACCAGATCAAATTACGCGCGTTATCTGCAAAGCTGTTGAAGTTAAATCAAATTACGCATACTTGCGGCAAAGCTGTTGAAGTTAAATCAAATTACGCACACTTGCGGCAAAGCTGTTGAAGTTAAATCAAATTGCGCACGTTTGCACCGGCATCGCCGAACCCGCCTTCCGTGTGCTTGCGTCAGAATAGCCGAACACCAAATCAAATTACGCGCGTTTGCGGCAAAGCTATTGAGCGTTAATTTAAATTGCCAAGTGCTTGCACCGCAACCGCCGAACAGTAAATCAGCTTCCGCATGTTTACGGCAAAGCAGTTGAGCATTAATTTAAATTGCCAAGTGCTTGCACCGTGCCAGACGAACAGCAAATCAGCTTCCGCATGCTTACGGCAAAGCAGTTGAGCATTAATTTAAATTGCCAAGTGCTTGCACCGCAACCGCCGAACAGTAAATCACACACGCTTGTTTGAGGTAAGGCTGTTGAGCCGTAAAACCTATTCGCCGTTACTCTCCGCTCATCCGGTCAATTGCCGTAAAACCGATTGGCACGCGCTCAAACACTCTTGTCAAGTACCACTTGACACGCAAAATAAAAACGAACCATTACATACACTCTTGTCAAGTACCACTTGACATGTGTATTTATCCCTTACTTTTTTATAATCTTGTCAAGTACTGCTTGACATGCTCAATTACAAACTCGCATTTATACTCAGAACTATCGTTAATACTCTTGTCAAGTACTGCTTGACACGGGTATTTATTGTCAATTGTTTTAATAGTCGTGTCAGTTAATAACTTATAAGCCTATTTTTTGAGCACAAATAAATACTTTGCGAAGATGTACGGTTGCAAAACTTTATCGTTACTGCAATGCGGTTAAGGGGTGGAGCACCACGCGCTCCTTGTCAAATACCACCTGACACGGGTATGTACTGCTTATTGTGTTAATAGTCTTGTCAGTTACTACTTGACACGCCGAATAAAAGCAAACAATCACATATACTCATGTCAAGTACCGCTTGACACAGGTATTTATCGTTTGCTTTTTATAATCTTGTCAAGTACTGCTTGACATGGATATGTGCTGCTTATTGTTTTAATAGCCTTGTCAGTTACTACTTGACACGCTCAATTACAAACTCTTACTTATACTCAAACCTATCGTTAATACTCTTGTCAAGTGCCACTTGACAAAGACAATTACACCCTGAAAATTATAAATAATCATGCCGGTTAATAACTTACAAAACTCATTGTAATGTGCTATAATAAAATTATGGAAAAATTTACCGTTAGATTTTGTGAGGCATTGGAGCAAAGTGCAAGGACTCAAATACAACTTGCCGATTATATTGGTGTGAGCAGGCAATGCATAAGTGACTATAAAAGCGGCAAAGCCGTTCCGTCACTGATCATCTTCAAAAGAATGTGCGAATATTTCAACGTTTCAGCAGACTATCTGCTGGGACTATCGGATTGACATTCTTCCGTCCTGCCAATTGATTCCATAGCATTGGGGCTCGGCTTGTCAAGTACCACTTGACATGGGTATTTATTGCTTATCGTACTAATAGTCTTGTCAGTTAATAACCATAAGTATTTAAAGTAATATTTTAATAGTCTTGTCAAGTACCACTTGACATGGGTATTTGAGTTTAGAATTTTAAAAATTTAAAACCTAAACCAACATTAACCTTGGAAAATCACACATAAAAACATTGAGCAGATGGAAAGAGGTAAGACTACGGTTGCTACTTCAATGCGTAATCAGGGGGCGGCGGCTCGCCGCGGTTGGAGCGCCCTACGCTCCTTGTCAAGTACCACTTGACACGCCGAATAAAAGCAAACCATCACATATACTCATGTCAAGTACCACTTGACACGGGTATTTTTTGCTTACCTTTTTAATACTCTTGTCAGTTACTACTTGACATGCTCTACTGCAACCCCGTAATTATAATCGAAACTATCATTAATACTCTTGTCAAGTGGTACTTGACACGGGTATTAATTGTCAATTGTTTTAATAGTCGTGTCAGTTAATAACTTACAAGCCATATATTTGAGTACAAACAAAGATTTTGCAAAGATGTACGGTTGCAAAACTTTATCGTTACTGCAATGCGGTTAAGGGGTGGAGCGCCACGCGCTCCTTGTCAAGTACCACTTGACACCCGAATAAAAGCAAACCATCACATATACTCATGTCAAGTACCACTTGACACGGGTATTTATTGTCAATTGTTTTAATAGTCGTGTCAGTTAATAACTTACAAGCCATATATTTGAGTACAAACAAAGACTTTGCGAAGATGTACGGTTGCAAAACTTTATCGTTACTGCAATGCGGTTAAGGGGTGGAGCGCCCTACGCTCCTTGTCAAGTACAGCTTGACATGCCGATTTATTTGAGAACAAAAAAGATTTTGCGAAGAAGAAAAGCAACAAAACTTATCGCTACTTCAATGAGTAATCAGCCCGCGGTGGCTCACCGCCGGCTCGCTGCTTCATTTCGTGGCGCACATAGATTAGAACTCATCGTTATATATCGGCTTTTGAAAAGTCAAATCTTCCGCTTCGGCGGGCGGGGCGGAGGTTTGAGCGGAGCCTTTATCCTCTTTTTTCATCTGCATATTTTTCAAAAGCGGCGCAAGGGCTGCCATATTGCCGCCCATAACTCCCGCCAACGATGAGATGTCGCCGCTTTGCATGATTTTAAGAATATCCTGCGCGTTCATATCCACTCCTTTTGTCAATATACTCAACTATATTATAAACATATATGCCATATATTCACTCTCGACCCCGCGGCTAGGACTGCTTGTTCTGTTTTAAGCCCTCCACCAAGCCCTTTAATTTTTCGCGCTGTGTTTGATCTAAAACAGGCGAGGCTTTGGCATAAAAATCGTCCAGATCCGCGTCCGTCAAAGTGCCGCTCCGCCTGCCCTCCGCCACCCGCGCAAGCAATTCCGTCATAAGCGCGCTTTCGCTCATTCCCGAATAGCGCCGTATCGCGGCGGACATATCGTCGCCTGCCGCATTTTCCTTTGGCTCAAAGTTTTCTTTTGAAGAAGTCTGCTCATCAAATTTCGGTTTTTTCATATCTCTCTCCCCTGCCCGAAGGCTATCTATGCTCCGTCAAATCGGAAGCGCGCAACGCTTTCCTTATAAGCTCTTAATACTACAAAAGCGCACTATTTTTATTTAGCACCCGCCCTAATACTGCTTTTTATTTGATTTTGCACATATCGCGGCAATAGCCGAAGCGGTTATTTCCGCCTGGCGCACGGTATTTCCCACGCCCGGACTTATACGCACCAGCCCGTCCCTTTCCGTACCCAAAGCGGCATGGGCAAGCGGCGCGCAATGCAGCCCCGCGCGCACGCATATACCCCTTTCGTTGAGTTCATCCGCCACATCTACGGAAGTCATGCCGTCCACGGCAAAGGTTATAAGGCAGCTGCCTTGCGGAGAATATATCTTCACCCGTTCCATACCGCAAAGCGCCTCACGCAAGACATTGCAAAACGCCTTCACCTTGCCGTTTATCTCCAATAAATTGGCGTGCGTCCACTCCAAGCCCGCGCGCAGTCCGCATATGCCCGGAGTGTTCAGCGTGCCCGACTCCAAACTTTCCGGCATATCCAAAGGCTGGACAAGACTTAAACTTTGCGTGCCCGTTCCGCCGAATTTTATAGGCAAAAGTTCCACCCCTTCCTTGACGAGCAAAAAGCCGCTCCCTTGCGGTCCGTGCAGTCCTTTATGCCCTGCGGTGCACATAAAAGACATATCCGCCGCTTGCACATCCACCCTTAAATGTCCTGCGGACTGTGCACAATCCACCAAAAACGGCACCTTATTCAGCGAGCATACTCTGCCTATTGCGTTAATATCCGTAACGGCACCCGTCACGTTGGATATATGCGTGGCTATGACAAGGCGCGTTATATCCGTCATCTTTTCCCGCACGGCGCGCGCGTCTATCTCTCCCCTTTCGTTGGGCATTATCACATCTACGGCAAGGTCCTGTTCCCCCTGCAAAGCCGTGAGCGGGCGCAATACGGAGTTATGATCATAAGCAGTGCATATCACCCTGCTTTTCTGCCCTTTCCACCTTCTAAGCCACCCTAATATTGCAATATTAAGCGCTTCCGTGCAATTGCAAGTGAATATCGTATGATAACCTTCCGCATTAAACGCGCGCTTTACACTCTGCCTTGCAAGCTCCACTTCTCCCGCCGCCTTCAATGAAGCGGAATGCCCGCCGCGCCCCGGGTTAGCCGAGTTTTGCATTGCCGTCATCATAGCTTCATACACTGCGGGAGGCTTATACCTTCCGGTTGCGGCGTTATCTAAGTAAATCATCCGTCCTGAAACCCGTCGAAATCTTTTAGGCTTGTTCTTTTTGTCTGCTTCGTGCACTGC
>CALWHM010000040.1 GCA_944380395.1 uncultured Clostridia bacterium | reverse complement strand
CTTTGCAAAGAGTGCTGCTTTGGCGTTAAGTCGTAGTCACTTCAAGGCATAATCAGCCCGCGGTGGCTCACCGCCGCCACGCGCTCCCGCCTCATTCGTTCGGCTAGCCTCACTCATTCGGAAAACTTGCACGGCAAGTTTTATAGGTAACGCTTGGCAAAATGCGAGTTTGCCGCGCTTTATTTTATTATTATAAGCTATGCTATTGCAAAGAGTTTTGTTTTGGCATTAAGCCATAGTTGCTTCAAAGAATAATCAGGGTGCAGCGGCTCGCTGCCGCTTGGCAAAATGCGGTTTTGCTTCGCTTGTATTTATAATAACAGGATAGGGTGTCGATTCTCCCTTCTTTTCGCGCCGAGTAAGCTCTAAGTCTTATAATACTTAAGCGCGAAAATTTATCTCTTCTTACACAAAAACAATCTTAAAATATGTGCACTGCACATATTCTGCGATCCATATCGAGTAAGCTTTAAGTCTTAAAAGATTTAGAAGGAAAAACCGCACTGCGAATTTATAGATAGTAGTATTAACATAAAAGCATGGTTTATGCGGCTGATATTTATCGCATAACATATAGTTATTAATTATACCAAAACGGCATAATTCCAACACCTTTGCCGTGTTTTGTAGGGCGAAATTCCAATATTATGGAATTTTACAACTAAGAGTAATCAAAAATAATCTTGTCAAGTACCACTTGACATGTCTATTTTTTGAGTATAAGAAAGGACTTTGCGAAGAAGAAAGCGGTAAAAAAGTTCCGTTACTTCAAGGCGGTTAAGGGTGCAGCGGCTCGCTGCTCAAGTACCACTTGACATGAGTAGTTATTGTTAATTGTTTAATAATCTTGTCAGGGAATAACTTACAAACCAAGACTTTGCGAAGAAGAAAGCGGCAAAACATTTTCGTTACTGCAAGGCGGTTAAGGGGTGGAGCGTCCCACGCTCCCGGCTCGCTGCCGCGCTCCCTTGCGAAGAAAAGCCGCAGTTTATGGTAAATAGCAGGCAAAGCCTTTATTTTTGCGCTTTTTTGTGTTATCATAATAGCATATGGAGAAAAAACCGACAAAGGGCGATAAGGTTGCCGATATAATATTTAATATTGTAGGGCTTATTGTGGCATTCGCGGGGTTTATCGCGGTGCTGTTTGTGGGCGTATTTTTGGCGGCAAGTTCCGTTTACGGCATATATTTAAGCTTCTCGCTTGAAGGGGCGGGCAAAGTGGTTTGCGGCATAGTATTGTCCCTGCTTATGCTGGCTTCAAGCGGGTTTTTGGCGTATGCTGATGTGCTGATAGTCAAAACGGTGTTCACGCGTTTGCGTGAGCGCACCGACGGAGATAAGGGCGGCGACAAGACGGTCAGGTCGGGAGAGCTTAGCAAGGAAGAGGGCGAGGCGGAAATTACCGAGTAGCACTTTAGGGCGGAATATATGAAAGAGGATTTGAAAAAGCATAACGAACACGTTTTGCGCACGTGCGAACAGGAGCAGGCGCGGTTTGCTTCACGCGAAAGGCAGGTGCGTTCGGGACAGCGTATAAGGGCTGTATCTATGATAATAGTGGTAATAGTGATATTGCTTATCGCGTGGATAATAGCCGGGGTAATGCGTGAAAACACAATGTATATCGTGGCGGGTGTGGCTTCCGGACTTGCCTTGCTTTCTCTTATACAGCTTGTGCCGTTCAGGCTAGGATATACCCGTGTAAAGCAGGGATACGTGGTCACCTCGTGCGTTCAATTGCTGCGCAAGTGCAACTTTATTCCCGATGAACACAGGGGCAAGCCCGTCATAGGCATTGCCGCGGGCGTTTTCAAGGATAAAAAGAAGATGTACTATATCTCATTGCCTGCGGGTATGAGCCATTTGGGCAAGGAGTGTTTTATGAACTGCCGCGATCTGCGCGGCGTTACCTTCCGCGGCGACAGCGAACTCAAATATATAGAGGAAAAAGCTTTTTCCGGCTGTTATAATCTTTACGCGTTCTGCACGGGCGGCAAAGTGGAGAGAATAGGTGAGAGCGCTTTTGAAAATTGCCGTTCTCTTAAATGCGCGTACTTCGGCGAAAACGTGGAGAGGATAGGGCGCAACGCCTTTGCTTCCTGCGGCAATCTGTCACTTATGAGCGCTTCGGATAAAGTTACGCAATTGCTCAAAGCCACATTTAACGGCTGCCGCAGTTTGACCGCTTTCCCTCTTTCACCGCAGCTTGAAAAGATAGAGGACGACTGCTTCGGCTATTGTGCTTCACTTGAAAGCGCGGACATTCCTGAAAAGACCGAATATATCGGCAAAAGCGCGTTTACGGACTGCAAGGCGCTTAAACAAGTGGTTATTCGTTCCAAGCCGGAATTTATAGGGCATAACGCTTTCCGCAATTGCGATAAAGCCGTTATCGCATTTACCGCCGTGAAAAAGCAAAGCAAAGATTGGAACGGTGAGTGGGCGGACAGGCGCTGCACGATAAATTATAGTAAATAAAACAAAATAAGAAAAGCTCTGCACGCAGGAGAGTTATGCGAAAAACGGAAAGAGAATATATATATATTTTAGTTCATAGAGTGATAGCTATCATAGTTGCATTGATATGTGTGATAGTTATGATTGTAATTTCCGCCCCAAAGTCGCAGGCGGTGCTTATTGATGATGAAGGATATGTGGAATCATATTCGGACATTTTAGACAGTACAACTTGTGAAATAACATTGAATTTCGATAAAGAAATATACAGCGCCGATGTTCTTGTCAGTTTTTACGATGAAAATAATGATTATTTAGGTAATGAATACTCAACATTTTACGCTTTTGACGATGATGAGGTTTCGGAAAGATTTTATGTCGACGGAGAAGTCGGCTATTATTCCGTGGATATTATAAACATAGAAATGCCGGGTTTAAGCGGAGAGGCAATCATTATAGATACTATTTTATCATTATTGGTGATGTGCTGGGTTATCGCCACCTTTTTGTTATCGTGCAAAAAATATAATGTTGATGGCTGTGAAATAATCGTTTTTGCGGGATTTACGAATCATTATATTAAGGCAAATGGAGTGAAAATAGACGAGTATAAAGCCGTATTAAGTTTTTTACCCGTCACAATGAGCGCTACTTTGGAGAACGGAAAAGTAATCACCGCAACAATTTCCACGAACAATCGCATAGCCGTAAAAATAAATAATAGGCTTGTTAAGCCGATAAAGACAAAGTACACGGGCATAATTGCGGAATTTATCAAAAATATCGGTAGGAAGCAGAGTGAAAGCCGTAAACCGAAAGCAGAAGAAAATTGCGAAGAGGGCGCTAAGCAGACAATAAAGCCCGAAAACGAGATCAAGGAAACTCCGAAAAAATCGTATATTGAAAAAGTAAGCGAGGAAAACGAGTACGAGCAAAGCATGCTCAGTAAAAATATATAAGTAAAAATATATTTTGAAATGCACAAATATGTGCAAGTCAAATAATTTTCACAAATATGTGCAATCATATTCGTATGAATACGCAATCAAAGAGAAAATACGGAGAGTACTTCAAATATCAACGAGAGCAGGCGGGACTCAGCCAATTGCAACTTGCGCAGAAGATAGGCACTTCCCATCAAAATATCAGCCGTTGGGAGAACGGCGATGTGCTTCCGAGTATAGATTATTGCGTAAAGTTGGCGGACTTTTACGGTATAACGCTAGACGAACTTGTGGGGCGGGACATTAAGTAAATACGGGAAGCGGACAGAAGTCCGCTTTTTTATAAAGTATATTCCGTCGAATTATTTCGTTATCGCAACGCAGGCATAGGCGCGGCAGCTTATGCCTTCTTCTCTGCCTATAATACCTATGCCTTCCGTGGTGGTGGCGGACAGGGATACTTTTTCTTCAGCAATATCCAAAACGCCGGCGATATTGGCGCTCATCTGCGGGATATAGTCCCTTAACTTGGGTTTTTGCGCAAGTATCACGGCGGATATATTGAGCACGCGTGCGCCCTTTTCGTCAAGCAGTTTTTTCACTTCGTCAAGCAGTTTCATGCTGGATATGCCCGCATATTTTTCGTCCGTGTCGGGAAAGAGCACGCCTATGTCGCGCGCGTGAACGGAAGAAAGCAGCGCGTCCATTATCGCATGCACAAGAACGTCCGCGTCCGAGTGTCCCAAAAGCCCCTTGTCGTGAGGGATATCCACGCCGCCCAAGATGAGTTTGAGCCCGCTTACAAGGCGGTGGGTGTCAAATCCGCAGCCCACGGATATGCCGTTCAGGGCAAAGTCCGAGGGGTTGGTGAGCTTTATATTTGCGGGATCGCCCGCGCAAAGCGTAACTTTGCCTATGTAGCGTTCAAATACCTGCGCGTCGTCGGAAAAAACATAACCGTCCGCTATAGCGCTGTCATATGCCGCGCGCAATTTCTCGGCGTCGAACACTTGCGGCGTTTGAACGGCGTAATAACAGCTGCGGTCCACGGCGTGCGAAAATTCGCCGTGCACTTCGCGCAGACTGTCCGTTACGGGCAGGACGGGAATGGCGGAGCCGTGCTTTGAGCACACGTCCAAAGTGCGGCGGAGCAACGCTTCGGAAAGATAGGGGCGGGCGCCGTCATGAACGGCGATAACGTCGCAGTCCTCTTCGCAAGCGCATATTCCCGAGTAAACGGAATGTGTGCGCGTCGCGCCGCCCAAGGCGAATTTGATTTTGTCCGCAACGGGGGAAAGCGCCGCGCGGAAAGCCTCTTCTTCTCCTTCCGCCGTTACCACTACTATGCGCGTAACTTCCGCAAGGGCGTAAAAAACGGAGGCGGATTCCAACGCCACGGGCTTGTCGCCCAACAGGGCAAGGGTTTTGTTGTAGCCCAGCCCCGCGCGCTCGCCTTTGCCGGCGCAGGGCAGTATAACGTTAATTTTCATCCAAAACCTCGTACATTAAGCTTGCTTCTTCTTTGCGCGCGTTTTCATTAAGGGAGAGCACGCGGAAGGAAAACAGCTTGTCGCCGAAGCGGAGCGTGACTTCATCGCCCACTTTCAGGCGCGTGGAAGGTTTGGCGGGTCTGCCGCCCACTTCCGCTCTGCCGTCGTCGCACGCCTGTGCCGCCACGGTGCGGCGCTTTATTATCCTGCTTACTTTCAAAAACTTGTCCAATCTCATACGATAATTATAACACAAGGCGGCGCCGCGCGCAATAGGGGCGGCGCGCGTATATATATAAAAAATTTTTTTATAATTATTTATCAAAAACGCTTGACGAGATTGCCGTTGGGCGCTATAATGTAGAATTGTATCGTTATGTATGTTGCTCAGTATCGCCATTCCGCGGCAGGGGAAGGGGGATATTGCGCAAAATCACATTGCATATAATTTTTCAAGGAGTGTAAAACATGCCTAAACACATACACAAGGTCAAGTACGGTAACACGGAAAGGATGTGTTTTTCCAAGATCAAGGATGTATTACCCATACCCTATCTGATAGAGCTTCAAAAGGATTCCTTCAAGCGTTTTATAACGGAAGGCATTCAGGAAGTCTTGGATGACTATACCCCCGTTTGTGACTTTTCCGGCAAAATAGAGCTGCATTACGTCGGTTTTTATTTTGACGACAAGGTAACCTACTCCGTAAAAGAGTGCAAGGACAGGGACGCCACTTACGCGCGCCCGCTCAAAGTCAGGGTGAGGCTTGTGCGCAACGACACGGGCGAAGTCACGGAAGAAGACGTGTTCATGGGCGATTTCCCCATGATGACGGAGAACGGCTCTTTCATCATCAACGGTGCGGAAAGAGTAATAGTCAGCCAGCTTGTGCGCAGCCCCAGCGTCTATTGCAACGTGAATATGGACAAATCGGGCACTCCCCGTTTTGATACCACCGTTATGCCTTCGCGCGGCGCGTGGCTGGAATTCAAGCAGGATCAGAACGACGTGCTTTGGGTAAACGTGGACCGCAACCGCAAAGTTGCCGCTACCACGCTGCTCCGCGCTTTGGGTTTAAGCTCCGACGAACAGATAATCGGCGTGTTCGGTGAAGAAAAGATATTGAGGGAAACCTTCAAAAAAGACGTTTCCCACAATTCCGAAGAAGCCAAGGTGGAATTGTACAAGAAGATGCGTCCCGGTGAAGTTCCCAACAACGAATCCATTACCCAGCTCATCTACAACACCTTCTACGATTCGCGTAAATACGACCTGGCAAGGGTAGGCAGATATAAGTTCAACAAAAAGCTTTCTCTCGGTTTGAGGATAGCCGGTCTTGAATTGGCGGAAGACATCATCTCCGAGGACGGCGAAGTGCTTGCAGCCAAGGGCGACAGGTTGGACGAAAAAGCGGCGCTCGAATTGCAGAACAAGGGCATCAACGAAGTGTTCGTTGTGGGCAAAGACGGCGCGAAAGTCAAAGTAATAGGCAACGGCACGGTGGATCTGGACGCATTTGTGGACTGCGATCCCAAGGCGCTGGGCATAAACGAGAGAGTGTATTATCCCACGCTCAAAGAGATGATGGCAAACTTCTCCGGCGAAGAGCTTTTGGCGGAGATAAAGAAGGCAAGGGATACGCTGATCATCAAGCACCTCACAATGGACGACGTCATCGCCGCCGTATCTTACAACTTGGGTCTTACCCACGGTTTGGGCGAATGCGACAACATCGACCATTTGGCGAACCGCCGCGTGCGTTCCGTGGGCGAGCTGCTGCAAAATCAGCTGCGCATAGGCTTCGGCAGGCTGGACAGGGTAATCAAGGAGCGTATGAGCATTATCTCCGACGACGCGGATTATAAGGCTCAAAACTTCATAAACATCAAGCCCGTGACTTCCGCCATCAAGGAGTTCTTCTGCTCCTCGCAGCTGTCGCAGTTTATGGATCACCACAACCCCATAGCGGAACTTACGCACAAAAGAAAGCTCTCCGCGCTGGGCCCCGGCGGTCTGAACAGGGACAGGGCTTCCGTGGAAGTGCGTGACATCAACCACTCCCATTACGGCAGAATGTGCCCCATAGAAACGCCCGAAGGTCAGAACATAGGTCTTATCTCCTCGCTCTCCACTTTCGCAAGGGTGAACGAGTACGGCTTTATAGAAGCTCCTTACCGCAAGGTGGACAAGGAGCATGGCATAGTCACCGATCACGTGGACTATTTGCAGGCGGACGAAGAGGACAAGTACGTTGTGGCGCAGGCAAACACTCCTTTGACGGAGGACAGCAAGTTTGCTTCCAACCGCGTTACCTGCCGTATCAAAGAGGACATAAGGGAAGTGGACAGCTCCATAGTCGACTATATGGACGTGTCCCCCAAGCAGCTCATTTCCGTGGCGGCGTCCCTTGTTCCCTTCCTGGAAAACGACGATACTTCCCGCGCGCTGATGGGTTCCAACATGCAGCGTCAGGCAGTGCCGCTCATTCGCCCTCAGGCGCCTATCATCGCCACGGGCATCGAGCATAAGATAGCTTACGACAGCGGCGTAATGCTCATCGCCAAAAACGACGGCGTGGTCAAGAGCGTGAGCGCGGACAAGATAGTCGTGGAAGCGGAAGACGGCAGCACGGAAACGTATGCTCTGCAAAAGTTCGAGCGCAGCAATAACGGCACCTGCATAAATCAGCGCCCCATAGTGTCCAGGGGTCAGAAAGTGACCAAGGGCATGGTGCTGGCGGACGGCCCCGCCACAGACAACGGCGAGCTTTCGCTGGGCAGGAACATACTTATCGGCTTTATGTCGTGGTGCGGTTACAACTACGAGGACGCTATACTTATAAGCGAAGATCTGGTCAAGGACGACGTGTTCACTTCCATTCATATAGAGGAATACGAAACCGAGGCAAGGGATACCAAGCTGGGCGAAGAGCAGATAACGCGCGACATTCCCAATTTGGGTGAGGACGCGCTCAAATATTTGGACGAAAACGGCATCATCATGGTGGGCGCGGAAGTGCATTCCGGCGACATTCTGGTGGGCAGAGTGACTCCTAAGGGTGAAGCGGAGCTTACTCCCGAAGAGCGTCTGCTGCGCGCGATATTCGGCGAAAAGGCGCGCGAGGTGAGGGATACTTCCCTGCGTCTGCCGCACGGTCAAAGCGGTATAGTCGTGGACGTGAAGATATTCACCCGCGAGAACAAGGACGAGATGTCTCCCGGCGTGAACAAGCTGGTCAGGGTGTACGTAGCTCAAAAGCGCAAGCTGGGCGTGGGCGATAAGATGGCGGGCCGCCACGGTAACAAAGGCGTCGTGTCCCGCGTACTTCCCCGTGAGGATATGCCTTTCTTGCCCGACGGCACCCCGTTGCAGATAGTGCTCAACCCGTTGGGCGTGCCTTCGCGTATGAATATCGGACAGGTGTTGGAAGTCCACTTGGGATATGTGGCAAAGGCGTTGGGCTGGAAGGTATCCACTCCCGTGTTCGACGGCGCCACCGAGTACGATATAAAGGAGCTGTTCAAAGAGAACAATATGCCTTTGAACGGCAAGTTCGAGCTGTATGACGGCCGCACGGGCGACAAGTTCGAAAATCCCGTCACGGTGGGCTATATGTATATGCTCAAGCTCATCCACCTTGTAGACGACAAGATCCACGCAAGGAGCATAGGACCTTACAGCTTAGTCACGCAGCAGCCTTTGGGCGGCAAGGCGCAGTTCGGCGGACAGCGTTTCGGCGAAATGGAAGTCTGGGCGCTGGAAGCATACGGCGCGGCGCACATCCTGCAGGAGATCCTCACCGTCAAATCGGACGACGTAGTGGGCAGGGTGAAGACTTACGAGAACATCGTGAAAGGCAATCCCATCTCCGAGCCGGGCACACCCGAATCCTTCAAGGTGCTCATCAAGGAGTTCCAGGGCTTGGCGCTGGACGTGAAGGTGCTCAACGAGAACAAGGAAGAAATAGGTCTGCGTGAGAGCGTGGATGACGAAATAGACGTGCCCGAAAAGGACGATCAGGAACCTATACAGGAAGGCGACGAATTCGATTTGGGCGAATTGAGCGAAATGGACGGCAGTCTGTTCGGCTCTGACGATTCTCTCCCCGGAGAGCTGGGCGGTTTCGATGACGGCGTAAGCGGTCTTGACAGTCTGTTCACCGACGGCGACGACGAGGAGTAAGGAGGTAGGTTATGTCCGAAGTAAACAATTTTGACAGCATACAAATCGGAGTGGCTTCCCCCGACCAGATAAGGTCGTGGTCGCATGGCGAAGTCACCAAACCCGAAACCATAAACTACCGCACGCAAAAGCCGGAAAAGGACGGTTTGTTCTGCGAGCGCATTTTCGGACCCACCAAGGACTGGGAGTGCCATTGCGGTAAATACAAGAGGATAAGATACAAGGGCATCATCTGCGACAAGTGCGGCGTGGAAGTCACGCGCGCTAAGGTCCGCCGCGAAAGAATGGGTCATATAGAGCTGGCTTCGCCCGTATCCCACATTTGGTATTTCAAGGGCATTCCTTCGCGCATATCCCTTTGTTTGGATATGTCCCCCAAGGATGTGGAATTCGTGCTTTACTTTATCAAGTTCGTGGTGCTCGATCCGGGCAAGACCAATCTGCACAAAAAGCAGATAATAGACGATAAAGAACTGCGCGAGTTGCAGGACGAATTCGGTTACGGTTCCTTCCGTGCCGCAATGGGCGCGGAGGCGATAAAGGAGCTGCTCTCCGAAATAGATTTGGAAAAAGAGTGCTCCGTGCTCAAAAAAGAATTGCAGGAACTGCAGGCGGCGGGCGGCAACAACCAAAAGCGCGCCAAGATAGTAAAGCGCCTTGAAGTGCTGGAATCCTTCCGCGCCAGCGGCAATCGTCCCGAATGGATGATTTTGGACGTGGTGCCCGTAATTCCGCCCGAGCTGCGCCCTATGGTGCCCCTCGACGGCGGCAGGTTCGCCACTTCCGACCTCAACGATCTGTACAGGCGCGTCATCAACCGCAATAACAGATTGAAAAAGCTGATGGAGCTGGGCGCTCCCGACATCATAATCAGGAACGAAAAGCGCATGCTGCAAGAGGCGGTGGACGCACTCATAGACAACGGCAGGCGCGGCAAGGCGGTCACGGGTGCGGGCAATCGCGAACTCAAATCGCTCTCCGGACTGCTCAAAGGCAAGCAGGGCAGGTTCCGTCAGAATCTGCTGGGTAAGCGCGTGGACTACTCCGGCCGTTCGGTTATCGTCGTAGGTCCCGAATTGAAGATGTATCAATGCGGTATCCCCAAGGAGATGGCTTTGGAACTGTTCAAGCCCTTTGTCATCAAGCGCCTTGTGGACGACGGCGTATGCACCAACATCAAGACCGCAAAGAGGGTGATAGAAAAAGCCCGCGAAAGCAAGATATGGGATATTTTGGAAGAGGTCATAAAGGACCATCCCGTTCTGCTCAACCGCGCTCCCACGCTGCACAGGCTGGGCATTCAGGCGTTTGAGCCGGTGCTGGTGGAAGGCAGAGCAATAAAGCTGCACCCCCTGGCTTGCGGCGCATTCAACGCGGACTTCGACGGCGACCAGATGGCTGTGCACGTACCTCTCTCCATAGAGGCAAGGGCGGAGGCAAGATTCCTTATGCTCTCCACCAACAACATATTAAAGCTTTCGGACGGCAAGCCGGTCGTCACGCCTACGCAGGACATGGTTATGGGCAGCTACTACCTCACCATAGTCAAGGAAGGCGCGCGCGGCGAAGGCAGGTTCTTCCGTGACGCGGACGAAGCCAAAAAGGCATATCAGCTGGGTCAGATAGATTTGCAGGCGATGGTGCACGTGCGTATGAGCCGTGAAGAAAACGGAGAGCGCGTGAGCAAGATAATACAGACCACCACGGGCAGGATAATCTTTAACGAAGCAGTGCCTCAGGATCTGCAATTCGTGCCCAGGAACACGCCCGAACAAAAGCTCTACCTTGAAATAGACTGGAACGAGCAGGGCGCAAATAAGGAAGCGGACGAGAAGGGACTCACCGGAGAAGAGCGTGAAAAGTTCCTCCGCTCCAAGTGGAACGGCGGCAACGTGCCCGTGGGCAAAGGCGTGCTTTCCCGCATAGTGGACGCTTGCTTCAAGTATAAGGGCGCGACCGAAACTTCCATAGTTTTGGATAAGATAAAGGACCAGGGCTATCAGTACTCCACCGTGGGCGCCATCACGGCAAGCGTGTTCGATATGCACGTGCCCAAGGAAAAGTACGAGATACTCCACAAAGCCGACGCGGACATCTTGGAAATAGAAAAATTGTACAAGCGCGGCCGTATGAGTGACGAAGACCGCTACAATCAGACGGTCAAAGTGTGGCAGAAAGCCAAAGAAGAAGTGGATAAGGCGCTCATCTCCCACAAGGAGCTGTTCAACCCCATCTGGATGATGGCTGATTCGGGCGCCCGCGGTAATATGTCGCAGATATCCCAGCTGTGCGGTATGAGAGGTCTGGTGCGCGACCCTTCCGGTAAGGTCGTCGAGCTGCCTATCAAGTCCTCTTACCGTGAAGGTCTTACCGTTTTGGAGTACTTCATATCCGCGCACGGCGGCCGTAAAGGTTTGGCGGATACCGCTCTTAAAACGGCAGACTCCGGTTACCTCACCCGCCGTCTGGTGGACGTATCCCAGGACGTCATCATCAACGAAAAAGACTGCGGAGACACCAAGGGCAGCGTGGTCACGGCTATAATGGACGTGTCCGGCGCGGTGATAGAGCCTTTGCGTGACAGAATAGTGGGCAGATATTGTATGGACGACGTGGTGGATCCCGAAACGGGCGAAGTCATCGTGCCCAAGGATACTCTGCTCTCCGGCGATCAGGCTGCGGCGATAGATAAGGCGGGCGTGAAGAGCGTGCGTATCCGCTCCATTCTCACCTGCAAGACCAAGCACGGCGTGTGCGCCAAGTGCTATGGCAAGAATATGGCTTCCGGCAATGAAGTCAAAGTGGGCGAAGCGGTCGGTGTCATAGCCGCGCAGTCCATAGGCGAACCCGGTACTCAGCTGACGATGAGAACCTTCCATACCGGCGGCGTTGCGGTGTCCGAGGACATCACGCAGGGTCTGCCCCGCGTGGAAGAATTGTTTGAAGCGCGCAAGCCCAAGGGTCAAGCCATCGTCGCGGACAAGTCGGGCGTGGTGCATATTAAAGAAGAGGGTAAAAATACCGTCGTCACCATCACTCCCGCGGAGGGCGACGCCGTGGAATACAAACTCGTGTTCGGTCAGAAGCTGCGCGTTAAAGAGGGCGACGCCGTCACGGCGGGCGATCCCATAACGCAAGGTAACATCTATCCTCAGGATATCCTCAGGACCAAGGGCGTTACGGGCGCGCAGGAATACCTCATCAAGGAAGTGCAGTCCGCTTACCGCACCTCCGGCGTCGAGATCAACGATAAGCATACCGAAGTCATCATCAGACAGATGCTGCGCAAGGTCAGGATAGAAGAGCAGGGCGATACTAATATGCTCCCCGGCGATTTCGTGGACATCTTCACCTATGAAGAGGAGAACGAAAGAACGCTGGAAGCGGGCGGCAGACCCGCCACGGCAAAGCGCATTTTGCTGGGTATCACAAAAGCCGCTCTGGCTACGGAGTCCTTCCTCTCCGCCGCTTCCTTCCAGGAAACCGCGCGTGTGCTTACGGAAGCCGCCGTCAAGAACAAGGTGGATAACCTTGTCGGCTTGAAGGAGAACGTCATTTTGGGTAAACTCATTCCCGCAGGTACGGGTATGCGCCGTTACCGCAACGTGGTGGCAGTGCCCAGAAGCTACGTGGAAGGCGGCATACGCGAAGACGACATAGCCGGCAAGTTCGC
>CALWHM010000039.1 GCA_944380395.1 uncultured Clostridia bacterium | reverse complement strand
CCGTAGCGCCTTGTGTGCCCGCCGAGCCTTGCAGACCCTGCGCACCCTGCGGACCCGTAGGACCGGTGGGACCTGTGGGCCCCGTCGGACCCGTGGCGCCTTCCGCACCCGTAGCGCCCGCGGGACCTGCGTCACCTTGCGGACCCGTGGGGCCCGTCGGACCCGTGGCACCTTCCGCACCCGTAGCACCCGCGGGACCGGCGTCACCTTGCGGACCCGTGGGACCCGTCGGACCCGTAGCGCCCTGAATGCCTTGTGCGCCTGCGGCTCCCTGCGGACCTGTGGGGCCCGTCGGACCCGTGGCGCCCTGAATGCCTTGTGCGCCTGCGGCTCCCTGCGGACCTGTGGGACCGGTGGGACCTCCGGCAGGGCCGGTAGGACCCGTGGGTCCCGTAGCTCCCGCTCCGCCTACTGCGCCTTGCGGGCCTTGTGCACCCTGCGGACCGGTAGGTCCCGTGGGTCCGATAGTTCCCTGCGGTCCCGTGGGACCGGTCGCACCTACGTCGCCTGTCCTGCCTTGAATGCCTATCGCGCCCGTGGGACCTGTTACGCCTTGAATGCCTCTTGGCCCCGTAGGGCCGGTAGCGCCTCTTGCGCCCATGGGACCGGTCGCGCCCGTGGGACCTATAAGGGAAACGCTGGTGCCCTGCGGACCGGTGGGACCTGTGGCGCCGCGCGGTCCGGGCGGACAATTACAGCCGTTGTTGCAACATTTATCGTTAAAAAACATCCGTTACTCCTTTTGAGCCGCGACTGCCGCGGCTTGAATAAGTGTGAGGTTGTCCCTCAGGCGCGCGTCGGAAGCGTTCGCAGCCACGGCTTTTTGCGCGTTTTCCAAAGAGCCTTTCAGATCGCCCAAATAGAACAGCGCCACCGCAAGGCAGTCGTACGGGGCGTATCCCCAAGCGGCAGGCTCGTTGATATAGGACATAGAGCGCTGCGTTATTTCCAAGGCGCGCAGGGCGCAGAACGCCGCGCCGTGCCACATTTTCGCGCGGATATAAAATTGCGCCGCGTCCACCCACGGTTCACGCAGATAGCCCGCTTCGGCAACCGCCCTAAGAATCCATTTTTCGCTGTTTGCCATATCGCCCTTTGCCAAATAGCAGCGCGATATATAGCGCATCGAAGCGGCGCGTTCGTCTTTCCACACGCTTGATTTTAAGGACAGATGGCGGTTTAATTCGCGTATGGCGTCGTCATATCTGCCGTAAAAGAAATACTCCCTGCCAAGGTAGTGGGAATTGCGGTCGTTTTCCGACTCTTCTTGCACGGAAAGCTCCAAAAGCGGCAGATATTGCGCCCGCGATTTGAACGGATCGGCAAGATGTTTCAGCCAAACGCCCGCGGCGCGGATCGTCTTCACCTCGCGTCCGTCCGCGGAGTACAGCACTTCGTGCACGGGGTGCCGCCACTCAAAGCCGCGGCGGACGTGTGCGTTTCCTATGAAAAACACGTGCCCCTCGCTTCCGTCAGGAGCAAAATCCCAGGTATAGCGGTAATATATCTGCTCCGCGCCCGTGCTCGCCGCCTCCTCCAACCCCTTCCTCCAACCCGGAGCGAAAACTTCGTCCAGATCCGTGCATACGCACAAGTCGGCGTCGTCGGGCACCATTTGCAAGGACGCGTTACGCGCAATATCAAAGCGGAAAGGGGTAAAGGTTTTGCTTTCCACAATGGCGCCGCCTTCTTTCAAAAGGCGTACGGTGTTGTCCGTAGACCCCGTATCCAGCACGTATATTTCGTCAGCTTCGCGCATGGAATCCAGCCAGCGCGGCACAAACTTTTCTTCGTTCTTTGCTATGGCGTAAACGCATACTTTCATACTGCATACTATGAAAAAGCCGCCGTTAATGTGAAAATGAGCAGTCGAGTTTCGCAAAAAAGAGAGATATGCGTGCATTCTCCGTATCGTAGAGCGCGCCGATATTGACAGGGAGCGGCATAAGTGTTATACTTTGAATGAAAAAGGCGATCGAAAGGAGCGTGAATATGCAAGAAGAAAGGCTGTCCGACGCCGTGGGCAGGAAAATAGCCACGCTGAGAAAGGAACGCGGACTTACGCAAAAGCAGTTGGCGGACAAAATATACACTTCGGATAAAAACATTTCAAAGTGGGAGACGGGCAGGGCGCTGCCCGATTTGGAATTTTTGCTGTCCATATGCGCCGAACTCGGCGTTAAAGTAGACTATTTCACGGATGAAAGCGTTACGGCGGCGGATATATTGAATGCGCAGCGGCAAAAAGAAGTGAAAAAGCGCATTTACGTGTGGGTGAGCGTTATCGCCGCTTTGGCGGGAATGCCGCTGTTTGTATTCGCGGCGGCGCGTGCATATCTGCCTTCGCCGCTTCCCGTGCATTTCAATTCTTCTTTCGGGGCAGACCGTATGGGTGACGTAAGAGAGCTTTCGATAGGCGCAATTATGCTGTTTGCATTAACGGCAGCCGCCCTAACAAGCTATATTGTCTATTATATAAAGCGTCCGAACGCCCAAACATTCAGAACGCCGAGGCATATAGACGCCTTTGGAGTGGTGTTTTTGTGCGTAGCCGTTATATCTTTAGCAGTTACGCTTTTTTCCGTTATCTCATGCGCAAACGCGGCTTACGATATGGGGTTGCAGCCTCCCGAAGCGGAGAAATTTCCCATAGTCATGGCGGCGCTTTTGTGCTGCATATATTGGCTTTGCGGTTGCGCTATGATGTTCGTGCCGCGCAACGAGTTTTTCGGATTCCGCATTCCTTCCGCGTTTGAAAGTAACTTTAATTGGCGCGCGTACAACTCAAGCGCCGCAGCCGTGTTTATGCTTACGGCTCTTATTCTGTCATTTGTAATGATGTTTATGCCGCGCCCGCTCAATGAGGCGGAAGCGCTTGCGGGCGGCTTGGCTCCGTTGCTGCCTGCGGTGCTTATATCTTATGTTGTGGGGAAGGGGATTATTAAGATAAAAAATAATGAAAAAGACTAAGTTTAAGTTGCTAATTGTTATAAGCAATCCGAGCGCTTAACAACTATTTTTGTAAGTTTTTTGCAAATTTTGGCATTAAGACTTGCAAATTTATATAGTATATACTATAATTGAAATAGCCTAGGGTAAAGGAGATATGTTTATGCTCATCAATTTTTCATTCAAAAATTGCAGGTCATTTTATGATGAGGCGTGCTTAAGCATGCAAGCTACGAGCGATACGGAGTATCGAGAAATAAATACATTTACCGTTTCTCCCGAGTTGATGCCCAAAGGAGAAAACGAGCTGTTAAAAGCTGCGATAATTTTCGGCGGAAATGCATCCGGCAAAAGCAATGTGTTGAAAGCACTGGCGTATATGAAGCGTATGCTGCTTTTTTCCGCATCACAGATACCTATGGCGGAGCATAACGAAACATTCACGTTTTTGGAAGAAGCAACATTGGAAGAAAGCAGTTATGAAGTGGAAATAATTCAGGAGGGGACATTTTATAAATACGGCTTTACAATATGTTGCGGCAAGATTTCTTCCGAATGGCTGTATCGTCGGGCAGAACGTTTGACGCGTGTTTTTTCACGCAATGGCGATGAATTGGAAATAGTTGACGTATCGAAAGATGCGGTTAAGCTTATAAATATTGCGCCGGGTACACTGTTTTTATCGGTGGGACACAATTTTAACGTGAAAGTGGCTCCATATTTGCGCGATGTGCTGAATTGGTTTAACAATTTGCTCATTATCTTCGATAACGACGCCAACAGCTTTGATATCTACACTACCGAAAATGACAAGTATAAGAATATGGCGTTGAAGATATTAAAACTTGCAGATATAGGCATAAAAGATATGAGCGTGAAGAAAGATAAACTTGCAACCGTAAGCAATATTAAGGATGTATTGCGGTTAAATGCCGAAAGGCAATTGGATCCGCGGACGATGGGTCAGTTGATTCAAGAAAATACCGATTTATATAACATAGATATGCAGACCGACTTTGACGTTTTTGATAAAAGCGGAAAGAAAGTGGGCGAGAAAGGCGTGCTTTTATTTAAAAATCGCGGTTTTAATTCCGAAGGCACAGAAAGGCTTCTGTTCTTTTTGGGGTGGGTGCTTGCCGCGTTGGATCAAGGCAGGGTAATTCTTGTGGACGAGATTGATTCCAAGCTGCACTTCCTTGTGGCAGATTATATCGTAAGTCTGTTTAATTCTATCAGCGCAAACCCTAGGAACGCTCAATTGATAGGCACGGCGCACAATATTCTGCTGATGGATGAGAATCTTCGCCGCGACCAAATATACTTTACCGGCAAAGATAAATACGGCAAAAGTTCTCTTATAGCGCTGTCGGACTATAAAAACGTGCGAAAAACGGATTTGTTCAGCAAAAAGTATTTGGCAGGTTTTTATACCGACCTGCCCCGCTTGGGAAAGGAGTGAGGACGCGCATGGCAAGGAATACAGATTACCGTCAGGAACGTGACAAGTTCTATATAATCACTAATGGTAAAAACACGGAAAAAAGCTACTTTGAATTACTGAAAAAGAAGAAAAGCATATACGATATTGTCGTTGAATTTCAAAACGAGGATCCGATAGGGCTGGTCGCTTATGCGAAAAAATATCTTGGCACTGCAAATGCGGTGTGGTGTGTTTTCGATATCGATTATACATATGAAGAAAACAGGCTTATTCCGGCGCTTAAAGATGCTTTTCAGAACGGAATAAATATCGCATATTCCAATAAGGCGTTTGAAGTGTGGCTTATATCGCATTTTGAGCAATGCGAAAAAGCTATGGAGATCAAGGATTATCCTGAAAAGTTGGAAAAATTACTTGCCGGCTGCAAGTACAAAAAGAAATATGATAAATCGGATAGAGATATGCTGGAAAAAGTCTTTATACCCAAATATAAAGATGCCGTTAATAACGCAAAGATAGTTCATCAAAAACGGATAAAAGAGCATAATAACTTGTTTTATGGAACAAATTCCGAATATCCCATATGGGAATGGAATTCGTGTACGACAGTGTATAAGTTGGTAGAGGCATTGAAATTGCAGGAAAAATAAGAAAATCCCGCCGTTGCGGCGGGACTTTTTATAAATCGATCAAGCTTTACAGCATATGTTTGCGCAATTCTTCTCCGCTCTGTAAGCAGATGTAAGCGGGCGGAACGTCCAGCACGGTCACGCAGCCGCTCTTGCCCTCATTGTTCATTCTTGCAACCGCGCGGGCAAACGCCACAAGCACGGAGGAGGTGAAAGCGGGGTTGGAATCCAGCTTTAAGGAATATTCCACCACGTTGTTGAATTCGTCGTTTATGCCCGTTTTTCCGCTGCGGAACACAAAGCCGCCGTGCGGTATGCCGGAATGGTTCTTCTTCAATTCTTCCATTGAGATAAAGTGCACGGTGGTGTCATAGTCGGCAAAATAGTTGGGCATTTCCTTTATCTCTTTTTCTATTTTTGCCTTATCGGCGCCCTCTTTTGCCACAACATAGCATTCGCGGGTGTGCTTTTCGCGGGTGGAAAGCACGGGGTTGGAGCCGCCGCGCACAGCTTCCAAAGCCGCGGGTACGGGCACGGTGTATTGACGGGCGTCCGCCACGCCTTCTATGCGCCTGATGGCGTCCGAATGACCTTGCGAAACGCCTTTGCCCCAGAAAGTGTAAGTGCTTGCGCCGGGCAGGATAGCCTCCCCGTATACGCGGGCGAGGGAGAACATTCCGGGATCCCAGCCGCAGCTGATAAGTCCCAGCTTGCCGCTTTTTTTGCCGGCTTTGTCCACATTGTCAAAGTGGACGGGGATGTTCGCGTGGGTGTCAAAGCTGTCCACCACATTGAAGTATTTGATATATTCGGGGGTCTGAACGGGCAGGTCCGTGGCGCTGCCTCCGCAGAGAATGAGCACGTCTATTTCATCCGCGTGCTTTGCTGCGTCTTCCGCCTTGTACACTTTCACGCCGGGCGTGAGCGGTTTTACGCTTTCCACGTCGCGCCTTGTGAAAATTGCTGCAAGTTGCATATCCGGATTGTGTTTGACGGCGGCTTCCACGCCTCTGCCCAGGTTGCCGTGACCCATAATGCCTAATCTGATCATAGATGTATCTCCTGAAAATTATTTCGATTTATTATACATTACAAGTCGGAAAAATGGCAACAAAATTGAGTTAAAAACGAAAAAGAAAAAGCGAATCGATATTCGGGAAATTATTTCAAACAAAAATAAATTTCAATATTGACAAACCATTTTGAATATGTTACGATTAAGGTGCAATAAAATTCGTTCTATCCGTGCAAATCGCCGCGGAAAGGCTTTAAGGTTGGGGAACAAAACAGTAAAAAAGCGTTAAAAACCAACCGCGCCGCAAAGCAAGCGGCGGTTTTACAGGGAAAGGATCAAGGAGGAAAATATGAACAGACGGAGCACGATGTGTTTAGCTTTGATACTTGTGCTGGCGGTGCTTGCGGGCGCGTTGGGCGCGCTGGCGGCGTGCGCGGATCCGGAATTCACCGTTAGTTATAATGCGGGGGGGGAAGCTTAGTTGACTCCCAAACGGTCGCCGAAGGCGACACCGCCACAAAACCGCAGGATCCCGTAAGGGAAGGCTATGTGTTTACCGGTTGGTATACGGACAGCGGATGTACAGAACTTTTTGATTTTTCCACACCTATTACAAAGAATATAACTTTATATGCGGGTTGGCGTGAGGCCGAGGAGGAAGACGACGGCGGAGAGGAGATAGATCCCAACGACCCCAACAATCCCACCGGTCCCACCGAACCGGAAGCGGGCAATGTTTACGTGCAGTTCGATTCCAACGGCGGAGTGCCGCTTTTTGCTTCTTCACAGGTCAAGGAGGGCAGCAGTATAAGCGCGCCCAGCACGCCCGAGCGCGCGGGGTACAGCTTCGGCGGGTGGTATTCGGACATCGGCTTTGCAAAAAAAGTCAATTTCCCTTATACGGTGACAAAGAACACCACTTTTTATGCCAAGTGGATAGCCGAAGACAACACGGTGACCGTGACTTTCCGCCCCGGCGAACTGCGCAATTATGACGAATGGGACGTTGAGTGGGAGCAAAAGCAGTATTCGATAAACCTGGAACGCGGGGAAAAGCTTTCTCAGGATATGATCCCGTCAGAAGTGCCGAAATATGTGACCGCGCATAATGACAGCGGTGAAACCATACAGATGATGCTCTCTTTTTGGAATTTCAGATATGAGGGCGCGGCTGTTGATTCGGGAGGCGTGGCTGCTTCATTGAATATGGTGCTGTTCCCCGTGTATACGAATGACGGAGATAAGACCATTTACGCGATGTATATACCCGTAGAGGAGGAAGGTGAAGAGGCGAGCCTTATTGTTCATCCGGGCACGGGAGAGGACGTGACTACTATTTATGCTTATAAAGGAGACAAAATAGGCACAGAGTTACTGGGCGGACAGGGCAGAGAGCCTTTTTACTCAGGTATTAATGTGTCCCCCATAAGGCAGGGGTATAAAGAGGATGGGTACTTTAAGACGGAACAGTTTGAAAGCGGAGCGCAATACGAAATACCGTTTGAATTGACGGAGACGGAAAACCACGTTTATGTGCGCTGGACGGAAGCGGCGGATGTGACGGTCACATATAAGTATTCCGCGAGAGGAGAGGTTTATCTTACGCAAAGCGCGAAATATAACGGCTTTGTCACCCGCCCGGAAAATCCGTTTTTGGACGGATATATCTTTGACGGCTGGTATTGGTGGAGCGTGAACTTGTCCAACGGCAGTTTTGATTTTGAAAATACCCGCGTCAGAGGCAATGTTACGCTGGTGGCGAAATGGGTAAAGCCCGAGGGCAAGCGCATTACTTTTGACAGTGACGGCGGAAGCCCCGTGCCCTCAATTATTCTTTCGGAGGGAACCATTCCCGGAGAACTGCCGATAAGTTCACGCAACGGATACTCTTTTACGGGCTGGTACACGTCATCGGGCGCGCTCTATGACGCCTCGGCGCCGCTTACGGAGAATATAACGCTTACCGCGGAATGGGAAAAGATAAACACTCCCATTGAATGGTTTGAATTTACAGAAGCTGTCGGCGGTTATCAAGTCAGGCTTGCCGACGATGTGGTTCCCGACGATGTCACAATATTGGATATACCCGAAACATATAACGGCAAAAACATCACCATGATAGCGGGAGAAGGTTTTATGGACTTAAAAAACCTGACGGAAGTATATATCCCGAAAAATGTCGACGCAATAGATTACAGGGCTTTTAAGGACTGCGTAAATCTGACCACGGTGCATTTCCCTGCCGACACCGACATTAGCCGCATAGGGTTTGAAGCTTTCAAAGGATGCAGCGAGCTAAAACAATTGGAAGTGGAAGGCGGCGCGTCGATATTGAAAAAGATAGTGAGCATTTCCAACGACTCTTTTGCCGAATCGGGAATGACCGCTCAATTTGAAGAAGAAGGCGGGCTGTATTATTGGGGCGATATACTTATGGGAACGGAGCAGACGATAGCCGATGATTATTCCGCTTCTGAGCTTACGGAGATAAATATCAGGCAGAATACGCGCGTAATAGCGGGATGGGCGCTGCGGAATTGCACAAAAGTTGCAAGCATTTACCTGCCGGACAGCGTAGTTTACTTAAGTCATGAGCCGTTCCCGAAAAGTTCTGCGCTTGAAACGATTTCCTTCCCCGCCGGCATCATAGAACTTGATGAGTACAACGGCTTGCTGCCCGGCACCATAAAGGAAATAGAAGTAAGGGGAGAAGGGGTACGATATAAAGAGATAGGCGGCTGCTTGGTGGACGCGCAGGATTCCGTGCTATTGGCGTCGGAGCAGAGCGCGGTGGCTCTTCCCGACGGAATAAATGTAATCGGAGTCAGAGCCTTTACAAATAAAGAAGCGGAGACCATAGTCATTCCCTCTTCTTATACCACCATACGTGACGGGGCGTTTAACAACAGCACCATCTCCTACTTGAATATACCCGACAATGTGGGCATACTTGCGGAGGAGATTTGCGCGGGGTGCACAAATTTGGAAAGCGTTACTTTCGGCGCAAAATCGCCCGCGGTCAAGGCGATGTTCTTTTCTTCCATGCAATCAACGTTGAAACAAATCAGCGTATCGGAAGAAAATGAGAATATGTACGATGATAATAATATTCTTTATGATAAGAAAACAAACACGGTTATATATGTGCCCGACGGAATAACGGGAGAAATCACATTCGTAGAACAGACCACGGCAATAGCCGCCGACGCGTTTTCGGGAGAGTATGCAAATATAACCTCCATAATTTTCCCGGACGGAATAACCGTGTACCCTGCAAGACTGCCTAAAGTCAGCGAGCGGATACACTTGGGCGCGGGAGCCGATGTCGTGCCGTGCGAGGGCGCGGAGTGGGGCGAAGTGTTCGCCGAGGCGATGGGTGAAGCCGGTGAAAACGTGGTGCCGCAAATCACCGTGTCCGAAAGCAACCCCTATATCTATGCGGACGGCAAGGGCAATATAGTGCGTATAGCGGACAATATGGCGCTGTATTTTTCCAAGCCGGGAGACGGGTTCTTATATATCACGGACGGTATAGCGGGCGTAGCCGATGAAAACGGCGCAAAGCAGTCTATGAGAGATGCCGTGGGTAAGCTGACGGGTATCTATATAGGCGCGGCATTTGCGCAGGCGGAAATGCTGTTATATGAAATCTGGAGCTTTGAAAGTGCGGATCTCACCGTATCCGAAGAAAATCCTTATTACTACACCGATGAATACAACAACGTCATACGTAAAGACGACCATAAGGCTATCTACTTCTGTGTAAGACCCGAGGACGAAGAGAGCAAAGTCTTTTATATTTCGGACACGATAGCGGGAATAGCGGACGATACCGGCGCGACGTGGTCTTTGCAATATGCGCTGATGTCATCAAATGTAAACGCATTGTATATAGGGGCGGCGTTTAACGATATAGAAGATAACAGAATATATTTTGATACTCTGAACATTTTAAGCATAACCGTGTCCGATGAAAATCCTTACTATGATTCGCGCGACAATATCGTGTACACGGAAGGGTTCAAGCAATTCGTGCTCATTCCCCTTACGCTCAATGTGACGGAACTTGTACTGCCCGCGGGCTTGGAGGAGATACCGGATAACGCCTTCGGTTTAACGGAAAGCAGTCTTGACGGGAATTCCGTTGGCGCGTTCTGGGGCGGAGATATACAATGGGGCTTTTGGGGCACCATCTCCTTGGGCAAGGTGAGCGTGGAAGAAGGTTCCGCCCTCAAAAGGATAGGCAAATATGCGTTCTACGGCACTTACAATTCATTTGGTTCAAACGCAAGTCTGAGTGTGACGGAGATAGACCTTTCCAACGCCGCTCAGCTGGAGATAATAGACGATTACGCGTTTGCCAGACAGGAAGCGCAGAAAGCGGTTCTGCCCGGAGTGCGCGTGATAGGAGAAAACGCTTTTTATCAATCCGCGCTGACGGAAGTTATAATGGCTGAAGGAGTGGAGGAGATCCGCGCCTTGGCGTTTGCGGGCGACAGGTGGCTTACAAAGCTGGATCTGCCCGAAAGCGTGCTCACCATCGGCAATATGGCGTTTTACGACACGGGTCTTATAACAGAGGACGGATATATAACATATGACGAAAACGGGGAGAACGGCAGACTTATCCTTATGCCGGAATATTCCGCGTCTGAGGAGGGCATATCTTACGTCGTGCCTGAAGACGTAACCTGCATTTGGGCGTCGGCAATGAACGCGTCCGAAGGCAGCGGTTTAAGGCAGGTGTATATCCACGGCGGAGTGACGGAGATAAAGGCAAACGCGTTCAATGTGTTCATAGAAGGTTTGACCATTTACGCCGAAGCTGCGGAGCGCCCCGAAGGCTGGGATGAAAATTGGAACAGCGGAGGCAACGTTGTGGCGTGGGATTGCCTGAGTAACGCTTCCGACGACGGGCACGGCAACATCGTCTATATTGACGAAGCGGGTCTCAGATACAGTCTGAACGCGGAGGAAAAGACGGCTGCGGTCCTTGCTCAGTTTGTGGATATGGCGGGAAGTATCACCGTGCCCGCAAGCGTGAACTTCAATAATGAAGAATATGCCGTCACGGCTGTAAACGCGGGCGCATTCCTGAAGATGGAGGGCTTAACGTCCGTAACCCTGCCCGAAGGACTGCTGAAAATAGGAGTAAATGCCTTTGCGGGAACTTCTTTGACTCAAGTGACCATTCCGTCCACAGTGACAGAGGTGGGCGCAAGAGCGTTTGAAGGCACGCTCCTTACGTCCGCGGTCATCGCAAGAGGAGCAACTTACGGGGAATATGTGTTTGCAAACATTTCCTCGCTTGCAACGCTCACCATAGAAGAGGGAGCGGAGGAAATACCCGCATACGCCTTTTATTCTGCGGAGGCGTTGAACGCGGTGACCCTTCCTTCGTCTATGAAGGTAATAGGCGATCGGGCGTTTTCTATGAGCGGGGTCGCGCAGCTGACCATTCCCGAAAATTCCGCGCTTGAATATATCGGAGAGTCGGCGTTTAACAACTGCAAGCTGCAAACGCTGGATATCCCCGTGCCGGTTGAGTTCGGCGGCGACGCATTCCGTTACAATAAGCAGCTCACGCAAGTGACCATGGCTGTGGAGGGCGTTATTCCGGAAGGGCAGTTTAACGGTTGCACCAAACTTACCACCGTGACATTGACGGGGGATAAACCCACCGTGCTGACAGAAGGCGAGTTTACGAAAAACAACATTTTTATCGCTTACAGCAAGTGGTGCGCCACGAAACATCTGATACTCAATCCCGGCGTGACGGAGATACCCGCGTACGCATTCTACGGCAGCTCGAACAATAACCTTGGAAAAATAACGTTAACCGGCAATATCACAAAGATAGGTGATTACGCGTTCTGCAACTTTGAAGGAGAGATAGCCGGGGATTTGAGCGGTGTGGAACAAGTGGGAGAATACGCGTTTGCCGTTGAAAAGACTTATGAAGGAGAGGCGCGTCAAAGCCTGAATATCGGCTCAGCTGAGCACGACCTTGTTTTGGGCGCAAACGCCTTTGCCTTGACGCCCGTCACCGCGCTCACCCTCACCGCCCGTTCCATAACTTTCGGACAGAACAGCTTGGCGGGCAAGATAGAAAACATAACTATAAACGCTGAGCAGGGCTTTACCCTGTACGATAAAAACGTGTTCTCCGGCGGCAGCACATCGGGGCTTGTCCTCAAACAGCTGCATATCAATGCAAACAACATCGATATTTTGCAGAACACCTTCTCTACATACTTTAATGAGCTGCAGACAGTAGTCATTGAAGGCGATAATGTGTCCATCGGAGAATATGCGTTCTATAAGTGCACATCGCTTAATTCCGTTACGATACAAGGAGATAATGTTTCCATCGGAGAAAATGCATTCTATATAAACAGCGGATTAAAGACGCTTGTTTTGAACGGCAATGGTATCACCATCGGGGAATGGGCGTTTTATAAAAGCACAGCGCTTACGGATGTGACTTTGAGCGGCTCGGATATCGTTATCGGAGACTATGCATTCCGGGGCTGCTCCGCATTGACGGATATAGAGCTGACATGCGTTACGGCGATAGGTGAATATGCGTTCTATGACTGCGCATTGCTTAATTCCGTTACGATACAAGGCGATAATGTGTCCATCGGAAAATATGCGTTCTATGCAAACAGCGGATTAAAGACGCTTGTCTTGAACGGCAGCGGTATCACCATCGGAACAGGGGCGTTTTATGATTGCGAAACGCTTACGGACGTGACTTTGAGTGGCTCGAATATCGTTATAGGGCAACTTGCGTTCCGGGGCTGCACCGCTTTGACGGGGATAGATTTGTCGTGCGTTACGGAGATAGGCGAAGAAGCGTTTGCACTTGCGGGGATAACGCAAATTAATATTCCGGAAAATGTGCTCACAATGGGATCTGCCGTATTTAATGAGAGCACGGTCACCGTTACCGTATACTTTGAAGAAGGCGCGCTTCCCGAAGGCTGGGCGGCAGATTGGGCGGACGATATGAATGAAGGCAGCCTAATAATTTACGCACAGCCCGAAGAAGGCGAAGGCGGCGGCAATACGGAAGGCACGGGCA
>CALWHM010000038.1 GCA_944380395.1 uncultured Clostridia bacterium | reverse complement strand
ATAAAGACATATTGCCGCCGATAAGATAAAGGAAGGCGTGCGGAGCCGCTTGGAAACGCCGACAAGTGCGTAAGTTGTGAGAAACGAAAAGAATTGCTTGCAAATGCCGGAAAGCAATAGCGGCAAGTCTTAACGGTAAACGCAATTGAGCGGGCGGCATAATGACGTATTGCCGCCGATAAGATAAAGGCAAGGCGTGCGGAGCCGCTTGGAAACGCCGACAAGTGCGTAAGTTGAGAGAAACGAAAAGAATTGCTTGCAAATGCCGGAAAGCAATAGCGGCAAGTCCTAACAATAAAGGCGCAATTCGGCGGGCGGTATAAAGACATATTGTCGCCGATAAGATAAGGGCAGGCGCGGAGTCGATTGGAAATGCCTATAAGTGCGCAATCGTTCGGCAATGGTTTGCGCGATTAAAAGTAAACAGTCTTTGCGTATGCAAAGAGAAAAATAAACACACAAAATATCTTCGGGCGCGGCGGAATGCGGCGCTCTGAGAGAGGCGAAAGCCGAGAAAAGGACGCCCGCGGCATATGCGGCGGGAGAAAAACAGGGGTGCAATATGAAACAGATCACATTTGCGGGATACAAGGATTATCCCATCAACCTCGCGATATGGGACGAGGCGGAAGGACGGGTGAAGGGCGTGGTTCAGCTGCTTCACGGAATGGTGGAACATATCGGCAGATATGACGAATTTGCAAGGTTTTTGAACAAGCACGGATATGTGGTGCTGGGCGACGATCACCGCGGGCACGGCTTGACCGCGCAGGGCAAGCTGGGCGTGGTGCCGGAAGGCGACTGCTTTGCCGACACGGTGGAAGATGAAATATTGATAGGAAAATATGCGCGCGAAACGTATAACGTGCCGCTTTTGGTGTTCGGACACAGCTACGGCTCATTCCTCACGCAGCGCTACATTCAGAAGAGCACGGAGATAGAGGCGGTTATTCTGTGCGGCAGCGCGTGTATGGATATTCCCGACGTAAAGGCGGGACTTGCGGTGGCGAATTTGCAGGCGAAGCTGTTCGGAAAGACCAAAAAAGCCAATCTGATACGCAAGATGTCTTTCGGTCCGTACAACGCGCAGTTCAAGGCGGAGAAGAAGGAGAACGCTTGGCTCACCCGTGACGATGAAAGAAGGGAAAAGTATAACGCGGATCCGATGTGCAACTACACGATGAGTATAGGTTTTTATACCTCCTTTTTTGCGGCGCTGAGAAAACTGTATGCCGCGGACGCGCTGTCCGGCATACCCAAGGAGCTGCCCGTTTTCATAATAAGCGGCGATAAAGACCCCGTGGGCGGAAGCGGCAAACTTATAAATAAATTGTATGAAGTTTATAAGGATAACGGACTTCTCAACGTGTCCGTAAAGCTTTATCCCGAAGCAAGGCACGAGCTTTTGAACGAATTGAACAGGGATGAGGTTATGGCGGACATACTCAACTTTTATGACGGAGTTTTGAGCACGGAGAAGGAAAAAGAAGAATAAAAGTGCAAATAACATACAATGGCTTGCGCTGCGGGTGAAGGTGCAAGTGCATAAAAAATACAATAACGGAAGGAAAGCGTAATGACGAAACAAGAGCTGGATGAGAAGAATTACGGTGCAAAGGACATTCAGGTGCTGGAAGGACTTGAACCCGTGCGCAAGCGTCCCGGTATGTATATAGGTACGACGGGATCCAAGGGCATGCACCATATTTTATGGGAGATTGTGGACAACAGTATAGACGAAGTGGCGAACAAATTCGGCGATACCATTTCAATAGACATTTTTCCCGACAACTCTATTAGTGTAAAGGATAACGGCAGGGGTATCCCCGTGGACATTCACCCCGAAAAAAAGCGCCCCGCGGTGGAGCTTGTATTCACCGTGCTGCATGCGGGCGGCAAATTCAATGCGGATAAGTACAACTTTTCGGGAGGTCTGCACGGCGTGGGCGCTTCCGTGGCGAACGCGCTCTCTTCTTGGCTGAAAGTGGAGGTATGGCGCGACGGCAAAAAGTACACGGAGGAGTTCCATTCTCCCGAAGTGAACGGAGAGATAAAAAGCGGCGTGGTGAAAACTCCGCTGTGGTCGGAGCCGGACAAGACGCATTCAAGGGGTACGAGAGTGACGTTTTTGCCCGATCCGCGCGTATTCGGCAAGGAAAAGTACAATTTTGAGACCATCTCCCGCCACATAAGCGAGCTGGCTTATCTGAACGCGGGCTTGAAGATCTCCGTGACGGAGCACTTTGACGACGGCACTCCCGACCGCACAAACGCGTATTGCTATCAGGGCGGCATAAAGGACTTTGTGCTCTCCTTGACAAAGGACAAGGAGCCTATATATTCAGAGCCTGTCTACATTGAAAAAAGGACGGACAAGTGCCAGGTGCTGCTGGCGTTTCAGCACACCAACACGTTTATAGAGAGCATTTTCAGCTACGTAAACAACATTCAGACGACTGAGGGCGGCACGCACGAAACGGGCTTCAAGACGGCGCTTACCAACGTTTTGAATGAGTTCGGCAAGAGCAAGAATCTGATAAAGGACAAGCAGGGCAGCTACAAGGGCGAGGACTTCCGCGAGGGCATGACGGCGGTGCTTTCCGTCAAGATGCACGACGTGCAGTTTGAAGGTCAGACGAAAACGCGTCTGGGCAATCCCGAAGCCAAGAAGATGGTGGAGGACGCAGTGACGGAAACGCTGAAAGAAGCGCTGGGCAAAGCCAAGAAGGAAGTCATAGACGGCATATTCGAAAAAGCCGCCATGGCGGCGAAGGCGCGCGAGAGCGCTTCCAACGCCAAGGACGTGGCAAGAAAGATGAATACTATGACGACATCCGCCCTAGTAGGCAAACTTGCCGCATGCACGGGCAAAAGACCCGAGCTGAACGAGCTTTATATCGTGGAGGGCGACTCTGCGGGCGGCAGTGCGAAACAGGGGCGCGACAGGCGTTTTCAAGCCATACTCCCCCTGCGCGGCAAGGTGCTGAACGCGGAAAAGTCCAACATAAACAAATTGTTGGAAAACGAGGAGCTGCGCACGCTCATCAATGCGTTGGGCACGGGCGTGGGAAACTCCTTCGACATAAGCAAATTAAGGTATAACAAGGTGATAATCCTGGCCGACGCGGACCAGGACGGAGCGCATATCCGCGCGCTGCTTTTGTCGTTTTTCTTCCGCTATATGCGCGAACTTGTAGTGGAGGGGCATGTTTATATAGGTATGCCGCCGCTTTACAAGATAGAGGACAAGTCGGGCGCGAGATACGCCTACGACGACGAAGAGCTGCGTAAAATGCTGGAAAACGCGGGCAGGGGCTACACCTTGCAAAGGTATAAGGGACTTGGGGAAATGAACCCCGAGCAGCTGTGGGAGACCACGCTTTCGCCGCAGTCCAGAACGCTTATGCGCGTGACGGTGGAAAGCGCCGCGGAGGCGGAGAGCATGGTAATTCTGCTTATGGGCACGGACAGCAAATCGCGCAAGGACTACATCTTCGAGAACGCGAATTTCAACAGAACGGACAAATTCAAGGAAATAAAGGGGTGAGCAGATGGCAGCAAAGAAGAAAGAAGAACAGCTTGTGGACAACACCAAATATATAGAGAGCAATTTGGAAGACGTAATGCGCGATTCCATGCTGCCTTATTCCGAGCACGTCATTATGGACAGGGCTATCCCGCGCGTGGAGGACGGCTTGAAGCCTGTGCAGAGAAGGATATTGTACAGTATGATGGATATGGGCGTGACCCCGGACAAGCCGCACCGCAAATCCGCGCGTATCGTGGGCGATTGTATGGGAAAATATCACCCCCACGGCGATTCTTCCATATACGGAGCGCTGGTAAAGCTGGCTCAGCCGTTTAATATGTCCGCAACGCTTGTGGACGGACACGGCAACTTCGGCTCAATGGACGGCGACGGCGCCGCGGCGATGAGGTATACGGAAGCGCGCCTTACTCCGCTTGCTTTGGAGCTTTTGCGCGACATCAATAAGGATACGGTGCCTATGTCGCTCAACTTTGACGACACTTTGGAAGAGCCGGATATGCTGCCCGGGCGCTTCCCCAACATCCTGGTGAACGGCGCCAGCGGCATAGCGGTGGGACTTACCACCAAAATACCTCCGCACAACCTGGGCGAAACGATAGACGCGTGCGTGGCGTACATAGAAAACAAGCGTATCACGCTGGAAGAGCTGATGAAGATAGTGCCCGCGCCCGACTTCCCCACGGGCGGATTCGTGGTCAAAGACGAGGGGATAGTCAACGCCTACACCACGGGCAAGGGCAGGATAATTTTGCGTGCCAACGCATTCGTGGAGGAGGACGGGGACAAAAAGTCCATCGTCATCACGGAATTTCCTTACGAACAGAGGAAGGGCGATCTGTTAAGTGAGATAATCAAGCTCAAAGACACTCATAAAGAAAGCTTCGGCGATATTACGGAAGTAATAGACGAATCAGACCGCACGGGCGTGCGCGCCGTGGTCAAGCTGCGCAAGGACGCGGACGCCAAAAAGATATTGCAAAAGCTGTTCTTGAAAACGCGTCTGCAAACCGCCATTTCCGTGTATATGGTGGCTATCGCGGACGGACGCCCGCAGGAAATGGGGCTTTTGGACATAATAAAGCATTATGTGGAGTATCAGCGCCAAGTCGTGTACAAGCGCACGCAGTACGACCTTACCGCGGCTAAAAAGCGCGAACACATTCTGCAAGGTCTGATGATAGCGGTCAACAATATCCGCGAGGTGATAGACATCATTTTGGCGGCGGATAACTACACGGAGCAGAAAGAAAAGCTGAAAGAGCGCTTCAACCTTACGGAAAAACAAGCCGTGGCGGTGCTGGATATGCAATTAAAAAGGCTGTCCAAGCTGGATATAAGCAAACTCATCGAAGAGATAGAAAAATTGAAGGAGATGATAAAGGAGTTTGAAGCCATAATGTCCTCCAAGACCCGCCAGCTCACCGTGGTCAAAAAAGAGCTTTTGGAGATAAAGAAGAAGTACGCCGTTCCCCGCCGTACCAAGCTGCTCGACCCGGACAAAATGGAGATAACTTCCGTGGACTTGAACGCCAAAGTAGAGCGCCGCGGCGTGCTGGTGCTCACGGAAAACGGCTTTAAGTTTATGTCGCAAAAGGCGTTCGCTTCGGCAAACAAGGGCGTTGCGGACAACGCGCCCGGCGATTTGGCGATAAAATCCGCCCCCGCGGACAACCTTACCAATATCATCGCGTTCACGGACAAGGGCAACGCGTGCGTGTTCAGCATAGATCAGCTGGACGACGGCAAGTGGAAGGGCAAAGCCACCGCCTTGAACAAAATCTCCAAAATAGACAGCGACGAAAAAGTCGTCACCTTCTTCACGGCAGCGGAACTTGAAGGCAAAACGCTCAACTTCTATACCCGTTTGGGTATGGTAAAATCAAGTGAAGCTTCGGAGTATTCGCTGGATAAAAAGAACGTATATCCCGCAATTTTGCTCAAAGAAGAGGACAGCGTGCTGAGCGTGGACGTCAAGGGCACGGACCCTTACATCCTGTTCGTGAGCAAAAAAGGCATGGTGCTCAACGCCAATAACGACGATATCCCCGTGCAGGGCAGAAAGAGCCGCGGCGTAGGCAGTATGCAGCTTGCTCCGGGGGACGAGATAATCTTTGCCAAGGAGAACAACAGTGAAGGGGAGATAGTGGTCGTGCACGCAAACGGTTACGCCAAGCGCGTCATTCTGGCGGAGATAGACCCCGGCAGACGCTACCGCAAGGGCGTGAAGCTGTTTGAAGAAAACGACGCCGTCGTATACGTGGGACTTGTGACCATGCCCTACGACTTCGCCGTCACGGACGGAGAGGGTAAAACCTATTGCGTAAACACGGAATCTCTGCCCATCACCGACAGGACCGCCAAAGGCAAAAGCATATTAAAAGCGGTCAAATTCCCGGATAAAAAAATAACCGGCGCAAGAAATAATAACATATAGCCGTACAGTGAAAGTGTTTTGCGATTATCGGCGCAAAACACTTTTCAACGGCAAAAACAGTCTGTAAAACGGAGACGGAATAAAGCTTATGAGTGAAGTTCAAAACGGGAATCAATATTTTATAATATTTAAGACGGATGACAATAAGGTCGAAGTCGACGTTCGCTTCCGGGGCGAAAGCGTATGGCTGACGCTCGATCAGATGGCGTTGTTGTTTGAAAGAGATAAGTCCACCATCTCCCGTCATATCAAGAACATCTTTCAAGAAGGGGAACTTAAGCGTGAAGCAGTTGTTGCAAAATTTGCAACAACTGCGGCAGACGGTAAAACTTATCGGGTTGATTACTACAATTTGGATGTCATTATTTCAGTCGGTTATCGCGTAAAATCGTTGCGCGGTACACAATTTCGGCAGTGGGCTACAAAACGGATAAACGAATATATTCGTAAAGGATTCACCCTTGACGACGATAGACTTAAAGAACTTGGCGGCGGAGGATATTTTAAAGAACTTTTGGAACGCATTCGTGATATTCGCGCCTCCGAAAAGGTATTCTATCGTCAAATACTTGATATTTACGCCACGAGTATAGACTATGATCCTCATGCGGATATTTCCATAGAGTTCTTTAAAAAAGTACAGAATAAAATTCACTATGCAGTGCATGGTCAGACCGCAGCCGAAGTCATCTACAATCGCGCAGACGCTGAAAAAGAGTTTATGGGTTTAACATCCTTTAAAGGCAGTCGTCCGCATTTACAAGACGCGGTCATTGCAAAAAATTATCTCAATGAAAAAGAATTGCGCAGTCTCGGTCAAATAGTTTCCGGTTATCTTGACTTTGCGGAAAGGCAGGCGGAGCGTGAGCAGATTATGACAATGGCGGACTGGTCGGCTCATCTGGATCGAATACTTACAATGAGCGGGGAGAATCTGCTTATAGGAGCGGGAAGTATCAGCCATGAGCAGGCTATGGACAAAGCAAAGTCAGAATATAAAAAATATCAGGCGCGAACGCTTTCGGATGTGGAACGAGAGTATCTTGATTGTATAGATGAGTTAAATCGTAAAACCGAAAATGATAAAAAATAATATCGGAATATAACTTGGATAGGTCTCTTTAGGCATACGGTTCGTAAATTTTAATTTTTTAAAATTTCAAAACCGAAAGTTTTGCGCAAATATAAATTGCGGCGCAAATTTTAAATTTTTAAAATTTTCTATTCGTTAAACGTGCAAAATCAGGTTTTCACGTGTTTTTCCGAGCGTTTTTGCGCTACCCTAAACCTAGCTTTATCCTGCGGTTTTTCTTTGTCAGCGTTTGCAATATAACCGCGTTGTATGGTATAATCGTTATGCTTGAAAAATCTTCTCCGCGCGTTTGCGGAGGCGGTAATATCTTGCGAGGACATTTTTATGGCAATGGAAATCTTTAAAGCGGTACTCGTTACGCTGGGCGGATTGGGCGTCTTTTTATTCGGAATGAAGATTTTGGGCGACTATTTGCAGAATGCCGCGGGCGATAAGATCAAAAACCTATTGGGCAAGGTGGGCAACAACCGCTTTGCCGCGGTGGGTATAGGAACGGCGGTGACGGCGGTCATTCAGTCTTCATCGGCTACCACGGTAATGGTGGTGGGCTTTGTGAATGCGGGCATTATGACGCTGTTCCAGGCTACGGGTATCATTATGGGCGCGAACATCGGCACCACGATAACCGCGCAGATAGTGGCGCTGTCCGTGCTTCCCGTGACGGAGTTCTTCGTAATGCTCACGGGTATCGGCTTCTTTTTGACAATGATAAGCAAGCCCAAAGTAAAGACGGCGGGAATGATAATTGCCGGTTTCGGCATGATATTTGCGGGCTTGTACATAATGTCCGCGGCAATGGACGCAATAAGCAGTATGGAGCAGGTGAGGAATCTGTTCGCTTCCGCGGATAATCCGTTCTTGCTGTTTTTGATAGGCTTGGCGATAACGGGAATAGTGCAGTCCTCCTCCGCCACCACGGGTATTTTGATAACAATGGCGGGTTCGGGGCTGGTGACGCTGCGTGCGGCGCTGTTTGCCACGCTGGGCATAAACATAGGTACGTGCGTTACCGCGCTTTTGGCGGGTATAGGTGCGAACGCCAACGCAAAGCGCGCTTCCGTGATACACCTTTTGTTCAATTGCTTCGGCTCATTCGTGTTCTTCATATTGTGCTATTTCGCACCCGTGGACGCGTGGTTTCAGGCTATGTTCCCCGATATTCAGACGCAGATAGCCATGTTCCACACCTTCTTCAACGTGGTGACGACATTGATATTGATATGGTTTATAAAGCCGCTTGTCAAGCTGGCAACGCTGATGGTGCCCGAGCGCAAGAAAAAGCCGGAGCCTTCCCCTCTCACCTATGCGGATGAAAGGCTGCTTTCTTCCCCTGCGGTGGCTTTGGGGCAGGTGAGGCGCGAACTTATGCGAATGCTGGACGACGCATACGCCAACCTGACTTTGAGCCTTAACGCCATACGAGATGTGGATCTTTCCGGGCAGGAGGAATTCGACGCGCGCGACAAGTCCATAATGAACAGTAAGGGCGCGCTTGTGCAATATCTGATAAAGCTGTCGGACAGCGAACCGGGCGTGGAGGCGGAAACGGAGATAGCCACCTACCACAAGACTATATCGGACATAGACCGCATAGCGGACCTTGCGCAGAACGTGATGGAATTTACCGCGGCGCTCAAACAAAACGGCGCGAAGATATCGGATACGGGCATAGAGGAATTAAGGCAGATGCGCGAGGCTTTGGACGAGCTGAAAAAAGGCGTGGAAGAGGAGTTCGAGCGCAAGGACATATCCCTCGCCGCGGACATAGAGAGTATGGAACAGCGCGTGGACGAGCTGTATCTTATGCTGGAAGAAGCGCACCTTGCGCGTATGAAATCGGGCGAATGCACGCCGTTCACCGCCACGATATATATACCGCTTGTGAACAACTTGGAGCGCATAGGCGACCACCTGTTCAACATCTTCCGCGGTATGAAAACTTATGTAAAAGAGCCTGCTAGGGCGGCTCACGAAGAGGAAAAGGCGGTCAAAGAGGGCTAGCCTGTTTAAGAAAAGATCCGCCCGGACAAGTGGGAGCTTGGGGCGGGAAAAATACAAGCCGCGCGGCTTTGAACAAACGCCGCGGCGGCAGGGGGTAATATGCAGATACTGCTTTTGGACAGCAATTCATTGCTCAACCGCGCTTATTACGCGCTGCCCAACCTGACGGACAGGACGGGAATGCACACGGGCGCCATATTCGGCTATATGAATATGCTCATCAACGTTATCAATAAGTACAAGCCCACGCACGCCGTGGCGGTTTTCGACCGCAAGGCGCCCGTTTTCCGCAAAGCCATATACGAAGGGTATAAGGCGCAAAGAAAGCCTATGCCCGAAGAGCTTGCCGAACAATTGGAGCCGCTCAAAGATATCTTGCGCGCAATGCGGATACCCGTTGCGGAGATGGACGGCTTTGAAGCGGACGACATCATCGGCTCCATATCCAAGCAATGGGAATATCCCGCGTTTATCGTGACGGGGGACAGGGACAGCCTGCAATTGGTGTCCGACCGCGTGCACGTGCTTTTGACCAAAAAAGGCGTATCCGAAGTGGAGGATTACTCTCCCGAACGGCTGAAAGAGGACGGCTTGACCCCTTCGCAGGTGATAGACTTAAAGGCGCTTATGGGTGACGCTTCGGACAATATTCCCGGCGTGCCCGGCGTGGGCGAAAAGACCGCCAAGGCGCTTTTGGAAAAGTATTCCACGCTGGACGGCGTGTACGGGCACGTGGAAGAAGAAAAGGGCAAATTAAAGGAAAAACTCATAGAGGGCAGGGAGAGCGCATATATGTCGTACACCCTGGCAACGATAAAATGCGATATAGAGCTGCCCTTGAGCTTGGAAGAAGCGGAACTGAAAATGCCGTTTTCCCCCAAAGTGAGGGAAGAGCTTTTGAAGTACGGACTTATAAAAGTCGCCGACCGTCTGGACATAAGCGCCAAGGAAGAAAAGCCGCGCGAGTACGGCTACGAGGTGGAAATATTAAACAGTGAACGGGCGCTTGACGCCTATATCGAAAAGATAAAAGCCGCGGGACATATGAGCATCTCCCTTGAGGGCGGCTTGTTCTTGGCTACGGACGAGAGGCACGGCGCAAGGACGGAAACGGCGCAAACGCTGTTTGAAGAGGGCTTGGAATACAGCCGCGCCTTGCAGCTTTTGAAGGACGTTCTGCAAGACGAGTGCATAAAAAAGACAGTCTACGACCAAAAAACTCTTATGCACACGCTGGAAGGGCACGGCATAACGCTGCGCGGAGTGAGTGACGACGCGCTGCTTTTGGCTTGGCTGGACGACGCCAACCGCACTTACAAGACGCAGGCGGACGCATTCACTTCTTTCGGCATAGATCCTTCCGCTCCCGCGTGCGCGGTCTATCTGCTCAAAGATACGGCGGAGCGGGGCGTTAAGGACAAGGGGATGTATAAGATATACACGGATATAGAGCTGCCGCTCGTGCCCGTGCTCTTTGATATGGAAAAGGCGGGCTTCCGCGTGGATAAACAGGGGCTTACCGAACTCAACGCGGAGTTCGACCGCATTTTGGACGATTTGACGCAAAAAGTCTATGCTCTTGCAGGGGAGGAATTTAACATAAATTCCCCCAGACAGCTTGCGCACATTCTGTTTGAAAAGCTGGGCTTGAAGAGCGGAAAGAAGAACAAGACGGGGCTTTCCACCAATGTGGAAGTGCTCACGGACTTAGAGGACGAACACCCCGTGGTGCCGCTTGTGCTGCGCTACCGCGAGATAGCCAAACTGCGCTCCACCTATGTGTTCGGAATGCTGCCCTTGGTGGACGAAAACGACAAGCTGCACACCGTATTCAAGCAGACCGCCACCTCCACGGGCAGGCTTTCCTCCACGGAACCCAATTTGCAGAACATTCCCGTGAGAAAGGCGGAGGGCGCGCTTATCAGAAAGCTGTTCATCGCCTCTCCCGGAAACGTGCTTATAACGGCGGACTATTCGCAGATAGAACTCAGACTTATGGCGCATTTCAGCGGCGACGCGGCTATGTGCGCGGCGTTCAATGCGGGCAGGGATATCCACACCGCCACCGCCGCCAAAGTGTTCCGCGTGCCCGAAGATATGGTCACTCCGCAAATGCGCCGCCACGCCAAAGCGGTGAATTTCGGCATAATATACGGAATAAGCGAATACGGGCTTGCCAAAGATTTGGGCATTCCCAGGGCGCGTGCCAGAGAGTTTATGCAGGGATATTTCCATACTTATCCGCAAGTTAAGGAGTATATGGAAAAAGCCATAGAACTTGCCAAGCAGAACGGGTATGTGCAGACGCTTTTCGGGCGCAGAAGGGAAGTGCCGGAGCTTAAAGCCGCCAATCACGCTCAGCGCGGATTCGGGGAGCGCGTCGCGCTGAATATGCCGTTGCAGGGCACCGCCAGCGACATCATCAAGATAGCTATGATAAAAGTCGCGCGCAAAATGAAAGAATGCGGGTGCCATTCGCGCCTTATAATGCAGGTGCACGACGAGCTTATAATAGACGCCGTACCCGAAGAAGTGGAAAAAATGCAAGATTTGTTGCGCGAATGTATGGAAAATGTGATACAATTAAAAGTAAGGCTGGAAGTAAGCGTCAATACGGGCAGCAATTGGCTTGAAGCCAAATAGGAAGCGCGGTGCGCTTCACCACTGATTACTCTTTGAAGTGACAATGCGGAAAGACGGGACTTGACTTCTCCGCAACGCCTGCAAAGTGTAAATATGAGCGCGGCAAGCGGCGAGTCGCCGCGGGCTGACTACTCTTTGAAGGTACAGAGGTATAATTTAACAGATGTATCTTCGCAATGCTTGCATAGTGCAAATAAAGCGAAGCAAAACCGCGCTTTTGCGAGCGGAAGCACCGTGCGCTTCACCACTGGTTATTCTTTGAAATAACAAAGAGAAAACTCACGGCGCGCATTCTCCGCACGGCGTTGCAGTTATTATGGATAAAGCGAAGCAAAACCGCGCTTTTGCGAGCGTAACCTATAAAATGCGCCGTGCGCATTTTCCCGCAAGGGCGGAAAGGGTTGAATTTTCGCGCAAAAAACAAGTTTGCTTAAACACAGACTTTGCGCGAAAAGAAGGGAAAACCGACCCTCAAGCGATAGCGAATGGGCGGGTTTTCCCTTAAAACGAAGCCGCAAAGTGTTTTGCGCAGATACGGTAAGCCGATTGAACAGGTTTATCGCAAAACACTTTCACCCGGCGGCTAACGGAGTTTTTATGTATATAGCAATTTACGGTAAAATAGGCAGCGGCAAATCAAGCGTAATGGAGCTGCTCAGAAAAAAGGGCAAGCGCACTTGCAGCTGTGACGAGATATATAAAAACGTGGTCGTGAACAGTCCCGACTACATCGAAGCCATAGACAAAAACTTCCCCGGCGTTGTCAAGGACGGGGAGATAGATCTGTCTGCGTTGGCGCAAACCGTTTACGGGGACAAGGTCAAGCTTGCCAAGCTGGATTCCATCGCTCATCCGCAGATAAGGGCGTGCCTGAGGCGCATTTTGGACGGCTTTTCCGAAGCATATGCGGAGGTGCCTCTGCTTGTGGAGAGCAATTGGCAGGATATGTTCGACAAGTGCGTATACGTGAAAGCGGACGACAAAGTGCGCACGGAGCGCGTAAAAGAGCGGGACGGCAAGACGGAAGAGCAGGTTGCGCTTGTGGACAGCCACCGCGCGAACGACGCGCTTTTGGAACTGAACGCCGACTATATCATAGATAACAGCGGCACTTTGGCGGACCTTGCGGTCGCGGTGGACGAAATGCTTGCCTTTTTCAAGGAAGAGGATAAGAAAAACAGCGGAAAATAAATTTTATAAAGGAAAAACATATGTATCTTTTATCGGATATCAATTTCAGCGAGATACTGAACACCATTTGGCAATGGCTGACCACGGAAGGCTTGAAAGTGGTCATCGGCGGCATAGTGCTGTTCATCGTCTGCAAACTCACCAACTTGCTTATCCGCAAGCTGAACAAGCGCCTTGAAAAGCGGAACGTGGACAGAACGTTGCGCGTCGTCCTTATGCCGTGGCTGGGCAGAATAATCAAATTTATCGCCGTATGCGTCTATATCGGCTACCTCGGCTTTGAAACTTCGTCCATATCCGCCGCAATCGCGTCCTTGGGCGTCACCGTAGGTCTTGCCCTGCAAGGCAGTTTGTCCAACCTGGCGGCGGGCATAGTAATTCTCGTCACCCGCCCCTTTAAGATAGGCGACAAAATATCCAGCGAAAGCGTCACGGGCATAGTGGAAAACATCACGATAATGTATACCTACCTCGT
>CALWHM010000037.1 GCA_944380395.1 uncultured Clostridia bacterium | reverse complement strand
AAACCGCCCGTGACGGCGAGTTTGAACAGCTTTGCCACCTGCGCGAACATGACGGTTAAAAGGGAGTAGAAAGTGACTTCCTTCGTATCCGTGCGCAAAACGAGGCAGAGCACGCACACGTTGATAGGGCCTCCGCCTATACCCAGGAAGGTGGAGATTACGCCGAGCACGCAACAGGCGGCGAACGCCTTTATCGTCATTGCCGCCGAGGAAAGATATACGCCCTTTTCTTTGCGCAGGAGCATATAGACAAGCACGCCTACAAGGAGCAACGCCAGCACGGAATTCTGAATTATTTTGATAAGCGCGTCGGCATTTTCGCCGAGTACCGATCCCGCGGCGTTTTCAACCGCTTCAAAGATAAACTCGCCCGCCACGCCGCCGGCAAAAGCTCCGCAAGCCGCCGCGACCGCGGTGGGGATATGCGAAGACTTTTTTTGAAATATGTGCTTTACAAGGGAAGAAAGCGCCATGGCGAGCACGCACATGGACGAAACGAAATTTATCTGAAACGCGCTCATGGGACTGAGCGCGTCCAGAACGGGTTTTATTATAACTCCGCCGCCCATGCCGCAGGTAGCCCCCGCGCAGGTGGCGAATAATATGACGATTACAAAAACCGCCAGCATATCAGGCGTTTAATTCGCTTTGGCAAAAGTCGTAAAGACGGCTTGCCTGCCAGGCGTTCAACTCTTCTATGTACCTGTTACAGTCGGGGAATTGCTCCGCGCCGAAAAGTACCGCCTTTTCCACGCGGTAAACGGTGTTATACCGCGCGTATTCGTTCAGCATCGCCTGCACCGCGCCTTTGGAGCGCACGGCAAAAAAGCACACCTTGCAGCCGCCCTCGCGGAAAAAGTCCAGCGCGTTAGCGGTGGCTTCCGGCGTGGAGCCGTCCGTAGCTATGCCCACGCGTATGCCGCGAACTTCCAGCACCGCCGTGACGTCCGCGGTTTCGTATTGCTCCCCGCGGGCTAAGGCGCTTCTTTCCGCGGCAAGCTGAGCTGCTATCCGCCCTCCGTCGGTTTCCGTGAGCGGACGCGCACCCGCCTGCAAGAGGCGGAGCAGCAATTTTTTCAAAGTTGTGGTCTTGCCGCAATTATCTTTGGCTTCCAATGCGTAAAGTATCATACGGAAATTATAACATATATTTATTGCAATTGCAAATTTTACCGCCTGATAGCCTTGATAATAAAGGATATGAGCATATAAATTACGGAGATGAGCAGCGCCAAAAGGAGTATGCAAAACAGCGCGCACCCCGCCATCAATATGGCGTCCGTCATTTTTCCCAAAGCCTCTGCGCTGATAAGCCCGACTATCACGTCCACTATCGCCAAGATGACCAAAATAAAGATAAGTCCGCTCAGCGCGCCGCGGATATCCGCCCCGCTCAGCGTCATATGCATAGCCAAAAACAATCCCACAAGCAAAAACACCCACCATTGCCAAGTGGAGGCGCACTTGAAAAACACCGCCGTCACATTGCCCACATGCCCGAAAAACTCGCGCATATTCGTGGCGTCCACGCCCTTTACCTTTCCTATCTCCGTTATAAAGTCGGGAATAAGCCCCCACGCAAGCAGAATTAAAATGCCGGACATCACCAAAATGGGCGCTATCCCTATAAAGAAATTGCCTATCCGCTGATAGATATTCTTTCTGTTATACGAATGTATGACGTATCCCATAGTGCCGTCGTCGGAAATTTGAAACAGTTTTATCTCCCTTATCCTGTGGAAGAAGATGAGGCAGAACAGCGCGTGCGAAAGTTCGTGTATGGGCGTGCCCACAAACCCGGTTATGTAGCACACGGCATTGCCGAATCTGCCGAAATTGTAGTAAAACACCCTGTTGCAAAGCGAAATGAGCCATCCGAACAAAAAGATGATGCCCACCGTGAAAGCTATCTGCAATAAAAACGAAACGAATATATCAAGCGCCATTTCCCGCTCCCTATGCCTTATAGATATATTATACCATAAAATAACCAAAAAGCAAGCGTTAAAACGCTCTCAGAAAGCGGAGCGCATACAAAAACAATATGCTTTCCCGCTTGAAAATTTAAGCCAAGATAAGGTCGTTTAAGTAGCTTGCGCCTATCAATATCCCCAAGTACGCAAAGTTGATGAGTGAAAAAAGTCCGAGGTAGCGCAAGGTCTTGCCGTGTTCGCGCTTGCGGTATTCCCCCAAAGTGATGAGGCTGGCAAGTGAGGACACGGGCGTGCCCAAGCCACCGATATTCACCGCGATGAGCAGGTGGCGGTAATCGGAAGTAAAGCGGGACAAGAGCACCGCGGAAGGCACGTTGCTTATCACCTGGCAGGAAGCCGTGCCCACCAGGAGCGGGGAAAGCGCCACAAGTGAGCCCAGCGCCGACTGCACTGCGGGAATGCGCGACATATTTCCCGAGAAGATAAAGAAGGCGCAGAAAGTGAGCAGCAAGCCGTAATCCACAAGCAGAAACGACTTGGGTTCCAGAATGAGCAGCGCCGCCGTGACCGCGATAAGCCCTATCCACCACTCGAACACGCGGAACACTATCATAACGGATACGATAAACAGGATAAAGTATATTATCGTGCGCCACACGGGCGGGGCGGGCTGAGGCGCCGTTTCCAGCTTTATGGGTTCGGGCTTTACAAAAAAGCAAGTGCCCGCTATCAGCAAGAACGCCACGGCGAACGGCAGCGCCATTATCTTGAAAAACTCCGCCGCCTCTATCGCGTAAAATGAGTAAAGATACAGGTTCTGCGGATTGCCGAACGGCGTGAGCATTCCGCCCAAATTCGCCGCCACGTTCTGCATTACGAACACGAACGCCGTATATCTTGTCTTACCGCAGGAAGAGAGCACAAACCAGCCCAGCGGCAAAAACGTGATTAGCGCCATATCGTTTGCCATTACCATTGAGCCGAAATAAGTGACAAACACAAGCGCGAAAGTCACCCTGCGCATATTGCCGAACGCGGTGACTATCTTGACCGCCAGCCACTCGAAAAACCGCCTGCGTTTGAGCGCGGAAACCACTGCGAGCGTGCAGAAGAGGCAGGAGAGCGTATCCAAATCGAAATATCCCGCATACTCCGCGTCGGGCGGCACGAAAAAGCAGGTGACCATCGCTGCTATAACGGCGATAAAGAGCACTATGTGCCCTTTCAAAACGCTTTTGATTATGTATTTTATATGTGGCCGAGCCGCCCTTTCACCTTCTTTGCCCATATCCGAAAACATTTATATACCTTTGCCGAAAATATTGCAAGCGTTTTGAATATTTTTTATAAATATTTTGCTTCCTGCCATACAAAAAAGCCCCGCCTTTGCGGAGCTTTTTCCCTTTGCCTTGCAATTTATCTTTTCGTCATCCCCGCGCGCGAACAGAGCAAATAAACGCGATACCCGCCCGAAAGATTGACCGCGTCAAATCCGTTTTGGCGGAGTATGCGCACGCCCAGATAGCCGCGCAGACCCACCGCGCACGAAACGACTATCCGCCTGTCCTTGGGCAGTTCGTCCAAGCGCCCGCGCAGCTCGTCCAAGGGGATATTCACCGCGCCCGGTATGCCGCCGCGCGCGCATTCGCCCGCCGTGCGTACGTCCAACACAAAGCTTTCCCCGCTCAAATCTTCCGCGTAAACGGTGGGGCAAAGCCCGGACAAGATGTTTTCCGCGATAAAGCCCAACATATTCACGGGGCTTTTTGCCGAATTGTACGGGGGCGCGTAGCACAGCTCCGCCTGCGCCATATCGTGCACCGTGCCGCCCATTTTCATTATTACGGAGATCACGTCTATCTGCTTTTCCACGTTCTCCCTGCCCGCCGCCTGCGCGCCGTATATCTCCCCGTTTTCGCCGAACAGCAATTTTAACGTAAGCTGCGAAGCGCCGGGGTAATAGCCCGCGTGCGTGAGGGGGAAGGCATACGCCTTTTTATACTTGACGCCCGCTTTTTGCAATTGCTTTTCATTCCTGCCCACGCTTGCGGCTGTCAGGTCGAACACCTTGACCACGCTTGCGCCCAGCACGGCTTTGCCGTTGCTCTCCGCGCCGCCGAGCACGTTCGCCGCCGCGCTTCTGCCCTGCCTGTTCGCAGGTCCCGCCAACGGAATAAGCGCCTCATTGCCGTCCGCGCCGATAACGCTTATAACGTCGCCCGCGGCAAAAATATCCTCATCGCTCGTGCGCATAAATCCGTCCGTCTTTATTCCGCCGTTTGCGGACAGTTCCACGCCCGCGCCTTTTGCCAAAGCCGTTTCGGGCGCCACGCCCAGCGCAAGCACCGCAACTCCCGCGTCTGCCTGCGTGCCGTCCGTAAAGGTGACTTTCAAGCCGTCATTTCCCTGCTCTATCGCCTTTACGCCCGTATTCACGCGCACGTCCGCGCCGCCCGCTTTGAGAGCGTCCGCCACCAAAAGCGCGATTTCCCTATCGAAAGGCGGCATAAGCTGAGGCGCAAATTCCGCCAGCGTAACCTTTATGCCGCGGCGAATAAGGTTTTCCGCTATCTCCACGCCTATAAAGCCGCCGCCCGCCACAAGCGCCGTTTTGACGTCGTTTTCCCTGATGTATGCGTCCAGATCCAACGTGTTGCGCACGTCGCGCAGGGTGAACACGCCCTCTCCGCTCAAACCGAAAGTCTTTGCCCCCGCACCCGGCGTGAGCACCAGCTTGTCATAGCTTTCCTTATACTCCCCTTTGGGCGAACGCACGGTGACGGTGTGCGCCTTGCGGTCTATTCCGACAACCTCGGACATCACGCGCACGTCTATATTGAACCTGCCGCGCAAAAATTCGGGAGAAGCCACGGTAAGGTCTTCCTTGTTTTCTATCTTTCCGCCTATAAAATAGGGCAAGCCGCAGTTCGCGTAAGACACGTTTTCACCGCGCTCGAATATGATTATCTCCGCGCTCTCGTCCAGCCTGCGCAAACGCGTGGCGCAGCTTGCGCCGCCCGCAACGCCGCCTACTATAACAACTTTCATAATTTACCTCCGCAAGTTACTGTTAAAATTATACTCCGAATTGCGTTAAAAACAAGTTGCATCTGCAACTATTCGCTCCTCAACGCCTCCACGGGATCCTTCTTTGCGGCAAGCCGCGCGGGGATAAGCCCCGATATGAGCGTGAGCAGTACGGACACAGCTATCAATATCAGCGCGGTGGTAAAAGGCAGGCTGGCTATGCCGCTTATGCCCAGCGCCGCGCCGACTATGCCGTTGATGATAAGGCAGATGACGTAAGTTATCGCAATGCCTATCACTCCGGAGATAAGCCCTATTATAAACGTCTCCGCATTGAACAGGCGTGAAACGTCCTTCTTTCTGCCGCCCAAAGAGCGGATAACGCCTATCTCCTTTATTCTCTCTATCACGGACACGTATGTTATGATGGCTATCATCACCGTGGACACCACCAAGGAAAGCGCCGTAAACGCCACCAACGCGTAAGTGACTATATCTATCATATCTCCTATCATAGAGATGATGACTGACAAATTATCCGTATAAGTTATCTGCGCGCGCTCTTCCGCCTTTAACACCTTGCCGTTTACGGTGATGTCGCCGTCCTCGTTCCATGCGTTGAGGTATGCCGTAACCCCGTCTTTCAGCTCAAAGTCCACGGGATAAACGCTTATGGTCGAAGGCAGGCTGTTTCCGCCTATGTCGCGCAGCGTGAGCGAATAATAAGTGCTGCCGCTCACGGAAAGCTCGCTGCCCACGCACACCGTTTGCGTGTAAGTATTCCCCTCGAACGTATATCCCAATTCAAAGGTGGGAACGCCGCCCATAACCGTTCCGCCCATAACTATGCCCGAAAGCGCGCCTTCCTTGCCGTTTTCGTCTATGAACGCGGCAAGCTCGGAGTTTCCGTTTGCCTCTGTCACATAATCTTCAAGCGCCTGCGTGTAATACACGCCCGTGCTCAAACTTCCGAAAGAAAGCCCTTCCTTGGGGCGCAAAATGGCGGTTATCTTCAACTGCGTCCCCTCTCCGCCGTAAGACGGATCGTATGTCACCCGTGAGCCGTCTATCGTATATATATCGTCGCAGGAGTACAGCGTAAACGTCTTTCCCAGCAGTTCTTCATAGGAAAATCTGCTCTTGTCCAAGTCCGCGTCGTACCTCTCGTCCTCCGTGGCTTTGTAGACGATGTTCAAAATTTCGTCCTGCGTATAGTATCCCAGCTGAGCCAGCACAAGGTCCGTAAGCTGACTTTCGTCGTTGATGACCAGCATCACCTCGCCCTTTTCCTTGGGCATATATCCGCCTTCGTTGACTATGTCGTATTGGGACAGGATAAACTCATTGCTGTCGGGCGCAAGTGAGAACAGCCCCGACGTGCCCGAAAGCGCCTGCGCCACATCCTCGTGCCCCGCCTGCGCCGTCACCGCGCGCAGCATACTGTCCGCCGCATACAGCGAATACCGCTTTTCGCCGCCCGCCGTTTCGTAGTTTGTATACACCGCGTAAGACATATCCGTCCCGTACCCGAAACTCATCGCCGAATAATACTCCTTCGGCATAGCCTTGACGTACTCCACATACTCCTTGGTTATCTCGTTTTCAAAGGTGAAGTCGCCCCACATATCCGCCATCTCCACCAACCTGTCTATCGCCGCGTCCACGTTGACGTAACCGTCCTCCACGGAACTTTCTATGACGTCCTGCATCTGTCCGCCGTTCATCATATCCGTTATCGTGGAAAGATCGTAGCCGCTCTCCTGCACCGTGACGGGATTGCCCGAAAGCATATCGTTTTGCATATCCGTGATATAGTTCTGCACGCCCGTGGACACCGCCAGCACGCTTGCAACGCCTATTATGCCTATACTGCCCGCAATGCACACCATTATCGTGCGCTTTAACTTGGCGCGCAAATTCCTTGCAGACAGGGAAAACGCCGTTCCCAAAGACAGCTTGGACTTGCGCTTTCCGCCTCTTTTGCCGCGTCCGCCCTTCTTCTCTGTATCCGCTTTATCCTCTGCCTCAACGCCTTCGCCTTCCACGCTTTTGCCTTCCGCAAGGCTTTTGCTTGCTTCTTCACCCGTTAAATTCTTGTCTTCTTCGCCGCCGCAACCTTCTTCTTCACCCGCAAAACTCTTATCTTCCGCGCCTTCGACGCACGCCTTGCGCTCGTCTGCCGCGCACTCCTCGTCGGAGTAAGGGTCGCTGTCGCCCACTGTCTTTCCGTCCAAAAGCTCCACTATCCTTGTGGAATACTGCCGCGCAAGTTCGGGATTGTGCGTGACCATTATCACCAGCTTTTCACCGGCTATCTCCTTGATAAGATCCATTATCTGCACGGACGTGACCGTGTCGAGCGCGCCCGTCGGCTCGTCCGCCAGCAGTATCTCCGGCTCGTTGACAAGCGCCCTAGCAATGGCAACTCTTTGACATTGCCCTCCGGAAAGCTGATTCGGCTTTTTATTGTAAAGCCCTTTCAGCCCCACCTTGTCCAGCGCCTCCCTTGCCCTGCGCGCACGCTCCTGCCTGCCCACGCCCGCAATTGTCAGCGCCAGCTCCACATTGCCCTGTATCGTCTGCTGCGGTATCAGATTGTAACTTTGAAATACAAAACCAATCCTTTCGTTGCGATAAGTATCCCAATCGCGGTCGCCGTACTCCTTGGTGGACACGCCGTCAATGCTCATCTCCCCCGCCGTATAGTGATCCAACCCGCCTATAATATTCAAAAGCGTGGTCTTTCCGCACCCCGAAGGTCCCAGCACGGACACGAACTCACTGCTTTTGAAATTTATGTCTATCCCTTTGAGCGCCAGCACCCCGCCATCGCCCGTCTTGTAAAACTTTTCTATACCTTTCAATCTGAGCATTTTCCCGCCTCCGAAAGCTTTTTGCGCCGCCCGCGCATAAATATGTCTATATTATACGCCCGCGCCCGCGCCACCGTCAACGCACCGCCGCTTTATTCAACTTAATTTTTTTGTAAAAATATGCCTAGGACCTCTCCCCGGCAATTTCTTTCTTTAATACCTTATCCTGCCTTCCCGAACTTTTCGCAGATATGTTCCGTACCCGCTTTTCCCATACTCTGCGATGATGTCGTCCAACTGCTCTCCGCTTATCCAGCCGTTTTTATAAGCTATCTCTTCGGGAATGCATACTTTGATACCCTGCCTTTTTTCCAAAATATTCATAAATTCAGCCGCGTCCAATAAACTGTCTATCGTGCCCGTATCCAGCCACGCATAGCCGCGTCCGAGTAATTTCACGTGCAACTGCCCTTCTCTTAAATACAATTTATTTATATCGGTTATCTCCAATTCACCCCTTTCGCTGGGTGTGATTTGTTTTGCGTACTCCGTAACCTTATTGTCGTAGAGATAAAGTCCCGCTACGGCATAGTTGGACTTGGGGTCCTTCGGCTTTTCTTCTATGGAAACGGCGTTCCCGTGCTTATCGAACTCCACAACGCCGAACCGCTCCGGATCATCCACATAATACCCAAACACAGTTGCGCCCGTTTCGCGGGCAGCCGCCTGTTTCAGCATTTTTGAAAGTCCGTTTCCGTAAAAAATATTATCGCCCAATATCATTGCGCAGGAATCCTTTCCGATGAACTCTTCTCCGATGATGAACGCCTGCGCCAACCCATCGGGGGACGGCTGTTCGGCGTATGACAATTTTATACCGAAGTTGCTTCCGTCACCCAGCATACTTTCGAACGTAGGCAAATCGCGTGGCGTGGATATTATCAAAATATCCCTTATATCCGCCAACATAAGTGTGGAGAGCGGATAATATATCATCGGCTTGTCATAGACGGGCAGAGCCTGTTTTGAAGTATATTTTGTAAGCGGATAAAGCCGTGTGCCGCTGCCTCCCGCAAGTATGATCCCTTTCATACCTCACCTCATTTTTTGGAATACATTCTGTCGCAATAGTTACGGTAATCTCCGCTTATTATATCCTGCCACCACTTTTTATTATCCAAATACCATTTGATGGTCTTCTCTATACCATCGGAGAACTTTGTTTCGGGCAGCCAGCCCAATTCATTATGTATTTTGGTAGGGTCGATTGCATATCTGCGATCGTGTCCTTTCCTGTCCGCCACATATCTGATAAGGCTTTCCGGCTTTCCCAGTTTTTCCAAAATAAGTTTGACTATATCGATGTTGGACATTTCATTATGCCCGCCCACGTTATAAACTTCACCTATCCTGCCCTTATGCAAAATCAAGTCTATAGCCCTGCAATGATCCTCTACATACAACCAATCGCGCACGTTCTTTCCGTCACCGTAAACGGGCAGACTTTCGTTTGCCAAAGCACGCGTTATCATTAACGGAATAAGTTTTTCGGGGAAATGATACGGTCCGTAATTATTGCTGCACCTGGATATCGTCACGGGCAGCCCGTACGTTCTGTAATATGCCAAAACTAACAGATCGGCGCCTGCTTTGCTGGAACTGTACGGGCTTGAAGTATGAATTGGCGTACTCTCCGTAAACATAAGGTCGGGTCTGTCCAGCGGCAAATCTCCGTAAACTTCATCGGTGGATACTTGATGGTAACGAATATTCCCGTTAAAACGACACGCGTCCATAAGAACCTGCGTCCCTATGATATTGGTTATGAGGAATATCTGCGGGTCTTCTATACTCCTGTCCACATGACTTTCCGCCGCAAAATTTATGCAAGCGTCGAACTTTTCTTCTTCAAACAACTTGTCTACGAATTCCTTATCGGCAATGTCGCCCTTAACGAACTTGAAATTCTTGTTGCCAATGGCGCCTTCAAGTGTGGACAAGTTGCCGGCATAAGTGAGTTTGTCAAGACACACAATTTGATAATCGGGGTGATTTTTCAGCATATAATGGACAAAATTGCCGCCGATAAATCCTGCTCCTCCTGTAACGAGTATCTTCATCTTCCCATCTCCTTTAAGAATCTTTGCAATGCGTCCTGCCAAGAAGGCATCTTTCCGTAGCCGCATTCTTCCAAACATTTCTTGCTAAGCCTGCTGTTGAGCGGTCTTGCCGCCGCGCATTTATAATCTTTTGTCAAAACTTCCTTTACTTCAACGTCCTTTCCTGCAAGGCGGAATATCTCCTTGGCAAATTCGTTCCAAGAACAGTATCCTTCGTTTGTGCAATGATAGACGCCATACTTATCCGTTTGGATTATATGGAACAAAAAGTCCGCCAAATCTACCGTATATGTGGGTGAACCTATTTGATCGCTAACAACGCTCAGCTCATTGCGCTCTTCGGCGAGTTTAAGCATCGTCTTTACGAAATTCCCGCCGTTTATACCGAACACCCAAGAAGTTCTTACCACAAACAGTTTATCCAAATGTTTTGCACAAGCCTGTTCGCCTTCGTACTTCGTCTTACCGTATACATTGAGCGGCGCAGCTTTATCCGTCACTTCAAAAGGCTTATCGCCCACGCCTCCGTACACATAATCCGTGGAGATATACACCATTTTCGCGCCTGTCAGTTTGCACGCTTTGGCTATATTTTCACTGCCCGTAACATTGACTTTGCGACAAACTTCCTCGTTCGATTCGGCTTTATCCACCGCCGTATACGCCGCGCAATGCACAACCACATCGGGATCGTATTTCACTATATATTCTCTGACCGCATTTTCGTCCGTGATATCGCAATCCTCCACATCTATGCCTCTGCATTCAAAGCCTTCTTCGGTAAGCTTTTTCACCATATCGTGTCCAAGCTGCCCCTTAACGCCTGTTACCAATACTTTTATGGTAAAATTCGCGTCACTGTCCTTCAAAAGCGGACTTGTGCTGTCTTTCACGGACAAAATAGGATCGTTTATATCCCACTTTACACCTATGGACGGATCGCAATAACGTATACCTCTGTCATGCGGTTTACTATAAAGATTATCCACTTTATATTGCACCATCACATTATCCGTAAGAGTCACAAAGCCGTGTGCAAATCCGCGCGGAATGAGCAATTGCTTTTTATTTTCCGCACTCAGTTCCACGCAGACATATTGCAGATAAGTATCGCTGCCCTTTCGTATATCCACAGCCACATCCAAAATAGCGCCCTGCGTGCATCTTACCAATTTTGCTTGCGCAAACGGCGCATTCTGAAAATGCAGCCCGCGAAGCACTCCTTTTTGTGCGGAAAAACTTTGATTATCTTGCACAAAATTGTAGTACAGGTTATTTTTACGGAACTCACCCTCATTGTATGTTTCCATAAACCAACCGCGATTGTCCCCGTACGCCACGGGTTCCACTATTTTTACACCCCTGAGTTTTGTATCAATAAAATTCATTGTTTTGAATCCTCCGTATTATCAGACATAACTTGATTTTCTTCTATACTGCTGTCAATATTGTTATTCTCTTCCTTTCTTTTTGATTTTCGCATGCAATTTATAATTTTCGAAATCAAATTTTTAACTCTTCCCACATAATATTTCATTTCAGAAGTTCTGCAATACAGCAAACATATTACGCACGTAGGCAACACCGCGCAAATTAATCCCTTCAAAATAAATTCCACTATCGCATTATCCATCGTAAATGTGCCGCAAATGAACCAACACGCAACGCACAGTATTCCATATAAAATATACTCAAACCATAATCTGACAATCAAGAGTCTAGTTTTTATTTTGAATACATATTTACAACATATATACGGCAGAACACTGCTTTCTTTTATTAACAAACATATCAGCGTCCCGACCAATACACCGGCAGCGCCCCAAACATTTACAAGCAATATTGAAATAACGAGATTGAGAACAGCTATGACGATATGCAAATACTTATCAGGCTCAAATACTCCCGCAGCAAAGCGCACATTCCCCATAAGCATCGTGTATCCGGTTATAAAAAAGTTAGTCCCTAATAAAATTGTAAACGCATGATCCATTAAACCTGTTTCACTAAGCCAGATTCGTGATATAAATAAATCGCTCAATACTGTTGCGCCTATGCCCGCAACCGTAAACAGAACGAATATCGGAAATTGTGCTCGTTTATATACAGAGTATGTTTTTTTTCCGTCCGCTTCTACAATTAAATTTCCAAAACCGGGCAATAAGGCATTCGGGACTTTTGTCAAAATCGTATTCAGCGCAGTCGTGATTGTATAGTAATTACTTGTTATGCCGGAAACCGCAGATGTTAAAAACCCAGTAATTATCAGTGTGTCGGTCCCTGTAACCAAATAATTACCTATTCTATGATAGATCAGCGCGCCAACTTTTGTTTTGATCGTTAATTTATCATCTTTTCCGAGCTTTTCTTTTTTAAATTTCTTAATATATGGATATTTCCTGCGTACGATTATATAAACCACTATATTCCCGATAAACGTAAATAAAACCGCTACCAATAAATATATCACAAAGAATTCTCTCGCTTTATCAGCAAAAAACTTTACACTATAAAGCACTATAAATTGCACTATATACATCAGTATAGACGAAACAGATGTAACTATCGTAGTTACATATTCATGCTGATCTGCCATTAAAAGCGTTTGATTATATGATAATAAATACGACGCCACCGTGTTCAGTGCAAAAAGTCCGTAAACCAAACACAGATAACCTAAATCATAGTTACTCTGTGTGAATTTTTTGATAAACGGCATAGTTGCCGCAACACCTACAATAACTACAACCGCAACACCATAGTATATCTTACGGTAAAGGCTGATCAATGCAGCTATTTTCTTTCTGTTATCGTGCGAAAGTGGTTCATATAAGCAAAATGTTATTGCACTTCCCAGCCCCATCTCTGCTACTGAAAGCATACCGATAATTGACGTACACGTTCTATTTACTCCAACCAAATCATAGCCGAGATACTTTACCAATTGCTGCTGAACAAAAAACGCCAATACCATCTTCAAAACAGATGATACCAACGAGCATGCTATATTAATATATGCAAATTTTGTCCTGTTTACAGTCACTTTATCCCCTCAATATGGAAATTTTTTGCTATACGGAATCGTTTTTCCTGTGCGCAACATTTTTTTACCGTTAATTATCCCCCTTAAGATTGCCGCTAGTTTTTTAATCTTATTCTTTTCAATAGCGAGAATGCATTTTATCCGATAAGAGAAATCTGATTTGAAGGCTCTTTTGCGATAATATTCATCATCCATATTCAATGCTCTCAATAAAACAAGATTACGGCTACGATAATACAGCCTAAATGCAGGGTAATCTTGTGATATAACGTTCTTGCCAAAGAATTTCTTTTCCAATCTATTTCCCTCGGCATGTCTTTGAGCGGCACCCCTATGTAACGCTACCTTATAACCTCTCTTAATCAATCTATTGCACATTTCCCAATCTATCCAATCAATAAACCATTCCTTTTTATAGTTGCCCTCATTCAAAATATATTCAACGCGCGCACAGCTCCCTGCCGTCATCACGCCTCTTTCTTTCGTCACGTAATCAATTTTGCTCTCATAGCTATTTTTTGAAAAATCTTCATCCAGCCGCAATTGCGTACCTGCTGCTATAATAGCCAACGAATCGTCTTTTTCTAATTCGGATACG
>CALWHM010000036.1 GCA_944380395.1 uncultured Clostridia bacterium | reverse complement strand
AAAATTCAACCTGCTCCGCCTCATTCGTTCGGCAAGCCTCACTCATTCGGAAAACTTGCACGGCAAGTTTTATAGGCAACGCTCGCAAAAGCGCGGTTTTGCTTCGCTTGATTTTATTATCTCCAAGCCATTGCAAAGAGTGTTGCTTTGGCTTTTGCAACAGTTACTTCAATGCGGTTAATGGGTGGAGCGCCACGCGCTCCCTTGTCTGACACGCCTTCTCTGCGGTGCTGTTAGTTGCGGCGTTAACAAGGTGGGGCACTGTGTATAAGCACCCTCCTACTGTGTCAAGCCGCTTTTTTCTCAGTCACGTACGCCAGCTCCTGTCGTAAAAAAACGTCTTTCCTTGTATTAGGGCACTTCTACGCAGTGCATTTGGTTGCGGCTTGGAAAGCGGTGATAATTTATACTATATACAATACGCTCCCTGCGATAAAAAGGAGAGGGCACCAAAAATAAGCGCATACGGATACATATATGTAACCTTAAAAATATGTGCACTGCACATATTTTTGTGTTGCGTGCGTCTTGCGCTTTTCACCGATAAGCGCATTTATATCTTTTTACTACGTTACTAATGTGGCGCGTCCAAGTTTTTGCCTTGCTACAACCTTAAAAATATGTGCACTGCACATATTTTGCGCCACGCGCCGGGTAAGTGTTAAGTCTTATAATACTTAGGCGTGAAATGAAAGCCGTTCTCGTCCAGCACATATTCGCACCTATCCGTATTGTCAAAGGTACGCAGAGTGTTATCCGCGCAGGCGGTAAAACACAGCAACGCGCATATTGCGGCAATAATAAAAGATACGGCTTTTTTCATATACAAATTATAGCATATTCCGCCCGCAACCGCAAGAGCGGCGCAAAATTTTAAGCCGTAAAGACATTTGGCTCGGGCGCGCCGAGCGGGGGATTATGCATAAAGAATGCATAGTCAAGAGGAACGCTATGCATAACAATACGGAGCGGGGAAGGAGGGAGGGCAGTCGCGAACTAAGCGTGCGGGGTACGGCTGTTAAAAGGGCGGGAATAAGTTTTATATCGACAATATCGTATCGGATATAATAATTCGTGCGCGCATATATGAATAAATATTTAATTATACAAAAATGCTCGGAAGGCAGGGCGCGCTTATGCGGCAAGATCCGCTGCGGCGGAAAAGCAAAAATAAGCGCGTGACGGAGAATAAGAGCAAGAGGGGATATTCGTGCGGATACGTCGCGGGCAAAGCCAAGGCGTTTTATCCCGTCTGAGGAAGCGCAGCGGGGTAAACATAAGCAAACATTAAAAATAATTTTACATTATGTTCGTATTTTTGGCTGCTTATATGACATACGTATACAGCTATCAAGGGGTATATTGTAGAAAATGTGAACAAATGTTCAAAAAAAGTTCAGTAAAACTTGCAATTTGCCATTGCGGTGTGGTACAATGGAATTGGGAAGAAATGAGGCGCAGAAAATTCAGCCCCGCCACGGAAAAACGGCGGCGGCGAAAAGTTGCGTCGTAAAGTCTTTCTTTTGCAAAAAAAATTCCACGAAACTATACATCAAAGGTTGAGGCAAGCAAGGCATAACACTGATAAATATGCAATTTTATGCATATTATTAAGTTGCAAATAAACAGCGCGGGTACGGTTACCGTTTGCCCGAGATAGGAGAGTTATATATATGGACGAGAAAGTAAGATTGTGGGCAAAAACGCTTTTGACGGCTTACCCCTACTTGGAGGAGGCGGCAAATGCTGTGGAAACGCGTATCAAGAGTTCGGCTGTAAACAGCTGGAGTTCGCCGCTTTCGGCGGAAGCGCTGTGCGGCAAGATATTGCATCTGATTTCCGTAAAGGAAGGGCTTATAAACGCAAAGGTAGTGACTGACGAATGTTTGTCCGGGCTTCCGTCGAAGGTTTATAAGGCGTTGAAGTGCCGCTATATTTTCAGGCTGTCTTTCACAATGATGTCCGGAATTGCCGACGTGAGCGAAAGAAGCGTCTATAAGCATATTCAGCGTGCTGAAGACTCATTTACAGCCGCCCTAATAATGAAAGGATACGACTTGAAGCGCTTGGAAGAGCTTTTCGGGGACAACACGTTTTTGAAGGGTGTTTACAACAAATTGACCTGACGAGTTGCGCCGTTTTGCATTGAGGAGGAGATTTTTATGAAAGGCTTTTACGTTATGCCCAGCTATGCCGAGGCGATAATAAGTCTGCCGGAAAGGTACGGCAGGGAAGCGGCGATAGCAGTTATCCGTTACGGAGCCACGGGTGAACTGCCCGATAAAATGAGTGAAGTTGTAAAAGCGGTGTTGATGCTCATAATGCCGATCATCGACAGGGCGGAACTCAATATCAGGAACGGAAAACTTGGCGGCAGACCCGCAAAAATGCAGACAAGCGAAAGTGAAGATATGCAAAAAAACGAAAAGGGGGGTTTCCCCCTTCCCCCCACACCCCCTATCCCCGGGAATAAAGAATTAAGACAAGGGATAGATATAAAGCAAACCGCTCCCGCAAAGAATGAATGTAATTGCGAAGGGGAGAAGATAACGCTTGAGCGCGTCTTGGCGATAGCCGATTCGGAGAAAATAGACAAAAGCGAGGCGGAACGCTTTTACAATTACTATAAGTCGCAGGGCTGGCTGTTTTCCAACGGACGGCGCGTGACCGATATTCCTTCGGCGCTGCGCAGATGGAATAAATCGCGCTTTGTCAATGAAGAAAAACGGTTCAAAAACGTAAGAAAACTCACCAAAGAACAGATAGATGCCTTCCTTGGCGATCCCGATGACTTCGACAGCTTATAGCGGCAGCCGCGAGCCGGGAGCGTGGGACGGCGGTGAGCCACCGGCAGCGCGTGGCGCTCCACCCATTAACCGCCTTGGGAGCGTGGGACGCTCCACCCCTTAACCGTCTTGCAGTAACTGTTGCGGAGAGTCAAACCTTAACTCCCTGAACCGGCATTGACTTGCACTCAAATAATAGGCATGTCAAGTGGTACTTGACAAGGGAGCGCGTGGCGCTTCACCCATTAACCGCCTTGCAGTAACGATAAAGTTTTTGCGACATTACATCTTCGCAATGCGTTTGTTGGTAGTCAAATATACGGCATGTAAGTTATTAACTGACACGGCTATTAAAACAATTAACAATAAATACTCATGTCAAGTACCACTTGACACGACTATTAAAGCAAGAAAGTATAGTGCCTAGACTTACGATATAAAAATTCCATAATACCGGAATTTTGCGTTGCCGTGTATGGGAAGTGTCCACAAAACCGGACAGACAATAAAAAGCAGGGTGTCCACAAAACCGGACAGACGGTAAAAGCGTGGTGTCCACAAAAGTGGACAGGCAGTAAAAGCGCGGTGTCCACAAAAGTGGACAGGCAGTAAAAGCGCGGTGTCCACAAAAGTGGACAGGCAGTAAAAAGCGCGGTGTCCACAAAAGTGGACAAGCAGTAAAAGCAGGGTGTCCACAAAAGTGGACAGGCAGTAAAAGTGCGGTGTCCACAAAAGTGGACAGGCAGTAAAAAGTGCGGTGTCCGCAAAGCCGGACATACAGTAAAAATCAGGGTGTCCGCAAAAGTGGACAGGCAGTAAAAAGCGCGGTGTCCACAAAAGTGGACAAGCAGTAAAAGCAGGGTGTCCACAAAACCGGACAGACAGTAAAAGCGCGGTGTCCGCAAAGGTGGACAGACAGTAAAAGCGCGGTGTCCACAAAAGTGGACAAGCAGTAAAAGCAGGGTGTCCACAAAACCGGACAGGCAGTAAAAAGCGCGGTGTCCGCAAAGCCGGACATACAGTAAAAATCAGGGTGTCCGCAAAATCGGACAGGATATAGCACGGCAAAAGTGCGGGCTTTAAGTCTTAAAAGACTTGGGAACGGGAGGCAGCGAGCCGGGAGCGCGTGGCGCTCCACCCCTTAACCGCATTGAAGCACCTATGACTTAACGCCAAAGCAAAACTCTTTGTAAATGTTTTGGAATAATAAAATAAAGCGCGGCAAAATCGCATTTTGCCAAGCGTAACCTATAAAATTCGCCGTGCGGATTTTTCCGCTAGGACGGAAAGGGGTGAAGTTTTGCGGCAAACGCCAAAGCGCAATATTTTACTACTTGCCGCAAAACGAGGGGAAAACCACAGCGAAGCGTGTTGGGTTTGCCCCTAAAAGCGTAGGCGCAAAATGCCGCAGGAACGGATATTTCGCCATATGTCAAGTTTTATCCTGCGGCATTTTCATTCGGCGCCTAAGCGAAGCGCACACAGTATCACGTGCCTTATATGCGGTGTCCCACATTGCTTAACGCCGCAACCTAACGCACTGCGTAGAAGTGCCCTAATACAAGGAAAGGCTGTTGCGCATTCTATAAATTATCACCGCTTTTTAAGTCGCAATTAACAGCACCGCAGAGAAGGCGTGTCAGACAAGGAGAGGCGGTTTTTCACGACAGGAGCGTACTCCTCGTACGTGACTTAGGGAAAAATTGACTCGACACAGTATCACGCGCTTTATATGCGGTGCCCTCGTGTGCGGAAAGAGTGTATGAAAAAATAACGAGAGGCTTACTGCCTCTCGGAGATTTTTGAATTAGCTTTTTTCGCCTAAACCTTCTTTTTCTTCCCGGGGCGGAAGATAAGCAGCACAACCGCCACACACAGCACCGCGATGATAACGCTTAAAATTATGCGTTCCAAGTTGTTGTCCGTGTTTTGAGGATCGTCCACATCGGCAGAGCCTTCCTCATTGGTATCGGGCGGGGTGTTTTGCGAAGCCTGTTTATCTATCTCCGCTTTGGTCTGCTCGTAGGAGTTGGCAGGCACGCTTGCCGCGGTATAGGAAGAGTAAGGCGCGGCGGCGGAAGACGCGGGGATATATGCCTTATCGGACTGAGGCTTGTTAAGAACGGTGAAATGAATTTCCGCATAGTAATAGGATACACCGTTTACGGTAAATAAGCCGTATACGGCAGTTACCGCTTCTGCTTGAACAGACTGACTGCTCATCGCATTGTTTGAATATGCGAACATATCATAAGGACCCTGCGGAAAAACGGCAGACGCATTAAGCGTAAAGCTCATATTCTCCGCGGGAACAGCGCCGTACTTCTTTGTATCGTGCAGGGTAAGACGGGAAAGATCTTCGGCTTTTATCTTGTAGTCCGCTCCGTTGTAAGTTACGGTATAGTAGCCGCCTTGCACGGCAGCGTTTTTAAGCGTTACGTAATAAGTGGCGGGCACTTGGAAAAGCGGAACGGGTTGGTCGTTCTTGCTGTAAAGAGTGAGAGTGCTGCCGGCGTTCACCATATAGTCGCCCGTCGCGGTTTCCGCAACCGCGGTGGCGGGGAAAAAGACAGCGCACATCACTACGGCGAGCGCTATAAAAAGCACGGATACGGCAGATAAAGTTTTCTTTGCGTTGGTCATCTCACATTTAATTATACACGCAAAGAGGCGGAAAATAAAGCAAAAATGTAAAAATTTTATCGAAAGGCGTAAGATATGGGCGAAAGCGACATATAGCGCGTATTACGGCGGGGCAGTCGTTTGAGCGCCTAGGCTTGCCGCTTTCCTCCCGAAAGCGCATTTCACGGAAAGAGTATGGAAAACGCAGTTGAAAGGGACATTATAACGCGCATTTTGGCGATAGAGCGCGAGATGAAAAAGCGCGCCGTGAGCGGCAGATTGAGCGAGTACAACACGGGCGAGAAGGTGCACGAAAAGCAGATGCTTTTCCACAAATGCCTTAAACGCAACAGGTGGGTATTCGGCGGCAATCGCAGCGGCAAGACGGAGTGCGGCGCGGTGGAGGCGGTGTGGGCGGCGCGCGGGATACATCCGTTCCGTCCGAACAGAAAGAACAGTGAAGGCTGGGTGGTGTCGCTCTCATACGAGGTGCAGCGCGACGTGGCGCAAGCCAAAGTTTTGTCATACTTAAAGCCGGAGTGGATAGCGGACGTGGTGATGTTGCAGGGCAGAAAGGGCGCGCCTGAGCAGGGAATGATAGACTATCTGCTTATAAAGAACGTATTCGGCGGCATATCGCGCATAACCTTCAAAAGCTGTGATCAGGGCAGGGAGAAGTTCCAGGGCGCTTCCTTGGATTGGGTGTGGTTCGACGAAGAACCGCCCTATGACATATATGAAGAATGCCGTATGCGCGTACTCGACCGTAAGGGCGACATATGGGGCACGATGACTCCGCTGAAAGGGCTTACTTGGGTGTATGACAAGATATTTCTCAATGAAAACGCCAACCCGGAGGTGTGGCATATCCATATGGAGTGGGCGGACAACCCTTGGCTGGACAAGCAGGAGGTGGAAACGCTTACAAGCGCACTGGATAAGGACAGTTTGGAAAGCAGGCGTTACGGGCGGTTTGCGGAAGCGGAGGGCGCGGTGTATCCCGAATTTGACCAAAACGTGCACGTGATACAGCCTTTCGATATTCCCAAGGAGTGGCAGGACTGCGTGAGCATAGACCCCGGTTTGAACAATCCGTTGGCGTGCCTGTTTTTCGCGGTGGATTGGGACGGAAATGTGTATGTCACGGCGGAGTGGTACGCAAGGGGGCGGGACGTGGACTACCACGCGCGGCATATTTGCGATTTGGCAGATAAGCTGGATTGGCACCGCGATAAGGAAGGGCGGCTGAGAGGATATATAGACAGCGCCGCAAACCAACGCACTTTGGCGAGTGAAAAGAACGTGACGGAGCTTTTCTTCGAGCGCGGCTTGGCGCTTTCGCCAAAGGTGTGCAAGGACGTTTTTGCGGGTATAGCGCGCGTAAAGTCTTACCTTATAGAAGGAAGGCTGAAGATATTTTCCAATTGCGTAAACCTTATCCGCGAATTTAAAAGCTATTGGTGGGGCAGCGGCGATAATCCGATCAAGAAGGACGACCACGCTTTGGACGCGCTCAGATATTACATAATGACGCGCCCGCAAGCCGCCAAAGTGCCTGAACGAAAAAAGACTATGGTGGAACGCGACAAGGAAAGACTTATCAAGCGGCGCAAAAATATGTACGGCAAAACCTCGGGAGCAAAGCGTTAAATTCCCGATTGCAAAAATGCGTCGGCGGAATAATTTTCAAGCGGCGCAAAATATTTGCGGTAAAGCCGCAGAGAGTGTAAACTTCGGCGCATAAAGCCGCGCGGAGCTTTCCGACTATGTTTTGCGCAATTTTAATTATGGCGTTCCGCCGCACGGGAGGAGAATATGGACAGAGATTTATTGGAAGCGCTCTACCGCAAGGCGGTGGGCGGCACGGTGGAGGAAGTCACGGAGGAATACGGCAGGGAAGACGACTTGCTTAAACGCAAAGTCACCTGCAAATATATCCCGCCGGACGTGAGCGCATACAAGGCGTATATGGAACTTGCCGGCGCCGACGAGATAGCAAATATGACCGACGAGGAACTTGAGAAAGAAAAAGCAAGACTGCTTGAAGAATTAAAAAAGACAAGCGGGAGCGGCGGTGAGCCACCGCGGGCTGATTAAGCCTTGAAAAAGCTATTGCTAAAAGGTAAAGCAAAACTCTTTGCAAAGGCTTGGGAATAATAAAATAGAGCGCGGCAAAATCGCATTTTGCCAAGCGGGAGCGTGGGACGCTCCACTCGCAGCGAGCCGCTCCACCCATTAACAGCCTTGGGAGCGTGGGACGCTGCACCACTTAACCGCTTTGATGTAACGATAAAGGTTTTGCGACATTACATCTTCGCAATGCGCTTGTTGGCAGTCAAATATATGGCATGTAAGTTATTAACTGACACGGTTATTAAAACAATAAGTAATAACTACCCATGTCAAGTGGTACTTTACAAGGGAGCGTGGGACACTCCACCCCTGAACCGCCTTGAAGTAGCGAAAATGTTTTACCGCCTACTTCTTCGCAATGCTTTTTTAGTGTTCAAATAATAGGCATGTCAAGTAGTAACTGACACGGCTATTAAAACAGTAAGCAATAATTACCCATGTCAAGTGGTACTTGACAAGACTACTAAGAGTATAACAACAAGTACTCGTGTAAGTTACTAACTGACAAGCGTATTTAAGAGTGCGGTTAAAGTACTCGTGTAAGTTATTAACTGACACGGTTATTAAAACAGCAAGCAATAATTACCCATGTCAAGTACAACTTGACACGACTATTAAAGATGCAATGTATAGTAAGACTTGCGCTATAAAAATTCCGGTATTATGGAATTTTGCGCTGTGTATGGAAAATGCTCGCAAAACCGGGCAGGACATAGCACGGCAAAAGTGCGGGCGTTAAGTCTTAAAAGACTTGAATCGAAATATGATCTTGGCGGTAATACGGACAAACTATTTTATTAAAAATTAAGATGGAGGTATATATCTGTGAAGCTTACAAAAATAGACAGCGGCGTTCTGTGCGATATGGGCGGCTGCGTCAAAAAGGCGGCGTATGCCGTGAGTATGGAGGGCAAGCCGCTCTTTACAAGGCTGTATCTGTGCCCGGACTGCGCCGGGCAGCTCAAAAAGCTGCTGGACAAGGAATTGGGCGGAAAGAAGGAGGTGAAGAATGAAAAAGAAGTATGCCGAAGAGATAGTTGAGGAAGTCAGGCGCGACTTTGAACAAAGGCGTGAAAAGCGCAAGGCTTTGGAGTTGCAATGGCGGTTGAATATGAACTTTTTATCCGGCGACCAGTATTGCGAGATAACGCCCACGGGCGACATTGACGATTACGGAAAGCAGTATTGGTGGCAGCAGCGGGAGGTTTTCAATCAGATAGCTTCCGTGGTGGAAACGCGCCTTGCCAAGCTGGCGCGCGTCAAGACGGGCATAGTTGTGCGTCCCGCTTCGGACGACGATTCGGACGTATACGCCGCAAAACTTTCCACTCAGGTGCTCAAAGCCGCAGGGGAGAGCGTGGATCTTGTGAAACTTATAAACGCCGCTTCCGTGTGGAGCGAAGCCACGGGCACCTGCTTTATAAAGGTGGGCTGGGACGCCGGGGCGGGCAAGGTGATAGGCGTGGATAAAAAAGGCGCCGGGCTGCACGAAGGCGACCTTACCGTGTCCATAGTTCCGCCCTTTGAGATTTTCCCCGACAACCTGCTTGCGGGAGAGCCGGAAAACTGCCGCTCCATCATTCACGCCAAGGCGTACCACGTGGACGAAGTGCGCGACATCTGGGGCGAGGAAGTCAAGGGCGAGGACGTGAACGTGTTCTCCTTGGACTCCTCTCCGCTCCCCGATACGGGCGGCTATACGCAAGGGGTGAAGGGCGTGAACGCGTCCCTGGCGCCCGACCATTGCGTGGTGCTGGAAAAGTATACTTTGCCCACGCGCGATATGCCCGACGGCAGGCTCACCATAGTGGCGGCGGATAAGCTGCTCTATGACGGAGAACTGCCTTACATCAACCGCAAGGACGGCACGCGAGGCTATCCGTTCGCGGTAATGCGCTGTCTGGATAAAGTGGGCTGCGTGTTCGGCGCCAGCGTGATAGAAAGGCTTATCCCACTTCAACGCGCCTATAACGACGTGCGCAACCGCAAACACGAGTATATGAACAGGCTTGCTATGGGCGTGCTGGCGGTGGAGGACGGCTCCGTGGACAGCGATATTTTGGAAGAAGAAGGGCTTGCTCCCGGCAAAGTGCTTATCTACCGCCAGGGCAGCGAGGCGCCCCGTATGCTCGACCCGGGGCGTATCCCCTCCGATTTTTTGAACGAGGAAGAGCGCCTGCTCTCCGAATTTATCACGGTAAGCGGCGTTTCCGAATTGAGCAAGTATTCGCAGACATACTCTTCTATGTCGGGCACCGCCATATCCCTTTTGGTGGAGCAGGACAACACCCGCCTTGCCTCCACTTCGGGCAGTCTGCGCGAGTGCGTAAAGCAGGTGTGCTACCTCATTCTGCGCGCGTTCAAACAGTTTGCGGGGGAAAAGCGGTTTATGCGCCTTGCCGGCGAAAACGGAGCTATGCAATTAAAGAGCTTTTCCGCTTCCGACCTCACCGCAGAGGACCTTACCTTTGAAACGGATAACGAGCTGAACGACACCTTGGCAAACCGCAGAAATATGGTCTTGCAGCTGGTGCAGCTGGGCGTGTTGCAGGACAAGGAAGGGAATATGAGCGAAAGAAGCAAATCGCGGGTGCTCGAACTTTTGGGCTTCGGAAATTGGGAGAACGCCGCCGACCTTGCCGACTGCCAGCGCGACGCCGCCATACGCGAAAACGCCGCCTTAAAGGAGAGCGGCAAGCGCCCCGAACTCACCGACGTGGATGACGACGCCCTGCATATAGAAGAGCATACTAAGGCTATGCTGAGTCAAAGCCTCGGCAAGAGAGAGGTTGATGTGCTCGGCAAGCATATTGCCGAGCACAGAGCGCGCCTAGGGATAACTGCCTAGGCACGCCCGCGAGGGCACCGCATATAAGGCGCGTGATACTGTGTCGAGTCAATTTTTCCCTAAGTCACGTACAAGGAGTACGCTCCTGTCGTGAAAAACCGCCTCTCCTTGTCTGACACGCCTTCTCTGCGGTGCTGTTGGTTGAAGCGTTTAACAAGGTGAGGCGCTTCGCTTAGGCGCCGAATGAGCGCTTCGCTTCACCGCCGATTGAAAGTGCCGTGAGATAAAGCTAAAATAATGCGATGTATTACTTCTCACGGCATTTTGCGGTGTCGCTTTAAGGGAACACCCTGCCATTTGCAAGCTCTGCTTGCTTGAGGCTCGGTTTTCCCTTCTTTTCGCGCCGAGGAAGTGTTAAGTCTTAAAAGACTTGGGCGCGAAAATTCAACCTTTTCCGCCCTTGCGGGAAAACTTGTACAACAAGTTTTAGCGGTTACGCTTGGCAAAAGTGCGATTTTGCCGCGCTTTATTAAAAAACTGCGCCGGTGCAAATTCCAATATACCGGAATTTTGCGCTGTCGTGTATAGGAAGTGTCCACAAAAGTGGACAGGCAGTAAATAGCGCGGTGTCCACAAAAGTGGACAGATGGTAAAAGCGTGGTGTCCACAAAAGTGGACAGGCAGTAAAAGCGAGGTGTCCGCAAAACCGGACAGACAGTAAAAAGCAGTGTGTCCACAAAAGTGGACAGACGGTAAAAGCAGGGTGTCCACAAAAGTGGACAGGCAGTAAAAGCGTAGTGTCCACAAAAGTGGACAGACGGTAAAAGCGCGGTGTCCACAAAACCGGACAGGCAGTAAAAAGCGCGGTGTCCACAAAACCGGACAGGCAATAAAAGCGCGGTGTCCACAAAAGTGGACAGATGGTAAAAGCGTGGTGTCCACAAAAGTGGACAGACAGTAAAAAGTATAATTTAGCGTAAGCCATACACCTACTATACACATGTTAGGTGTACGCCGCACTCATTCATACACATCAATATGCAATAAAGCGCGGCAAAATCGCATTTTGCCAAGCGTTACCTATAAAATTCGCTGTGCGGATTTTCCGAATGAGTGAGGCTAGCCGAACGAATGAGGCGGAAAGGGTTGAATTTTCGCGCCTAAGTATTATAGGACTTAAAGCTTACTCGGCGCGAAAAGAAGGGAGAATCGACCACCTATCTATAAATACAAGCGAAGCAAAACCGTGCTTTTGCGAGCGTTACCGCTAAAATTCGCCGTGCGGATTTTTCCGCTAGGACGGAAAGGGGTGAAGTTTTGCGGTAAACGCCAAAGCGCAATATTTTACTACTTGCCGCAAAACGAGGGGAAAACCACAGCGGAGCGTGTTGGGTTTGCCCTATGCCATAGCAAAGTGATAGGCGTACGACATAGGGAGATGGATTTTCGTTCGGTTTTGGGCGAGGGGGACGACGGCAATACGCCGTATTGCCTAGGAGCACTTGTTCAAAAGCGGCGGAAAGACGCTTCATAGGGCGGGCGGATATTGCTTTGCTATGGCATCTCGACACCGCAAAATGCCGCAGGAAAGGATATTTCGCTATATGTCAAGTTTTATCCTGCGGCATTTTCAACCGGCGGTGATAAAAATATAGGAGGATACATTATGCAAGAAGAAGACAAGACCTTGCAGCAAGGGAAAGCGGACGGTACGCTTCCCGAAGAGGACAAGCCCGAAGTCCCCGAAGAGGACAAACCGGAGGTTTCCGACGAGGGCAAGTCTGACGAAACGGCGCCCGAAGAGGGCGAAAAGCGGACGGACGCGGAGGTATTTTCCGAGCGCGTTCGCAAATTTTTGGCGGATTATCCCGCGGCGCGATTGCTCAAAGAGGAGATATTGCGCGAGCTGAGGGCAGATCCAGCCATAGAGCAAAGCCCCTATTGTTTGGAGATAGCATTGGGCAGAGCGGCGGGCAGGGCGTACCGTTCCGCACGCGAGATTGCGGCGGATGAGGAGTTTATCCGCGAGTACGTTTTGTCCAACGAGGACATAAAAGGGCGGATAATAAGCGAGTATCTGTCCCAAGTGGCGGGAGGAATGCCGCCCGCGGTGATTGCAGCAGGCGGGAAGATGACCGCTTTGCCGCCCGAAAGACCGACGAGCGTAGCCGCCGCCGGAAAAATATTGGAGCGTATGCTCAAAGAAAGGAGGATATAATTTATGGTAAATCTCACCAGCGCGGAAAAAGCGCTTAAAACAGTCTACCTCGGAGTGGTAGCAAATCAGCTGAACACGGGCGTCAACCCCTTTATGGCAAAGATTGAACAGACGACCTCGGACGTTTGGGGCAAGCAGATAGTCAAAATGGTGCCTTACGGTCTGAACGGAGGCGTGGGCGCGGGCACGGAAACGGGCGTGCTTCCCTCTGCTGCGGGCAACAATTACGAGCGCTTCACCTTGGATCTGAAAAACCTTTACGGCAGAATAGAGATCTCCGATAAAGCCATGCGCGCTTCCCTCTCCGGAGAAGGCGCGTTCGTAAACCTGCTCAATGCGGAAATGGAGGGCTTGCTCAAAGCTTCCAAATTCAATTTGGGCAGAATGCTTTTCGGCGACGGCAGCGGTAAGCTGACCACTCTGCCCGCAGATACTCTCGCCGCGGAAAATTCCTTTGTCGTGGACGACGCGCGCAACCTCACGGAAGGTATGGTCGTGGATGTGATATCCAAAACAAGCGGCAGCACAGTGTCCGGTTTCGGCACTCTGCGTATACTCGCCGTGGACAGAAGCACCAACACCATAACCGTGGATAAGTCGCTCACCGGTACCATAACCGCAGGCGATTACCTCACCGTGCAGGGCAGCTTGAACAACGAAATAACGGGCTTGGGCGCGATATTCGCTTCCACCGGCTCCCTCTACGGCTTGGACAAGTCCACGCACAAGTGGCTTGTGCCCAAATCCTACACCGCAGCCACGCTCAGCCTGGACGCAATGCAGGAGGCTATCGACGACATAGACATCATCTCCGGCGGAAACGTGGATATGATATTGTGCTCTTACGATGTGAGAAGGCATTACATAGACCTTTGCTCCGCGCTGAGAATGAACGTGGACTATATGGAGCTGGACGGCGGATACAAGACGATAACTTACAGCGGCATACCCGTTGTGGCGGACAGATTCGCACCCAAAGGCACTATGTATATGCTCAACAGCAAGGACTTCAAAATGCACCAGCTGTGCGATTGGCGCTGGATAGAGGGCAACGAAGGCAAGGTGCTCCATCAGAACGCGGACACTGCCACCTATAACGCCACCCTTGTCAAGTACGCCGATCTTATCTGCGACAGACCCATAGGTCAGGCGGTCATAAGCGGCATAACCGCGTAGTATGTGTGGGTACCCGCCCGCGGACTTTTCGGGAGCGTTTGAGCGTGATCTTTTCGCCATCTTTCCGCAATACTTCGTTCGACGTAGCGCTGCTACGACTTCACTCAGTATTGCGAAAATCTATGCAAAAATCTCTACGCTGAAACGCCCCCTCAAAGCCCGCGTGCGGGTAATGGGGACAGGCGGAGCGGGAGGGCTTGG
>CALWHM010000035.1 GCA_944380395.1 uncultured Clostridia bacterium | reverse complement strand
GCTTCCTCTTCGGCAGCCTTGCGGGCAGCTTCTTCTTCCGCAGCCTTGCGAGCGGCTTCCTCTTCGGCAGCCTTGCGAGCAGCCTCTTCTTCGGCAGCCTTGCGAGCAGCCTCTTCTTCCGCAGCCTTGCGAGCGGCCTCTTCTTCCGCAGCTTTGCGAGCGGCCTCTTCTTCCGCAGCCTTGCGAGCAGCTTCTTCTTCCGCAGCCTTGCGAGCAGCCTCTTCTTCGGCAGCCTTGCGAGCAGCCTCTTCTTCCGCAGCCTTGCGAGCAGCTTCTTCTTCCGCAGCCTTACTTGCGGCTTCTTCCTCGGCGGCTTTGGCGGCTGCGTCGTCCTGTGCGGCGGCTTCCGCCTTCAGCTTCTTGTTCTGTTTGGAACAAGCTATCGCGGAGGGCACAATGATTATAAGTATGCAGATGACCGCCACTACGATCAAAGCGTACAGCGGGAAATCAAAATTGCCCACCGAAAATAACGGTGATGTCATGGCATTTACGAATTTGTCCATAGCAAAAATCTCCTTATCTTTTTTTGTTAATATTATTATATCATCGCGCGCGCGAAAAGTAAACAGTATTCGGTAAAATTTTACGAAAAAAACAACATTGTGTCCAATTTGTTTTTTACCGCAAAAATCCCTGCCGTTATTTTCTTGCATATCGCAAAAAAAAAGACTAAAATATAGTTATGTGGTGGGAAGCTTTGCTTTGGAGTTTGCTTGCCGGCGTGGTCGGCACGCTTATCGGTGCGCTTATCCCCGTGACCGTTCACGGCAGAGGAGAGAAGATATTGAGCGCGCTTATGGCGTTCACCGCCGGATTTATGGCGGCGCTCGTATTCTTGGACGTGATGCCCGAATCGCTGGAATCCACGGGGCGGATATGGGTAACGCTTATTGTCACGCTCGTCGGCGCGGGAATAGTCTTTCTTGCGGGCGTGCTCTTGGACAAAAAGGCGGGCGAGCACAAGCATACGGACGCCGAAGAACTTCCCGATCTGCACAGCTCCGAGGGCAAGCGCGAGCTTTACGTGGGCTTTTCGCTGGTCACGGCGCTGGTGCTCCACAATATTCCCGAAGGAATGATGATAGGCAGTCTTTCCGCAAGCGGTTCGGCTTGGCTGGCGGCGCTGCTGATAGCGCTTCACAACATTCCGGAGGGCATAGCAATGTGCGCGGCGTTTTGCAAGGCGGGCGTAAAAAGGTGGCTAAGCGTTCTTATCGCCGCTTCCACGGGGCTTGCGGCGGTGGCGGGCGCGCTCATCGGCTTTTTTGTCAGCAACATATCGGGCATGCTCACGGGCATATGCCTGGCGCTCTCTGCGGGCGCAATGCTCTATATTATATTCGACGATATGCTTGCAGAGGCGTATGCGCGCACGAAATGCAAAAAGGTCGCGGCGCTTGCCATTCTGGGCATAATAGCGGGAGCGCTTATTCTTTGGTTGGCGGAGTGATATGAAAACGGAAATTTTAAGCGGCGAACAGGCGATAAAAAAAGGCGCGGAAATAGTCCGCGCGGGCGGGGTGGTGGCTTTTCCCACAGAAACGGTGTACGGACTTGCCGCCAACGCTTACAACCCCGACGCCGTCAGGGCGGTATTTGCCGCCAAGGGCAGACCTATGGACAATCCGCTCATCGTGCATTTGGCGGATAAAAATCTTATTTCCACCGTCACAAGCGGGTTTGACAAAAAGTATAACGCGCTTGTCAACGCCTTTATGCCCGGACCGCTCACATTGGTCGTGCCGCGCTGCAAGGACATTCCCGACGAAGTCACTGCTGGACTGGACACGGTGGGCGTGCGCGTGCCGTCCGATCCCATGTGCAGGGCGTTTCTTGCCGCCTGCGGAGTGCCGGTTGCGGCTCCTTCGGCAAATCTGTCCACAAGGATAAGCCCCACGTCCGCAAGCCACGTGTATGAGGATATGAACGGCAGAATACCGCTCATAATAGACGGCGGGGAGAGCAACGTGGGCATTGAATCCACTGTGCTGGACATAACGGGGGACGCGCCCGTCATATTGCGCCCGGGCGCCGTCACGGCGGAGATGATAGCGGGAGTTTTGGGCGGGGAAGTCAAATCGCACAGCGGAAAGGTGTTGGCGGCGGCTCCCGCGCCGGGAATGAAGTATAAGCATTACGCTCCGTCCTGCGAGTGCGTGGTGGCGGAAAGTATCTCCTCCGCCGTGCAATGTTACAACGAAGAAAAAAAGAAGGGCTGCGATCCCATAATATTGTGCCGCAGCCGCAATGCGCCGCTGCTCGGGGATTGCAGATTTATGGCTTTGGGTGAGGACGACGCGCAGGTTTGCCGCAACATTTATTCCGCACTGCACAAGGCGGAGAAGATAGCGGACTTTATCATCTGCGAAGATTTGGGCGCAAGCGGCGTGGCTGCGTCTGTAATGAACAGGGTGAATAAAGCCGCCGGAGGTAAAAGGGTATGAAAGTTTTGTTTGTATGCACGGGTAACACCTGCCGTTCGCCGATGGCGCAGGCTATTTTCACTCATAAGGTAAAGGAGCAAAAGCTGGATATGTCCGCAGACAGCGCGGCAATGTCGCTCACATATGGGGAAAGGGTGAATCCCAAAGCCGCGGAGGCTTTGAAAAAGCTGGGGATAACGGGCTTTTCGCACCTGTCACAGCCCGTCACTCCGCAACTGTTGGACGAAAGCGACTTTGTCGTTACAATGACGTGGCAGCAGCGCGCGGCGCTTGCGTCCGTAACGGACGACGACAAGCTGGCTGCGTTTTGCGAATTTTCTCCCGCAGGCGATATAACCGATCCTTATGGGCAGGACCAGGACGCGTACGATAAGTGCGCGCGTATGCTGTCGGACGGCATAGATATGCTCATCGCTTACTTAAAGGGCAGAGCGGGCATAAAATAAGGCGAAAATCGGTTTTTAAGTGTAAATTGTTTATAAACCGAAAGGCGGATAAGGCGAATATCGTTCTTTTCTCGACAAAAATTATGCAATTTGCGAAATTTTGGGTCTTGAAAAGTTTTGCGTAATATGTTATGATACTTATAATACGGAGGCTGATATGAAAATTGCTATCGGATGCGACCACGGCGGCATAGTTTTGAAGCAGGCCATTTTGGACGAACTGAACAAACGCGGGATAGAGGTTACGGATATGGGTTGTTACGACGGGCAGTCCGTGGATTATCCCGACTACGGCAAAGCGGTGGCGGAGGCGGTGTCCTCCGGTAAAGCGGACAAGGGCATTCTGATGTGCGGCACGGGCATAGGCATATCCATAGCCGCGAATAAGGTAAAGGGAGTGCGTTGCGGCGTATGTCACGACGTATTCACCGCCACGATGTGCGCGGAGCATAACAACGCCAATATAATAGCTTTGGGCGGCAGGGTGGTCAGCCCCGAACTTGCCGTCAAGATGGTGTCGGCTTGGCTGGACACTCCGTTCGGCGGAGGCAGACACGCAGGCAGAGTGGCTAAGATAACGGCGATAGAGGACGAGTACTTCAAATAGCTGCCGTAAGGGGGATGAGGAGAAAATGGAACAGCAGACGCAAAAGCCCGATATGGGCGAAGTTATAAAGAACATCTTGCAGGCGGAAGAGCGGGCGGCGGAGATAGCCGAGCAGGCAAAAGCCGAAAGCAAGCAAACGCTGGCGGACGCGGAGGCTCGGGCAGCGGAGATAAGGGCGCGGGCGGAAGAGGACGTGAAGCGCGAACTTATGCTGGAAACCGAACAAATTTCCGCGGAAGTTGCGCGGCAGAGCGCGCTTGCGCAAGAGGAGTGCGAGGGGGAGAAACGGCGCATTGCGGAACTTGCGAAAAACAACTCCGCGGCGGCGGTTAAAATAATTTTGGAACAATTGAGCGAGAAGTATGCTGGCTGAAATGCGAAAACTCATATTGGTGGGAAGCCGCAGCGAAACGCGTGCGACTATGGATTTGTTGCACAAAAGCGGTTGTGCGGAAATTGCTCCCGCCAATGAAGAGGAGGGCACTTTCAGGGCGGACGTATCCAAGCGTGCGGACGAGCTGGCATTAAAACTTGCGGACATAGAATTTGCTTTTGAATTTATCACAAACTGCACAAGAGAGGCGGCGGAACTTTCCAAGAAAAAGATAGTTGAATATAAAAAGACCAAAAAAGAGCTTTTGGCGCCTCAGCCCACGCTCACGTTTGAAGAATTTACGGCGTGCGCGGAAAAGCAAGAGCAATTAAACGGGATAATAGGCGAATTAAAGCAGCTTTCTTCCGCGCTTGCGGAATGCGCTTCGGAAAAACTCAAGTGCGAAAACGCGCTTTCTCAGCTTATGCCTTATGCGGAAGTGGCGGAGGAACTGGGCATATTTGCGCCCACGGAGCACACTTACGCCGCCATCGGCACCATATCCGCATCCGAATTTAAGGAGGGTGAGTGGAGCGAAAAGTGCGTTTGGCGTATGTGGAGCGCGGGCAGTCAGGCGGCGATCGCGGTCGTCTGTCATAAAGAAGACGAAGAACTTGTGCGCGGCGCGCTTTCGGATATGGAGTTTTCACCCGCGCCCGCGGAATACAGGCGCACGTTCGCGCAGGAAAAAGCGGATATAGACAAACGCGCGGAGGAGATAGCTTCCCGCCGCGCGCAGACGGTGCTTCAAGGCGCCGCCGCGGAAAAAGATATGGCGCTGATAAAACTTATGCGCGACTATTACAGCGTGGAGCGGGCAAAAGTGACGGGCAGCGGTATGACCGCGTGCACCGCAACGTCGTACGTGTTGCAGGCATGGGTGCCTCTGCCTTGCGTGGAGCAGGTGGACAAACTGCTTGAAGACAGCGGTGAAAGCCTTTCTTACTATTTTGCGGAGCCCGAGGAGGGCGACGACGTGCCCACCTTTGCAATGAATAATTCGCTCGTCACCCCTTATGAAACGGTCACGAATATGTTCTCCGCTCCCAAATACAGGGAGTTGGATCCCAATCCGCATATAACGGCGTTCTTCTTCCTGTTTTTCGGAATGATGCTTGCGGACGTCGGGTACGGCATATTGCTCACGCTGTTTACCGCGATATACCTGATAAAAGTAAAGCCGCCGCGCGGCAGAGGCAATATGATAAAACTGCTGTGTATGGGCGGCGTATCCACGATAATTTGGGGCTTTTTATTCGGCTCTTACTTCGGCGTGGGCGCAAAGGATATAGGCATTTGGTATTGGTTCAATCCGATAGACGACCCGATAAATATGCTTGCCCTCAGCTTGGCGGCGGGACTTGTGCAGATGCTCTACGGCTATCTTGTGAATATGATAGCTCTGTTCAAGCAGAAAAAACCGCTTGAAGCCATATTCGGCAACACCTGCTGGTATTTTCTCGTATTCGGCGTGGCGGCGGCGTTCTTCGGTTCTTCCGTGGCAAGCTGGCTGCCGTATGTCGGATACGCTTTGCTGGGAATAGGCGTGCTCTTCCTCGTCTTATCCGGAGTTGTGAGCAGTAAGGGCGTAAAGCGGTTGGGCAGCGGCTTGGGCAAACTTTACGGAATAGTCAACTTCTTCTCCGATTTGATGAGCTACACCCGCATATTCGGTCTGGGGCTTGCCTCCGCGGTCATAGCCATGGTTTTCAATCAGATAGGCATAGTTATAAAGGATATGCTCCCTTCCGCGCCCGCGGTGGGGTGGTTTGTGGCGTGCGTGATTTTCTTCATCGGTCACGCGTTCAATCTTGGCATAAACACGCTCGGCTCTTACGTGCACGACTCGCGCCTTCAATTCGTAGAATTTTTCGGCAAGTTTTATGAAGGCGGCGGCAGACTGTTCGCCCCCTTGGGCAGCGAGATGAAGTACTACTACGTGGACGAAAACAAGTACGAGGAGAAAAAACCTCGCAAAGACAATAAAAAATCCAAATCCATTTTCGGAGGTAAAAAATAATGGACGGAGCATACATTGCGATCATCGGCGCCGCCGTGTCAGCCATATTGGCGGGCTGCGGTTCGGCTGTAGGCGTGGGAATCGCGGGGCAGGCGGCGGCGGGAGTCACGTCCGAAGATCCCGGCAAGTTCGGCAAATTGGTGCTGTTGCAGCTGCTTCCCGGCACGCAGGGCATTTACGGCTTGATAATCGCCTTCTTAACGCTGCTTTGGACGGGCTTTTTGGGCGGTGAACCCGTGCAGATGACCACGTTGCAGGGCTGGTCCATAGTCGCCGCTTGCGCGCCTATGGGAATAGTCGGTCTTGTATCCGGTATCTATCAGGGCAAGTGCGCCGTGTCCGCCATCGCCATGGTGGGCAAGCGCCCGGAAACTTCTGGCAAAGGTCTTGCGCTCACCGTCATGGTGGAAACGTACGCGCTGCTGGCGCTGCTCATCTCCTTCTTGGCGCTTATGTTTATCACGAACAGCATAACCGGTTAAGATATGAACGACAAGAACGCAGTTATCGATAAGATAATAAACGACGCGCAAACCGCCGCCGAAGAACTCAAAGCGCAGGCAAGACAAAACGCGGAGCAAATCGTTGCCTCCGCAAAAAAGTCCGCAAAAGCGTATAAAGAGGAAAAGCTTTCGGGGAAAGAAGGGCGTATCGCATTGGCTTTGGAAAGGGCAAGGAGCGTGGACGCGCTGGACGCGCGCCGCGAGCTTTCCGCATGCAAAAGCGCGCTGATAGACGAAGCTTTTACTCTGGCAGCCAAGGCGCTGAAAGAGGATAAAAAGGCGTACAAGGACTATATAACGCGCGTGATAAAGGAAAATGCGGAGGACGGCGACAAAGTGGTCATTAGCGGTGAAGACGAAAAAGTCATCACAAGCGCCTTTATCGCCGCAATAGCCAAAAGCGCGAAAAAGAAGATAACGCTTGGAAAAGAGCGCGGAGATTTTGCGGGCGGAGTTATGCTTTGCAATGAAAAGTACGACAAGAACCTCACGCTGGAAGAGGACTTGCGCCTTATTCGTGAACAAAGCGGTCCGCTTGTGGCAAAAGCGCTGTTCAAAGGGGAATAATGTCACAGCTCATATATGCGTCCTCAATAGCCCGTTCGTTGGAAAACACTCTCCTGGGTCAGGAAAAGATAACCAGGATGGTATTTGCCGCCTCTTATGAGGAGGGCGTAAAAGTGCTTGAAGAAAGCGGCTTCGGTAATATGAGCGAGGGCGGCGTGGACGGTATGATAGCCGCGGAAGAAGCCAAGCTGGCGCGTTTTATGAAGGAAGTTGCGGAGCTGAAAGGTATGCGGTCTTTCCTGCTCAAAAACGACTATCACAACGCAAAAGCGCTTATGAAGGCTAAATACGGCAAAATAGACGACCCTTCGCCTATGCTGGCGCCGGACGGCACTATAAGCGCGGAAGACCTGAAAGACGCCGTTATGAACGACTCTTACAACGCTCTTCCCGAACAAATGGCGGAAGCGCTTGCGGGGATAGATGTATATTTTGCGTCCAATCCGCATTCGGGCAGATATATAGACCTTGTTTTGGACAAAGCTATGTACGCGCACGTTCTGCAAGTGAGCGCAAAAACGGGGAGCGTGGAAAAGTATTGGAAGACGGAGATAGACCACGCCAACGTGCAGACGCTTTTGCGTATGAAAAAGTCGGGCGCGCAGGAAAAAGACTTCCGCGAAGAACTCATCTTCGGCGGAGATATGGCGCCCGATACTCTCACTTCTCTTTTTGAAGAAGAGGAGAGCTCTGTTTTGGAAAAGCTGAAATATACGTGCGTTGCAAAGGCGGCGGGGGAGTATGCGGCAAGCGGATCGTTCGCCCGCTTTGAAGCGTGCAAGGATAACGAGCAGTTGGAGATATTCAAAAAAGACCGTTACGACGTGTTCTCCGTGGCTCCCGTCGCGGGGTACTACGTGGCTAAAAAGCTGGAACTCAAAGCGGTGAAGATGATAACCACGCTGCTTAAAATAAATGCGGACAAGGCGCTTATAAAAGAGAGGCTCAGGGAGTTTTATGTATAGCGATAAATTGGCGGTGATAGGGGATAAGGACATAGTGCTCGCCTTTAAGGCGGCGGGCATGGACGTATTTGCCGCCTCAAACGCCTCCCAAGCGGAAGAGATATTGAAAAAGCAGGCTAAAAATTACTGCGTTATCTTCATAACGGAAGATCTTGCGGTAAATATGGCGGAAACGCTGGATAAGTACAAACGCAAGGCTTATCCCACGGTGATACCCATTCCTTCCTCGTCCGGCAGTACGGGGCTGGGTATGGCAGGCATAAAGGCGGACGTGGAGCGCGCCGTCGGAACCGATATATTGTTTAACAAGGAAGATTGACAATGGCAGGCAGGAAAACGGGAAAGATAGTTAAAGTCGCGGGACCGCTCATTGTGGCGGAAGGGCTGGACGACGCCAAGATGTTCGACGTGGTCCGTGTAAGCTCGCGCAACCTCATCGGCGAAGTTATAGAGATGAGAGGGGACAGGGCATCCGTGCAGGTGTACGAAGAAACGGGCGGCTTGGGTCCCGGGGAAGAAGTCGTCACCACGGGAGAGCCGCTCTCCGTGGAGCTGGGACCGGGGTTGCTTGAAGGCATATACGACGGAATTCAGCGTCCGCTGCGCAAGCTTATGCAGGTCAGCGGTGACAGGATAGGCAGAGGCATAGATATGCCCGCCATAGATCACGATAAAAAATGGAAATTCACGCCCGTTGTAAGCAAGGGCGCGGATGTCACGGGCGGCGACGTGATAGGTATCGTGCAAGAAAACAGCGTGGTGGAACACCGCATAATGGTGCCGCCTTATGTCGGCGGTAAAGTGAAGAGCATAAAGGAAGGGGAATTTACCGTGGATGAAACGGTATGCACCCTAGCAACGCAAAAAGGCGATATAAAGCTGACGATGATGCAAAAGTGGCCCGTGCGTGTGGGACGTCCGTACAAGAGCAAGGCGGCACCCTCTATGCCGCTTATATCCGGGCAGAGAGTGATAGACACCTTCTTCCCCGTGGCAAAGGGCGGAGCGGCTTGCATTCCGGGACCGTTCGGTAGCGGCAAAACGGTGGTTCAGCATCAGCTTGCAAAATGGGCGGACGCGGATATCATCGTATATGTCGGATGCGGGGAGCGCGGCAACGAGATGACGGACGTTCTGAACGAATTTCCTCAGCTTATCGACCCCAAGAGCGGACAGCCGCTTATGAAGCGCACCGTGCTCATCGCAAACACTTCGGATATGCCCGTAGCGGCGCGTGAAGCTTCCATCTATACGGGCATCACCATTGCCGAATATTTCCGCGATATGGGTTATAATGTGGCGATAATGGCGGATTCTTCTTCGCGTTGGGCGGAGGCTCTGCGCGAAATGTCGGGCAGGCTGGAAGAAATGCCGGGTGAAGAAGGATATCCCGCTTATCTTTCCTCCCGCCTTGCAAGCTATTATGAGCGTGCGGGCGTGGTAAAAACGCTGGGCACGGATAACAGAATGGGATCCGTCACGGCTATATCCGCAGTATCGCCTCCGGGCGGCGACCTCTCCGAACCCGTTTCGCAGGCGACTTTGCGCATAGTAAAGGTATTTTGGGGACTTTCGTCGTCCTTGGCGTACAAGCGCCACTTCCCCGCGATAGATTGGATAGCCAGCTACTCGCTCTACGGGGACAGAATGACGGAGTGGTACAACATAAACGTCAATTCTCATTGGGTGGAAAACCGCAACCGCGCCATGGCTATCTTGCAGGAGGAAGCCGGCTTGAACGAAATAGTCCGCCTTGTGGGTATGGACGCTCTTTCTCCGGAGGACAGGCTGACTATGGAAACAGCCAAGTCTATAAGGGAAGACTATTTGCACCAGGACGCATTCAACGATGTGGATACTTATGCGTCCCTGCAAAAGCAATACGCTATGTTAAAGCTGATATTGGACTGCCACACGCTCTCCGCGGAGGCTTTGAGCAAGGGCGCGGATTTGGACGATCTGCTGGCTGTAAAGAGCCGTGAACTTATCGGCAGGTGCAAATATATCCCGGAGAGGGAGAGGGGCAGATTTGAAGAGATATCCCGCCAAATGGCGCAGGAGATAGGCGCACTCGTCAATTGAGAGGTGAAGCATGCTTAAAGAATATAAGACGATAAGGGAAATAGTCGGACCGTTGATGCTCGTTGAGGGCGTTGAGGGCGTAAAGTACGACGAACTTGTGGAGATAGCCGCAAAAGACGGCTCCGTCCGCTTGGGCAAAGTGCTGGAAGTCAACGGCGACAAAGCGATGGTACAGCTGTTTGAAAGCTCCCAAGGTATTCAGATGTCCACGTCCAAGGCGCGGTTTTTGGGCAGAAGTATGGAGCTTGCCGTCAGTGAAGATATGCTGGGCAGGGTGTTCGACGGCTTGGGCAGACCCAAGGACGGCGGCGCGCCCGTGATACCGGAAGACAGGCTGGATATAAACGGCAGACCCATAAATCCCGCCGCGCGCGATTATCCGGACGAATTTATTCAAACGGGCGTTTCGGCAATAGACGGCTTGAACACTTTGGTCAGGGGACAGAAACTGCCCGTGTTTAGCATGTCGGGATTGCCCCATGCGGAGCTTGCCGCGCAGATCGCGCGCCAGGCAAAAGTGCTTGACAGTTCGGAAAAGTTCGCCGTGGTGTTCGCCGCTATGGGCATAACTTATGAAGAAGCGGACTTTTTCATGTCGGATTTCAGAAAGACGGGCGCTATAGAGCGCAGCGTGATGTTTATAAATTTGGCTAACGATCCGGCTATAGAGCGTATATCCACGCCCAGAATGGCGCTTACCGCGGCGGAATATTTGGCTTTTGAAAAGGATATGCACGTCTTGGTGATAATGACGGACATAACCAACTATTGCGAGGCGCTGCGCGAAGTGTCCGCGGCACGAAAGGAAGTGCCCGGCAGACGCGGATATCCCGGTTATTTGTACACCGACCTTGCCACTATGTATGAGCGCGCGGGCAGGATAATAGGAAAGAAAGGCTCCATCACGCAAATACCCATTCTCACCATGCCTGAGGACGATAAAACGCACCCCATTCCCGACCTTACGGGATATATAACGGAAGGACAGATAATTTTGAGCCGCGAGCTTTACAAGAAGAACATCGCCCCGCCCATAGACGTGCTTCCGTCGCTGTCCCGTCTTAAACAGAAGGGCATCGGCGCGGGTAAGACGCGTGAAGACCATTCTGACAATATGAATCAGCTCTTCTCCGCATATGCGCAGGGCAAGGACGCAAAGGAACTTGCCGCCGTGCTGGGAGACGCCGCTCTCACCCCTACGGACAGGCTTTACGCCGCGTTCGCTCAGGAGTTTGAAAAGGTGTATCTTAATCAAGGTTTTGACAAAAACAGGAGCATAGAAGAAACTTTGGAGATAGGCTGGGATCTGCTGGCTATGCTGCCCGAGAGCGAGATGAAGCGCGTCAGGGACGAATTTTTGGAGAAATATTACCGCCCTGCGGTAAAGCGTAATATGAAGGAGGAATAATGGCGGAACGGCTTAACGTAAACCCCACCAGAATGGAGCTTCGCAACTTGAAGCGCAGACTTGCCACGGCTGTGAAAGGGCATAAAATGCTCAAAGACAAGTCGGACGAGATGGTGCGCCGCTTTGTGGAGCTTGCCAAGGAGAACAGGCGCCTGCGCCGCGAAGTGGAGGAGGAACTTGCGGAAGCTTTGCGCGGTTTTGCCTTGGCGCGTTCGTGCTGTGAAGATTACGTGATAGAAGAAGCGCTCGCCATGCCGTCCAAGCGCATACGCGTGCAGGCGGACGCGGGTAACGTTATGAGCGTCGTCGTCCCCGATATGAAGATAAAAGAGGAGGAAGAGGGAGAGGCGTTCCCCTATTCTTTCGCGCAAGTCACCGCTCAGCTGGACGAATCCATAGCTACCGTAACTAAACTTTCCGCCAAATTGGTGCAGCTTGCTGCGGTGGAAAAAACGTGCAATATGCTGGCAATAGAGATAGAGAAAAACCGCCGCCGCGTGAACGCGCTGGAATACGTGATGATACCGCAGACGGAGGAAACAATACGCTATATCACTATGAAGTTGGACGAAAACGAGCGTTCCGCCACCGTGCGGCTTATGAAAGTCAAGAATATGATAGAGGATAAGTAATTTTCCCGCTCGATTGAAAAATACGCTTTATATTATGCGGCTTACCGCCGCATTTTTTATGCGCAATTATTGACTATTCTTTTCGGACAAGATGTCATAAAGGCGGAGATTTTCTCATAATATTTAACATCACAGGAGGTTAGGTATGAAGAGAAAAGTATTGCCGATATTGCTTGTTTTGGTTTTGACAGCCGCCGCCGTAGGCGTTGCCGCTTGTTCGCAAGACGGCGGTTTTGACATAACAAAAACGCTCAGTTACGATCAATATATGTATTATTACGGCGCCACCGAGGACTTTGAAGTGTCCGTCACGGGCGTGAACAGGGAAGAACTGTTCATATCGGATGGAAAAGTCGGGGAGATAAAGGACAGTGTAAAACTCAGCCTGCGCCCCTTAAAGCCCGCGCTTCTCAATTATGAATACACATACGTGCTCACGGGAGAGTCTGGCACGTTGCAGGGCAGTTTGCAAAAGGACAGCTTCGGCGTGTCCTCAAGCGCGGAACTTGCCGATTTGGACAGCGTAGGCGCCATACGTTCGGTTACGATAACGTACGGGGAAAACGTAAAGGAAGTGGCATTGGAGAACGCCGTCACGGAGATAGACAATAAAAAAGCGCTGGAAATAGCCGTAAGCGCCTTCCAAACGGAGATAGACGCCGCTGTTGCGGATGGCGGCTTTGACAGGGAAACATACGTAAAACTCGTGCGCAACGACCACGATCCGAACGGCGGATATTATTGGTTCGTATCTTTTATAAAGGATAAGGACGACTATTGGGCGGCGCTTATAGACAGTAAAACGGGCGAAGTGGTCTCCACCCGCAAAAGCGTAACGGAAGAGGAGGATACAAGCGATACCATAGCGGTATAGCACCGTGTCAATGCTAGCGCGCCGTCAATGCAGTATACGGTATAGCGCTACGTCGATACAGTATACGGTATAGCGCCGCATCAATACAGTATACGGCATAGCGCCGCGTCAATACAGTATACGCTATAGCGCCACGTCAATGCAGTATAAAAATGCAAATAAAGTGTAATTTTGCAAAATAACGCGCGACAGTTTGCGCTTGCTCTTGCGAGGCTTCTGCATTTCGTCAAAGCTCTCGCAAGAGATTCAGCTTATGCATTTCGGCAAAGCTCTCGCAAGAGATTCGGCTTCTGCATTTCGTCAAAGCTCTCACAAGAGATTCGGCTTCTGCTTTTCGTCAAAGCTCTCGCAAGAGATTCGGCTTCTGCTTTTCGTCAAAGCTCTCGCAAGAGATTCGGCTTCTGCTTTTCTGAAAAGCTCTCGCAAGAGATTCAGCTTCTGCATTTCGGTAAAACTCTCGCAAGAGATTCAGCTTCTGCATTTCGTCAAAGCTCTCGCAAGAGATTCGGCTTCTGCTTTTCTGCAAAGCTCTCACAAGAGATTCAGCTTCTGCATTTCGGTAAAACTCTCGCAAGAGATTCAGCGTCTTGCCAGCCGCACACTTGCTTTTGCAGCATATATTTTCAATCCTCCCGAAATTCCAACTTAACATTCAAACCTCCGACGTCGTACATCATATTAAATATTGAACACCTTGTTCAACATCTACGTACTGCATATTCAATATTGAACACACTGTTCAATATCTGTGTACATAATATTCAATACTGAACACCTTGTTCAACACCGTCGAACAAGATATTATATATTGAACAGCTTGTTCAACATCTAGGTACATCATATTAAATATTGAACACTTTGTTCAACAACTGGTTGTGAAGATAGCCATTCAAAGAACAATGGTGCGCTCTAACCAAACACATTTTCCAACCTCCCGACATTCCAACCTCCGACCGTCGTACATCATATTAAATATTGAAAATCTTGTTCAACATCTGCGTACATCGTACTCAATATTGAACACCTTGTTCAATAACTGATTGCGAAGATAGCCAATCAAAGAACAATAGTGCGCTCCAACCAAACACATTTTCCAAACTCCTAACACCCAAACTTAGCATTTCAACCTCCGACTGTCGTACATCATATTAAATATTGAACACCTTGTTCAACATCTACGTACTGCATATTCAATATTGAACACACTATTCAATATCTGTGTACATAATATTCAATACTGAACACCTTGTTCAACACCGTCGAACAAGATATTATATATTGAACAGCTTGTTCAACATCTGGTTGTGAAGATAGCCATTCAAAGAACAATGGTGCGCTCTAACCAAACACATTTTCCAAACTCCCGAAATTCAACCCAACATTCCAACCTACGACTGACATTCCAATCTCCGACTGTCGTACAACATTATTGAACACATTGTTCAATAACTGATTGCGAAGATAGCCAATCAAAGAGCAATGGTGCGCTCTAACCAAACACATTTTCCAACCTCCTAACACCCAAACTTAGTATTTCAATCTCCGACCGTCGTACATCATATTAAATATTGAACACCTTGTTCAATAACGGATTAAGATAGCCAATCAAAGAACAATGGTGCGCTCCAACCAAACACATTTTCCAACCTCCTAACACCCAAACTTAGTATTTCAATCTCCGACCGTCGTACATCATATTAAATA
>CALWHM010000034.1 GCA_944380395.1 uncultured Clostridia bacterium | reverse complement strand
GGGAAATGTAAGGAGGAGAGTATGATCTGTTCCAAATGCGGTAAGGAGTTTGAAGGCAGGTTTTGCCCTTGGTGCGGCGCGGCAAGCGAGGAAAGCGAAAAGGCGAGCGCGGCAGATAAGATAGCCGAGGAAGAAACGCCCAAGGCGGAAACCTCCAAAGCAGAAACGCCCAAGGCAGAAGTGGAGAAAAAGATAGCGGAGCAAGCCGCAAACGAAGAAAAGGCGGAAGAAAAGATAATCGAACAAAACGCTTTACAAAAAAGCTGGTCGGTACTAGGTGTAGTAAAGGAAAAGATAAAGTGCCCCAAGTGCGGGAATGAATTTAGCGGTAAGTTTTGCTCGGAATGCGGATATAGGGCTGTGGAATTGGATAAATGCCCTGTGTGCGGTGCTAAGTATAAAGAGGGAGATAAATTTTGTACGGAGTGCGGATATTCCTATGATAAACAGCCGAATGCCTCAGCTAATACAGCGGCGGACATAGGCACGGTTATAAAAAATTCGTATAAAAAGATATGTGCATTCTGCAAAAAGCACAGAAAGCGCGTTACAGCTCTTGCCGTGGCGGTGGTGCTTATTTTGGTTATAGTGGTGCCAATATCTGCAGTGTTCACCTCTCCCGTCAATGCCGCCAATGTGAATAGAATAAACATAGGCGATACAAGGGAACGTGTTTTACGAGTATTGGGTAAACCTTATCTTTGGCGTTCCGAGTCGGAGATTTACTATTTCAGCGGAAATTATATGGAATATAAAAGCACAAAGATCACATTTGACGGTGATGGCAAAGTTTTGTCGGTAGCGTATAATGCAAAAATAGTTAACGGTGAAAGCAGTGCTAAAAATATTGTTTCGACGGAAAGCAATGATAGTATAACCCAAGAAAAAACTTATACCGTAAAATACAGCGACGGAAGTTTATATAAAGGGAAGATAAAGTATTATAATTTCAAAAATTATTATTGGTGAGAATATTTATATTAACGGGGCGCATTTTTGCGCCCCGTTAATTAATTTACCAATAAATGCACTTATTTGTATTTATATTATCGCGTATTCTGTAAGTATGTTTCTGATTGCCCTGATATATGCCGCGCCGTTTTTGTAGTCCTGCATTACGGATGAAAGGCCCAAGAACATGGCTTTGACCATTTTGGCGCGTGAAAGTTCCAAGGAGTAATAAAGACCTTCCAGCATTACGTAAAAGTCTTCGCGGGCTTCGTCCGTTATGGAGTTGTCCGCGGCAACGGCTTCCGTGAACTGCATTATAAGGGGGAGGAGCTGTTCTTTCACGCCTGCGCCGACTGCCGTATCGTCGTCGTCATCGGCGGCGGAGTCCTCTTCGGCGGTGCCCTCAAGCACGTTGCGGAAAGCCATAAGGTAGGGCATGACCACGCTGCCCACGAATAAATCAAACGACATATCCACCGTGGCGGCGCGATAGTATTTTTTGATAAAGTTGTGAAAGTTTATCGTGCCGCGCACCATTTCAAACAGCAGACCCGTGACCAAAGCCACCACTTTTTTGGAGCCGAGCGGCAGTTTGAAGATGTTGCCCGCGGTGGCGGTTTCAAGCTCCGTGGCGTAGCGGAAGCCGTAGTTGCACCTTTCCAGGCAATTCATAAGCGCCGGCTGGGAAGTGATGTAGCGCAAAAGCGAGGTCATAGTCCCCGTGGACATCAAATACTTGCCCTCTTTCATCTTGTTGCAGCGGGCGGCTAAGCCCGAGTATACCTGTTGCAGATTTTCGTCCATTATCCCCTCGCAGAAGTTCTTTATTTAATTATATATCTCAATGAGAAAAATAGCAACCCAACTTGACATAAAAACTCAACTTGGCAGAATGAAAAAGAAAAAGCATCCTTGGCGGATAATCGCCGCGGCGTATAAATAAACGGCGGTTTGTAAAATAAAAAGCGGACACAAAAGCGGACAAAAAGCGCAAAAAGCAAGGAAAATAGACAAAAGATACATATACTGTTTAATAAAAGAACAATCGTCAGTTATTTTTTTATGGCTATAAGTTCAATTTAATTTTCTGTCGATATTATGTTGCAAACGGCAAAAGAATATAATATAATAAATTCGCTATAAAATTTTCAGAGGTGTATTTTATACATGAAATCTGTCAGGATACTGCTTGGGACGACTGAAAGAGTAAACGGTTTTGTGGAGATAATGGGTAGGTTCGACTATGACGCGGACGTAAGAAGCGGCAGATATGTCGTGAACGCGAAGTCCATATTGGGCATACTTTCGCTGGATCTGGACCGCCCTGTCGTGCTTGAAATTTATGACAACGACTGCGACGATCTTTTGGAGGCGTTGCAGTCCTATATGGTGAAATAATGGACAAAAGCGGACACGTAGACGAAGAGTCTTTTATCAACAAGCTCATCTTGCTGTACATTTTCGACCAATGCAATGTGGGGCTTATTGAGAGCGTTATTTTGGATATAGCCACCTCTCACAATTGGATACAGCCCATATTTTGCAAGCCCGCATTTGACGAGCTGGTCAAAACGGACTATCTTGTGAATCTCTCCCGTCCGCGCGCCGCCCAGCCGCGTTACAAGATAACGCCCGACGGCAGGGAATGCCTGAAATGCTTTTACTACAAAATACCGCTTTCAGTGCGCGAGGAGATAGCCGAGTACATCAAGAAAAATCTGATGGCTTACCGCAAGCAGCAGGACTATGTTTCCGACTACTTCCGCAACGATGACGGCTCTTACACCGTCGTGCTGAAAATAGTGGACGATACTTCCACGTGGATGGAACTCAAATTAAAGGTGGATAACAGGACAAAAGCCAAGTGGATATTCAAAACGTGGCGCGACAAAGCCGTAGACGTATACGGATATCTGAGCGAAAACGTCATAGAAAACTGAATGGATAACACAGCGCCCGCCGTCAAAAGGCGGGTTATTTTTACAAAAATATTAAGTTTTCCTTGCCTTGCCGCCTTCAACGGCAAAATTACTGTTTACATTTATTCCCGATGATGTTATAATAAGCTGTGTTTAAAAAAGCCGCCGCCTTTTTTGCGGCGCATTACGGAACGGAAATAAAAAACGGCTTTAATGCCGAAAAGGGAAAATTATGGAAGAACAAAGCAAAAGTTTTCAAGAAGAAAGCAAAAAGCAGGGCGGCAATAAGCTCAAAGGGCTTATTATGGGCGTGCTCGGCGCCGTCAAACGCTTTTTCGTGGACAACTGGAAAAAGCCCGCGGAAGGCAACTACGTATCCGGACGCGAGGTTGTCTGTTACTCCGTAGGCGGTATGGGCGTGCAGTTCATCGCGGCAATGGCTGCTGTGGTCCCGCTCAACGCTTCCTGCCTGCTTTTAGGCTCTTTGTATGGTATTACCCCCAATGAGTTCGCCGTTATCGGCGTTATCCAAGCCTTGGTGCTCCTGGTGTTCCAGCCGCTTAAAGCCTGGCTGATAGACAACACTCCCGGCAATCAGGGCAAGGCGCGCCCGTGGCTGCTGTGGCTGAGTATCCCGTCCGCGGTATTGCTGTCATCGCTCGCGTTTATGGACCCTTCATGGCCGCATATGACCATGGTGATAGTGGTGGCGGTCATTTACGTGGTGATGAATTGGATATATCAATTCTATTACTCGCAATACACTTTGCTTGCATACGTCATCAGCCCCAATTCGCAGGAGAGGGCAAACATCATCACCATCTCTTCCATCGTCTACTCTTTGGCTCCCACCATCACGGGCGCGGTGATACCGCTGCTTGCAAACCTGTTCGAGGGGGGACAGCTGAGCTTGAATTTGTACAGGGTGATAATCCCCGTGTTCTGCGCTTTGGGCGTTTTGCTCACAATGCTCACTTATTTCGGCACCAAAGAGCGCATAATCCAACCCAAGGAATATAAGGCAAAGGTCAAGTTCTGGGACGCAATGAAAAAGTGCGTCAAAAACAAATACCTTTGGATAATAAACATTACCACCTGGTTCCAGTTCGGACGTATCGCCGTCACGGGTATGATAACCTGGGTGTACGTCTACATATTGCAAAACAACAATATCCAATCGCTTATGACGCTGGTTATGGGCACGGCTTCCGGTATAGGAATGTTCGTGGCGCCTTTCGTCATAAAGCTGATAGGAAAGCGCAACGCGGCGATCATCGCCAACTTCCTTGCGGCGGGCGCGTCCGCGCTGCTCATAGCCTTCCCCAACAGTCTGCCCCTGTTGTTCATCTCCTGCTATCTGGTAATGTTCGGCATAGCCGTGCAGATAATCACCCAGCCCGCAATGAACGCGGACGCGCTGGATTGGCAGCAATATAAGACGGGCGACAGATATGAGGGCGTGTCCGGCAACCTGGGTATGATAGGTCAGGCTATAGCCATGGGTACGGGACTTGTGATCCCCGCCATTCAGGAAGCTTACGGCATAGGCGTGGGCGGCGACTACGAAATGCTCTACGACGCCGCGGTGCGCGCGCCTATGTTCCGCACACTTGCCATTTTGGCGGCGGTGTGCAGCGCGGCTTGCGCAATACCTTTCTTCTTCTGGGATCTTTCCGAGAAAAAGCACAGGGCTATAATAGAAGAACTGAAAGTGAGGGCGGAAGCGCAGAACATAGCGGACGGACACGCGGGCGAATCCGTGCTTTCCAGCGGTGAGGAGCTGTCCGAATCGGAAAGCATAAAGCTGGAAGAAGAGGTAATGCATCAGCTTGAAGCCGCCGCAACTCAAACCGAGGGCGATTCACAAGAAAATAGCGCGCCTGTTGAAGAGAGCGTGCAGGCGGATGCCGCGGTTGATGAAATCGGTACAAAGAGCATTGACTCCGACGACGGGGAGGTAGAGTGATATGAAACGCAAAATAGCCATATTGATAACCATAGCGATCGCGGCGGCAGCCGTTGCGGGAATGCTTGCCGGCTGCACAAGCGCCATTACGGCGGAAGAAGGCGTGCAGGCGGTTATGGACGCCGTTGCGGCAAGCAAGGCTTTTTACACGGGATATGACGCCGCGCAAGGCTATTCTTATTACATAAAGCAGTCCGGAAAGAGTGAGGACGGAAGCAAGACGGAAACTGTTTACCTTTCATATAAAAAGGGCAACGAGGATATGGAGTGGAACGATTTTGTCATGGCAAAATACACTAAGACCGTGTCCGACGCGGCTTCTTCCGTGACCACTTCGGAATATTTCGGAGACGTGCTTCCCAAGGACGCGGACGACGCGAAGGAAAACTACGTGCGTGCGTTTGTGGACAACAACTATGCGGTAAAGGCGCTCACGGAGGAGGAGTTTTTGGCTCTGCCCGAGGTGAGCGGGCTTACGCTTCCTTATCTTATGAGCCTGTTCGACAACTTGGATAAGGAGGACATCGTCGTGAAAGAGGGCGGCGCCACCGTTGCGGGAGCCGTGACCACAGTCAAATTTTCCGTATCCGATAAAAGCGTGCCGCTTTCCGCGTACGGAGAGGTGATAGTGCGCGTCACCAACGATAAGATAAGCTCCATAGAAGCCAAGCAGAACGCAACCGACGACGATGAAGATCTGGTGATGGATTACACCTTGGTATACTCGTCCCCCAATATGTCCATGCCCACTTCTTACACAAAGGACAATAAGACCGTGGAGATAGACTATGCGGCTTTGGCATGACATTAAACGACTTGACAAAAAGAGCGCCGTTTTAAGCGGCGCTCTTTATGTTTGAAGCGGGAGGTTCAGCCCACAAGTTTTACTTCGCGCTTGTCTATCTTAACAAGTCCTTCTTCCTTCATCTGTCCCAGCTCCCGCATCATCGCGCTGCGGTCGCAGCAGATGTAGTCCGCAAGCGTGGTCAGACTGAAGGGCATCGTGAATTTGTCCGAACGGGCTTTGGCGCAGTTTATCGTAAAGTAGCACAGCAATTTGTCGCGTATCGTGCGGTTGGACAGCACTTCTATGCGCTCGGAAAGACTGCGCGCCTTGCCCGCGATTATCCCCAGCATATTGCGCACGAACAGCGTGTGGCGGAAACAGGCGTTGGAACAGCGCGAGGACACGAAGTCCGCGGGGATAAACACCACCGTGCAGCAGGACTTTGCCACCACGTCCAGCATATCGCCCGTCAGATTGCCGAAAGCCAGCGTCTGCCCGAACACGTCGCCTTCTGTCAATATTTCCAGCACGGTGCGGTTACCCGAATAGTCCACTCTTTCAGACTCCGCTTCGCCGCATATCACCACGCCCACTTTGTCCGCGTTGCCTTCAAAAGTGCATATTATCTCACCGGGGCGGAACTTCTTCACTTTCGCTCCGCAGCACTCCATCATATGCTTGATGTCATCTTCACCTATGCCTTCAAAAAGCTTGCTGTTTTCCAAGGCGCACGCCGCCGCACATTTATCCATATCGCCCTCCGTTAATTTCAGAAAATTGCTTAAAAGTTGCAGTTGCAACAACCTTTGCCGCAAATATATGATACAATATATTCGGTAATAAGTAAAGCGATTTAACGCTTTAACACAAGATATTGGGAGGTGCTATTATGGTAAAGGTAAATGTACAGGGCGGCAGCTTGCAGCAGGACGAGATAAACGCGTACATCGCGCGCGGCAAAAAGCAGGCGCCGGACAAACAGCTCACGGAAGTGGACATCAAGCTTGACGGAGAGTGGGCGGATATTTCCTATCATTACACCAATCCGTCTTTTGAGCGCATCCGCCGCATAACGGGATATCTGGTGGGCACCTTGGACAGGTTCAACAACGCAAAGCGCGCGGAAGAGCACGACAGGGTAAAGCACAGCCTTAGCTGAAAGTTACGCGCATTATACCCGATTATTCCAAAGGCGCCGTCAAAATCGGCAGATAATCATTGCCGGCAGATAAAAAGACTATCGATCGGCATTTACGTGCGAAAAAATGTTTTTTCCTTTTCCCCCACACCCCCTTTTTCTTTTTCTTCAAGAAAGTAAAAGATAAAGAGAAAGAAAAAGACAAAGATAAAGAAAAAGAACAAGAAAAAGAAAATATATAACGCGCGTCGCGCGAAGCAAAAAAGCCTTGTGTGAAGAGAAAAATTTATGAGATTTGAATTTTTTTGTTAAATTGCGAAAAAAAAGTTCAGTAAAACTTGCAATCGCATATTTTCGTATGGTATAATATATTAGAAGGCGGATAAGAGAATATTTTGCACTTACAAAGCGTGGCAAACCGCGCTTTTTTGTTACCCGAAAAAGCGTTGACGCCCCAAGGCAAGGCTAGGGCAGGCGCCCGTAAAATTTTTCCGCAAGGTCGGCGAGCGGCGGCAAAAATTCTTCCGCCTTGGGGTCTGCATAAAAGGGCGGACAAAGTATGCGCCTTTCCGCCGCAAGGGCGAGCAGGCGCCGCCGTGAGGCTCTTGGCGCGCGGGAGCGTATCTTTACAAAGTGCAAAGTTTTTCTCATCACGGTAATGATAGCACAAGCGCAAACGGGCGGTCGGCTGAGCAAAAATTTTCCGTATATTCGGCAAAATCACCGCCGTTTTTGCAAATATCCGCGCAAAATGCGGTATATAATAGCGTTGACAGCGCGGAGCGATAACATTATAATAATATTAACTCGGAGTTATACGCACGAAGTTTTACACGGAAGTTACACGCGTTTAACCGAACCGTTACCGGCGTATAATACCATAAAAAAGGCGAAAGTGCCGAAAATGTATAAATAAGGGAGCGAACGTTGAAAGAATTTCACGACAAGAGCGTCATTGAAACTTTTGAAGAACTGCACACGGGCGAGGACGGACTTACGGACAAAGAGGCTGAGTCGCGCCTGATAGAGTACGGGGAAAACAAGCTGAACGAAAAAAAGAAGAAGAGCTTGGCTCTGCGCTTTTTCGAGCAATTTAAGGATGTGATGATAATAATTCTGCTCATTGCCGCCGTAATATCCTTTGTGGTGGCGTGCGTGGGCGACGATCCTATGGAATTTATAGAGCCTGCGCTTATCGTGCTCATAGTCATTCTGAACGCGGTGCTGGGACTTGTGCAGGAGAACAAGGCGGAAAAGGCGTTGGACGCGCTCAAAAATATGTCCGCGCCGCACGCCAGAGTGATTCGCGGCGGGACGGAGCACGTCATCTCCGCGTCAAGGGTGGTCCCCGGCGACATCATCAGGCTGGAAGCGGGCGACTTTGTCCCTGTGGACGCACGCCTTACGGAAAGCGCAAATCTGAAGACGGACGAATCCGCGCTTACGGGCGAATCTCTTCCCGCGGACAAGGACGCCGACGTTATAATAGCTTCGGATGCGCCTGTCGGGGACAGGGATAACTGCATTTTTTCCGGATGCGCCGTGACAAGCGGCACCGCAACGGCGGTGGTCACGGGCACGGGTATGGATACGCAGATGGGCAGGATAGCAGGGCTTCTTGCGGGTGAGAAGGAGAGCAAAACGCCCCTGCAAAAAAAGCTGACCAAATTGGGCAAATACTTGGGCATAGTCGCCCTTGCGGCGTGCGCGGTGGTGTTCATAGTGGGACTTACGGCTGGCATAGACATTATGGAGATGTTTATGACGGCGGTATCCCTTGCCGTATCCGCCATTCCCGAAGGACTGCCCGCAATAGTCACGGTGGTGTTGTCTTTGGGCGTGACGCGTATGGTCAAAAAGAACGCCATAATCCGCCGCCTTCCCGCCGTGGAAACGCTGGGCAGCGCGTCTGTCATATGCTCGGATAAAACGGGCACGCTTACGCAAAACCGTATGACCATCGTGCACACATATGCGGAAGGAGAGGGCGGAGCCGACTTTGCCCCTGCGGCAAGTTCGGAAAAAGTAAAGCAAATGCTCAAATTGGGCGCGCTGTGCTGCAACGGCTCCGTGAATTTCGAGAACGGAAAGGAAGTGCACATCGGCGACCCCACGGAAACGGCGATAATAATGGCTGCGCACAGGCTGGGAATGGAAAAGGACAGCCTGTTTGATAAATATCCGCGCTTGGAAGAACTTCCCTTTGACTCCGTCCGCAAGCTGATGACCACCATAAACGAAGTGGACGGCGAATATATCGTGATAGTCAAAGGCGCGTTCGACGTGCTGGCGGAGCGCTGCGTAAGCGGAGATACGGAGCTTGCGCGCAAGGCGTGCGATGAGATGAGCGCTCAGGCGCTGCGCGTGCTGGCGTTCGCCTATAAGAAGATAGACAAAGTGCCTGAAGAGCTCGTGCCCGAGCAGTTGGAAAACAAGCTCACTTTCCTCGGACTTGTCGGAATGATAGACCCGCCGCGCGAGGAGGTGAAGGACTCCGTCAGGGTGTGCCGCGAGGCGGGCATAAAACCCGTGATGATAACGGGTGACCACGTGGTCACAGCCACCGCCATAGCCAAGCAGCTGGGCATATTCGAAGAGGGCGACAGGGCTATAACGGGCGCGGAGCTGGACAAGATGAGTGAAGAAGAGCTGGATAAAAACGTGGAGCACATCTCCGTTTACGCCAGGGTGTCACCTGAGAACAAGATACGCATAGTAAAGGCGTGGCAGAAGAGGGGCAAAGTCGTGTCAATGACGGGCGATGGAGTGAACGACGCCCCCGCGCTCAAAGCCGCGGACATTGGCTGCGCTATGGGCATAACGGGCACGGACGTGGCAAAGGGCGCCGCTGATATGACCTTGACGGACGACAATTTTTCCACCATCGTGGACGCGGTCAAGGAGGGCAGGAGCATTTACGACAACATAAAAAAAGTGGTCGGCTTTCTGCTGGGTACGAATATAAGCGAGATAATCGTAGTGTTCCTTGCAATGATAATCTGGCAGAAGTCGCCGTTCATCTCCATTCAGCTTTTGTGGATAAACCTGATAACGGACTCTCTCCCCGCCATAGCTTTGGGTATGGAAAAGGCGGAGAAGGACATTATGCAAAAGCCGCCCCGTCCCAAAACGGAAGGGCTGTTCGCCCACGGCTATTGGCTGCGGATAATAGTGCAGGGCTGTATGTTCGCGGCGCTTACTTTGGGCGCGTACTTTATCGGAGAGCACGCAGGCGGAGAACAATGCGGCTCCACGCTGGCGTTTATGACGCTTGCGCTTTCGCAGACGATACACGCCTATAATATGCGTTCGGAAAAGTCGCTGTTTTCCTCTAACCCCTTTGCAAACGGAAAGCTGAATTTGGTAACGCTCATATCGTTTGCGCTCATCGCTTTTGTGGCGTTCACGCCCGGAGTGGTGACGGCGTTCGGAATGACTTATATGCCCGCGTGGTGCTACGGAGTGGCGGTGGGCTTCGGATTCGCGCCGATAGTTTTGGTGGAGATATACAAACTTTGCCATATGCTTTATCTCAAAGGCAGGGAGAAAAAAGCAAGCGCGGAAAAATAGCTTAAAAGCGCGGCAGCGGCAGGCAGTTCTGTTGACAGTTGCGGCGGCTTGGGGTATGATGATAAAAAACAAGCGTATCCGCAGCGTATGCGGACGGGAGAGGTTATGACCGAAAGAGAAAAAATGTTGGCGGGCAAACTGTATGACCCCACGGACAAAGAACTTGCCGCACTCAGAATAAAGGTGAGGCGGCTTTGCGAAAAGTATAACGTATCTTCCTGTGAAGAACCCGAACTTAGGGACGCGCTCTTGCACGAAATACTCGGCAAATGCGGAGAAAACACGTATATGGAGCCGGACATTCGCTTTGATTACGGCTGCAACACCTATACGGGCAAAAATTTCTTCTCCAACTATAACTGCGTCATTCTGGACGTGGCGGAAGTCAGGATCGGGGACGACGTAATGTTCGGACCCAACGTGACCATAGCAACGCCCGTGCACCCGCTGCTTGCAAGAGAGAGGAAGATGCGCACGCGCGCGGACGGGAGCAAGTACGACTTGGAGTACGCCAAACCCATCACCATAGAAGACGGGGTATGGCTTGCCGCGGGCGTAACCGTTACGGGCGGAGTCACCATAGGCGCGGGAGCCGTGATAGGCGCGGGCAGCGTGGTCACGCGCGATATCCCCGCGGGAGTTGTGGCCGCGGGCGTGCCGTGCAGGGTGATAAGAAAGCTCTCCGAAGAAGATTATATGGGCAGTTTGGACTGATATGCAAAGAAAAAAGCGCGGGGCATTCCGCGCTTTTGAGTTATAAGACTTACTTGCCTTGCTTTTTGCCGTACTTTCTCTTTACTTTGGCGTCGTCTATCAGATTGTGCAGACCGTGCCAGCACAGCTGCACTTTATTGAACCACAGCTGTTCCAGAGCGCCGAACAGTTTGCCGGGATTGGCGCGCTTCACGCTTGCAATGCGCACGGCTCCCGCGCTTTTCAGCAGTTTTTCGTATGCGGGAATGCGTGCCAAAAACTCGTTGTAGTTGCGCGCGGTATCTTCGCTCCACACCGCTTCCGCAAATGCGCCCAGGCGGGGGAAGGTCATAAAGTGCGCGCGCTTTATCGTGGGGAGCTGCTCCGTCCAAAGGCTGGCTTCCGCGCCCAACATTTTCTCGTGTTTTTTGCATATGTCCACGGGCTGTAAGTAAACGGCTTTGAGCGGATTTTTGTTGTATGTCAGATCCAAATAGTTGGGAACGGATGAGGAATTTATCAGCTCTCTGCCGCGCTCCATCTCCGCATACATCTTGTGCAGCTCTTTTTCCGTCACGTTCCACACCGTCCAGATTATGTCTGTCGGAGCCTTGCCGCTTATCTCGTCCTCATTCCAGGTGATGGCGCGTACGCCCTTTTTCTTCAAGTGTTCTTTTACTTCGCTTATAAAATGCGCCTGCAATTGATTTTCGTTTTCAAGCCCCAGCTTTTTGATTTTTGCTTGGCAGTGCGGGCACAGTTCCCAGCGCATCTTGGGCGCTTCGTCGCCTCCCAGATGCACGTATCCGTCGGGGAAAAGCTCTATAACTTCGTCCAAAACGTCCTTGACAAATTGCAAAGTAAAGTCCTTGCCCGCGCACAATATGTCGTGTTTAACGCCCCAATGCGTGGCAACGGGCAGTTTGCGGTCAAAGCAGCTCAATTGCGGATAGCAATGTATGGCTGCCTGCATATGCCCCGGCATATCTATCTCGGGAATTACCGTTATGTGCCTTTCGTGGCAATATTCCACAATGTCCTTTATATCTTCTTGCGTGTAATACCCGCCGTGCGGCTTGCAGTTGAAGTTGGTGTGGCTGCGCTTGGAGCCTTCGCTTGTGAGCAGGGGATACTTTTTTATCTCCAATCTCCAACCTTGATCCTCCGTCAAGTGGAAGTGGAACACGTTCAGCTTGTGTATGAGCATAAAGTCTATGAACTTTTTCACTTCGTTTACGGGAATAAAATATCTGCCCGCGTCCAGCATAAATCCGCGGCGGGCAAAGCGCGGCTTGTCGTGTATCTTCACGCAGGGCAGCAGTCCTCCGCCCGCGCTGAACAGCTGGCGCAGACTTTCCAGAGCGTAGGCGTATCCCGCGCCCGAACAGGCGGAGATGAAAACGCCGTTTTCGCCCACTTCCAAAGTATACTCTTCATTGCCTAAAAGCGCGTCTTGTTTAACCGTGACGGAAAGTTTCGCTCCGCCCGCGGGAGATATGTTTTTCAAAAAGCGCGCCGTATCCTTCTCCCAAGGAGCGGAAGAAAACGCAAAGCCGCCGCGCGCGTCCGCCTTTCCGGGCAGTTCTTCGGCTTTGAACGGTTTGGGTATGATGTTCAGCATAAAATCCCTCCTTTATATATAATACATTACTTTGCGCCCGAGCGCAAGAAAAATTTTCGTAATGCGCATTTTATGTGTGAGCATATGTAAAAAAAGTTTGACATTCGCGCGATTAAACTATATAATTAAAGCGACACGGGGAGTAACTCGCGGATATATCCGTATCGCGTTCGTCATCACGGCTTTGCCCGGGCGCGGTTGAAAGAAGTCAGACCGTTCCAAGGGGCAGACTTTGGAACGGATTTTTTATAAAAACAATTGCGGAGGATAACGCATGGACGGATTAGGCTTTCTCATAGAAGGAATTGCCGCCATAGAATGGCATCACGTGGTGATGTGGATCATCGGCTTTTTGATGATCTTCCTCGCCATCAAATTCAAGATGGAGCCTACGCTGCTTTTGCCGATGGGCTTCGGCGCCATTCTGGTAAACATTCCTTTTACGGGTGTGCTCAACGGAGAGGACGGCTCTTTCGGTATTTTGGACGTTTTGAAAACGGTGGGTCTTGACACGGGTGAAATTTTCCCACTCATACTATTTATCGGTATAGGCGCTATGATGGACTTCGGTCCGCTGCTTTCCAACCCGAAGCTCTTCTTCTTCGGCGCTGCGGGTCAGATAGGTATCTTCTTCACGATAGTGCTGGCGGCGCTGTGCGGCTTCGGTCTTAACGAGGCAATCACGATAGGCGTTATCGGCACGGCGGACGGTCCCACTTCCATAACCGTTGCAAACAGTCTGCTTTCGGGAACGGACAGCGCGTACCTTATTTCCGCAATAACGGTGTGCGCGTATTCGTACATGGCGCTTGTACCCGTCATTCAGCCCGCGGTCATCAAGCTCACCACCACCAAGAAAGAGCGCATGATCAAAATGGAATACAATCCCAAGAGCGTGTCCAAGGGCACGAGGATAGTGTTCCCCATAGTGGTAACGCTCATATCCGGACTTATCGCCCCCGCTTCCGTCGCGCTTGTGGGCTGCCTTATGTTCGGTAACCTCATACGCGAATGCGGCGTGCTGGGCAGCCTTGCGGATACGGCAAGCAACGTGCTTTCCAACCTGGTGACCATATTCCTGGGTATCACCGTGGCGGCGGGTATGGTAGGCGAGGACTTCCTCAAACTGAATACCCTTATAGTGCTTGCGCTGGGTCTTTTCGCCTTCGTGTTCGACACGTTCGGCGGCATTGCCCTTGCCAAGTTCATCAACCTGTTTACCAAAAAGAAAATCAACCCCATGGTCGGCGCGGCGGGCATATCCGCATTCCCCATGGCGTCGCGCATAGTGCAGAAGCTGGGCATTAAGGAAGACCCTTCCAACCATCTGCTCATGCACGCGGCGGGCGCAAACGTCGCAGGTCAGATTTCCTCGGTTATCGCCGGCGGTATTCTGATGGCTATCGCGGGAATTTAAGGAGGTGTAAAATATGACAGACTTAATAAGAGTAATGGAAGAGGGCACTTCCTCAGGCATACAGTTGGAATATAATCCCGAAACCGTTTTGAGAACTCTCAATATCCTGTGGCAGGGACTGCTTTCGGTGTTCATAGTCATACTCGTGGTGTTCCTGGTGGTTGTGATACTCAACCTCATCTCCGCAAAAAGCGCAAAGTACAAGGAAGCGCACGCGGGCGAACCCACCTATTCGGACAAGATGAAGGAAAAGTGGGCAAACCGTGCCGCCGCCCGTGAGGACAGGAAGGCTCAGAGACTGCTGGAAAAGGAAGCAAGGAAGATAGCCAGGGAAGAGCGGGAAAAACAGAAAGCGGAATCGCAGGAAAACGACGAAAACAAAGACAAGTAACGAAAAACCTTGACAAAGACGAGTAACGAAAAGCCTTGAAGCGGCGCGCTTCAAGGCTTTTTGTATGGCGGAACGCGCCGCCGCAAACGATTGAGAAAACGGAAAATATATGCTATAATGGCTGTCAAGAGAGAATGACGGTCGGGTACGGGGGTGTTTACAATAAAGGAGGCTTTGCAGATGAAAAAACGTTTGACGGTCGTTTTGTGCATATTTATGTGCCTGGTTTTGTTCGCGGGCTTATTGACCGCCTGCGTCACGGAGGATTCTCCGCAAAAATACACCATTTCGTTTTACAGCGGAGAAACGCTCGTCGGCACGGTCGCAACCGCCGGCAATGAAAAAATCGTTCTGCCCGCCGC
>CALWHM010000033.1 GCA_944380395.1 uncultured Clostridia bacterium | reverse complement strand
CCCGCTTGCCGTCAATGCAGGCGCGAAGGAGAAAAATTGTTCTTGAAGGGCAGCAGGTGCCTTTCCCAAAAGTGCGCGCTCGAACGCCGTCCCAGCGCTCCGGGCATTCATAAGAACACCCGTAAAAAGGCTTCCGAATACTGCACCCAGCTCAGGGAGAAGCAGAAGACCAAGAGGTTCTACGGTCTTTGCGAAAAGCAGTTCAAGGGCTACTTCAACAAAGCCAGCAAGATGCGCGGTATGGCGGGTGAAAACATGCTTATATTGCTTGAACGCCGCCTGGACAACGTGGTGTTCAGAATGGGTCTTGCCGCTTCCAGAGCGCAGGCAAGGCAGATAGTCAACCACGGTCTTATCACCGTGAACGGCGTCCGCGTGGACATTCCCTCCTACTTGGTAAAGAAGGGCGACGTTATCGCGGTCAAGGAGAACAAGACGGATAAAAAGGTGTTCGCCGAAATTAAGGACGGCACCGCAAAATACGCTACCGCGGCATGGCTCAACTTCGACGCGGAAAAGCTCACCGCAACCGTGGTGGAACTGCCTACAAGAGCTGATGTGGGCGAACATATCGAAGAGCACCTCATCGTCGAGTTGTACTCCAAGTAAGATAGGGAGGATTGAAAATGATAGAGATAGTAAAGCCTCGCGTAGAGGTGGAAGATATCGTCGAAGGAAGAGAGAGCAGGTTCGTTGCAGAGCCGCTTGAGCGCGGTTTCGGTCAGACGTTGGGCAACTCTTTGAGGCGTATCCTGCTGGGCGCGCTGCCCGGTGCGGCTCCCGTAGGTATAAGGATAACGGGCGTCAACCACGAATTCTCCACCATAGAGGGCGTGAAGGAAGACGTTACGGAGATGATCCTGAACATCAAAGGTCTTGCCGTTAAGGCGCACACCGATCAGAGGGATTTCAAGCAGATAGCCACCATTCGCAAGTATGATGCGGGCGTGGTGACCGCTGCGGACATCCAGCACTCTTCCGATATAGAGATACTCAATCCCGATATGTACATCTGCACGTTGGATGAGGGCGCAAAGCTGGAAATGGACATCACCATCGGCGTAGGCCGCGGCTATGTGAGCGCTCAGGACAACAAGGATGACACGCAGCCCATCGGATATATCCCCGTGGACAGCATCTTCTCTCCCGTTGAAGCCGCCAGCTACACCGTGGAGAACGCGCGTGTGGGGCAGAACATCAACCTGGATAAGCTCACCGTGTACGTCAAGACGAACGGCACCGTAAGCCCCAAGGAAGTTATCTCGCTTTCCGCAAAGATAATGTCCGACTATGTGGACGTGTTCGTCAGCTTGGTGGAAAAGATGAGATCTCAGGAGATACTCGTCAGCCAGGACGATGAAAAGCAGACCAAAAAGCTGGAAATGAGCATAGAAGATCTCGACCTTTCCGTCAGGTCTTACAACTGCTTGAAGAGGGCGGGCATACACACCGTTCAGGATTTGGTCAAAAAGTCGGAAGACGATATGTTAAAGGTGCGCAACCTCGGCAAAAAGTCGCTCGACGAAGTTATGAACAAGTTGCAGGAACTCGGCTTTAACCTGCGCAACAAGGAAGAGTAGGAGGCTATTTAAGCGATATGAGAAAGTTAGGAAGAACCGCTGAGGTGAGAATGGCTATGATCCGCACGCAGGCGTCCGAGCTGCTGTGGTACGGTAAGTTGGAAACCACCGTGGACAGGGCTAAGGAAGTGCGTAAGCTCGCCGAAGAGATGATAACCCTTGCTATGGACACGTATACGGACACCGTTAAGGTGACCAAGACCGTTACCAACAAGGAGACAAAGGTAAAAGAACAGAAAGAGTTTGTCAACGACGGCGTTAAAAAGCTGAACGCGCGCCGCGTTATGATGGCGAACCTCCGCGACCTGAGGGAAGAAAAGCCCGAGGGCGAAAAGATGAGCGTATTCAAAGAAAGGACGAAGGACGTAAATCATCCCCTTATAGAGAAGATGTTCAACGTGCACGCTCCCTTCTATGCAAAGCGCGCGGAAGCGTTCGGTCGCAAGGGCGGCTATACGCGCATCCTCAAAACGGGCAACCGCCGCGGCGACAACGCGGAGACCGTGATAATAGAGCTGGTCAAGAATATGCCCGCCGAAAAGAAGTAAGAAATGCTTATTTGAGAAAAACGACTGCCGTAAGGCGGTCGTTTTTTGTATATCCGCGTTGAAATCGGCGGAAAAAATGACTATTGCAAATAACAAATTTATATGATATAATAACGTTGGGACGAAACTTCGTCAAACAGGGGGTAAGTATGTATTGTCATAATTGCGGAAAACAAGTGAACGACGACGCCAAATTTTGCAGCTACTGCGGCGCAGCACTGCAAGGGGAGGCAAGTAAAAGTCAGCCGCAGGACAGCGGCGATCTGTTCGGATTCGATGAAAAGAAGACGGCTCAGCCCGCCGGCGGCAATACGGCTCAAAACGGCACTCAGACGCCTCCGCAGGGCGGATACGATCCGTATGCATACAAGCGGTACACCGCGCCGGATGACGCCAAATCCGTCGGTTTCGGTATACTCGCTTTCTTCTTTCCGATGGTCGGCTTCATATTGTGGCTGGTGTGGAGGGATAACTATCCGCTCCGCGCCCGTTCCTGCGGAAAGGGTGTGCTTGCGGGCATAATACTGTATGTGATAATGGTGATAATCGTCGTCGCGGTGACTTGCGTCGCCGCACAGGGCGCACTGGAATATTATTATTACTATTAGGCGCAGCCGAAAGAGGCTTTGAAAAAATTGCGGAGGAAATATTATGTATTGCGGTAATTGCGGCAAGGAAATAGAAAGCGATTCCGTCTATTGCAGACATTGCGGCGGCAAGGTGGGCGCGGCAGACCCTAACAGACCGCCCACGGGGCTTTACTATGCGGAGGATAAGAGCATTCCCGGCGGAGCCGCTCTGGGCTTTTTCTTCCCCGTTGTCGGCTTTATCCTCTGGCTTGTGTGGCAGGATAAGTACAGAAAGCGCGCCACGTCCTGCGGAAAGGGCGCTCTGGCGGGCGTGATAGTTTCCGCGGTCATCGTGCCCATCGTATTTATCATTATGCTCGTAGCTATGATGTAAAGGAGCTTATGGCAAAAGAAGAGCAAACAAAGGAACAAACCGAACAGCCCGCGGCGCAGATTTCCGAGCAGGAACAGCTCGAAGCGGCAGCCGGTGAACATACGCAGGAACAGCCCGAAGCGGCAGCCGGCGAACATACGCAAGAACAGCCCGGAAGTTCCAATCAAACGCCCGAGGCGGAGCCTGTACGCGCCGTGTTCGGTGTGAGTTCGGACGGCGGCACGGACGTCCGCCCCCGCTTCGGCAACGATAAGTATTCCCTGCTTTGGGGGATACTCTCTTTCTTTGCGCCCATTGTGGCTTACGCATTGCGCAACCTTTGGCGCGCCAACTATCCTATGCGCTCCAAGTCTATGCTCATCGGCAGCATTTTGGGCATCGTATTTTATGTCGCGCTGTTTATCACCGCCATCGCGCTTATAGTAACGCGCTTTGCGCTGTCCAAGCAATTTATGTAGAAAATATACAAAGAATATAAGACAGAAAGAAGCGTTTGAATACCTATCGCCCGTGAAAACCGCGTTTTTCACGGGTATTTTTAATATATATCGGAAGACAATAGAAACTATTTTATGGACAAAAACGCACAACATTTCCGAACGGGGGGCATTTAACCGCGCGTGATAACAGTATGATTTGCTTGCTTCCTTTTTTTGCCATAAAATATGCACCTCCAAAAGTCTGTCCAACTTTTGGGGCGCATATCATTTGCCCGGGGCTTGGTATAACAGATTACCGTATAAAAAGTTCAGTTTTTAAGCGAATGGGTGGGGGCGGGGATCCTGCCGCCGCGGTTTATAAATACGGCGGGGGATTTGCGGTTTACTTCCATAATGGGGGCTTCGCCCAAAAGTCCGCCGAACACGGCGCGCTCGCCCGCTTTTTTGCCGTATACGGGGATAACGCGTACGGCGGTGGTCTTGGTGTTTATCACGCCTATGGCTATTTCGTCCGCTATCATTGCGGAAATTATCTCTTCGCTCACGTCGCCGGGGACGGCTATCATATCAAGTCCCACGCTGCAAACGGCGGTCATAGCCTCCAACTTCTCCAAGGTGAGGCAGCCTTCTTCCGCCGCGCGTATCATTCCCGCGTCTTCGGAAACGGGTATAAACGCGCCCGAAAGTCCGCCCACGTGGCTGCTTGCCATAATGCCGCCCTTCTTGACTGCGTCATTGAGCATTGCTAGGGTGGCTGTCGTGCCGTAAGCGCCCACGCTTTCAAGTCCCATTATCTCCAATATCTGCGCCACGGAATCGCCAACGGCTGGGGTGGGAGCAAGGGAAAGGTCGACTATGCCGAACTCCGCGCCTAGGCGGCGGCTTGCCTCTTTTGCCACCAGCTGACCCACGCGGGTTATCTTAAAGGCGGTCTCCTTTATCACTTCCGCTATCTGCGTAAGATTAAAGCCGTCGCACTGTTTGAGCGCGTGCGCCACAACGCCGGGGCCGGAAACGCCTACGTTTATCACGCAGTCCGCTTCGCCCACGCCCAAAAACGCGCCCGCCATAAAGGGGTTGTCCTCAACGGCGTTGGCGAACACCACCAGCTTGGAGCAGGCGCTGCTGTCCGTGTCGCGGGTGAGGTAAGCCGCCTGCTTGATGAGTTTTCCGCAAAGCGCCACAGCGTCCATATTTATGCCCGCCTTGGTGGAAGCCACGTTCACGCTGGAACATATTTTGGAAGTGGAGGAGAGCGCCTCGGGAATAGAGAGCAAAAATTCGCGTTCGTAGGGCGTCATACCCTTATGTACCAGCGCGGAATATCCACCCAAAAAGTCTATGCCCGTTTCGCTTGCCGCCCTGTCCAACGCTTTAAGGGCTTGCATATGTCCCTTGCCGGCGGCGGTTATCAGGCTGAGCGGGGTTATGGATATGCGCTTATTTACGATAGGCACGCCTATTTCCGAGGATATGGCGTTGCCCACGGACACCAAGTTGCCCGCCTTGCGCATTATCTTGTCGTAGATCTTGTCCGCGGTGCGGTCCGCGCTGTCCGTAATGCAGTCGAATAAGCTTATGCCCATGGTGATGGTGCGCACGTCCAGATGCTGGTGCGACACCATATTGATAGTTTCTATAATCTCGTTTCCCGTGTACATATCTACCTCAGATATTGTCGCTTGCAAGGCTTATTTTGTGCATTGCGTCGAAAATTTGCTGCGACTGAATGCGTATTTCCACGCCCGTCTTTTCGCCCAGGGCGGCAAGGCGCGCCGCCGCTTCTTCAAAAGAAAGCGCGCAGTCGTGCATATCCACTGCCATTATCATGGTAAAATAATCTTGCAAAATGGTCTGCGAGATGTCCTCGATATTTATATTCATATCGAAAAGTTCGCCCGAAACGTGCGCTATAATGCCTTTTTTGTCCTTTCCTATCACAGATACTATGGCTTTCATATTTCTCCTTAATATACGTTCACCACTTTTCCGATGACCCACTCCGCTGAGATGGCACCGTATTTATGGGAATCGTAAGAATTGTTTCTGTTATCTCCCAGCACGAAGAGCTGTCCTTCCTGCAAGGTCAGTCCGGTTGAAAGAGAGTCGAATATCTCCGCGCTGTCGCAGGTATAGGGGGAGATGTAGTCGCTTTCGTAGCTTTCTTCAAGGATATAATCCTCCTGCAAAGGCTCCCCGTTGACCACCCACACGCCGTTGAACATTACGGTATCTCCCGCCACGGCTATCACGCGCTTTACGGGCGGATATTCGCTGCCCGGGCGTTCGAACAAGATTATGTCGCCGCGCGATATTTCATAGCCCGTCTTCAAAACCATAATGTGGTCGCCGTCCTGCAAGGTGGGCGTCATACTTTCTCCCGAAACCACATAGGGCGTTACGATGAAAAACAGCACTATCAGCGTTATTATAAGCGCCGCAAATATCACCGCCACGACCGCCGTTACGCCGCGGTTTATCCGCCTTGTCTTGGGGGAAGTTTGCTCTGTTTGGTTTTCGGGATTATCCGTCATCTCTCTCCGTTTTTTTCAGCGACTTTTCAAAAGTGAGCTTGTCCAGCATCACTGTTCTGCCGCAATTCAGGCACTTTATCTTTACGTCCGCGCCCGTGCGCACCACCTCCCAGCGGTTCGCCCCGCAGGGGTGGGCTTTTTTCATCACAACTTTATCTCCCACGGCGTATTTTATGTCCATAATATATTGTTCAGCATAACGCCGTTTACGTCCAGCACGCTCAGCCGCTTTACCTCGCTCCACGATTTGAGCGCGCGCAGCTTATCGTCCTTGAAGTCCGCGCCCGCGCGCGTCACCGTGATCCACTCTCCCGCCGCGGTATGCGCGGAAGTGCGGTACGTCTGCGGCATATCGTCCTTCATCGCCGTCAGCTCTATTATCACTTCGCGCTCTTTTTCGCAATATATATCAAAGCGCAGCATCGTGCCCTCTTCCTTGGCAAGGTTAAAGTCCCCCACCGCAAACGTGGTCAGATCTCCGCCGCCCGCGGTAAGTCCCAAAATGTCCAAGCCGCCCGCTTCCAGCTTAGGCTCGAATTCGTTCACAAGTCCGTGCACGCCCGTCACCGTCCAGTCGGACAGCGGGTGGCGCTTATCGTAAAGTATGCGCGTTGTGCGGCACTTTATCCTCTCTCCGCCCTCCGGCTTTATCGCCTGCAGGGGCGAACAGAATATCTCGCCCGCGTCGTACTTTGCCCGCAAGTATGCGAATATCATCTGCGTATCGGGATAGACGGGCACTTCCGCAACTCCCTTGCCCGCGGGAGTTATGTCCAGCGTGCGCCAATGGCGCAGGGAAGAGTACAGCTCGTCATATGCGTAAACAAGCTGCAACTCTATCGTCTTTGACGGATTGAACAGCTTGAAGGAAAAACTTCCGCCTTCCCCCGAGTAAGAAAGTTCGGGCGGCTTGGCGCACGGCTTTTCACCTAATATCTGCCATTGCGCCCAACGCTTCAACGCCGTTACCGCGTCCGTGGAGAAAGTGGTGGTCCTGCCCGCGTCGTAAAAGCGGTACACGGGACTTTCTATCACCTTTAAAGTGGATTCTACCCTGTCCAGCTGCGAAAAACGCGAATTTGTCGTGCCCAGATAGAACACGGGGCAGGCAACGTACTTCGCGTAAGTCTGCGGAGCGTATCCTATCACCCACGCTTCGCTGTCCTCGTTGAGCACAAAATCGCCGTCTTCGCCCGCATATTTGGGCAAATTCTTCATCTCGTGCCAACCCGCGCTTTGAATGGGCGCTATGGCGGTCACGCGCTTGTCGAATGCGCCCGTAAGCCAAGTGATGTCCGCGCCCGTGCCGTAACCGATAAGGCACAGCTTTTTGCAAGGGCACAGCGTGCGCACGAAGGTGATCACCCTGTGGCAGATGCGCACCCAATGGTACATACAAGTGTCGTAAGAGGTAGGGAACGCCTTATACCTGCGCTCTTCCTCCAGGCGGAAGTTGGCGTAAGAAATGCTTTCGGGGTAGTGGGTATAACAAGCTTTTCCCGAAGTATTGCCGTTGTAATCGAAAGTAAACGCCGCCATACCCAGCGCCGCCATATCGCGCAGATAGTCGTCCGTGACGGAATTATAGCGCGCGTCGTCGATGAAAACGGCGCAAGCTTTTGCGCCTGCGGGCATAAATCCCTTAACAAAAGTCCTTGCTTTTCCGTCCGGCTCGGAAAAAGCGGTTATGTAAGCTTCCAGGTATGTCAGCTCGCCCTGCTTTTCGTAGCGCAGAAAGGAAGGTTCCAGTTCAAGGGCTTCCGCATCGTAGTCCTGCCATAGGCGGACGGGTGTCAAAACAGTAGTGTCCATACTCCTTATTATACCACAAAAACTTAAAATTGCAATACAATCGCGCGCGCTTGCAAATAAAAGTGGTTCTAACGCTTCACCCGCCGAAATATACTGATGCGGAGGCGAAAATGCAAGAATTTGACGATATCCCCGATGAAAACACGATAAATCTTATGAACGGCGCGTATGACAGGGCGCGCGTGAGGCGTGAAACCGCGTGCGGCGGAGCGCAAAACGAGGGTCTGCCGGAGCATTGCCTGCAAGCCGCGCGTGAGTGCGTAAAGCGCTATTCGCGCATAAGCGCCTGCCTTCGCGCGTTCTTGGAGCGTTCCGTCCGTGCGAAAAAATCGGCGGGAGAACTTTTGCCGATGGCGGAAGAACTGCTTGCGGAGGCTTGCGAATTGGCGGAGTGTGAAAGAGAAGAGGAGAATATCCCGCTCCGCAACGCAGCCGTGTGCGCGGAAACACTCTCTTCAAGCCTGGACGGCGCGGTGATGTCGCTTTGCAAGCTTATTCCGTATTCGCAAAAGGCGCAGCAGCTGCTTGCGCGCACGCTTGCGCTTGCGTATCTGTCGCGCTCCTTATCGCAAAGGCAGTAACTCCGCATTCGCTTAAATACGCGGTAAAAAGTTGATTTTCGCGTTTATCCGCCGCAATTTTCCCGCGCGCATATGTTATCTTGCTTTTGTAATGGAAACAAAAAGCGGGATAACTTCACACGCCGTGATAACGCGGGAGTTCGCGCAGACCTTAGCCGCCTGCGTGGAAGAACTTTTGCCGTCCGGGCATATCGGGGTGGTCTTTGAAATGTCTGATTCCGCGCTTGCAGACGATATATCAAGCGCCCTAGGAGTGCAAAAATTCAAAATAAGCCGCTTTTCTTATGCGGATGACACTCCCGCTTCGCACGAGGCGGCGGAGGACGTCGTGCAAGCGCCGGAGAGCATACGCCTGCTTATCTGCGCGGGCAACAATATCGCCGATATAGTAAAACTTGCCGCAAAGAAAAAGGACGTGCCGTGGATATTGTGTCCTTCGGGACCGGATATTCTTCCCGCGGCGCAGCCGTTTGCCGCAGCGGGCTGGGGCGCTTTGTACGAATACGCGCCCGCAGACGCGCCTTATGCGATAGTTGCGGACGAAGAACGTATGAAAAATTGCTCCGGAAGGGACAGGGCGGCGGCTTACGCTTCTTTATACGCGCAAAGACTTCATTGTGCGGAACACGCCTGTGAAAATTTGTTATTCGGAAAAAACGAAATCGACGCACAAGCGCTTGCCGATATCTGCGCGCAGGCATTGCAAGAGGCGGACGATTTGGCGCAATACTCATTGAAAGCCGCCCTAGAAAAGCAAAAATGCGGACTTGAAGGTGAGGGCGGCGCAAGAAGGCTGGCGCGCACCGTATCCGCAGTGAGCGACGACGGCAGGAGCGTGAGTGAAAATTGCTTTGTCTGCACGCGCGTGCTTACGGATATTTACCGTATGACGCTGTCCTATACGGGCGCGGATATATTTATTCCGCCGGACAGGGCGGCTTGCGCGGCGGCGCTGGGCAGGTTGTGCGGAGGGGATAAAATATCGCTTATCTCCAAACTGCAATGCGGCGGCGATTTTGAGCGCACCGCTTACGTTATGGAAGAATACCGCGCGGATATGTGCGCTGTGTTGGACAAGTTGAAGGAAAACGAAAAAATTTTCGCCCGCAATTTCCGCCGTATGTATGAGGACGCGGGCTTTTGGCTGGGTAAGTATGTCCGCCCGTCCGATCTCATCTATATAGCCGCACTTTCTCTGCCGCTTATGGACAGAACATCTCTTGCGGGCGCCGTGGCGGACAAGGGGCTGATCAACCTGCTTTTTTAATCTGAACTCGCGGCGCTTAAAGCGGCTATCGCGCCGTCCGAACAGGCGGTGACTATCTGCCTTACCTGCTTGCTGATGTTATCTCCCGCGGCAAAAACGCAGGGCAGGGAAGTGCGCATTTCATTGTCTGTTTTAATGTATCCCGCGCCGTCTTTTTCCACCCCTGCTATCAGTTTTTGCTCGGGTCTGCCGCCTATCGCCACAAACACGCCGTCCACGGCAAGCGTGAATTTTTCGCCTTTTTTGTCTAAAATAACGCCGCTTACTTTGTCTTCGCCCGTTATTTCGACAGGGACGCATTCCAAGTGCTCGGTGATGTTTTTTGTCGCGCGCAGTTTTTCCGCAAGTGAAACTTCCGCGCGGTAAGAATCGCGGCGGTGTATGATGTGCACGCTTTTGCATATCGCGGAAAGGTAAAGCGCTTCGGATACGGCGCTGTTGCCGCCGCCTATCACCGCAACGTCCTTTCCGCGATAAAAAGCTCCGTCACACGTGGCGCACCACGACACTCCGCGCCCGTCAAGTCTGTCCTCTCCCGATATGCCCAAGCGCAGTCGCTCCGTCCCCGTGGCAAGCACGGCTGTCTTTGCGCGGTAAGAGTTTGAGGGCGTGGTAAGCGTTATGTCGCCGCCGCTTGTTATAGCCGTCACTTCTTCGTTTATAAAGTCCGCGCCGGCGGCTGCGACCTGTTCAAACATCTTTTGAGCCAAGTCAAAGCCGCTTATACAGTCCTCGGCGGGATAGTTGTCTATAATATGCGCGTTCACCATCTGCCCGCCTGGGAAGTTTTTTTCAAACAAAGCCACGCTTTTGCCCGCGCGGCAGGCGTATATCGCCGCGGTCATACCCGCGGGTCCCGCTCCTATAACAGCTACATCGTAAATTTTCATAAGCCCGTCCTTGCAATGTTCATATATTGATTATACCACGAAAACGCCGAATAAAAAGCGGCAATTGCAACAATTTTTTGTGCGAAATAGCTTTTCAATATGTAAAAAATACTTTTCAATGCGCGCGATATATGATATAATATTCCTAATTTCTGTATGGAGGAAATTTTATTATGAGAAAAAAGATACTTATCGCGGCAATTGCCGTCATCGCCGTTGTGTCGGTCGTTGCGGGCGTGCTGGGCTTTTCCGCATGCACCAAGGCGGACTTCACCATAGGCATAATGCAAGCGGTTGAACATGATGCGCTCAGCAGAGCCAATACCGCATTTCAAGATGAACTGAGCAGTTTAATGGAAGCCGATGGATATACGGTGGATTTTAAATATAACAACGCTCAGGGAAGCACCGACTTAATTTCAGGCGGTATAGAAACGTTTATTAATTCTTCGGTAGATCTTATATATGCGATAGCAACTCCGGCTGCGCAGACGGCGTCCGGAATGACGGGCGACTCCGGAATTCCGGTGATATTTAACGCCGTTACCGATCCCGTCGGAGATAAGATAGTCGGATCGTTGGAACACTCGGATACCAATGTGACCGGCGTTTCCGATATTAACCCCATAGCAGATCAAGTTACGCTTATGCAGTATCTTTTAGGGGGAAGCGCGGAATACACTGATTTTACTGTCGGCGTAATGTATACTACAAGTGAGGGAAATTCTCAATATCAAAAGAATCTTGTTGCGGCAGCTTGTAAGGAAAAAGGGATAAACTGTGTTGAGTTCGGCGTTTCAGGTGTAAATGAAATCAGCACGCAAATGGATGCGGTGAAACAGTCGAATGTAGATATATTATATCTTCCTACCGACAATCTGTTGGCTTCTAATGTAAGTACAGTGCATTCTCTCAATACAAACGAAGAAGGAGCGAAGCTGCCGATAGTTTCCGGCGAAATTAGCATGAACGATGTGTGCGGAGTTGCAACTATCAGTGTGGATTATTCAGAACTCGGACGCATTGCGGCACAAATGGCTTATGAAATTTTAGTAAAGAAAACCGATCCCGGGAAACTGCCTACAAGATCTCAGGATTCGGGATATACAGTTTCAATCAACGAATCCGTTTGCACAGAAATAGGATTTACAATAAACGAACAAACGAGGGCATTCTTAGATACATATGACAGTATTTAACACAATTATATCCGGAATTGATCAGGGATTGATATATGCGGTGCTCGCATTGGGCGTGTATATATCATTTAGGCTACTTGATTTTGCAGATCTTACTTGTGAAGGAAGTTTTGCATTTGGCGGAATGGTGTCTGCGACATTGATGGATTCAGCCGGTATTTATCCGATTTTGGCTGCGATAATCGCTATGATAGTCGGTTCTTTAGCCGGATTTATTACAGGCATATTGAACACCAAATTCAAGATACCGCCCATCCTTTCCGGTATAATTACGATGACCGGGCTAACATCAATCAATTTTATGATTGCAGGAAGAGCTTCAATAGGCGTAAGCGATTCTTTTGTATCGTGGTTACCGCTAAGCAGGTCATACGCATTGCTGATAGGCGGGTTACTTGTATGTACTATTATTGTTTTGGTACTGTATTGGTTCTTCGGCACGGAGATGGGCGCGTCCATTCGCGCCACGGGCGCAAATGAGAAAATGGCGCGCGCACAGGGCATAAACACCTCTGCAAAGAAGATAATAGCGCTGATGATCTCCAACGCGCTAATTGCTTTGTCCGGGGCATTGGTCTCCCAATATCAGTATAACGCTACGACAACAATGGGTACAGGAATGATAGTTGTGGGCTTGGCGGCAATAATTATCGGGGAAACACTGATACCTGCTAAGCGCAATTTTGCCGTTTCGCTTATATCTGTTATTATAGGTAGTATAATTTACTATATTATCTATCAGTTTGTCATATTGGCAGGACTTCAAGCAGAGCATGTTAAATTGATTTCGGCAATCATTATCGTGTTTGCTCTCTGCCTGCCTATGATAAAGACGTTCTTTATTAAGTTCGGCAAAAAGGCGGATACATATCTGCGCGACAAATACGCGGGGTATAACGCCTATGCGATAAAACGCGACGAAAAAGCCGCCGCTCGCAAGGAAGAGAAAAAACAAAAGGCGATAGCGGAGATAAAAGAGTTGCAAAGCGCCCTGCATGAGGATACTTCGCTTACGCCCTTCAAGCGTAAACTGACAGAGCGCAGACTTGCGCGTAAGAAGGAAAAGTTTGAGATGAAGGAGGGCGTGAAAGCGCTTGCCGTGTTCGATATAATCGATCGTGAAACGGAAGAAGTTCAGCAAAGCAAGAGCGTTGAAGGAGGAAACGATAATGCTTAAATTGGAAAACATCGTAAAGATATTCAATATGGGCACCATCAACGAAAAGAAAGCTTTGCAAGGCGTGAGTATCACCATAGAAGACGGCGACTTTATCACCGTCATCGGCGGCAACGGCGCGGGCAAGTCCACAATGCTCAATCTCATAGCCGGCGTATTTCCCCCGGAAGATGGCAAGATTTATCTTGGTGAAAAGGACGTCACGGCGCTTCCCGAATACAAGCGCGCAAAGTTCTTGGGCAGAGTGTTCCAAGACCCTATGATGGGCACCGCCGCCAATATGCAGATACAGGAAAATCTCGCTTTGGCATACCGCCGAGGAAAGGTGCGCGGCTTGAGCAACGCCGTCAGTAAGAAAGAAAGGGCTATGTTCAAGGAAAAGCTCGCCCTTTTGGGCTTGGGACTTGAGGACAGAATGACCACCAAGGTGGGGCTTTTGTCCGGCGGTCAAAGACAGGCGCTCACGCTGCTTATGGCAACTCTTAAACGCCCAGACTTGTTGCTTTTGGACGAACATACCGCCGCTCTCGACCCCAAAACGGCGGAGAAAGTGCTCAAAGTTACGGAAGAACTCACTTCCCGCGACAACCTCACCACGCTTATGGTAACGCACAATATGAAGGACGCCATTCGTTTGGGCAACAGGCTTATTATGATGCACGCAGGCAGGATAATTTACGATGTGCGCGGAGAGGAAAAGTCCAAGCTCACCGTGGCAGACTTGCTTGCCAAATTCGATGAAGTGTCCGACGGCGACTTTGCCAACGACAGAATGTTGCTTGCAAAATAACGCGACAATACGGAGCAAGTAAAGGAGGAGCGCTGCGGCAGCGGCGCTTTTTGAAAGATGATAACTTACGAAAACATAAAAACTCTTGAACAATGCAAGGACTTAAAGGCGCTTGCGACGCGCATAAGTTTGGAGCATTTTTCGCCCATAACGGGAGAAGGACAGGTATATTATATGATGGACAAATTCCTCTCTCCCGAAGTCGTAATGCGTGAAATAGGCGAAAATTACGAGTTGGCGTTCGTGCTCTATAACGGTGAGCGCGCGGGCTATTACTCCGTGGCGTTTGAGGGAGAAGCGCTGTTTTTGAGCAAATTGTATGTGGATAAAGCCTTCCGCGGCTTGGGGCTTGGAAGCGCTATGTTCGGCAGGATAAAACAAAAAGCGCAAAAAGCAGGCTGTAAATATATTTACCTCACCGTAAATAAGCATAACGAGTCGTCCGTTGCCATCTATAAAAAGTGGGGCTTTTATGTCGCCGAAAGCGTGCGTACGGATATAGGCGGCGGATATGTTATGGACGATTACATAATGCGGCTGGATATATAAACGCAAATTCGTAAAAAGAATACGGCAAGCGGGGAACGCCTGCCGTATTTTAATTTGCATTGTTCACTCCTTAGTCGGAAGGTCTTTTAAGCTGCAGCCCTCGGAGTCGGCGATATCCGAAGGGCAGTCGTCTTGAACGGCACATTGTTCGCTTTCGCTCGTTTCGCCTATATTATCCGCGCTTTCGTCATTGCTTTCGCCCGCATTTTCCGCCGCTGCCTTGCGTTTGCGCAGTTTGGGGAAGTTAGTCTTATCCGTCAGCTTTTCCGTTACCAAAAGCATTGACGGCAATATGAACAGCACTATTAAAATGGAAGCCAGCGTGCCTATTCCCAGCAAAATGCCCAGCTGCGCCACCACTCCGGAGGCGGCTATTCCCAAAGCAAAGCCCGTTATCGTCAGAATGCTTCCCGAAGTTATGATGGTGGAGAACACGGCGTTCTCCGATTCCGCCATGGCTGTGTAGCGGTCGGGATAGAGATGCCTTGTGGTACGGTAGCGGTTTGTGAGCACTATGGCGTAGTCTATCGTCGCGCCCATCTGAATGGCGGTTATTATCAGATAGCCTATAAACGTGACCGAATTGCCCGCAAGGAAGGGTATGGCAAAATTTATCCATATTCCGCCCTGTATCGCCAGCGCCAATATGACGGGCAGGGAGAAGTTGCGGAACGTAAACAGCAATATCACAAGTATAAAGCCGAGCGAGCACAGGCACACCACCATATTATCCGTGGTGAAATATTCCGCCATATCGTAGCACGCCACGCTTTCGCCCGTCAGGTAGAATTCTTCATAATATTCGCCCAAGCCCGCGTAAAGTCTGTCCAAAAGAGCAAAGGCTTTTTCGTCCTCCACGCCCGTATCCAGCGTGAATGTTATGCGCGAATACTCCGCGCTTCTCAAATTATCTATGCCAAAGCGTATTTGCGACAGCACGGAATAAAAGTTCTTTGCCGTTTCCAATTTTTCCCCTTGAGCAAAGTCCAAAGGGTTTATCTCCACGCCCGCTTGCTTCAACGCGTTGAACAGTTTGCTGCTCAAAAGAGAGGTGATGCCGGAACCTATGTCGTCCGTCATATAGTCCAAAAGATCGGCAACCATCAATTTTGCGCCTGCCGGAACGGCTTCGCCTTCGCTCACGGCGTTTTGCGCGCGATAGCAGTCGTCGAAAAGTATGCCTATCATATCGCCGATATTTTCCTGGGTTATGCCGATGCCGCTCAAATCCATTCCGCCCAAAAGCGGGGTGAGGGAGGAGAGAATCTCTTCCTTGGTCAAAGTGTCCGCAAAGCCCACGCCGTACATCTGCGTGTATGCTATGGCGTTCACCGCGGTGTCGTTCACAATGCCGTCCTTGTCAAACTTGTCTCCGTCTTGTGTAATGTCCGCTATCAGCTGTTTTTCTTTGTCCGTATCTCCGCGCGGCACTACCAGCACCAGCGTGTTCAGCGTGCCGAATCCGGCGTCCTTTATCGCTGTCTGCCCGGACACTATCATTGAACCGGAGTTATAGTTGAAAGAGTATGTGTTAAAGCCCTGTCCCACGCCCGAAAGAATGACTATCACAAGGAATATCGGCACAATTATCTTGCGCGCTTTCAGAATGGCTTTTGCGGGCTTTGTCACCGTGGGAACGAACGTCTTGTGTTCGGTTTTTTTCAGTGGTTTATCGGAAAACGATAACAGAGCGGGCATTAAGAATATTACGGATACTAAGCTTGCCACAATGCCTTTTGCCAAAGCCAAACCTATTTCCACGCCTATGGGCAGCGACATCAGCGCAAGTGACAGCAGTCCCGCTATCGTGGTGAGAGAAGAGGAGAGTATCTCCACAATGCCTTTGGAAAGCGCCACGGAAAGCGCCTGCTTCACGTCGCAATACTTTTGGCGCTCTTCCATAAATCTGTGCAAAAGTATTATGGAATAGTCCAGGGAAAGCGCAAGCTGCAAAACAATCGTTATCAGGTTGGAAATGTACGAAATTCCCGGGAATATCGCATTTGTACCCATATTCAGCAATACGGATACGCCGAACACCGCCAACATTGGCACAAGCTCAAAATATGTGCGTGAAGTAAACAGCAGAATAAGCAGGATAGCCACCACTATCACAATGCCTATTTTCAGCATGCTGTCTTCCGTTTCCAATCGCGTATAGTAAGAGTATGCCGACTGCCCGGTCAGGTAGTTTTCCCGTCCGCTTTCGTTCAAAGTATTTATAATGTTTTCTATCGCGGCAAATGCCCCCTCCGTGGAGTCGTAATCGTCCAGAATCACCGTGTAAAGCGCCGCCTTGCTCCCGGCATTATAGTTGGAGTCGGGAATAAAATTGACCATATTCACGCCGTCTATTCCCGCCAGCTGCGCGGAAATTTCC
>CALWHM010000032.1 GCA_944380395.1 uncultured Clostridia bacterium | reverse complement strand
ATTATAGCGCAAAAAACGCTCCGGGGCAAGGGGGTATTGATAACAAAAATCAATTATTAAAAATTATCGCATAAATAAAATTATTCGTTTTGACCGCAGGATAAATTGTAGTATATATTTATAAGAAAAAGGGGCGGACGAGCCGCCCCCTGATTAAACATTACTGTTTGTATATAACTCCCCTCCCAACATCAGCGTTATCCATTCGTAATTATCTTCAGAAAGTACTCGTATATTAACAATAAATTGCAGTCTGGAAGATACTCCGAACGCATTATCCGCATCAACATACGAAGTTATAAATAACTGATCGCAAGCACTTTTATCAAGTGCCCAGCTCCAATCAATTAACGGAAAGTCTGCGGAAAGCGGATATTTCAACTTCGACTCGACTACGGTTTTGCAGAAACTTTTTATGTCTATCGACATAGAAGTATCTATATCTTCCTCATAAATCACGACTTTTGAATTTGACGGATAAATTTTTCTTTCTCCTCCACAGTCATAAATTCTTGAAACTGCGTTATCCTCAAATATAACTTTGCACGTGTCGTCCTCTCCGTTGATAAAAGTATATGTTTCGCCTTCGGTATCAGTAATCTCCTTTAATGGAGAAAGCCGCACCTTTTCCCTTGCTGCGGCAAAATTTGAGATTTTCTCACTATCCCAGCCATATTTTGTTAAATATTCCCTCTCTGTTTCTGTCGTAACCGGCTTTTTATCCGCCCCTGTAACTGTTATTGTAATCGTCTCGGAACGCACGGAATATTTTTCCGAAACCGCCGTAACCTGTATAGTTCCGCTGTAAAGTCCCTCTATCTTAAATGCAACCTTTCTACAATTCTCTTCTGTTACGACAGTTTCTCTGTCCTTTCGTATTTCCAGATAACCCTCTTTATCTACTTCCAACTTCAGATCCGAACAATCTGCATCCGAAGGATAGACTGTTACGTTTATGGTTTCTGTCGCGTTGCCTATTAACGGATCTTCCATATTTAATTCAGTGATTTCAAATTCAATTCCTGTAATGGGTGCGTCACCTGTACAAGCTGCAATACTCACAGGAATTATCAATAAGACCGCAACTATTGACACAATAAAAAACTTTTTCATTTTTCTCCCTCAAAATTATTTTCTAATTAAATTATATAAGAAGAATTCTTCTTTGTCAAATGCTTTTAGAAGATTCCTTCTAAAATAATATTATGACGATAGCAGAAAGTATCAAGGAATTACGCTTGGAACGCGGTCTTTCGCAGGCGGCTCTTGCAAAAAGCATAGGCGTAAGTCAAAAGGCGATTGATTATTGGGAACGCGGCGTAAATGAACCGAAAGCGACCTATATTGTTCTGCTTGCCGATTTTTTCGAAGTAACGACAGATTATTTACTCGGACGGGAATAAAAAATGCCGCGCAAGGCGGCTTTTGGAGCGGGTGATGGGAATCGAACCCACAACCTAAGCTTGGGAAGCTCATGTTTTACCACTAAACTACACCCGCAAGTGATTATATGATAGCACAAATCGGCGATTAAGTCCACAAAAAGACGGGAATTTTTCGCAAAGCGACAAAAAAGTATTTTCAAAGTATTTTCTCAACATTAGTGCCGCTTCACTGCCGCGCCAAAATGCGGCACATAGTGGGCGCGCAATAAAAATATAAGAACGGCAAAGCTGCCGTTCTTAATTTTTGAATTGGATTTTTGAATTGGCTTTTTTCGCTATCCGTAAGCTTATTTATCTGCCCGTATATTTGAATCCTTGCTTTTCAAGCGCCTTCATATGCAGAATGACGTTATCCACAAAGTCGGCGTTGGTCTTGGTGCGCATAAGCATATTGAGCAGCTGCTCGGTGGCGTCGGCGTTGTCGCCCGCTATCATACGGCGCATTGCGAACACGCCTTCAAGCTCCTTTTGCGTAAGCAGCAGATCTTCCCTTCTCGTGCTGGAACGGTTGAGGTCGATGGCGGGGAAGATGCGGCGTTCGGAGAGTTTGCGGTCAAGGTGGATCTCCATATTGCCCGTGCCCTTGAACTCCTCGTAAATAACGTCGTCCATACGCGAACCGGTATCTATGAGCGCGGTGGCGATTATCGTAAGGCTGCCGCCGTTTTCGATATTGCGCGCGCTGCCGAAAAAGCGCTTGGGTGCGTGGAGCGCGCCGGGATCTATACCGCCGGAGAGCGTCCTTCCCGTGGGGGGAATGGTGAGGTTGTACGCCCTGGCAAGACGGGTGAGGGAATCCATTATTATGACCACGTCCTTGCCCAGCTCCACATTGCGTTTGGCGCGCTCTATCAAAAGTTCAGCCGCCTTGCAATGGTGTTCGGGCATTTCGTCGAAAGTGGAATATATGACTTCTCCGCGAATGGAGCGCTGCATATCCGTGACTTCTTCGGGGCGTTCGTCCACAAGGAGCACGAACAGCATTACGTCGGGATAGTTATCCGCGATGGCTCCCGCTATCTTCTTCAGCAAAGTGGTCTTGCCCGCTTTGGGAGGAGATACTATCATCGCCCTTTGACCTTTGCCGATGGGGGCGATGAGGTCTATGCAGCGAATGGCGAAATCGTTGCGGGCGCTGTCACGCTCCAACTTGAACCTTTCGTTGGGATAAATGGGTATAAGGTTGTCGAATTGCGGGCGCTGACGCAGATTTTCGGGGGGATTGCCGTTCACCGTTTCCACGGATACGATTGCGGGCGGACGGTTTTCCGCATTCTTTTTGGCAATGCCGGTGACCATATCGCCTGCGCGCAGTCCCAAGCCGCGGATTATCTTTGCGGACACATAGGCGTCCTTGTTGCCGTACTCACAATTTTCCGCACGCAAAAAGCCGTATCCTTCCGCAAGCACGTCCAAAGTTCCGCTCTTGCGTTCGCAGTCCTCGTTTTTCAAAAGCTCTTCCGGGGTTGCGTAATGCCTTTCCGTCTGCACTTCCTCCGTGCGCTCAACGGGCTTTTCTGCAGGCTGTTCGGGCTTGCTTTGAACAGGCGCAGTTCCTTCACTCTTCTCTGCGGAGGCACTTGCACGCTCCACCCTCACTTTGGGAGGACGTCCGCGCCTCTGATTTTTGGCGGGAGCTTCTCTGCCCTCGCATATAGCCATATAATCTCTAATGATTTCCGCCTTTTTTTTGGAAGTGGGAGAAGCCACGCCTATCTTTCTGGCGACGTCGCGCAGCTGGAATATGGACATTCTCATCAATTCCTCTTCGGTATAAAATTCGTTATCACTCATAAACTGCTCCTTTAACGGATAATATTTAGATATTTGCAACCGAATATATAATAATACAATGCCGCTGATACGTAATTCAATAAAATATATATCGGCTTGGATCTTTTTATGAAAGATATTTGCCGCGGCGCCCGTTTACGGCAGGCGCCGCCCTTCGTTTTTTAGAATTTTTCGTCTTCGAATACGATGACTTTGGTGCTTTCTCCGTCAAAATCTTCCCTGTCGAATTCGATTACGTCGCCGGGGACAAAACGGATATGCTCATCTTCAAACAATTGCAAAAACGGTCTGAGCTTGTCTATATCCAACTTGCAGGACGGGGTCTTATAGTGCATAGGAATGACTATATCCGGCATAAGGAAGTCCACGTACTCCTTGGCTTGTTCCGCGCCGATGGTATAGTTATCTCCTACGGGAATGAGCAATACGTTTACGGGACCTATCGCCTCTCCCAATTCGGGGGTTATCTCCTCCCCGATGTCGCCCATATGCACCACGTCCACGCCGTCCAGACGGAATTTGCAGATGAGATTCTTTCCCCTGCGGGCGCCGCCGTGGTGATCGTGGTTGGATTCCAGCGTGTTTATATCCACGCCGTCTATCTCCCAAAATCCCACGCTGTCTATCACTTTGGGGTCGCCCTGAACGGCTTTGACCGCATTGTGATCGTGGTGCCCGTGACTTATCGTTACAATGTCGGCACGCACCTTAGGATAGGGAATACCCACGTATTCCCCCTCATAAGGATCGGTGACGATAGATGTGCCGGTGGATTCTTCCAATAAGAAGGAAGAATGACCGAGCCATTCGATCTTCATAATTACTCCTCTATTTTTATTGCGAGCTGCTGAGGGCGGCACTTATTGTACGCCTCTATAAGCTCGTGTATTTTGTCGTGAGGGTCGAGCAGCGTGCTTATGGAGTAGCCCTGATTGCATGCCGCCATTATGTAAGCCATAAACTTGGACATATCCGCCTGAACAAACCACTCTTCTTTGAGAAGTTCGGGCGTGGCGTAAGTCAGGTTGGTGCTTACCACGGCGGTGAAAAGACCCTTGTCATAAGCGTCGCGGAACTTTTGCAATCCCTCCGTAAACAGCGCGTAGGTGGCGGAAAGGAATATCTTGTCCGCGCCGCGCTCTTTGAGTTCCACGCACAGTTTGAGCATGCTGTCACCGGTGGCGATGATGTCGTCCGCGACAAAGATGTCCTTGCCGGTCACATCGTTACCGATATAGTCATGCGCGATGATGGGGTTGCGCCCGTTGACCACGTTGGCGTAGTCGCGCCTTTTATAGAACATACCCAAGTCGGTGCCCAGCACGGATGCATAATAAATGTTCCTGCCCATAGCGCCTTCGTCGGGGCTGACTATCATAAAGTTTTCCTTGCTCATATTCACGTCCGGATACTTTTCAAGCAGCGCTTTGAGTATCTGGTACGTGGGCATAAAGTTGTCAAAGCCCATAAGCGGCACCGCATTCTGAACGCGGGGGTCGTGCGCGTCGAATGTTATCATTTCGTTCACGCCCATAGACTGCAATTCCTGCAACATCTGGGCGCAGTCGAGCGATTCGCGCGCGTTGCGGCGGTGCTGTCTGCCGCCGTAGAGCATAGGCATTACCACGGTTATGGACTTTGCCTTTCCGCCCATAGCGGCTATTATCCTCTTTAAGTCCGCATAATAATCGTCGGGCGACATACGGTGCATCATTCCGAACATATTATACTCAACGGAATAATTGCCCACGTCGATTATAATGTAAATGTCTTTGCCGCGGACGGTTTCCGCGATAAGCCCCTTGCCGTCACCCGTGGTGAACCTGGGGCAGGAGTTGGCGATAAGAAACGTCTTTACCCTGGAAGAGCTTCCGCACTTTTCCGCCTCCGTATTGTACCAATTGACGAGATATTCGTCCACCTTTTTTCCAAGCTCCCTTGCGCCTTGCAACGCAAGAATGCCCATATTGCTGGTGTCTTCCTTGCCGAATTTGAATACGTGTTCAAAAAATGGCATATCTATTTTGACCTCCGTAAAACTTTTTGCGTATAAAAATGTTTACACTTTATTCCTTTGCACGAATAAATGTCGTTTACGAAAAACGATACAGGATTTGTAAACTGCGATCGCGGTTTGCCGCCGCATAAGTCTTGGGACATATAAATCCTCTCTTACTTGATACGCTAATATGATAACATATTTTCCCCGCTTTATCAAATACTTTTGCGGGCAAAAAAATAAAAAATTGCCGAAGAGTAAAATCTCCGGCAATTTATTGCGCAAAACCGCTCAGATAAGCAGTTCGCCCTGCTCCGAATCCACTACCTTGAGCACGCGCACTTCCCTGCCCGTGTTCACATCGGCGTATACAAAGAATTTTTCCTCTCCCACCGTGCCGTACACTTCATAGGCAAGCCTTTCTCCGCCGCCAGGCGTGGGTATCACGGCAAGGCGCACGCTCTTTGTTTCCAGCTCTCCCCACTTGCGCGAGAGAATATCTTCACTGCTCAAAGCGGGCTTTTCAAGGCTTCTTTGCGTGTGGTTGAACAGATATTGCAGCGTTTCGCAGCCAGTGACGTGCCCGTCCGAGGCGTTTATCTTCACCTTCACCATATCCGGATATATTATCACGCCGTCCTGCTTATAACAAAGATTCATATATATTACGCCGTCGCTCTCCGCGCTCCACACGGGGGCCATATTTTCATAACCCAAAGCGGTCACGAACTTTACGGCAACATCTTCGGGGTCAAAGTCTTTTTCCCGACTTGTTTCGCAGTTGAAGGAAAACTGCACTATCGCTCCGCCCGCCGCGGCAAGCTGAACGTCACCGCTGCCGTGTTCGTTTTCCACGGAATAAAGATACGTTTTGAAATGAGAGCTGCCCTCTCCGACGTAAGTTGCTCCGGATATGCCTACGCTTTCCAGCTTTTCTTCTATTATTTCCGCGCCGCGTTCGGGAGTTATCTCCTCACCCGAAAGAGTTTTTGCCTGCTTATCGTCCAGCCCGTCACTGAAAGGTCCGTCATATATGAGCGACGGATATTCCATAGAACCGTCCTGCAAGGCGTTCATAATAGAAGAAAATTCCTCATTCAGACTGCCAAGACGGGAGGAAAATTCGTATCCGCCCTCCCCAATGCCGTCGCGCACGGGCGCAAGTTTTTCCTGCACGGCGGCGGCGTAAGAACTGAGCTTTTGCAAGGACGCGTAATCGCTTTGCGTTATCTCCTCCCCCTTTGCCGCCTTTGAATGCAGATAGGCGCAGTAATCGCCCACCTGGTTTGCAAACTTGGTTAGCGCGCTTGCGCTGTATCCGTTGGCGGAAAACTTGTAAAGCGCCTGCGCCGCGCTTTCACAGCTGACGGAAGCGTCCATCATAAGTTCGCACATCATTGCGGGATCGCGCGTCACGCGCGCTTTATCCAAATTCACGCGCATATTGCCCACGCTGTCCGTAAGCTGATAATATGCCTGCTCGTACCCGTTATTGGCTTCCAGCCTGTACTGCCGCTGCGTTTGCAAAGATATATTCAAAAACACGCCCGTCACCGCCAGCGCCACCAAAAGCAGCGCCGCCAGAACGGTCATAAACATTGCCGTACTTTTTTCCATACACACCTCTTATTTGCAAAAGTTATGTCTGCCTATTTGCAGCATTATCGGGCGCGACCATATCCACGCGCTGGTGGCTGTGGCGGGATTGTAGTAATACAGGCAGCCGTTTGTGGGATCCCAGCCGTTCATAGCGTCGCGCGCGGCGTTGTATGCGGACTGATTGGGTTCCAGATATAATTGTCCGTCCGCAACGCAGGTGAATGCGTAAGGCTGATATATGACTCCGGATATGGAGTTGGGGAAAGCCGCGCTTTTAACTCGGTTAAGCACCACCGCCGCCACGGCTACCTGTCCCACGTAAGGTTCTCCGCGGGCTTCGCCGTATACGCACCTGGCAAGCAGATAAAGGTCGGAAGAAGAATATCCGCCCGCGGACGAAGATGAGGACATACCCATAGCCGCATACGTCTTGGGTCCCACTATGCCGTCAACGGAAAGCCCTTTGGCGCTTTGAAATCTCTTTACGCCCGAAAGCGTATTGCTGCCGAAAATGCCGTCCGCGTTTCCGCACCAATAGCCCAGCTCGTTCAGCCTGCTCTGCACCTGCCGCACGCTTTCTCCGCGGCTGCCGTAACGCAGAAGCTCTCCCGCAGCCGCAGCCCTTCCTCCTCCGAAGCTGAGCAGACTTGCCGCGATAAGTACCGTTATGAGCGCGCAAATCACCGCCGCGCGCCCCGCCGTCTTTTGTCTTGTTATCATTGTTCCCTCCTTGCAAAGTTAGTTTGCGCAAGAAAGGCGCGGTTATTCGACCGCTTTTGCCCTTACGAAAAAATGTGCAAGTTTTGCGTATATTACGAAAATTGCGGGCAATACTTTTTTCAAACGGAGGCAAATATGAAATATAAGTTGAAATTGAAAGATCCTGTTTACATAGTGACGGCTTTTTTCGTCATTCTTTTGATAATTATCCTGGCGCTTACGGCATGCGCTCAGGGCGAAAAACGCGAATATCTGCGCCTGCACATACGCGCAAATTCAAATTCCGCATCCGACCAAGACGTAAAATACGAAGTGCGCGACGCGGTGGTGAATTATCTCTCTCCGCTTTTGAGCGATGTCACCGACTTCAACCAAGCCCTTCTCACGGCGGAAGAAAACCTGCCCGCCCTTGAAGAACTTGCTTCAAGAGTGCTTGAGGAAAACGGCTTTGATTACGGCGCGAAAGTGCGGCTGGCGCGAGAGGAATTTCCCGCCCGCACTTACGGCAGCGTAACTCTGCCGGACGGCGTTTACGACGCCCTTATCATAGAATTGGGCAGCGGCACGGGGGATAATTGGTGGTGCGTGGCGTTCCCGCCCCTGTGCTTTGTGTCGGAGGACGGAGAGTTCGCCTATAAATCTTTGATAGCGGAACTTTGGCGCAAGTATATCGACTGAAACTCAATTGCTTTTTATGGGCTTTGCGTCGGTTTTGAAAAACACGCCGAACACTCCCGCAAGTTCGCGGTACATATCCAGCCACATTTTGGGCAAGTCCCCGTCCACGCGCCCGTCCGACATCGGGCGCAGCGCGCCGCCCGGAATGAGCAGCCGCACGTTGTCCAACATCTCAAAGCCCAGCCTGTTATAAAAAGCTATACGCCTTGTTCTCACTTTGAGCGCGGCTTCGTCCTGCGCCTCCGCGGGGTCTTCCACTTCCAGCACCAGCGTGCCGCCCGCGGCGGCTTTTATGAGCGGCACCACGGCGCTTCCCACGCCCGCGCCGCGCGCCTCAGGCGTCACCGCCAAATACAACAGCTGCGTATATCCGCCGAAAAAGTGAAGCACGCAATAAGCCTTTACTTCCCCGCCCTCGCAGGCAAAATAAAAGCGGGCTTTGCCCTGCCGGGCAAGCTTTTTCAAAATGCGAAAGGGCGTGCGTTCGGATAGGGGAAAGTCGCGTTTGAGCCACTTTGAAAGCGTTTTTGTCTTTTGCGCGTCCGCGCTGATGTCAATGAGTTCCATAGCGGCATTGTAACACAATATCCGCGCATTGTCAACGGCAAAACGCGCACATAAAGCCTTTTTTAACAAACACCGGCGCGCCCGCCGTTTGCGACGCGAAGCAGAGAAAAAGCAAAAAGCGCGGGGTCGACGCTCCGCGCCTTGCATTATATGCCGCAATTATTTCACTTCTTCCACCCAGCCGAATTCGTCGGGATATTTTTCCTGCTGAATGCCGGTTATCTTGTCATAGAGGAATGCGGTTATCTCGCCCATCCTGCCGCCGCCGACTACCATATCCTTGCCGCGGTAACCTATCACGCCCACGGGCGATATCACCGCCGCGGTTCCCGAGCCGAAGCTTTCCTTCAAGGTGCCGTCCTCATAAGCTTTTACTATTTCGTCCATAGAAATGCGTCTTTCGCTCACATTGTATCCGTACTTTTTCAGAACTTGTATGCAGCTGTTCCTGGTTATACCGGGAAGAATGCTGCCCACCAGCGCGGGCGTTACCACTTCATCTCCGATGACAAAGAAGATATTCATACTGCCCACTTCTTCCACGTACTTGTGCTCCTTGCCGTCCAGCCAAAGCGCCTGGTCGTAACCCTTTTGATTGGCTATCTCTCCGCCCATCAAAGAGCAAGCGTAATTGCCCGCGCACTTGGCTTCACCCGTGCCGCCGATAAAGGCGCGCACCAGCGTTTCCTCCACCAGAATCTTGGTGGGTTCAAGCCCGTGAGCGTAATAAGAACCGACGGGAGAGAGAATTATGCAGAAGGTGTACTTGTGGCTTGCGTGCACGCCGAGCACTTCCTCGTTTGCGAACATAAACGGACGGATATAAAGCGCGGTCCCGGGTTTTGCGGGTATCCACTCCTGCTCCAATTTGAGCAGTTCAAACAGCGCCGCCTTGACTTTTTTGCTGTCTATAACGGGCATGCACATACGCTTTGCGGAGTTGTTCATACGCTTGAAGTTTTCGTCTATTCTGAAAACGGTTATCCTGCCTTCGGAATTTTTGTACGCTTTGGCGCCCTCGAAAATAGACTGCGCGTAGTGCAGAACGTTTGTTGCCGGAGGCATGGAAAAAGGTGCGTAAGGCACAATTTCAGGCTCTCCCCATTTTCCGTCCTCATACTGCATAACGAGCATATGATCGGTAAAATACTTGCCGAATCCCAAATTTGAGAAATCGGGCTTTGCCTTAGGGTTGCTTGTTATAGTCACTTTCATTTTTATCCCCTCTTCGGCTTTGCCGTTATCGGCTTTGCCGTGTTATTTTATATCGTAAGCGCGGTATTCTTCACCTATCACGCTGACTTTTCCCTTGCCCAAAGTTTTTTCCGTCAAACTTTTTTCAAAGCGGGCAAGCTCCTGCTTGGGCAGCGCCGCCGTTATCTGCGCTCCGCCCTCCCATTCGCGCAGATCCACGATTGCGCCGCAGTCTGCAAGCAGGCTTTCCGCCGCCTGAGCCGACGCGTACGCCACTTCCGCCTTTATGACCGCGGACAGCTTGTACACCTTTAACGGCGCTTCGTCCAGCGCGCGGGCTACGCAGCCCGAATACGCGCCGATAAGTCCGCTTGCCCCCAGCTTTATTCCGCCGAAGTAGCGCGTGACCACCGCAAGTATCATATCCGCGCCGCGCTTTTTGAGCACTTCCGCCATTGGCTGTCCGGCAGTTCCCGCGGGTTCCCCGTCGTCACTGCTCTTTTTGTACTGTCCCGCGGAAAACGCGTAACAGTTATGGGTGGCGTCGGAAAATTCCCTGCGCAGTTTTTTTATCTCCTCAGCCGCCTGTTCGGGGGTTTCCACCCTGACAAGCGTGGTTATGAACACGGATCTATTGATAACTTCCTGCCTGCGGAAGCTGCCATTCAATCCCAAATAGTCCATATCAGCCGCGCACGACTTTCACGTGCATCTTCTTGCCCTTGTGAAGTACGATTCCCTCTTTGAGCTGTTCGTCCGTAAAGCAGGTTTCGTAAGATACTATCTTTTCTTCCCCCACTTTCACGCCGCCGCCCGCGATGAGCTGACGCGCTTCGGATTTGGACTTTGCCGCCTTTACCGCGCACATTATATCCACTATGTTGTTCATGCCCTCGGGCACAAAGGCGGTGGGCAGTTCTCCGCCCGACGACGCAAACGCCGCCAGCGACTGCTCTTGCGCTTTTTGAGCGTCCTCCTTGCCGTGGACGATCGCGGTAAGTTCGTAAGCAAGGCGCGCCTTTGCCGCGTTTATCCTTTCGTCCTTATATTTGCACATTTCCGCTATTTCGTCAAGCGGCATAAACGTGAGCAGTTTCATACAGTTTTCCACGTCCGAATCATCGATATTGCGCCAATATTGATAGAACTCGTAAGGGGAAGTCTTTTCCCTGTCCAGCCAAAGGGCTCCCTTTTCCGTCTTGCCCATCTTCTTGCCTTCGGACGTGGTGAGCAGCTTAAAGGTTATCGCAAACGCGGGCTTGCCCTCCTTGCGCCTGATAAGGTCGGCGCCGGCAAGAATGTTCGACCACTGATCGTCGCCGCCGCATTCCAGCTTGCAGCCGTGAGTGCGGTACAGGTGCAAAAAGTCGTAAGCCTGCATAAGCATATAATTAAATTCCAAAAACGTGAGTCCGTTTTCCATTCGGCTCTTATAGCATTCCGCGGTGAGCATTTTGTTTACGGAGAAGTATACGCCTATGTCGCGCAGAAATTCTATATATTTGAGGTCGTCCAGCCAATCCGCATTGTTCACCATAACGGCGGCGTTCTCCCCTTCAAAGGAGAGGAACTTGGACATCTGCTTTTTGAAACATTCGCAGTTGTGCCTGACCGTTTCGTCCGTCATCATTTTACGCATATCCGACTTGCCGGAAGGATCGCCTATCTTGCCCGTGCCGCCGCCTATGAGTATGACGGGCTTGTGCCCCGCTTTTTGCATAATGCTCATTGCCATCAGCTGCACGAAGTGCCCCACGTGAAGGCTGTCCGCGGTGGGATCGAATCCTATGTAAAAAGGCACACTCTCCTTGCCCAAAAGCTCGTAAAGCTCGTCTTCGTAGACGGTCTGTTTTACATACCCCCTCTCTTTCAATGTGTCGAGTACGTTTTTCATTTCAATAACTCCTTGAAGTAATCTGCCAATATCTTTATACCTTTTTCTATCTTGTCGGGTCCCGCGGCGGAATAGTTGAGCCTCAGATGACGCTTGTCCAAGCCGTCCGCAAAAAAGCTTTCACCGGAAACATACGCCACTCCCCTCTCGCACGCGCCGGCAAATGCCGCCTGCGTGTCTAAATTCTCAAAACCGCCCCATATGAACAGCCCGCCTTCGGGATTTGTGCAGGTAAACTCCTGCGGCATATATCTTTGTATTGCCGAATACATAGCCTGCTTTTGCTCCCTGTATACGGGTATGGCGCGGGCGACGACTTTATCGAACAGTCCGCGCGCAAGATATTCCTCCACGATGGCTTGCGACAACATAGAAGTGTGCACGTCCGAAGCCTGCTTGCCTATGGTGAGCTTTGCCATTACTCTTTCATCGCCCACGCAATACGCAACGCGCAGTCCGGGCGAAACGGTCTTGGAAAAACTTGCCGTAAACACCACGTTGCCGCACTTATCAAAGCTCTTTACGGAGGGCACGCGCTCCCCTTCAAAGCGAATTTCACTGTAAGGGTCGTCCTCAAGCACCATGACGCCGTATTTAGCGGTTATGTCCGCAATGCCCTTTCTCACTTCCAAAGAGTAAGTTTTGCCCGTGGGATTGGAAAAAGTGGGCACGCAATATAGCATTTTGGGTTTGAATTTGACTATCTTTTCTTCTAAATCCGTCAAATCCAAGCCGTCCGCGCCCGACTTGACCCCTACGGGCACGCCGCGGTAAGTGCGCATTATATGCATTGCCGCAAGATATGTGGGATCTTCAACCAGCACAATATCCCCGTCATTGACAAAGCATTTGCACATAAGGTCTATGGTCTGCTGTCCGCCGGAGACGATACGCACGTTGTCCACGCCGACTCCGGTTATGCCGTAACGCGATACAAATTGCGCTATCCTGCACCTGAGCGGCATATAACCCTCCGTTGCGCCGTACTGCAAGAATTCTTCCGCCCTGTCCAAATGCAACAGATACGAAGCTATTTCCGCAACTTCTTCACGCGGCAGTAATTTTGCGGAGGGAAAACCTCCCGCAAAAGAGATCATATCGGGACGGGAAAGCAATTTGAATATCTCCCTGATGGCATTTCCGCCCATATTTTTCATTCTGTCGCTGAAAACGTATTCCATAGCCGCCTCACATATTTTTTATATTGTATCACCCGCATAGCAAAATTGCAAATAAAAACGCGCATATATAAAAAAACGCAAAAATTTCTCTCAAACGCACACACTCGCTTTATGAAAAAGAGCATTATACTTATACTTGCCGTATGCGTTTTGAGCGCCGCTTTGAGCGGCTGTATACGGTTTATCTCGGATACCGGCGGATATTACATTCCGTCCGATTTGGCAAATTTCACTTCGATAACCTGCATAAGCGGCGATAATAAGATAAAAGTGCAGAAAAAAGACAATTATTTCATATTGCTTTCGCAAGGCAAAACCTTTATACTCACAGAAAACGGCGGAGCGGAATTTGCAGGCGAAGCAATGAATGAGCTGGACACTCAAACCGCAAAAGCGGCGCTGTATAACGTATTTACGGAAACGGGACTTGTATATTCCTCACTTCAAAAGCAAGCGTATCTGATGACGGATACAAGCGGAAAATACAGGGCGGACGCGGAAAAATTCTTCTATTCCGCGGAATATATGCGCAAAGTCTTAAAAGGCGAAAGCATGGAAAACTTCTCAAATTATTTTGAAAGCAACATTTCCGAACTTTCGGGCGATATAGACGACTACGAAGTGACGCTTGACTGCTCTAAACAAAATACCGTAAAACTGAAAATAGAAAACAAGCGCACATATACAAGCACGGAATACACGTTTACGGACATTGACGATACTCAAATACCGCTGACGCAAAAAGCGCGGGAATATCTGGCGGCGCACACATTAAGTGCATAAAAAATACATTTATGAATAAGCGTATTTTTTAATTGCCTGCAATGGTAAAAGCGCGCTCTTTCCCTTGAATAATTGCACTTATACGGCAAAAGTGCACTAAACATACATTTATTTTCTTATTTTACTCATACTATTGTTACACAAAAGAAAAAGCGGTAAGGCACAAAAGAGGGGGCGTAAAGCCCCCGATTTTTTGTGTTATTCGCAAGCCGTTTTATGTTCTATATTCTCGGCTATCCGCCGAAATATCGCAGCACTGCCGCCTTGCGCTTTTTATATGCGTCAGCCGCAAAGCGTGCTCAATTGAAAACGTGGTAAAAATGGCTTATCTCCATATCCTTGGGAATATCCTTGCCGTGGTTTCCCAGCAGATACCATTCGCGGTGCACGCCGTGGTCGGGTGCGTATCCCAAAAGAGTGCGCTCTCCGGTAGCAGCCACCGCTTCGCCTATGCGCTTAAAGTATTCGGCGTAATGGTCGAGCGCGCGCTTTGCTTTCCACGATTTGGGATGGGTGAAGTGTATGCTGTCATCATACTCTTGGTTATAAATGACCAAAAAGTCGTACTTTTTGTCCTTTATCAGCTCTATGCCTTTCTCAACGGCTTCCTTATCGTATGACACCACATAGTAATCCATTTCGCGTTCGCGGAAGATGTGATTCAAAGAGCTGTTCTTTGAAGCCACTATGGCGGGCTTTTTGCCTTGGCGGAGCAGCGCGTCGAATATGGAATCTATCTTGACCACCGGCTTTACGTACTTTTGTATACCGTGCACCGCGGGAAGCGCACCCGTATACATACTTGCAAAACACACGGGCGTTTTAGGCGGGAATACGGTGCGCATTTTCAGCTCGTAAGGCGCCGTATCGCGCACGGGAATAAATTTCTCCGCATATTTATTGACTATCCACGTGCCGACTGCGTCGGGATTGTACATCACGACTTTATCCACGCTCTTGCCGCCGGTGATATCGTTTACAAATTCGTCGTTTGCCTTGTCCGCGTGCTCGGGAGCTTCCACGCCCATACATTTGCACAAAGAAGCGCACAAGGTCGTAAGTGAAGTAAGTTGCATAATTCCTCCTGTTATCGTGCGGCATACGCCGCTTTGTTTTTATATATGTGCGGTTTACAGCCGCTTTTCAGCCAAAAACCTCAGCCTCATATAGTCCACGCGCCACACTCCGTCAAAGAAAAGTCTGTCTTTCACGGCGCGGCGCACATATTCCAGCACCCGTTCAGGCTCTTTCGGCAGAGTTTCGCAGCAAAACTGCCTTATCCAATTGTCCAAACCGTCTTCGCCTTTAAGGGCGGTCATACGCGGGAACAGCTTTATATACTTTACCGCAAAACCGGCGTTCTCCAAAACCCGCTTAAATTCAAGTCCGCGATAGTGAAAGGGGCTTTTATATTGCACTCCTTCGCGCTCCAAGCCCGCTTTGAGCGCCGTGAGCACCGTATCCGCATTTCCCGCGCCGCCGAACTCGCAGGCGAACATTCCGCCGTCTTTTAAGCAGGCGTATATGTTTTCCGCGACCTTCTCCTGATCGGCTATCCAATGCAATACGGCGTTGGAGTATACGCAGTCAAAGGCGCAATCCCGCTTGAATTCTTCCAATTTACAGCGCTCGAAAGTCAGCTGCGGATAGTTTTCGCGCGCTGTTTTGAGCATATTTTCATCCGCGTCCACGCCCAAAACGTTTGCGCCGCGCCGCGCAGCCTCCGCCGCAAGCGTGCCCGTGCCGCACCCGGCGTCCAGCACGCTCTTTCCGGATATATCGCCCAGCATATCCAACACTTCCAGCCCGTATTTGGGCACAAAGCCGTGACTGCCGTCATAAAGCAAAGCATTCCATTCCATCATCTTTTCACCAAATCGAAGAGATATTTATATTCTTCGTCCAGACAGTCGGAACTTACTTCCAGCACCAGCACGTCGCCGCCGCGTATTACAAAATCGCCCGTATCCAACTTTTCGTCACGATACACTCCCAGCACCTTGCACTCTGGTTTCCACATTATTTCCGAAGGGCGCTTGCCGTCCGCAAACGAGCCTTTCTGCACGTCCACTTCCAACGTGTGAACGGTACTTTTAACATTCAGCCGGTTGATATGCAAAAAGCGCTCCAACATACTGTCATAAATGGGCTTGTTTCCGCATAGCTGCGCCGCGGCAAAAGCCGCAAACACCGCGATAAGCGCGGGCAGCATATCAAAGGAAAATCCTGACACCTCTATTATAAGCACCGCCGCAGTTACGGGCGTTCTCACTCCCGCCGCGAAAAACGCCGTCATACCCACACATACGAGCATTGGATAATATTCCTCGGACACGCCGCAGGCGATAAGCGCCTTTCCCACAAGCGCGCCGACAAGCGCGCCCATCGCCAGCATAGGCACGAAAAGCCCGCCCGTTGCGCCCGAATCGTAGCACAAGGTTACAAGCACCAGCTTTATAAGCAGCACTCCCATAATTATGTACCATGCCATATCCGCATTTTCGTAGAGATCTTTTATAAGTGCGCTTCCGCCGAATATGGCGCCTTTCACGGCGGGAATAAGCCCTACGGCTCCCGTAACGAGAAACGCTATAAGCAGTCTGACGGGATAAGGAAAGCGCTTTCCCCACTTATCCGTAAGCTTTTGCGAACGAATGAGCATCACGTTAAACAATACCGCCACAAGCCCTGCCGCTATTCCCAAAACAAGCATTATCCAATATATATTCCAATCGGAAACATCAACTTTAATGCCCGTCATATCAAAAAATACGTGACCCGAAAAGCTCCCGAATACGGCGGAACGCAAGGCTCGATAGACCAACGTAGCCACGGCTATTGCCGAAGCCGAAACAAAAAATACGGACGCGGTGAATTTTTTCTGTCCTTCTTCCAGCACAAACACAAGCCCCGTAAGCGGAGCGTTGAATGCCACCGCAAGTCCCGCGCCCGCGCCCGCGGAAATCAGATATCTATGTAAGGAAACGCGCAGTCCCGCGCCCTGAGCAACTCCGCCCGCGGCAGTCGCGCCTATCTGTATGCTCGGACCTTCCGAACCCAGCGGAAGTCCCGCAAAAAACGAGATGTACGAAAGCAATATTGTGGATAAAAAAACGCGCAGTTTACGGAAAGAAAAGAATCCGCGCATAACGCCTTCCGTCTGAGGCACGCCGCTTCCGCGCACCTCCGGCACGCGCGAATGCACAAGCGCCACTATAAGCGCAAACGCCGCCAATGCAACAAATAAGAGCGGCACATAGGCGGGATGAGCATATACCCAATCGTAAATTTTTGCGGAATTTTCTATAAGATATTCCGCCCCCATATTGAAAAGACAGACCACCGCGCCGCAGAGCGCACCCGACGCGCATGCGAGCGCAAACACGGGCAAAAAAGTGTTTCCCGCCCGTCGCAAAATAAGCTTTATCTTGCCGCCTGCTCCTTCCATAACAAGTAAATTATAAACCATAGACGGGCAAATAGCAACCGCGCGCGTATAAATTACGGCAGATTACGGATATTTTCGCCGCCGGAACGCTTTTGCGCAAGCAAAAAGCGGCTTCCGCAGAAGCCGCC
>CALWHM010000031.1 GCA_944380395.1 uncultured Clostridia bacterium | reverse complement strand
GAATCGCAAAAATCTGCTCAAAAATACCTAATCTGCACCTCTTTCCGGCAAGCTCCCCTAGGGTATTCCGATAAGAGCCCGAAAAAGCAGCCCCGGCTTAAAGCCAACGCAAAATTTTTTGCAAAAGCTTATTACTAATAAAATAAAGCGAAGCAAAACCGCGCTTTTGCGAGCGTAACCTATAAAACTTGCCGTGCAAGTTTTCCGAAAGAGAGAGGCTATCCGAACGAATGAGGCGGAAAGGGTTGAATTTTCGCGCCTAAGTATTATAAGACTTAAAGCTTACTCGGCGCGAAAAGAAGGGAAAACCGACCCTCAAGCAAACTTCGTTTGCGAATGGGTGGGTTTTCCCTTAAAGCGTAGGCGCAAAGTGCCGTGCGAAGTTGTTTTTCGCCTTGATTATAGCTTTATCGCACGGCACTTTCATTCGGCGCCTAAGCGAAGCGCTCAACCGGCGGTGAAGCGAAGCGCAGCGCTATACAAAGTATTTACTTGACTAATGCGCCGTTTTATATTATTATTAACGTAAATACATTTCAAACGGACAGTTTGAGTACATAGACAGGGGACGATAAAGTGACCAAAAATCAGAAAATTTTGAGAATAGTGCTCATAGTCGTGGCAATAGTGGTCATCGCGCTGCTTTTGTGGATGATCTTCGACAAAGGAGGTCCCGGGGAGATAGATTATCAGACTGATGAGAACGGCAGACAGGGACTTGTGGGAATGATAGTCAACGGGGAAGTGCAGGCGGTATACGTGAACGGATATACCGCATACGTGCTCACGGTCGACCAACAGATGAACACGCAGGACTTCTTGAAAAATCCCACTTCTTCGGCAAAGTATTTCTGCTATATGCCGTACAGCTACGCGCTGAACAATACCGTGTTCACGGACGATGCGGGCAACGAGACCGCGCTTTCGTCTATGATAACGCTGCGCTATGCCAACGCGCAGAGCAACTCCACGATAACTTCGCTCATCGTGCCCATAGCGGGCGTTATAGTGATAGGCATTATCATCTTCTTCATCTTCCGTCAGAGCGCGGGCGCCAACAAGCAGGCTATGAATTTCGGCAAGCTTAAAGCGCGCGTGAATATGAACGTGAAAGTGCGTTTTGACGACGTTGCCGGCGCGGACGAGGAAAAAGAGGAATTGCAAGAGATAGTGGAGTTTTTGAAATCTCCCGCCAAATTCACCGCTTTGGGCGCGCGTGTGCCCAAGGGCGTGCTGTTGGTGGGACCTCCCGGCACGGGTAAAACTCTGTTTGCAAAAGCCGTTGCGGGTGAAGCGGGCGTGCCCTTCTTCTCCATCTCCGGTTCCGACTTTGTGGAGATGTTCGTGGGTACGGGCGCGGCGAGGGTGCGCGATCTGTTCGATCAGGCAAAGCGCAATATGCCCTGCATAGTGTTTATCGACGAAATAGACGCCGTGGGACGTCAGCGCGGAGCGGGACTCGGCGGCGGACACGACGAAAGGGAGCAGACGCTCAACCAGCTGCTTGTGCAGATGGACGGCTTTGAAAAGAACGAAGGCATAATAATAATGGCTGCGACCAACCGCGCGGATATTCTCGACCCCGCGCTGCTGCGCCCGGGCAGATTCGACAGGCAGATCTACGTGTCCCTGCCGGACGTCAAGGGCAGAGAAGCCATATTCAAAGTGCACTCGCGCAATAAACCGCTCGCGCCCGACGTATCCTTTAAGATACTCGCGCGTATGACCAGCGGCTTTTCGGGTGCGGATATAGAAAACCTGCTCAACGAAGCTGCCATTTTGGCGGCGCGCGCGGGCAGGAAAGTCATCGTGATGGTGGACCTTTTGGAGGGCATAAACAAAGTGATTGCGGGTCCTCAGAAGAAGAGCCGCGTGGTAACGGAGACGGACAAGCGCATAACGGCATATCACGAATCCGGTCACGCCATTGTCGCCAAGCTCCTTCCCGGCTGCGACGAGGTGCAGGAAGTCAGCATAATCCCCCGCGGTATGGCGGCGGGCTACACGCTCACCCGTCCCGAAACGGACGACAGCCACGTTACGCGCAGTAAACTGCACGACACGATAGCTATGATGCTGGGCGGAAGAGCGGCGGAAGAGATAGTCATTCACGATATATCCACGGGCGCGTCCAACGATATTCAGCGCGCCACGCAGATAGCGCGCAGCATGGTCACGGAGTGGGGTATGTCCGAAGCCATAGGAAATATATACCTGGGCGGGGACAAGGAAGTGTTCCTGGGCAAGGACTTCGGCGCCACGCACACATACAGTGAAGAACTCGGCGGCGTCATAGACGTGGAGATACGCAAGATAATAGACGGAGCATATGAGCGCGCGTTGAAGATATTGCGTGAAAACCGCAGCATATTGGACAATATGGTAAAGGTGCTTTATGCCAAGCAGACCATATACACGGACGAAGTGAATATGCTCTTTGACGGCAAGAGCGCGGAAGAAGTCATAGCGGACATAGACGCGCGCGCGGACAAGCGCGACGCTATGTACGGCGCGGCGGCTGCAAAAAGCGCTATGCGCCCCGTGAAGATAGTGCCCGAAAAGTCTGCAGAAGAGAAAGCCGATACGGAAAACGGCGAAAATACGGCGGCAGGGGCAGAAAAATCAGAACCTGCGCAGAAGGCGGAAGAAAAGAAAGAAACGCCTTCCGAACCCGAGGAAACGCCGGAAGAAGCGCCCGCCGAAAAGCAAGAGGACAAGAAGGACTCCGAAGACAAATAACGGGTAAACAACAAAAACGAGCGGCAGGAGCCGCTCTTTTTTTGCGCAAAAGTTCCGGGTAAGAAGAGTAATATTTATAAAAGTTCGCCGTAAATGTGTAGTCATTCAACAAAAGTTCGCCGTAAAAAGTGTAGTCATTCAACAAAAGTTCGCCGTAAAAAGTGTAGTAATTTAACAAATAATCATTGTAATTTTTGTAAATATATGTTATGATATAGTCATATCAAGAATATGCAAGGAGCGTCGGAAATGTACAGAACAGCCATTGAAAAGTTATTTGAATGGAAAATGAGCAAGCGTCGCAAACCGCTTATCATAGAAGGCGCGCGGCAGGTGGGAAAAACTTGGCTGATGAAGGAGTTCGGCAGACAGGCGTATGCCGATACCGTCTATATCAACTTTGATTCCAACACGAAGATGGCGGAATTATTTGCCGCGGATTTGGATACCGAACGCCTTATAACGGGGATCGAATTGCAAGCCGGGCATAAAATAGATCCCGATAATACATTGCTTATCTTTGACGAAGTTCAGGAAGTGCCGAGGGCGCTGACATCGCTCAAATATTTTTACGAAAACGCGCCGCAATATCATATTGTCTGCGCGGGATCGCTTTTGGGGATAGCGTTGCACGAGGGGACGTCTTTCCCCGTGGGAAAGGTGGATTTTTTAAAGTTGTATCCGCTTTCTTTCGGGGAGTTCTTGACGGCTATCGGGAAGGAGAGGTTTGCAAAACTGCTTGAAGCGCGGGACTTTGCAATGATAAAAAGTTTCAAGCAAGTGTACATCGACGCTTTGAAGTATTATTATTATGTCGGCGGCATGCCGGAAGTCGTGCAGTGCTTTGCCGAAAACAAAGATTTTAACGAGGCGCGCGATATTCAAAAGCGAATATTGGCGGCTTATGAGCAGGATTTTTCCAAGCATGCCCCTAACGACATAGTCCCCAAGATACGTATGTTGTGGAACAGCATTCCGGCGCAACTTGCAAAAGAAAATAAAAAGTTTTTATACGGGCTTATACGCGAAGGCGCCCGTGCAAAAGAATACGAAACCGCGATAATGTGGCTTTCCGACTGCGGTTTGGTGCACAAAGTGAGCAGGGTCAATTCCGCAGCCGTCCCGTTAAAGGCTTATGAAGACTTGATGGCGTTCAAGCTTTTTGTGCTGGATGTCGGACTGTTGGGCTGTATGACGGGGCTTCGTCAGGAGGTTTTGCTTGAAGGCAGTGAGCTTTTTGTCGAGTTCAAAGGTGCGTTGACGGAACAGTACGTTTGCCAACAGCTTAAGACATTAGAAGGATTGGGCGTTTATTATTATACCAATGACAGAGGCTCTTGCGAGGTCGATTTTGTTGTGGATACGGGAGCGCGCGTTATTCCGATAGAGGTAAAAGCGGAAGTCAATCTGAAAGCAAAGAGCTTGAAGACATTTTATGAGAAGTATTCCCCCGAAGTGGCTGTCCGCACATCTATGGCGGATTATAAAAAAGAAGATTGGCTTACAAATCTTCCGCTGTATGCGATAGAACAGATAGTGAAAACAGCGGAAGGCTGAAACAAACCGCGGCTGAGGATAGCCGCGCAATGAGTTGATAAAGCAGGCGGGCGCAATGAAAATTTTCGGCGTCCGTCTTTTTTTGCGTAAAAGTTCTTTATAAGACAGCGGCGGCATACGATATTTTGTATGAAAGAAGCGGCTTATTATAACGGGGAGATAGGGGAAGCAAGTGAGATGCGCGTGCCGTTTTTGGAGCGCACGAACTTTTTCGGAGACGCGGTGTACGACGTGACCTACGCGCAAGATTACGGATTGTTCGCCATAGGCGAGCATACGGAGCGGCTGTTTGCAAGCGCACGCAGGGCGGGGATAGAGCCGCCGCTTGCGCGGTGCGAGCTGATAGACAGGGTGCGCCGTACGGCGCGCGCGTGCGACTCGGGTGATTTGATGGTGTATATGCAGTTTTCGGGCGGCGCTGGCAGGCGCGAACATGTGCGGCGCACGTCGCCTTCCGTGTGGATATACTGTTTTCCCAAAAGCGTGGAGGACAGGGAAAGAAAGTATAAACTCATCACAATGCCGGACGTAAGATACGGACTTTGCGGGATAAAGACGATAAATCTGCTGCCCAACGTGCTGGCGGCAAACGCGGCGGACAGCGTGGGCGCGGACGAGTGCATACTGCTTACGGGCAATACGGTAAACGAATGCGCGCATTCCAATGTGAGCATACTCAAAGACGGAACGCTTACGGCTTCTCCCGCGCGCGGGCAGATATTGGACGGGATATCAATGCGCCGCCTTATCGCGGCTTGTGCGGAACTGGGGATACCCGTATCCCGCAGAGCCTTTACCTTGGAGGAACTGAAAGGGGCGGACGAAGTGATAGTCACGTCCTCCGGCGTGCCGTGTACCGCCGCGGAGCGGGTGGACGGAATAAAAGTGGGCGGCAGAAGCGAGCGTCTTTTGGCGCGCCTGAAAGATATGCTGTACGGGGGCTTTGAGCTTGCGTGCGCTTTGGACAGGGGGGAATATGGAAAATAAAAATTCCTCTATCTCGATAATATTCGGGAAAGGGTTTACCGTGAGCGGCGTGACGGGCGTCGTCTTGGGCACGGACAGGGAGCTGGTGCTTAAAACAGCGGGCGGAACGCTCAAACTGCGCGGAGAAAATTTCGACGTGACAAAGGTGGATATGGAAACGGGCGCGGTGGAGGCAAAGGGCAGTGTGAAGGCGCTTTCCTGCGGCAAAACTTCCATTGCCAAGCGGCTGTTCAGATGATACTTTCTCCCACGCCGGCAGAGCAGGCTCTGTTTGCCGCCGCGGCATTGGCGGAAGGGGCGGGGCTGACCCTAGGACTGCTTTTTATCTCCGTTATAGTAAAAAAGCTGCGCTTGGGCAGGCTGTGGAGGGCGGCGCTGCAATTTGGTTTTTGCGCGGCGTTTTTCGCTTTATGCATATATGCGGAGATATTTTCCTTCGGCGGCACATTCCAAGCGTATAAGGCGGTGTGTTTTTGCGCGGGCGCGGCGGCGTGCCGCTTCATTGCGAAAAAAGCGGGAGAGCTTATCGAAAAAGCGCGCAAAAAAAGGGCGTGAAAAAACGGGCGAGCCGCCCGTTTTTGAAGTTTATCGGTTAAGCCAATCCACACGCTCGCTTAAAAGCGTTTCTCCGTCGTCATTGCAGGCGGATATCTCTATGCCGTTCGGCGATATTACTATACAGCCCGCGGTAAAGGTGGTGTCGCCGTGTCCGCCGTCTATAAACAGGGGCATATTTTCATATCTTTCCGTATCAAAGTCGCAATAGTGCCAATGCCCGGAGATGAGCAGGGAAGTCTTTATAGACATCAGGCTTGCCGCCGCGCGGTCGGACAAGTCTTCTTCGAAAAAGAGGGTGGGGGAATGGCATAAGGCTATCGTCTTTCCTTCCTCCGTCAGCGTTTCCGCCCACTCCGTCTGGCGCGCGCGGTAGCTTTCAAAGTCGGCAAGCCCGCCGTATTCTATATGGCTGTCCTCTTTGTCCTCCGCGCAGTCCAGCACCACAAAGCGGTAGTCGCCCGACTGCACCGTGTAATAAAATTCGTCAAGACCCAGCGCGTCCGCAAGATACGGAGCGAACGCTCCGCGCGTGTCGTGATTGCCGCGCACGTATATCACCGGTTTTGTACCGCCGCTCAGTTCTCCGCCGAAGTCTATCAGGTATTTGACCGCGGCGTCTTCGTCCCTCAGATCCGCCGCCGCGTCCCCAAGCAGGATCACTCCGTCGTATTCGCCCATATGCGCCACGGCGTTTACCGCCAATTCGTTGCGAGTGTGCCAATCGGATATGCACAGCCATTTCTGCGTATCTTTGCGGCAGGGAGTAAAGGTGTATTCTTGCGAAATTATCGTCTTGCCGCTGCGGCTGCCGTAAGCGTAAGGCTCGTAAATTTGCTCGGAGCCGACGGAGTATGAGTTGTTATCCAAATGCTCGTAGGGAACGGATATAGTATGAATGCGCGAATCGCTCTCAATTTTGCCCTGCTTTTGGTCATAAACACGGTAGACTTCTCCGCCGTATTCATACTCCACAAATCCCGTGCCGTCATCATTGGTGGCAAACACCACGGAGTAATCTTCGCCCGTGTCTATGACCATCGGAGTTGTGGAAAAATCGTACACGACGGGGGAGTATATGGCAAAAACCGTGCCCAAAAGCATTCCGAATATTACGACGGATACCACGGTTATGCGCGCGGCTTTGTTCTTTATCTCGGGGAACCAGATTATAAAGAACGCCACCGCAAGATACAAGAGCGCGAAGGGCAGAAGCTTTGCCACGGAAGTGAAGATCGCGGGGCGTGTTTCTATGCTTGCCAAGCTTATCTGCACTATCTCGAATATGAGCGCGGCTATCGTAAGCACGTAAGTTACGGTAAACGCTATCGTGAAAGGCAAGGGGTGCGCTTCCGGCACGTCACGCTTTTTGAACACCAGCGCCGCCCATATCATAGAAACAAGCGCGTTGGCCATCATCAGCCAAAACATCACTTGCGAAAAGCCGATAAACACGTCCTTTTCCAAAAAGATGTGCTGATTGTTGCGGTGCGAAAAAAAGAACAGCGGTATTATCGCCGCCAAAACGGCGCATACCGTGACGGTTATCTTTGAAAATACCGCCTTTTGATATTTTTCTTTCATATTGCCTCCATAGTCAGGCGTCGTGTAATCGCCCTTACATAGATTTTACATTAGAAAAAGCCGTTTGTCAATGCGGAAAATTTTGCAAAACCCGCGCTTTTTCGCAAGCTGTCGTCTTTATATATTGACTTTTTATTATATAAAAGCTATAATTTTAGTATGCTTACTTTGGAATATTGCGAGGACGAGGAGTTAAAGAGCGCGCTGGCGGAGGAACTTTTCCCCGGGGAGAAGGTCGGTTCCGCGGTGGTGCTGCGCGCGGACGGCGTTCCCTGCGGCTTGGCGGAGTACGCCCTTGAAGGCGACTGCGTGAGGATAAAAAAGGTGGGCGTTATAAAGAGCGAGCGGGGGAAGGGCTACGGCGACTTTTTCACGCGCGCGCTTGTGTTCAAGTTTATGAGAAGCGGAATGGATATCGCCGCGGACTGCGAGAGCGAATATTTTCAAAATCTGGGATTCAAACGGGACGGAAAGGGCGGAATGCGCGCGGGAGAGGTGGTTTTTCCGTCACAATGCCACAAGGAGGATAAAAAATGACCGACTTAGAGATCGCTGCAAGCGTGCAGGCGCGCCCCATTGCGGAGATAGCCGCAAAGCTGGGCATAAGCGAAGACAACTTGGAAACGTACGGCAGATACAAGGCGAAGATAAGCGTAAAACCTTGTCCCAAAACGGATAATCTGGTGCTGGTCACCGCCATAAATCCCACTTCTTTGGGGGAGGGCAAGACCACCACTTCCATAGGTCTTGCGGACGGAATGGCGAAGCTGGGCAAAAAGGTGTGCCTTGCCTTGAGGGAACCTTCCTTGGGACCCGTGTTCGGTATAAAAGGCGGCGCTACGGGCGGCGGCAGGGCGCAGGTGATCCCGATGGAGGACATAAATCTGCACTTTACGGGGGATCTGCACGCCATAACCTGCGCCGACAATCTGATTGCCGCCATTTTGGATAACTCCCTGCAACAGGGCAACCCGCTGGACATAGACCCCACGCGCGTGGTGTGGAAGAGGTGTATGGATATGAACGACCGCGCGCTGCGCAGCACCGTGATAGGTTTGGGCGGACATTCCAACGGCGTGCCGCGTCAGGACGGATTCAACATCACCGCGGCTTCCGAGATAATGGCGGTGCTGTGTCTTGCGGAAGATATGCGCGACTTAAAGCGCAGGATAGGCAATATAGTGGTGGCGTACACCCGCGGCGGAGAACCCGTGACCTGCGCGCAGCTGGGCGTTACGGACGCCGCCGCAATAGTGCTCAAAGACGCGATAAAGCCCAATTTGGTGCAGACGCTGGAAGGGACTCCCGCCATAATACACGGCGGACCTTTCGCCAATATCGCCCACGGCTGCAACAGCATAATCGCCACCAAAACGGCTATGACTCTTGCCGATTACGTGGTCACGGAGGCGGGCTTCGGCGCGGATCTGGGTGCGGAAAAGTTTTTGGACATAAAGTGCCGCGCGGCTGGCTTAAAGCCCAAGGCGGTGGTGCTCGTCGCAACGGTGCGCGCGCTGAAATTCAACGGCGGCGCGGATAAAAACTCACTTACGTGTGAGGATTTGGACAGCTTGGGCAAGGGCATATGCAACCTTGTGGGGCATATACAAAACCTGCGCGACGTGTACGGCGTGAACGTGGTGGTCGCCATCAACAAATTTATCACGGACAGCGATAAGGAGATAGCCTTCATCGCCGAGGAATGCGAAAGGCAGGGCGCGGAGTTTGCCGTGTGCGAATGCTGGGCAAAGGGCGGCGATGGCAGCATAGAGCTGGCGCAAAAAGTGCTGAAAGCGATGGAAAAGGGCGCAAAGCTGAATTACGCATACGACCTTGAAATGAGCATTAAGGAGAAGATAGAAGCCGTGGCAAAGCGCGTTTACGGCGCGGGCGCGGTGGAGTACACCGCAAAGGCGGAGAGCGCGATAAAGGCGGCGGAAAAGATAGGCAAGGCGAATTTGCCCGTTTGCATAGCCAAAACGCAATACTCCTTCTCCGACGATATGAAAAAGCTGGGCAGACCCACCGGCTTTACGCTCACGGTGAACGACCTTGAAGTGCGCGGCGGAGCGGAGTTTTTGGTGGCGGTATGCGGCAGCATAATGCTTATGCCCGGCTTGGGCAAAAAGCCCGCGGCTTTGGGAATGAGCATAGACGATAATACTTACGAAATAAAAGGTTTATTCTAGGAGATAAAATGGAAGAGGTAAATTCCGGAAATTTTATTGAAGACATTGTGGAAGAAGAGCTGGCTTCCGGCAAAGTGAAGGAGATAATAACACGCTTTCCTCCCGAACCCAACGGATATCTGCATATAGGTCACGCGAAGGCCATATGCATAGACTTCGGCATCGCCGCGAAATACGGCGGCAAGTGCAATCTGCGCTATGACGACACCAATCCCAGCAAGGAAGATATAGAGTACGTCAACTCCATTAAGGAAGACATAGCGTGGCTGGGCTTTAAGTGGGACGCGGAGCTGTACGCTTCCGACTACTTCGACCGTATGTACGACTGCGCCGTGGAGCTTATCAAAAAAGGTCTTGCCTATGTGTGCGACTACTCCGCGGAGGAGATAAGGGCCACGCGAGGCACGCTCACTTCCCCCGGCACGAACAGCCCGTGGAGGGAGCGAAGCGTGGAGGAGAATCTGCGCCTGTTCAAGGAGATGAAGGATGGCAGATATGCGGACGGGGAAAAGGTGCTCCGCGCCAAGATAGATATGGCTTCTCCCAATATCAATATGCGCGATCCCGTCATCTACCGCATACTCCGCGCCACCCATCACCGCACGGGCGACAAGTGGTGCATTTATCCTATGTACGACTTTGCTCATCCCTTGGAAGATGCCTTTGAAGGGGTGACGCATTCCATCTGCACCTTGGAGTTTGAAGACCACCGCCCCTTGTACGATTGGGTGAAGATAAACTGCGGCTTTGTGCCGGGACCCAGACAGATAGAGTTTGCCAGACTTAATATAAAGCGCACGATAATGTCCAAGCGCTACTTGAAAAAGCTGGTGGACGAGGGCAAGGTGGAAGGCTGGTCGGATCCGCGTATGCCCACTTTGAGCGGTATGCGCGAAAGGGGGTATCCGCCCGAAGCCATACGCGCCTTCTGCGCGGCGGCGGGCGTGGCGAAAGCCAACAGCGAGCTGGAAGTTTCCATGCTGGAACACTTTGTGCGCGACAACCTGAATATGAACGCGGCGCGCGCCATGGTGGTGCAGGATCCCATACGCCTCACCGTGGTGAATATGCAGGGCAGCGAGGCTTGCGAGGTGGAGGACAACCCCAACGCGGAAGTAAAGACTTACCACACCGTGAACTTTGGCAGAAATCTTTATATAGACCGCGCGGACTTTGCGCCCGTGCCTCCGCCCAAGTACAAGAGGCTTGTCCCGGGCGGCACGGTAAGGCTGAAAGGCGCGTATATATTGCAGTACGTGTCGCACGAAACGGACGAAAACGGCAACGTGACGGAAGTCAAGTGCGAGTATATCCCCGAAAGCAAACAGGGCGGAGCCAACGCGGGTATGAAGGTCAAAGGCGTTATCCAATGGGTGAACGCGGAGGACTGCATAGACGTGACGCTCAATGAGTTCGACTATCTGCTTTTGGACGGAGAGGGCGACTTTAACGACCGCCTTACTCCGAACAGCAAAGTGGTGCACACGGGAGCCAAGGCTGAGGGAATGCTCAGAAACGCCAAGCCTTACGACCGCTTTCAATTTATGCGTATGGGCTATTACAGCGCGGTCAAAGGCTACGCAGACGGCAAGTACGAGTTCAATATGATAACGGGATTAAAGGACAGCTATGGCAAGTAAGCGTCAATTCAAACCCAAAAGACTGAGGGAGATATACTGCCACTCCGTGTCCCGCTACTCCGCGGACAACGGCTTGGATCTGCGCGCCATCGCATACACGGACGACGACAACGTCACCGGATATAAGTGCGTGCTGGGCGTGGATAAGGAGGGCAAGCCTTCTTATATAAAAGAGTTTTTCTCCGTGATGTGGGGCAATGACGAAGTAAACGTCTTTGTGGATCTCAAAGACAATTTGCAAGGATTTTCCCTTACGGGAGAGGTCAAGTCCGCCGTGGAAAACGGCGTGCCCGTAGACTATACCGTCACCCGCGGTATGTTCGGCAGGTGGCACTATAACGCGCTTGTAACGCTGAACGGCACGCGCTATTACTTTTATATCAAAACGATAAGAAGCGCGTCTTTCAAAAGAATAATGGATAAATTCTGTTAAAAAACAATGCGGCGGCGGTTTGCACCGCCGCCGGTATTATTATTTCACTTTATAACACTTAACGTAATCTATTACGAATTCGGATACAAAGTCCTGTCCTTCGGGATTGGAAGTTATCTCTCCGCCCCAAGTGTACACGTTGTCGGGGTTGGCGGGATCCGCGCCGGTCATTTCGCCGGATATTTCCACGGAAAGCCATAGATACTGCGCTGCGGTGGTAGGCTCGAAAGAAGTCTTCCGGGTGCGCTCGCCGTTCACGTAAAATTCATAGCCGTTTTCGTCCCAATACACGCCGTAGGTATTGAAGTTTTCGTATATGTCGTTGCCCACGCTGTAATAGCCGGACTGCTTGACTTTGTGCTCGTCGCCGTAGCCCTGCGCGTGAAGGGTGTGGAAAGCGGTGTTCTTGCGCCGGGAAGGCGCCTTGGGATCGTCATAGTAAGGACTTTCCACCACGTCTATCTCCGTGCCGTTGCCGCCCGCCTTCATATCGGGAGAAGAGAGCCAGAATGCGCCCCAATGCCCCTGTCCAGCGGGCAGTTTGCAGCGCACTTCCGCATAATAGGCGGCGCCGTCCGTTGCCGTAAGAGTGTAGGTGTCGCGGGTGTAAATGCTGCCCGTGTACCAGCCGGCGCCGAAAGTGCCGTCCTCTTTATATTCGGTGGTGATGATAAGGTTGCCGTCCTCTGCCTTCACCTGATTTATGTCCCAATATCCGCCGCGGCGCACGCCGTCGTCTTCGGAGTGCCACACGGACGTGTCGAAGGTATCAAAGTTGTCCTCGAAAATAAGTTCCATGCCGTCGTAGTCTATCTTGTGCAGGGAGCTGGGGTAAAGACATGCCGAAAAAGCAAACGTCGCGCAAATCGCGATGAGCAATGCCGCTATTATAAGCGCTTTTTTCATAAAAACCTCTCTTTGATATGTATTTCGTTTAATATCATTATAGCATAAGGAGCACTTGGGGAAAAGAAGAAAAATCAAAATCCCCTTAAAAGCAAGAATTATAATAACGGCAATTGACAATATCTAAAAGGATTGATATAATAAAATAAAAGAAAGCGAGGGGTAAATTATGAAAGTTTTTTTAAGTCATTCAAGCATGAATAAAAGTAATGTAAAAGCGATAATCAAGTATATGCCTAAGCAAATACTTACGTGGCTGGATGAAACAAATTTGATATGGGGATCTAATCTTGACGAAACATTTGAGTCCGTTATTAAAACCGAAATCGATTATGTGATAGTTTTTATCAGCGGCAGCAGAAAAGATAATGTATGGGTTTTAAAAGAATTAACATGGGCGATAGAGAAAGAATGCGAGTTAGGGCGCTGTATAGTTTTGCCGGTAATAATGCCGAATGTAACTTCCGATCCGTATATAGAATATCCGGAGCTTGCGAATAAAAAGTTTATCACCCTTGATAATTACGAAGAAACGGGCTTTAAAAGCTGTGCCGAGAAAATAACAACGCAGCTGTTGGCTCTTATTATAAACGATCTAGATAATGTACATAAGCCGAAAAAAGAGAATGTATCTAAAACGGTAACACAGGCAAACAGTTTTATCGAAGATCTTTGCAATGCTATCTATAAAATAGTGTTCAAGCACAGAGAAGGCAATCCGATTTCCGTAGAGGAATTATTTACACAAGTGAATGATGTTTTGACGAACAAGTTGTCAAAAGAAGAGTTCGGACCATTGCTCAACCAAGTTTGCGGTATTTTGGGAGGCATTTATTATGACGGATTTGAATTGTATTTAACGGAAGAGCATGCTCTGTGGAAAAAGAATATAGAGCCGAAAAACAAATTTGCAATAGCGCATGCAGCGTCAAGGCATATAAAAAGCGGAGCAAATATTTATATAGATGCCGGTTCGACGATGACTAAATTAGTAGAAATAATATGCAAGAGAATTGAATCAAAAACTCTTAACAATTTAAAGATAACCGTTGCGTCGACAGAGCATGCGGGTAAGTTGTGCGATGCGTGTGCAGCGTTGGGATATGATCAATTTTCATCTCCCATATCGTTATATATTCCGGGCGGCAGGGTACGCCCCAATACAAAGGCTATTGTAGGCATAGACAGTGAGGACGAAATAAAGAGAATCACGGATAGTATCGGTAAATTCGATATAGCGTTTATCGGCGCCAATGGTGCAAAGGAAGGCGAGGGAATATTTACTCATGCCAACGAAGAAGCCGTTACTAAGTGCGCTGCGAAAAACTGTGCAAAATTAGTATATTATTGCTTTGATGACTCAAAGTGTGGTATAGTATTAGGGGGTAAGTTGGCTGATTTCGGCGAGGAAAATGTCAAGTGCATTATTAACGAGAATAAGGAAAACGAAGAATATCTTGCAATCGCCAACAATCACGAGGAAATAATCGAGGTGGTGAAACCGGGAAAATGAAAAAGCTATTTATATTTGATTGTTTTGGAGTAATATGCGGAGAAATAGCCCCCATTTGGTTTGCAAACAGGTATGGTGAAGAAAAAGCAGCCGAACTCAAACCCAAGTATTTTAAGGGCGCCGACTTGGGCGAAAAAACATTGGCGGAGCTGTTCTATGTTTTAAGCAAAGACTTGGGCATAGATATAAAAGATATAGTACGTGAATGGCAAGACTTGATCATTATCGACAAAGATATGATGAATTTTATCGAACATTTAAAAAAGACCGAAAGCGTTGCACTGCTGTCAAATGCACCGGAAGGACTGATAGAATGGGTGTTTGACGGCTATGAGATGAAAAAGTACTTTGACAGAGTGTTTATTTCAGGCGAATGTAAGATAGCAAAGCCGGACAAAAATTTCTATCGTATGTGTGTGGATAGTTTTGATGATAAATTCGATAAAATATATATGATAGATGATAATATTTCGAATTTAAACGGATTGGACGAAATAGGAATTACGCCTATTTTGTACACCGATTTGCCGAAAATGAAAAAAGATATAGGATATAACGCGGAGTAAACACGGAAAACGCATATAAAAAAGGTCCGAAGTTTTGCTTTCGGACCTTTGCTTTATTTATTGGAAAAGCTTATTCGAACATATTCTTCTTTTTTCCTTCCGCGGGGCAGTCGGGATAGTTGCCGGTAAAGCAGCCCTTGCAGAACTTGACCTGCGCGTTGGGCACTATCTGATCGAGGGTGTCCACGTCCAAAAAGCCCAAGGAATCCGCGTCTATCTTCTTCAAAAGTTCTTCGTCCGTGTACTTGCGGCAAGCCAGCTGATCGCTGTCGGGCACGTCCGTGCCGAAGTAGCAGGGATAGAGGAATTTGGGCGAAGCTATGCGCACGTGAACTTCCGTTGCGCCCGCTTTTTTCAGCAGCCTTACTATGTTGGCTATGGTGGTGCCGCGCACTATGGAGTCGTCCACCATTATCACGCGCTTGCCCGCCACGTTGCTTTTGAGAACGTTGAGTTTGAGAGCCACGCTGCGTTCGCGCTGGGATTGGGAAGGCTGAATAAACGTTCTGCCGATGTATCTGTTTTTGACAAGACCCAAGCCGAAGGGGATACCGCTGCCCATGCTGTAACCTATGGCGCTGGAAAGTCCGCTGTCAGGCACGCCGATGACCAGATCCGCGTCCACGGGGTGCTGTTTTGCCAGCAGTTTGCCGGTGAGTACGCGCGATTCGTTGACGGACTGACCGTCTATTATGCTGTCCGGACGGGCGAAATAGATATGCTCGAAGATGCACGCGCCCGTGTTGCAGGTGCAAGCCCTTTCATCGGAGGTGAATTTGCCGTGGTGCAGGGTGATTATCTCGCCCGGCTTTACGTCGCGCACGAAGTCCGCGCCCACGGTGTCCAGCGCGCAGGTTTCCGAAGCAAAGACGTAGTCTTCTCCTATCCTGCCCATGCACAGGGGGCGAATGCCGAAGGGATCGCGCACCGCTATGAGTTTGGTGGGGCTCATCACCAACATTGAATAAGAGCCTCTCAATTTGGGCATCACCTGCGCGACGGCTTCTTCCACGCTGGGGCAGTTGATGCGCGCTTTTGCTATGAGGTACGCTATTATCTCCGTATCGTTGGTGGAGTGGAACAGCGCGCCTTCCGATTCCAACTCCCTGCGCAGCTCGTCTGCGTTGAAGATGGTGCCGTTGTGCGCGATGGCAAGCGTGCCTTTCACATAAGACACGAACAGCGGCTGGGCGTTTTCACGCGTATTGCTGCCCACGGTGGAGTAGCGCACGTGACCCAAGGAAATGCTTCCGGGCATTGCCGAAAGGTCAGCGTCCGAAAAGACGTCCGCCACCAAGCCCAAGTCCTTCTTGCAGGTGGTTATCCTGTCCTTGTTCACGGCTATGCCGCAGGCTTCCTGTCCGCGGTGCTGAAGGGCGAAAAGCCCGTAGTAAACGGTTTTTGCGATGTTGGGTCTATCTTCCGTGGAATAGTAACCGAACACGCCGCATTCTTCTTTAAGTGCCATAAAAGTGTCCTCCCGAAAAACAATAAGATTATAGCACGCGCGGCGACGGATGTAAAGTAATCGAGAATAATAAATTGCTCTTGAATACAATAAAATCGCACGCTAGTGTGGAGCAATGCGGGAAAATCAAACCTTTCTTTCTATTCCCAGCAGGCGCGCCGCCTGCATCAGGCAGGCGATGTCCTCTCCTTCCTGCTTTCCGTATATGTTGGGAGCCACGTTTACTACCAGCGTGTTCCCGCCGTTCGTGAGCAGGCGGTATTTGTCCGCGATAAACTCCGCGCCCACAAGCCTGTCTTTCGTATATTTGGGATCCCAAAACCAATTGCACATATTGCGTACGCATATGGTGGCTTCAAAGGGCAGGTAATAGGTGCTGCCGTTATGCGTGTAAAGCTTGGGGTCGTCCTCGCGCGGGAAATAGGGGTCCCAAAGGCGGAAGTCGGAAGGGAAGTAGCGAATGGGCATGCCTTCTTTATAGTGCTGCGGCTTAAAGCGCGGGGGCACCAATTTGCGCAGCGACTTTCCTATCGTCTGATTTACCGCCACCGCACAGCTCGGCTGCAGGCGGTGCGCCAGGTCGTAAAGGCGGGGAATATTCCAATATTTGGGGTACTTGTCCCACTCTCCGTCCAGCCAAAGTTCGCATATCCTGCCGTATTTGCCGCCCAAAAGTTCCGTTAAATGCGCGCACATATAGTCCACGTATTTTTCGTGATCCTTATAACATTTTTCGTGCCTGTCCCACAGCGAATAGTATAAGCCCAGCTCCACTCCGTATTTTTCGCAAGCTTCAGCCACTTTTGCCACCACGTCCGTGGTCACGGGAGAGCGATTCACGCAGTAATCCGTCGTGGAAGTGTCCCACAGGCAAAAGCCGTCGTGGTGCTTGGTGATGAGTATCACGTAATTCATTCCCGCTTCATATGCGTTTTTCACCCAGCCGTCCGCGTCAATCCCTTCGGGACGGTAGCCGCTTATGTCGAGTTTGCCGTTGGACCACTCCGTATCGTAAAAGGTGTTTATGCCGAAGTGGATAAACATTCCGTACTTGCGCGCCGCCATTGCGCGCTGCACCTCATTGGGCTTATTTGAAGGTTGCAGTGTTATCATAATTTTCTCCTAATTTTCTCCTATCCGTAAAATATTATTGCTAGGGCGGGCGCCGTTTAAGTCTTTCCGTTTTACCCTTTTAATAAGTATATCCGCGGCGGCTGTTTTTGTCAATAGGGCGGAATGTTCGCCGCGCGCGTTCGGGGGCTCAAGCTGCGCCGTGTGTCGGGACAATGTGCGATATAGGTAAAATTTTATAAAAAAACTTTACTAAATCCGCATAGGCGTGCTATAATAAGAACAAACAAAAACCTCTTAATCGAAAAAAGGAGTTTGATTATGAACAAAAAGACCGTAAAAGACGTAGACGTAAAAGGCAAGCGCTGCCTGGTCAGGTGCGACTTCAACGTGCCTATGAAAGGCGGCGTCATCACCGACGACAACCGTATTATGGGCGCTCTGCCCACCATCAAATATTTGATGGAACACGGCGCAAAGGTGATACTTTGCTCTCACTTGGGCAAGCCTCACGGCATACTCAGCGAGAACATCAAGCTGAATAAAAAGGAGAAGAAGGCTATAGAAGCTCTTCCCGAAGATCAGCGCGGAGAAGCCACCGCAAAAGCCATCACAAAGGCTTTGGCGGAAGATCCCGTAAAGTTCACGCTCAAGCCCGTCGCGGACAGGCTGAACGAACTGCTCGGCGGAAAAGTGGCGTTTGCAAAGGACGTTGTGGGTCCCGACGCGCAGGAAAAAGTGGCGGCTTGCAAGGAAGGGGAGTGCGTGCTTTTGGAAAACACCCGTTTCCACTCCGAAGAAGAAGCCTGCGACAAGGAATTCTGCCGTAAGCTCTCCGAGTTCTGCGATATATTCGTAAACGACGCATTCGGCACGGCTCACCGCTCTCATGCTTCCACCGCGGGCATTGTGGAATACGGCTTTGTCAAAACCGCCGTATGCGGCTTCCTTATAGAAAAAGAGCTTTCCGTTATGGCGGACGCGCTGGAACATCCCGTGCATCCCTTCGTGGCGGTGCTCGGCGGAGCAAAAGTCGCGGACAAGCTCAACGTTATATCCAATCTGCTTGAAAAGTGCGACAGCCTTATCATAGGCGGCGGCATGGCTTACACCTTTATAAAAGCCACCGGCGGCAATGTGGGCACTTCTTTGGTGGACGATTCCAAGATAGACTATTGCAAGGATATGCTTGCCAAGGCGGACAAGCTGGGCAAGAAGATATATCTGCCCGTGGATACCAAGTATGCCGCGGCGTTCCCCGATCCCATCGACGCGAAGATAGAGCTGAACATCTGCAAGGCGGGCGACATTCCCGCGGACAAGATGGGTCTGGACATCGGTCCCGAAACCTGCAAGAAGTTCGCCGAAGTCATCAAAACGGCTAAGACGGTCATCTGGAACGGACCTATGGGCGTGTTTGAAAATCCTCAGCTGGCGGTGGGCACGATAGAAGTTGCCAAGGCTATGGCTGAAGCCGAAGGCGCTACCACCATCATAGGCGGCGGCGATTCCGCGGCGGCGGTCAAGCAGCTCGGCTTTGCGGACAAGATGAGCCATATCTCCACGGGCGGCGGCGCTTCCCTGGAACTGTTTGAAGGCAAGGTGCTCCCCGGAATAGCCTGCCTCAACGACAAGGACTAACTTATTAAGAGGTAAATATATTATGAGAAGACCTATAATTGCAGGCAACTGGAAGATGAACAACACCAAGGCGCAGACCTATGCGCTGTTGAACGACCTCATTCCCCTTGTAAAAGACGCGGAAGCGGAAGTGGTCATCTGCGTGCCCTATACCTCCATTTGGGCGGCGGGAGAAGCCATCAAAGGCACCAATATCCACTTGGGCGCGGAGAACGTGCACTGGGCGGAGAAAGGCGCTTTCACCGGTGAAATATCCGCGGATATGCTCAAAGAGCAGGGCGTGGAGTACGTCATCATCGGACACTCCGAGCGCCGTCAATATTTCGGCGAGACCGATCAGACCGTAAATATGCGCGTTAAGGCGGCTCTTGCACACGGACTCAAACCCATCATCTGCGTGGGCGAAACGCTGGAAGAGCGCGAAAGCGGCAAGGTTGAAGAAGTGCTCGTGCGCCAGACCACGGAGGCTTTCAAGGATATCGACAAGAGCGAACTTGAAAATATCGTCATCGCGTACGAACCCGTTTGGGCGATCGGCACCGGCAAGACCGCTACCGCTCAGGACGCCAACGATACGATAGCCATCATTCGCAACACCATGGCAAAACTCTATTGCGAAAAGTGCGCGGAAGAGAAAGTGCGTATCCAATACGGCGGCTCTATGAACCCCAAGAACGCCAAAGAGCTTATGGCTATGCCTCAAATAGACGGCGGACTTATCGGCGGAGCTTCTTTGAAGGCGGTCGACTTCTCTCAAGTCGTGAAGTATAACGGTTAATAGGAAGAGCCAATCATAAAAATATGCGAGCGGTGAAGATTACCGCTCGTATTTTTTTATGATTGTTCCGCCCGCGAGGGCACTGTGTATAAGCACCCTCCTACTGTGTCAAGCCGTCTTTTTTCTCAGTCACGTACAAGGAGTACGCTCCTGTCGCAAAAAAACGTCTTTCCTTGTATTAGGGCGCTTCTACGCAGTGCCGTTGGTTGCGGCGTTTAATAAGGTGAGGCGCTTCGCTTAGGCACCGAATGAGCGCTTCGCTTCACCGCCGATTGAAAATGCCGTGAGATAAAGCTAAAATAATGCGGTGCATTACTTCTCACGGCATTTTGCGGTGACGCTTTAAGGGAACACCCTGCCATTTGCAAGCTCTGCTTGCTTGAGGCTCGGTTTTCCCTTCTTTTCGCGCCGAGTAAGTGTTAAGTCTTAAAAGACTTGGGC
>CALWHM010000030.1 GCA_944380395.1 uncultured Clostridia bacterium | reverse complement strand
GCTTTTTCAAATTTTTTCATAAGATTACTCCTTTCCGTTTTTCTTAATGATAAACCGAATCGAGTACCGAAAATGGGACGATGGCGATATTCAGAACAAAAAAAGCAGCCAACATTGTTTTTTACCGTGCCGTATTGATAAAACCGATTAATTGTTGTATGATTAAATAGGTACCCGTACCCAACCTCAGTAGAACACTTTAATCGTACTGTTTTCGGGCGGCGAGCCGCCGCAGGGCTAACTGCTCTGCGAAGAAAGCAATTCGGCATTATCGTTCGGTTACTTCGCAGATTATCATGGGTGGAGCGTCACACGCTCCCGCAATCTGCCGACTTGTTGTAGGTTACTACAACTGCGCGCCATCTCGCGCAAATCTGCTCGAAACCAGTTACGCTTAAAGCAAGGCATTTTACAACCCGACATATACACATATTTTATGTTTTACCGTAAAATGTGTTCTACTGAGGTTGGGTACGGGCATACTCTCCTATGCTCGTTACGCTATTCGGGATGGTTATGCTTGTCAAACCGCTGCAATTGTAGAATGCCTGATCTCCTATACTTGTAACCGCTTTCCCATTATATACAGACGGAATATATATATCTGTATCAGTAGCATCCCCTATTCCTATAACCCTGTATGTATCATTATCCAAAAGCTCATATTCGAGCCCTTCCGTTCCGTTTGGATCGGCTTGACCGCATTTGATACACACGTGGTTTTCATATATATGTCCCGTTGCTGCTATTACGGTTTCCGCCTGCGTTACCTCTATGGTTGCCGCTTCATCGGAAAAATACTTACCGCAATCTTCGCAATACCAATACTCGATATTCCCGGCACCAGTGCAAGTCGCTTCTTTTGCGGGAGTACGGGTAAGAGAATGTTCGTGCGGTTCGTCACAAGCAACCAACCCCAAAGCGCACGCACCGATAGCAAGAATGACTATAATCAGAAAAAACGGTATTTTTTTATTCATATCTCCACCTTCCCGTCCGTTTATCCCCATTCGGTTCAGGGCATAATTATCTATGATAATTTTCAATCAAAGAATAGCATACCCCCCCCCGAAGTCAAGAGTTTTCCACATTGTACCTTAAACTTTTTTGTCGTAATTTTTTAGATTTATAAAAATATCGGATATAAGTCTGTTATACTGTTTTTGAAAAATTGACGGGCGATTTTGTGAAAAATTTTCCATGCTTATTATTGGGGATAACTTACTAAACAGACCGACATTTTTCTTATAAACTCGGCAACTTAAAGCGGATTATACCCGGCGGACGGAAAGACGTAAAAAATATATCCGAACGGCAATTTTGCCGTTCGGATAATAATTTTTTCAATTAACGGTTTCCGCCCTAGAAAATCTTTCCGAAGTTTTTCTCCGTCCATTCCACTTCCCAATAGGGATTTATGCGCCACATATTCCAACGCCCGGCGTAGGTGAGCGTTTTGAAATCGCGCGCTTTGCCGCGGTAAACTTTTTGAGGCGGGATATACCAGCCGCGGCTTTCAAAGAAGGGGCGCAGCTGTTCAAGGCGTTTTTCGTAATCGGCGTAGTCCATATGGTAATCGGGAGTCCAGCCCACTTCCGCAAGGGTAATCATACGCGCAAAGGTGAGGAAGTCCAGCTTTCTTTCGTCGCGGATATATTCGCACCATTGGGGACACTCCACGCCGATAACGCCGTTTTTATCTTTTATACCCACCCTAGCAAGCGTCATTTTATAGGTTTTGGAGAGCGGGCGCACATTGTAAGGGTGATCCATATAGACGTAATCCCAAATGGAGAGAATGAGGTTTCCGCCCTTTTCCAGCCAGCCCAGCTCGCGCTTTTTATTGCCGCGGAACACCCACCATTGAGCGATGACGTCCGTATCCATAATGTCCGCCGCGTCAAGCACTTCGTTCCAACCTATCATTCGCTTGCCTTTGGTGCGCAGATATTTTGCCATTTCGTTATTAAAGTAGCCTTGCAGGGCGTTTTCGTCCTTCAAGCCCAACTCCTTTATCTTAGCCTGACACGCGGGGCAGGTCTTCCAACGCTTTTTGGGCACTTCATCGCCGCCGATATGGAAGTAAGGCGCGGGGAATATCTCGCAAAGTTCGTCTATTATATCCTTGGCAAAGTTATATATATTCTCCTTGCCGCAGCAGCAGATGTTGTCCATCACGCCCCAGCGGTTGGACACTTCGGCGGGTTCGCCCGTGCAGGAGAGCTCGGGATAGCAGGCGATGGCTGCGACCATATGCCCGGGCATATCTATTTCCGGCACGACCTGAATGTGCAAAGAGGCGGCGTAAGCGACGATTTCCTTCATCTCTTCTTGGGTGTAGAACATACCTCTGCCGTACTCCTTGCCGTCGTGCTTTTCCTTGCCTTGAGCATAGCCGACCAAAGAAAGCTGGGTATCTTTACGAATGCTGCCCTTCTCCGTTAAAAGCGGATATTTCTTTATCTCCGCGCGCCAGCCCTGATCGTCCGACAAATGCCAATGGAAGGTATTCATCTTGATTGCCGCCTGCAGGCGCAGGATCTGCTTTATCTTATCCACCGTCCAGAAGTGGCGGGAGCAGTCCAACTGAAAAGAGCGGTATCCGAATTTGGGTTCGTCGCGCACGAAGCAGCACTCCATCTCACCCGAATCGCCCAGCTGTTCCAAGCTCATAAGCGCATAAAAAGCGCCCGTTTCCGTGGAAGCCAGCACCTGTATGCCTTCCGGAGAGGACTTTATCGCGTACCCTTCCGAAGCAAAGCGCGTATCCTTGGTGAAGTTCAGTCTGCTTGCCTTGCCGGCTTTCTTTTGAGAGAGCAGCTGCTTTGCCTGCTGTATGGTTTGGGGAAAATCGCCCACAACTTCCGTGGCGCTCGACCAGCCGACTGTGCCTTGTTTGACCGCATATTCTACGGGTCTGGGAATAAGTTTCATAAGTTTTCCTGCCTTTATTTACTTTATCTTTTACATTATAGCATAAACATTCCCCTTATTCAAGTACGCATTCCGAACAAATCATGAATTATGCTTAAAAAAAGGCGCGCCCGAAGGCGCGCACATCTTGACCGACCGGTGTTTAATCCCATCTTTCTCCGCTGCCCACGTATTCGTACGAATAGGTGCCGTCCGCGTTGCGTGTGGCGCGATAGCGCTCCTGAGGTCCACCCGCGCGGCGGGTGATGCGAATGCGTTCCACTCCGCCCTTTACCTCACTTTCTATCTCGTACTCCATAGACTGTCCGTTCTCATGGGTGAACAGTTCAAATTCCGTTTCCTCGCCCATCCAGCCGCTCTCCTTTTCAAACTCTATTTCAAAGGCGCGCACCAAATTCCTGCCGTCGTAAATTTCGTATCCGAACTCCATACCGCTTTCGTTCTTCTCGTTCTCGTTTTCCAACTCAAACTCCATTCTCATACCGTTGGCTTCGTTGGTGGCGGTGAACTCCAAGGACTCTTCCCTTTCTCCGCGCTCCGTTTCCACTTCCCTTACGCCGCGAATGTCAAACACGCTGCCGCCGTTGACCATAACGCCTGTTATGCGGTAATTTTCCTTGTGCTCGTCGTTGTCATCGTCATCGCGGTCATAGTCCGGCTGCATCTCCTCATTATAATAGATGGTGTAGGTTTCGCTGCTGCCGTCCGGGGAAGCCGCCGTGACGGTCTGCACTATCTTATATTGAGAATACTCCTCACTTGTGTTGTCCGCGACCATGGACGTTATGGGGTGCTTTCCGCCGATTATCTTGTCCAGCATAGCCATATACTCGTCCAACTCCGCGGCTATCGCGTTCGTATCGCCCGCGGCAAGCGCCGCCGCAGCCACTCCGTCACCGCCGATCAACTCGCCTGCGGATACCGCCGCCAAAGCGAAGATGTTCTGCTGCCTCTGCTCCTGCTGCTCCTGCTGCTCCTGCGAGGGCGTATCGCCGTTGCCGCACGCCGCCAGCACCGCGGTGAGCGAGATTGCCAGCACCAGCACGGCTATCACCGTCAAAACAAATTTTTTCTTCATAATCTTGTCCTCCTTTTGGGGGTTTTCTGAACATAATACAATCACGGGACGCGATTTTGCTAACTTTTCGGAAAAATTTTTTCGACCTGCCGATTTTTAATGCCGGTACCCGAAGACAACTAGAACACATTTTATTGAAAAACATAAAATATGTGTATATGTAGGTTTATAAAATGCAACGACGCGCCGCTGATGTTCGCGGCGCGGAAAATTCACACATATAGCTTTAATAAACGGGATTGACCCGCCTTGCGCGTCAGCGGTAAATGCGCTTGTATTCGTCCTTTATCTGCTCCAGCCTGTCCTCGAAGTCGTCCTCCAAGTCGTCAAAGCGCTCTTCCAAATTATCCGCAAATTCGCTGAGTTCTTTGGCAAAAGCGGGCATATCCAGCATTTTTTGATCGAGTTGAAGTTCGCTTTCCGGAATGACTTCCTTAAAATACCGCCCCACGTCGGGATCGTTGACGATGTTTTGCAAAACGCGCTTGATGTGTTCGCGTTCCTGCTGAGTCATATGCTCGAAGTCGTCCTCGTCGTCAAACAGATCTTCAATCTCCTCTATCTTTTCTTCAAGCTCCTCGCTCTTGCGTTCAAACTCCTCTTCCAGCTCTTCCAGACGCCTGTCGAGTTCGCGCTGGAAATCGTCCGAAGCGTTGGCGGAAGTGCCCATCACCAGCATAAGCAGCTGTGTGTAATCCATATTGTAAAGCTCTTCCACGGTCATATCGGAAACGGCGTCCGCGTCCAGAAGAAGCTGAGCCTTCCCCGCGGAAATGTTATACTTGCCGGCGAAATTTATAGCTTCCTGCGTGTAATAATTCACAAACACTTTATTGGTATAGCCGTGGCTGTTCATATAACCGTTGAGCGTGTTTTCCACGGATATGCGCACTTCGTCTTCACGGCGGACATTGTCGTTTACCGCGTTCACGTTCACGTCCCTGCCCTCTGCAAGATATTGCTCTTTATCCGCTTCTTCCACCACGGCAAGGCAGGCTTGGTTATAATCCATACCAACAAGATTCATACCCAAAAGCAGAACCTGTGCGTCCGCGTTAAGCGCGGTGACTGAAGTTACCTTATTGTTTTCGTCCACCTGCATAGATACGGCGGGATTGATGTTTATGCTTATATAGGTTATCCCCGCGGGTCCCGAGTCGTTCATACCCAACGTAACGCCCAGCGTTACGGCTATGATTGTGAGTATGAGCAATACCGCCACGGCGGCGATAGCCGCGTTGCGCCTGCGGTGAGTGAGCGCTATCACCTCGCCTTCTCCGCTGCGGGCTTTGGATTCGGGCATGGAAATGCGCGCGGTTATCTTGGCAAAGCTTTCTTTGCCGTCCAGCTTTTCCGCTTCTTCCGCCAATATCTTTTCGATATCCTTGCGTTTCATTGCTCCTCCTCCAATTTTTTTCTCAATTTGCTTATCGCTTTATTATATGTCCAAGTCACCGTGGCTGTGGGCATATCCAGCATTTTGCCCACCTCGTGTCGTTTGTATTTGTGCACCGCGCACAGCATAAGCACCCTGAATTCGCGCTCCGTGAGCACGCGCGCGGCGAACTCCGTCAAGCCGTTGTCCTGCGCCAGCGTGGAATCGTTTTTCACGTAGTCCACTTTCTCCGGCTCCACGTTCACGCGCTGTTTTTCGCGTTTTACCATATTCAGCGCCAAATTGCGGCTTATCGTGAGCAGATAGGCGTACGGATTGCGCTCCGCGTCCACCGCGCCCACGTTTTCGTAGAACTTGACAAAGGCGTCCTGCATAACGGTTTCGGCGGCATACTTATCGCGGCATATCGAATATGCCGTGTAATAAACCGATCTGCGCGTTTCCTCGTAAAGGGCGGCGAACGCTTCGTTATCGCCCTCGCGGATCTTGCGCACTAAGCCGCTTATATCCATTCCCGTACACCTTATATACAATTTTCAGCCCGCAAATTGTTGGACCTAAGCAAAATTATACTACTTTTTTACATACTTTGCAATCTCATTTATCAAGACTCCTTAAATATCGCCGTATAACACGGAATTTTTTGCAGTGTGACATATGCAACACCCGCTTGTTTTACGCAAATATATAATATATTTGAAAACGCTTGACAAAACGGCGCTTTATCCATATATACTAAATAGACGAAATAAGAGGTGGACAGATGCTTGAATTAAAAAATGTGGATTTTGCGGTGAAGGAAGAGGGCGGAAAAAAGACGACAAAGATACTTTCCGACATATCCCTGACCTTTCCCGAAAAGAGCATAACCGTTATCACGGGTCAGAACGGAAGCGGCAAGTCCACGCTGGTTAAACTCATCACCGGCTTGGAAAGTCCCACCGCGGGGCAAATAATTTACAACGGACGGGACATCACTTCCCTCTCCGTGACGGAGCGCGCCCGTATGGGCTTTACCACGGCGTTCCAACAGCCCGTGCGCTTTAAGGGCATTACGGTAAAAAAGCTTTTGGACATAGCCTGCGGAAAGCAAAGCTCCCTGGGGCAGCTGTGCGAATATCTTTCGCAGGTGGGACTTTGCGCGCGCAACTATATCGACCGCGAGCTGGACGGCAGTTTGTCGGGCGGCGAAGCCAAGCGCATAGAACTTGCCATGGCGATAGCCAAGGGCGGCGACGTGTTTTTGCTGGACGAACCGGAAGCGGGCATAGACCTGTGGAGCTTTTCCGACCTTACAAACCTGTTTGCTTCACTCAGGGATAAAACGGTGCTCATAGTTTCGCACCAAAGCAAAATAATGGAAATAGCGGACAACATAGTGCTTTTGGACAAAGAGAGCGCTCCGGTTATCGGCACGCGCGAGGAAATGCTCCCCGCCCTGCAAAACAGGAACGGCGTATGCGCCGCGCGCAAGGGGGTTTGATATGGAAAAGATAGATTTGGATCTTTTAATGAAAATAGCCGACCTGCACGGCATTCCGGAAGGCTCTTATAATATAAGGAAGGACGGCAAATGCCTTTCCCGCAACTCCACTTCCGATATAGAGATAGTGCCCAAGACGGATAAGGACGGCATAGACATAATAGTCAAGCCGGGCGTGAAGGGAAAAAGCGTGCATATCCCCGTTATTTTGACGGCGGGCGCGATGCTGGACAAGGTTTATAACGACTTTTACATCGGCAAGGGAGCGGACGTCACGATAATAGCGGGCTGCGGCATTCACAACGAAACGTGCGGTGAGGCGCGCCACGACGGCGTGCACACTTTCTACTTGGAAGAAGGCTGCAGCGTGAAGTATATAGAGCGCCATTACGGCGAAGGCAACTCCGAAGGCAAAAAGGAATTTACGCCCATAACCAAAGTGTATGTGAAAAAGAACGCGCATTTTTATTTGGAGAGCACGCAGCTTGGCGGCGTAACTTATACGGACAGGCTCACTCTCGCCACCGTTTACACGAACGGAAAATTCACCGTACGCGAAAAACTGCTCACGGATAACGAAGAAAAGGCGATAACGCGCTTTAAGGTGAAACTGGTGGGCAGGGACAGCTCCGCGGAAGTGGTCAGCCGCAGCGTGGCAAGGGGCAATTCCTATCAATCCTTTATATCGGATATGATAGGCAAAAACCGCTCCTTCGGTCATGTGGAATGCGACAGCATACTTTTGGATAACGCGCGCATACTCTCCACTCCCAAGATAGACGCGGTAAGCCCCGAAGCAAGCCTTGTGCACGAAGCCGCCGTAGGCAAAATAGCGGGCGAGCAGCTGATAAAACTTATGACGCTGGGACTTACAGAAAAAGAAGCCGAAGACGCCATTATAAAGGGATATTTGGCTTAATATCCGAACCGGATCATAACAAAAAGGCGGACTTGTCCGCTTTTTTTGTTGCGTAAAACGCAAAGCCGCACCCGTAGGGCGCGGCTGTTTACTTAATTATTTTCGGCGGCTTTTATTGTATAACTTTGAGCATATTGTCAAGCTCCGCCACTACGTCGTCTATAAACACGGTAAGCGCTTCTTCGTCCTTATCCTTGCACTTTACGGCTATAGTAAGGGTCATCTCCCCCTTGTACGTGCTGATTGCAAGCTGCAGATAAGGAATGGACTTGATGGCGCCCGTAAGGAAGAGATAGGCCGGGGATTTGCCGTTGAACATAAAGTCCTGCTCCTTCAAAAGTCCCAGATTGGACATACCCGTGTAGGGATTGTTATAGCCCAAACCTATGGCAAATTCCGCCAAAAACTGTGGGAACAGTTTGTATGCCAAATTGAGAAGAGGCAGCGAGTAAAGTCCGAAGTAAGGGTCGTCCTTAGCCGCGTCCGACTGCTTTTTGATATCCTCGAACATCTGCAAATAGTCTTCCTTGTATCCGTGCGCGGTGCATATCATAAAGCCGATATGGTTGGAAAAGCCGAAAGATTTTCCGCCCTTTATATGCCTGCGCAAGTCCACCATACAGGGCACGGACACGCTCTTTTCGCGGTCTATGTTGCACGCCCTGTACAGCGCGCGCATATAGGCGACCAAGAGCACGTCGTTGAGCGTAACGCCCGTTTTTTTGGACATGGCTTTTAATGCGGCGAACTTCTCCTTGCCTATCACACGGCGCAATATGCGGGACTTGTCCGTCTTGCGGTCGCGCTTGGTGTAAGGAAACTTGATTTGATGCTTTACCTGACTTACGTTTTTATAAAGTCCCAAAGCGTTCTTTTTTTCTTCCTCATTATACAGAGTGTAGCATTGATAATGGCTTCTGTCGCCGTTTTTCACCTCTACGTCCGGCTCTTTTCCCGCAAGTATCTGTTCGTACGCCCTTGCCACCAGCATAAGCATCTCCTTGGTGTCGGGACCGTCCATACACATATGGTTGAGCACCTGTACGAGTATATCCCCGCCCCTGAAACGGAACACTCCCGCCTGTATCTGCAATTTTGCTTTGACGGGTATTTCCTGCGTCAGAAACTCCATTGCCATATTGTGCGCGCTCTCTTCGTCCTCTGCTTCTTTCAACGTGATGATGTCGCTTTCGGAATAGTCGTAATTTATCTTCCAATAAGGGGTCACCGCGCAATTGATAAAGGACGAATGCAGCACGGGTATTCTGTCTACCACATACTTATATGCTTTCGCAAGAGCGGCATAGTCGAGCGGCTCGTCGAATTTCAGATAGAAGTGGATCATGCGATCGTAATAATTGCGGAATAAAAATTGCATTCTGTCCCACATCTCCGCTTTCATCTTGCGGGGCAGCTGTTTTTGTTGGTTATTGCTCATAAATTCTCCTTCTGTATAAGTGGTACACACTATATACAAATCTATAATAGAAAATTGACAATAAAAAAACAAATTTTTTTGGGTATTTTTCCAAAAAAAATTCCCGAATACGTAAAATATCACATTGAACGATTATAATTTTTATGTATTCTTAATATACACGGACGAATATCTGCTATCGCTGCGACGTATTGACAATAAGTTTACATTGCTTTATAATTTATATATGGCATACGGACAAATATCCGCAACAGCCGACGGAGAGGACATAATGGAAAAAGACAACGCCCGCCGCAAAACGCTGGTTTTTGACGGCTCAAAGAAAAAAGCTCCTATGCTCACCGCCCTTGCGGGCATTCTCATCATGCTTGCCCAATGGATAGCGGGCTTGAACACGGTCACTTTGGTGGGCGTGGTGTATATGTGCGTGACCGCTGCGCTCATCCTTTTGTCCGTTCTGATAAAAAAGCGCGTTTACGTATGGTATATGATAGGTTATATGTGCGTGAGTTTCGGCATATTCACCTTTTACGTGATAGCGGGCGCGGATGCGGGCTGGGGCGGCTTTTTGAGCGCCGACGCGGGCTTTGCAAGCGCCGACCACGCGCTTTGGCAGGGTGAAGGCAGCGCCCTGACCCGCTTTGCGGGAAACGCGCTCATCCTCTCCCCCACGTTTGTTTTATTGGTGGCGATATACGCCGTTGCCGCAAGCAAAAAAGTCACGGCGAAATACGCCGTAACCTCTGCTTTGAGCGTGCTTTTGACGGGCGCCACGGTGATACTCGTGTTCACGGTGAATCTGCGCGCAAAGCCGCGTATGTTCGATATGAGCGCGGGCGAAGAAGAATATTTGAGCACTATCAAGCGCAACGCCAAGGAAAGCAATTCCCCCAACGTCCTTTTTATACTGATGGACGATATGGGCTGGGCGGACGCTTCTTACAACGCGCGGCGCGCAAACCTATCCATACCCTACTCCACGCCGAATATAGATTCCGTTGCGGAAAACGGCGTGTCTTTTGACAACTTTTATTCCAACTACTCCGTGTGCTCGCCCTCCCGCTTTTCCGCTTTGACGGGGCGCTATCCCTACCGCGGGAGCGCGGACAATGTGCTGTATCCCACCGTGAACACGCTTTCACCCTTCAACGCGACGCGCGTGTTCGACCCCATAGAGATGGGCAACAACTGCGACGGAATGCTCGGCGATGAAGTGACCATGGCGGAGATGTTCTCCGCGGCGGGATACGCGACGGGCGCGTTCGGCAAGTGGCATTTGGGCGATTACGGCGAATATCTGCCCACAAATCAGGGCTTTGACTACTTCTACGGTTCACACCACATAAACGACAATATCCCCTACTACCACGTGCGCGAAGGCGGGGACCTGGGACAGGGCAACTATGAAGTTGCCGTGGGCGCGGACATAGATCAGGGCGAAAACACCAAACTGATACACGACGAAATATATTCCTGGCTGGAACAAACGATAGACGGCGGCGATAAATTCTTTGCCTATTACGCCTCCCCGAGGCCGCACGCGCCCGTACATGCGGGTAAGGACTTTATAGGAAGTTCCGGAGCGGGCATTTACGGCGACTGCCTTACCGAATTCGACCACTATTTGGGACTTTTATTCGATATGCTGGAAGAAAAAGGCGTGCTGGACGACACCATAATAATATTCACTTCGGACAACGGACCCGCCCTTCAAGGTTCTGCGGGCAGTCTGCGCGGCGGCAAGTACACGGCATACGAAGCGGGACAGAAGATGCCCTTCTTTATGCGCTGGGACAACGCCCCGGAAGAATATTCCGCTTTCTATGCGGAAGATAACGCCGTTTGCGCTCCCGCGGCTATGGCGGACCTGTTCCCCACCCTTGCCTATATGTGCAACATAACAAACGGACAAAAGCGCGGATACACCCCCGCGGATGTGGACAGGCAGCTGGACGGCGTATCCTGTGTGCCGCTGCTCACCGACGATACGGGCACCGTGTTCATACACGGAAAAGAAAGTCCCATACTGCATATGAAGAGGGAAAAGATAGTGGCTTTGCAATACGGCGTTTCACGCGAAAAGCTGCTTGAACTCGTGCCCGAAGCGGAAAATTTGCCTCAGGGCGGCTATGCGTACAGCACGTGGAAGTACTTCGGCTCCGCGCCAAACGACAATCCAGCGTTTTTCAATCTGACGCGCAAGGATTGGCTGATATGTCTGACGGACGACCCCTCCGAAAGTTACAACAGGGCGGATACGTTCGCGCCGATAAGCGGCGAACTGAAAGCGCTGAAAGACGAAGTGGCGCACTCCTTTAAGGACAACCGCCGCGGCGTAAACTTCTCCTATTACGACTGATGGCAGATATTTCCGTAATGCTCAAACCCGCCTCCTCCGCGTGCAATATGCGGTGCAAGTATTGCTTTTACCACGACGTGGCGGATATGCGCGAGCAATTCACGCAGGGACAGATGAGCGAAAAAACGGCGCGCGCCGCGATAGATTCCGCCATTAAAACGGCGGACGGCGGAAGCGTGTATTTCTCCTTTCAGGGCGGAGAGCCGCTTTTGGCGGGAAAGGATTTTTTCCGCTCCTTTTTCTCTTATGCTAAAAAGCAAAAAGGCAATGTGAAAATATATTACGCCGTGCAGACGAACGGCACGCTCATAGATAAAGAATGGGCGGATATGTTCGCGGAAAACGGCGTGCTTGCGGGACTTTCCCTGGACGGAAACGCGGAGGATAACTTTTACCGTATGCGGGCGGACTTCTCCCCCGCCTATAACGACATAATGCGCGCCGCCGGCATTCTGAAAGAGCACGGCGTGCAATTCAACATTCTCACCGTGGTCACGGGCAGGCTTGCGGACAACATAGAGCGCGTATATAAATTCTTTGCGCAAAACAACTTCAAATATCTGCAATTCATACCCTGTCTGCGCCCTTTCGGAAGCAGTGAAGAAAGTCCGCTTTATATGACAAACGAGCAGTATGCGCGCTTTTTGATCGTACTTTTCAATCTTTATGTGAAAGATTATATGCGCGGCAATTACGTGAGCATACGCCGCTTTGACAATTGGGTGAGGCTGTACCGCAAGGAAAAATTCGAAGAGTGCGGCGTGGGCGGCTTTTGCGGCAGACAGTTCGTGGTGGAAGGCGGAGGCAACGTCTACCCCTGCGATTTTTACTGCCTGGACGAATGGCTGTTGGGCAACATAAACGAGCGCGGCTTTGACGAACTTGCCAAAACTGAGCTGTCGGAAAATTTTATAAAGCAGTCCTTGGCTATGCCTCAAAGGTGCCGCGAATGCCCTTACTTTTTCCTATGCCGCGGCGGAGGCTGTAAGCGCGCCCGCACGAGTTACGACTATTGCAAGGCGTATAAAGCGTTTTTCTCAGCCTGCCTGCCCCTTTTCAGAGTGTTCGCAAAATAAAAAGCGGACGGCTGCCCGTCCGCAATTTTGATTTGCTTTATCAAAGGCACGCGGAATATATAGCCACCACATCGTCCTCCGTCAAAGGCACGTACGCGTTTGCCAAATCTTCTTTTACCGCCTTTGCCGCCATTTCGTGGAACAGTTCGCTGCTGTCTATCCCCAGACCGCGCAGCGTTTCGGGAAGTCCGAGAGAGGAGAAAAACTCGCGCGTTTTGGCAATGGCTTCCTTTGCCACGGCAAAGGGCTTGCCCCCCTTTATGCCCCACACATTCCTGCCGTATGACACGAATTTATCCAAAGTTTTTTCACTCAGAATATGTTCAAACCAAGCGGGCGTGACCACCGCAAGTCCCGCGCCGTGCGTGATGTCGTAATATGCGCTGAGCTGATGTTCTATGGCGTGACAGCTCCACGCGTTACCCGTGCCGCAGCTTGTCAGCCCGTTTATGGCAAGAGAGGACGCCCACATCAGATTCGCGCGCGCCGTATAATCGGTGGGCGTGACCACGGCGGCTTTGCCGTACTCTATGCACACTTTCAAGAGCGCTTCCGATATTCCGTCCTGCACGGCGGCGCAGTGCACGGTGGAAAAATAGCACTCTATGATATGGCTCATAATGTCCGCCACGCCCGAAGCCGTCTGGAAACGCGGCACCGTATAGGTATAGGTGGGATCCAGCACGGAAGCCACGGGTTTTAACAGCTCGCTTTTTATCGCCTTTTTCTCATTCAGCGTCATATTGGATATGACGGCGTTGCCGTTCATCTCACTGCCCGTAGCCGCCATGGTGAGCACGGTGAACAGCGGCAGAGCGCGCTCCACCTTGTTTTTATCCACCATCTCCCACATATCGCCCTTGTGGTATACGCCCGCGGCTATGCCCTTGCAGCAGTCTATCACGGAGCCGCCGCCCAGCGCCACAACCGCTTTCAATTTGTGCTTTTTGCAAAGTTCCGCGCCCGCGATAACGGACTCTATTTTGGGATTGGGTTCTACGCCGCTCAGCTCTTCCCAGGCTATGCCCTCTTTTTTCAAAAGAGCGGTAAAAGTGTCGTAAATACCGCTGCGCTTTACGGAACCTCCGCCGTACACGAGCAGAACTTTATCCGCAATTTTCTTGATTTGAGCGGGAAGCTCGGCAATTTTACCCTTGCCGAACAATATGCGAGTGGGTGCAAAAAAAGTAAAATCTTTCATATCATCTCCTTATCAACGGGGATCGAACGGATACCTCCGCAATTCCATTATATAATAGATAAAGAGAAATTTCAAGACCGAATTTTTATTAAAATGCAAAAATTTGAAAATATGCGCTTATTCGAGCATTTTTGCCGCCTTTTCAATATCTCTATCGCTTATATCCGCCGCGCTTTCCACGCGCCCCAGATACTCCGCCCCCGAAAAGCGCGCGCCCATAGCTATGCAAAACGCGCGGAAAGTCAGATATGCGGAGCGGAAGTTGTTCTCCTCACTCTGTCCGCCCACAGCCAGCAGATAAAAGTCCGACTCGCACTTTTCGCGCTTTTCCCAAAACGCCTGCGCCCTGTCCAAAAACGCCTTGGCAAGCGCGGGGAAATTGCAAAAGTAAAGCGGCGTTACGAACAGCGTTTTACCGCCCTTTCTTATATTGTTCAGCAGGTTTGACGCGTCGTCTTTATATTTGCACTCCCCGTGCGCGCACGCCCCGCACCCGTCGCAGCAGGAAATATTCAAATTACGCAGATATACCGTCTGCGCCCCCGTCCTCTCCGCCGCGCCCGCGGTGAGTTTGTCGCAGCTGCCGGCGTGCGGTGACATACATATCACCCTGTTCATCTGTTTTTCTCCTTATATGCCGCATAAAGCTGCGCCACGGTCGCACCGCACACGGGATGAATTGTGCCCGGCGCTATCTCACTCAGCGGCGCAAGTACGAACTCCCGCTCGCACATACCGATATGCGGCACTATCAAGCCCTCTTCGTCTATCACTTCCTGCCCGTAAAGGAGTATGTCCGCGTCCAGCGTTCTGTCCCCCCAGCGCTCTTTTCTCACTCTGCCCGCGGCGCTTTCCAGCGCGGCGCACATATCCAGCAGTTCAAACGGGTCTTTCAGGGTGCGCATTACAAGGCACGCGTTCAAAAATTCCCCGTGAGCCGCTCCGCCGTACGGCGCGGTGGCATGGTAAGAAGACACGCGCACGTCCTTATTTTCCTCATCCGCCTTTATTGCGGCAACCGCGTCGTCCAAATACTTTTTTCTGTCCCCCATATTGGAGCCAAGTCCCAAACACACGCGCGTAAAGCGTGCGTGCGCGGTGACGGACACGTCGGAAAAGCTCACGTTCAGCGGCGCTTCCGGCTTGTGCACGGTCACGTCGCAGTCGGCATTGAACGCGATACTCAGTTTTTTCGCTATGCGCGTGGCAAGCGTTTCTATCAGATCCACGCTCTTACCGCCCAGCTCTCCCGCTATTATTTCCGCCGCCTTTGAGTAATCGTATGTGCGGCAGAGATTGTCCGAGCCGCACATTTTGTCCGTGTATAAAACGGCGTCCGCGACAAAGGGGTGCACGCCCGTCTTTTCAAAGCCGTACACACCGTGCGACGCATTCACGCTTATTCCCGTAAGAGTTATTCTGCCTTTCATTTTACCCTGCCTTTTTATCGGGACGCGCCCTAGTTTTGATTTTTTCCGCTGTTTGCCACGGCTCGCGCCATATCCACGGCGTGGCGGTGCGCCGCCACGTTGTGCACGCGCACGAACGCCGCGCCCTTGTAAGCCGCTATCACGGCGGCGGCTACGGACGCTTCTTCCCTGCGTGAAACGGGCAGTTTGAGCGCGTAGCCTATAAGCGACTTTCTGGAAGCTCCGACAAGTATGGGATAGCCCATATAAAGCTCTTCCAGCTTATTTAATATAATAAGGTTTTGCTCGGGAGACTTTGGAAAGCCTATGCCCGGATCCAAAATTACGTTTTCCTCTTTAACACCCGCCCTAAGAGCGATATTTACGCTCTCTTGCAGGTCGCGTTTCACGTCGAGAACAAAAGAGGAGTACTCCGTATCCGCGCGGTTGTGCATAAGGCAGCATACCGCGCCGTATTCGGCGGCGGCGCGCGCCATATCGTCGTCTTTTTTGAATCCCCAAATATCGTTGACCATATCCGCGCCCGCCTCCAATGCGGCGCGCGCGACTTTTGCCTTGCACGTATCCACGGATACGGGTATGTCAAGTTCCGCTTTTATACGCTTAATGACGGGCACGACCCGCCTTATCTCTTCTTCCTCACTCACGGGCGTATATCCGGGGCGGGTGGATTCGCCGCCCACGTCTATTATGTCCGCTCCCTCAAACGCCATACGGCGCGCGTGTTCCGACGCCGCTTCCACGCCGTTCCAACTGCCGCCGTCGGAGAAAGAATCGGGCGTTACGTTGAGTATGCCCATTATATACGTCTTGTTTTTCACATCGAAATTTTTTATATCCATATGCGTTCCGTCTTTTTCTTCCAATAACATTCGCCGCGTGCGGCGCAGTCAAAACAGTTGCGCGAAAGTTTATCCGCGCACAAGATAAGCGCGCTTAAAGCGCCGCTTCCCTTCGCCCTCTCCCGCGCCGTTTGAATCGAGATGTCCTCCTGCTTTTCCCCGTGCGCAAGTACGGCGCGAATTATTCTTTCCGTTTCCTCACTTTCAAAGCCGCATTCGGGCAGTATCTCCCCGGCAAAACGCGCGCTTGCTTTGGCGTGATCCGCCGTATGCTCCGCCCTGCCTATGTCGTGCAGAAGAGCCGCGGCGTATATCTCGTCTGTCGGACAGCCCGCGGAAAACTCCGCGTTCAAAAGAGCGGCGATACGCGCCACGTCTGTAAAATGCTTCAAATCGTGGCGGCAGAATTTTCTCTCCCTTTCCGCTTCTTCCAGCTTTTTGAGCGCGCAGACATATCTTCCGCTTTTATATATCGCGTCCACTCTTTGCGAAGGCAGAAGCGTCACCATTTTATCATCTCCATAACCCTTGCCTGCAACTCTTTGTCTTGCAAGAACGCGCCGAGGCAGGTGCACGTTATCGTTTTACTGCCCGTCTTTTTAATGCCGCGCATTGTCATACACGTGTGTTCCGCCTCTATCACCACCATAACGCCGCTTGGCGAAAGAGTGCGCTCTATCGCCCGCGCGACCTGCTCGGTAAGCCGCTCTTGCAACTGCAGTCTGCGCGCGTAAACTTCCACGGTGCGGGCTATTTTGCTCAGTCCCGCAACTCTGCCTTGCGGCAGATAAGCCACGTGAGCCTTTCCGAAAAAGGGAAGAAGGTGATGTTCGCACACGGAATAAACGGGGATATCCTTTTCCAAAACCATTCCGCCGGAGCCGCTTTCAAAGGTGACGGACAGGTGTTTTTCCGCGCTGTCTTTATAACCGGAGAACACTTCCTCAAAGGCGCGCGCCACGCGTGCGGGAGTGTCTTTCAAGCCCTCGCGCTCCGCGTCTTCACCCATACCTTCAAGCAGCAGTTTTACAGCCTCTTCAATCTTTTTTCCGTCCATCATAAACTCCTTTTAGTAAGTTTTTCGTACTCGCTTTTTATAATTTTCAAGTGGGAAAACGACCCGTATGCCATCACTATGCCGTCCCCCGCCGCTTCAAGCGCCGCTGTAAGCGCGTCCTTTATATTGGGAATATACTTCGTATCGCACAGCTTGCTTGCGCACTCTTGCAATTTTTTGCCGCTCAGGGCGCGTTTGTTGTCCCAATCGAAAGTAAAGGCTTTATCCGCGGCGCCCAGCGTGGCTTGCAGCACTCCGTTATAGTCCTTATCCGCAAACACGCCCACAAGCGCTACTTTTTTCACGCCGGGGAAGCGCTCTTCCACGCTTGCGGCAAGCTCTTTTGCCGCTTGGGGATTATGCGCCCCGTCAAGGAGAAGTTTTCCGTCTATCAGCTCCTGACGGCAGGGAAGAGCCGCGCCGAGTCCGCCGTATATCGCGCCCTCGGGTATGCAGTACCCCTGACTGTTCAGCCCCTTGCACACCTCTATCGCAAGCGCGGCGTTTGCAAGCTGACTTATCCCGGGCATTATGCTCAATGTGCGCCCGCCGTACACGGCAAGCTGTCTGTTTCCGCTGTACCCCGCGCCTTTTAGCGGCGGCACGAAAGCGCACTTTATCCCCCGCTCTGCGCAATAAGCGCGCAAAGCGCTTTTACTTTCTTTTTCCTGCAAGGCGGAATAGCATTGCTCCGCCCCGTCGAATATCCCCGCCTTTGCCAAGGTTATCTTTTGCAAAGTATCGCCCAAAAATTCCGTATGATCCAAGCCCACGGACGTTATTGCCGCCGCCGCTTTTTTCCCGTGCACGTTGGTGGCGTCCTGCGCGCCGCCCATTCCCGCTTCAAGCACGGCAAAGCGGCAGCCTTTATACGCGAAATACAATAAAGCCGCAGCCGTTTCCGCTTCAAAAGAGGTGGGGCGGTCTTCTCCCGACGCCGCTGCCACACGTTCCATACAATAAGCGTATTCAAGCTCGGATATCTGTTCCCCGTCCACGGTGATGCACTCTTTGCGATCAATAACGGCGGGTGAAGAAAATCTGCCCGTCTTATACCCGGCGGCGGTGAGTATCCCGGCTATATAAGCCGAAACCGAACCTTTGCCGTTGGTCCCTGCGACATGCACTCTCAAATATCTGTCCTGCGGATCGCCCAGCGCCTTCATAAGCGCGTTTATGCGCTGCAAACCGGGCAAACTGACCGCTTTTCCCTCCGCGTACTCTACTGCGCGGGAATAGGTCCAAGCCATAAAAGCGGGCCTCCTTTATTTATTGCCCGCAAAAAAGCGAGCTTGTTTTGGAAGCTCGCCGAAATAAACTTATCGGTATATTCAAAGCGGGAGCGGAGGACGCACCGCAAGCTGTTGCTTTTCGCCCGCCGGCACTCCTCCGTCCGACGGTACTTAACGCGCGTCAACCTAGTCTTCCAATACGCCTATATGATAGCACACTTTGCGGCGTTTTGCAACGGTTTATCCCGATACTTTTATAAACGCCGCCGCCTGTTTGCTGCCCGCCTTTGCCACAACGACTATCACGTCCCCGTTTTCAAGCGAAGAATTTGCAGACAAAGTAAGCTTGCCGCCTTCCAAACTCACCCCGTCATAACCGCTCGGCTGCTTGCCGGTAAGGTCGCTTGCAAGGAAGTACTGCGGAGTTATGCCGCGCTCGTTCAGATATTGATCCGAAAGCACCGCCTTCAAAGTCACGCTTCCGCCCTTTTTCACGGAATAAACGGCGCGGTTATCGCGTCCGAACGCATCAATACCGTATCGCTGTCAAATAAAATGGTATAACCTTCCGCGCTGTCATTGCCGAAAGGCAGAAAATAATGCGTCACGCCCCACGCGCCCAAAGAAAGCGCGATAAGCGCGACGAGTACTATGGCGGTTATCACCGCCGCTTTTTTTGCCCTTGTGTTCATCCGTTCACCTCTCGACTTTTTCCTTCACGTTAAATATTTTGCCCAAAGGTGTTTATTTGATAGTTTTGATAAGTCCCGCCTCAAGAAGTTCTTCATCGCTTTGGTAAGGTATTTCGGGCAGAGTTTCGCTTTCGCCCTCAAATACGAACTCCTCCATAGCGCGTGCGATGAGTTCGCGCGCATAGCCCGCCTTACGCTCCCCGTTTATCTTGAACTTGGCGGGAGTTGCCGCATACTTGGAGTACTTTGAAGCGTCCTCCGCGCGGTACTTGGTGTCTATATATTCCGAAGGATCGAGCGCCAGGAACAGCACGGGAGTCTTGCCTATGATGGTTACCTTGGCGACTACTTTTCCGCCCGCCTTGAACGTTTCGCAGTCCCAGCTGTATCTGCTCTTTACGCCCTTATACGCCATAAGCGCGTTGTATATGACGCCGTAACGCTCCTTTACCACGTCGGAAGCCTGTATCAGCTTGGCGCGGAAAGACCTATCGTACTTCTTGTTCTCTTCCAAAGCGGCATAGAACTCGTCGCTTTCTTCCGCCTTGCCGTCCTCAGTCACAATGACGGCGACCTTATCCGTCTTTTCCTCTTCCGCAGGCTTTTGCTCCTCAGCGGGTTTTTCTTCTTCCGCGGGTTTTTGCTCTTCCGCAGGCTTTTCTTCTGCGGGCGTTTGCTCTTCTGCCGGCTTTTCTTCTTCCGCAGGGTTTCCCTCTTCCGCGGGCGTTTGCTCTTCTGTCGGCTTTTTCTCTTCCGCGGGCTTTTGCTCTTCCGCGGGCGTTTGCGCCGTTTCCGTTTCATCGGTGGCGGCAATTTCTTCGACTATAACGATATCCTCGGCGGGAGTTACTTCATCTATCGGCACGACTTCGTCCACGGGTACGACTTCTTCCGTATGCTCTGCGGGCAAAGCGCTTTCCTCCGCAGGCGTTTTTTCCGCGGCTATCTCCTTTACGGGCGCGGGAACTTCCTTCTCTGCCTTTAACTCTTCGGGAACTTCGGGGCTCTTTTCTTCCACAGGCTCCGCGGGTTTTTCCTGCGGTTCGGGCGGCGCGGGTTGCTCAGCCGCTTGCGGCGCAGGCTGCTGCACGGGCGGCTCTTCCACGGGCGATATTTCTCCCACCGCCTCTATTTCCTGCACGGGCTCGGCGGGCTGTTCCTGAACGGTTTCGCGCGCGGGCTTATCTTCGGTTACCGGCGGCGCATTCTCCTCTTCGGGCAAACGTCCGTGGGCGGGTTGTTCGTCCTCATCGTAATGCCTGCGTCCGCGCACCTCGCTAGGTCTGTCCGCGGGAGTGGCGCGCACTATCAGAAAAGCCGCGAGAGCCACTATTGCCGCGCCGAGCAGGATGAATATTATCAC
>CALWHM010000029.1 GCA_944380395.1 uncultured Clostridia bacterium | reverse complement strand
TATTTCGGCATATACGGTTATATCGGAAAGAGTAATATCCGAAGTAGATATTATGCCAACTATTCCGCCGCAATAGCAGATAGCGGTGCTGTCACTCAATATTTTTACATCGCAAGTTATATCGGATATGCTCGCATTAACAGCCGAGATACTTCCCGTAACGCCGCCTATGGCACTTTGTGCGGCCAGCTGTTCGCATAATATTTCAACATCCACGGATACACCTTTAATATCACCGTTATTTATGCCGCACACTCCGCCTATATAAACTGCTTTATCCGAAGCGGCGGTAATACTGCCGCTTACGCTGCAATTCTCTATCGTTCCCGCATTTATGGCGCATATTGCGCCGTATGCAAAATTACTCTTGTCTTCTTGCTTATATATCTCCGCATTGTCTGCCTGCACTTTTATATCAAGGTTGCGTATCGTGCCCTTGTTTTCCTTGAATAGCGGCTTGTTGCCCAATATCGCCGTTTTGTTATTACCGTTTAATACGCCCGTAAAAGTTATATCCGCTTCCGCTATTTTGGCAAGGTCTATATCTCCCGTTATTGTGTATTGCGCATAAGGGTTTGCCGTGAGTATCTCTATATCTTCGTCTGTTGCAAGCTCTATATGCGTGTTTTCGGTAACTTCTTCCCATTTGGCGTATAGCGTAAGGTCTGCCTTTATCTCCCGCGGTTCATATGGCTTGGTGCACTCTGTATCCGTATACCACCCTTTGAATATATACCCCTTTGTACTTATGTCCGGAGGGGTATATATCTCACCGTGTTCTATCTTTTCTGTCTGCAAGGGAATATCTTCAACATTGCCGTTTAACGTTATGGCATATACCCGCTTTGCGCATTGTATCTCCAATATAATGTCCTTGTCTGCTATCCTATCGTATGAATACTCTTCCGCATAATCTCCCGTTATGTAATACCCGTCCGGGATAAGAGCTTGAACGCTTTGCAAATTTACCTTATCCGAAATAAGCAAGCCTTCCTCTATCGTATACTCTTGCTCTTGAATATTAATCCCTGAAAATTTAACGGTTATCTTGTACAGCTTGGCGTATATTGCCATAACGGTCATATCCGTTGCGGCTGCATCGGACGGCATTTTCCATTCCTTAAACACATATCCGTCATATTGCTTGGCTTCGGGAGGAATAATCTTTTCTCCTTCCTTTACTTCTATCTCTGCTATGATTTCGTCGTTCAGACCTATAAATGTTATCTTGCACTTACTCTCTTCTAATTCCGGGATATCTTCAAGATTCGGGTCTTCCAAATTGTCTTCGGGGAGAGTTTCTTCGGGCGAAGTTTCCGTATCATCGTTACATGCGCAAAATACGAATACTACGGCTGTGATCAGCGCTAGTATGATGATAGCCAACCACAACTTTTTCTTCATATTTTCCCCTTTTCATCAGCGTATTTTCTAGCGTTAATTTACCATATTTTGACGTTGTTTTCAAGACTTAAATTGAAAGTTTTACATTTGAGGAGTGATTTTTATGTTGTGGTTATAATTGCGCCGGCTAGTAATACAACCCATTATGATTAACTTATTTTTTATTTATAAGTTATGATATATACTCGGATCTCCGGCCGTTGTATATCAATATCCTTTCAGCATTTAAAATACTTTTGTTTCATGACGACTAAATCGTAACGCACAATATCAAAAAACGCATAGTAATTTACAAAAACTACTTACCTGCTCGTTGAATTTTTATTCCCACACAACAAAAATATGCTTTTTTCTTTAGAAATTATCTTGCCGACCGATTATTGCCAAATATCAGTGTCAGGGAAACCTCCCCAAGCCAACTTTTGAAAAATCAGTTTATCTACAGTCGCACGCGGCTTTAATATATCGATTATCGAGCAGATACCCATCTGCAAACATCTACCCAATATAAAATAAAAGACAGCCTGTTTGAGTCCCCTTCTGCTTGGCGAACTCTATGCCCCAACGAAGCACTCTTTATATTGCAGTGTCTCCTATGACAAATCGACAGATTGTGCGAATATACCGAAAGCAATACGATCAAAGTGTTCTATCAAGGTTTTGCATATGTATGCTGCTCCTTGTAATAAAAATTATATAAATATCTAAAAATATATTGTAATGCGCGCGCATATATGTTATAATGAAGGCAATAACATAGGGAGGATGGTTAAATGGCAGATTTTTCTTTTGAAGTAATTGAAAACTGCGGTTCTCTTTCCGAATCCGGTAAGGGGTGGAAAAAGGAGATCAAGCTTATCAGCTGGAACGGCAAGGAGCCTAAGTACGACATTAGGGAATGGTCGCCGGACGGTGATAAGATGGGCAAAGGCGTCACGCTGAGCAGGGATGAGATGCGTGAGCTGAAAAAGTTGCTCAACGATATGAATTTGGATGACTGAGTAAGGCGATTGGCTCGCATTGCCGTTGTATAACGGGCGGTGCGGGCTGTTTTTTATTGTCGGTGATTATCAAATTGACAAGAGCGGTATGCGTTGAGTGTTGCCGCGTTTTGTCGTGACGTCGGCGTAGCGGAACAGGGAGTATATCGCAGTATTCGGAGTTTGTCCGCAAAATCGGCGTTAAGTAATACTTTCGTAAAATAGGCGTACGCGGCGTGCAAGGCGCCGCGTTTTGTGTTATAATCTACTTGTGAAAAAGCGTATTCCCGTTATTCTTATCATATGTCTTTGCGTGTGCGCGCTGGCGTTTGCGGCGTGCGCGAATATGTCGCGCGTTCCCAAACTCAAACCGCCGATAGTCAGTGGAAACGGCGGTTTTTATGCGGTTTGGGAAAAAGTGGACGGCGCGGGGATGTATTTCGTCAGGGTGAAGGACGCTTCTTCGGATAGCACGCTGGCGGAGGAAACGGTCACGGAAACATCGTTTTCGTTGACGGAATTTGCCTTTGAGGATAAGGAAAGAGCGGTCCAAGTATATGTGGCGGCAATTCCTTCTTCCGAAGAATATGCAAAATCGGAGGAAGGCAGCTGCAAGATAACAATCCCCCACGTCGATGATAAGGAAATGCTGCAATACGCGCTTTCATTTGCGCCTTCCGCGGCGGACCTTGCGGCAAACATTGAGGCGCCGAATTACACGTATTATCCCGCTACGGATATGGATTTGACCATATCTTTTGCCAAAAACGTAGCAAGCATCAAACCTTTGGGGAATTACGATCTCAGCGAAAAATTCGCGTCCGCGCACAGTATAAACGGCTCTTCCGTGGCCATATCCAAATCTTATCTGCAGCAATTCGATATAGGGGCAGCCATACAATTCGAAGCGACGCTTTCGGACGGGGCAAAGGTCACGCATTCTGTTTTCGTGGTGGAAAAGGTGGTCAAACTTGTCGACCCGTACGATACGCAACCCAACGGCAATCTTATCTATCGCGGAGAGGGATATATCGCGTACAGTGAGCACGACGGCAGAAATGTGGAGTTTACGTTTTTCGATCAGGTCAAAGTAAATTCAGTCTGCGTCGACGGGGAGAAAGTGAGCTTTGTAAGAAGCAAAGAGCCGAACAAGCAGGTGGTGAACGCGTCCGTACTCAAAGGACTTTCGGAAGGCGTACATTATATAAGCATCTATACGGATAAAGGAGCCGTAACCGCGCCCGTCGTGTACACTCCCGAATATTCCTGCGCGCCCGACGGGTTGTATGTGGATTTGGACGGTTATCCCGATATATATATTCGGTGGGAGGCCAATCTCGAACCGGCATATTACACGGTGACGATAAACGGGGAAACATATTCTTCCAACGACTATCCGGAACTTTTCACGGTGAATTCGTTCAATGCGACCGGCAAACTGAACGCATTCGATTCTTTGAAGGACAACATATCCGTAACCGCATATTTACCGGAAACTTTCGGTGGAAAAAGCTATACTTCAAGCGTCACCTGCGGGGATTGTTCCTCGTATCTTCCGTATCTGCAAAACACGTTCGATTACCTCGGCAGCGAGGAGAATTTCTATTTCATAAGCGATGAAGAATGGAATACGTTCGTCGCCTATACCGCTCTTTACTATGAGGAATTGGAAAGTACGGGCACATATTATACCGAAAACAGCGAATTTAAGTATACCTACCCTTATAAACGGGTGAGTTTTGCCATGGGCTACGGCAATTGGAGCGCGCACGATATAGCAAATAAAAAATATGAAGACGGCACCGAACAGTTCCGCGAAGTGGTGGCTTATAAGGTGACCTGCACGAAAGTATCCGACAATATCTTTTCGCTCACCTTGCTTCAAACTTCTTATAAAGAGCCGTCCAAAAACGCTTCGGATCTGGCATGGCAGTACAGACTTGAAAACCGCGAACCGCTGAAAACAACTCAGGCGTACGCGCATTATTCAAGCACGGGCAATTCGGGAACTTTCCCTATAGACAGCGTTGAGAACACCGCAAACGTGTCCACAAGTATGCAGCTTTATTTCGCTCTGGAACTGGGGCTGCGGCCTCTGCCCGAAGCAGGCAGCAGCGCCGAACGCATTTGGAATAAGGCGCGTGCCGTAATGGCGGGAATAACGGATACAAGTATGTCCGATTACGAGGTCGTTCACGCTATATACGATTATTTGACCACGGAAGTCGTGTACGATAACGCAGTAGCGAAATATAACGGCGATCGCACCTCTGACCAAGATCTGTACAACGATGTATACAACTACAACTGCTTCTATCCCGAAGGCGTATTCGACGACGGAGTTGCGGTGTGCAACGGACTTTCCCAAGCATTCGTTATAATGTGCGCGATTGAGGGCATAGAGAGCGTGAAGATAGGCGGAACCGTACCGAAAGGCGCGCATGCGTGGAATAAGGTGAATATAGACGGAATGTGGTATATAGTGGATACCACCTGGGGAATGGCGGATTATCAAAGCGGCTTTACAACTTACAGTATCGGGCAGCACGATTGGCTGCTTGTCAGCGAAGCCGCGGCGTCGAGCACCCACACGCAGGATATCGGCGTCTACGGCAGCAATTTTTACGGCGGCGGCGTAAATTACGATCCGTATGCCAATATGTTTTATCTGGACGAAAGCGGGAATATGCACGATCACAAAGCCGCCTCTTACAATGAATTAAACGATATACTCGCCCATTACGCGGGGCAATACGAGCTGCCGGGAACATATCTTGTGTGCGTATCCGTTACCTTTAGTTATTTCAGCGAATCTTTGTGGAATAATTCCGCCGTCAAGATCCCCACGGGTATGACCGTCTACTCAATTAACGGCTCGTTGGACAGGCAGGCGGAAATAATTATGGTAAGGCGTTAATATGGATATTGCAACGCTTGAAGGTGTAAACCGAATTCTGTCGGATATGGCGGAAACGGACTACAAAGCGTTCGTTCTTCGGCTCACAAACACGAAATACCCCGTTTTGGGTATTCGCATTCCCAAATTGCAAAGCCTTGCCAAGCAAATAACAAAGGGCGATTTTAACGCGTTCTTGGCGATCCCGTTCACCTATTTCGAACATCACCTTCTGCGCGGCATGGTGATTGCCCTATGCAAAGATGGAGAGGCGGAACACCTTGCCTTATTCGAGGAATATCTTCGCTATGTGGACGATTGGGAGGGAGTGGATCTGATAGCCACTCGTTACGATTGCAAAACCGAAAGCTACTTTTCTTCGCTTCGCTCCCGCCTGTTTTCCGACGGAGAATTTTCCGCCCGCTTCGCCTTGGTTGCGCTCCTTCACAACTTTGCTTCAAACCCCGCCTTTACGGCGCCCATTCTTTCGGATGTGCGCGCCTTGACGGAGTGCGGCTATCTGCGGAAATTTTCGCTTTCCGCAGACGGCGCACCGCTTGATATTACACATTCCGCTTCCGCGACGTCTTCCGTTCCGCACTCCCGCTTGGGCGGCTATCTGCCTTCGGACCTTATCCCCGAAACGCAAACCGAGCCTCCGCCCTCCGGCTATTACGTCATGATGGGCGCAGCGTGGCTGCTATCCGTGCTCTACCTGACAGACAAAAACGCGGTTATCTCATACATAAAAGACCCCCGCGTCGATAAAAACACCCGCCTAAAAACCATCTCCAAAATACTCGACTCCTTCCGCGTCTCCTCGGAAGAAAAACGCGCCTTGCGCCTTATCCGAGATGAGATTAAACGCAATCGGTAAACCGGCGAAACTGTTTGATTGCGGTGGTTTCGATTTAAATCTGTTTTTCACATTTATGTTTATGCTTGTTGACTTTCAATGCATAGTCCTGCATTTTATTAGTCACTTCATTTTGTTACCGTTCCGTCCCAGGACACCTGCTTGTGCAGCACCTCTTCGCCCGATTTGTTGCATGCGTAAAGGTCTATGCCGTCGGATGAGAATGTGACGCGGCTTGCGATAAAGTCACCGCCGCCGTGGCCGCCGTCGATATAAGTTATTAAGGGCCACTTATCCTCTTCCAAAGCGCAATAGTGATAGTGCCCGGAGAGCACGATGGACGCGCCGAGTTCCTCCATCTTGGCATAGGCGCGATCTATTATATCCTCTTCCACGGCTATCGTAGGAGAGTGGCATATTACAATGGTCTTTTGCTCTGTGGCTTGCAAACTTTCAAACCAATCTATCATACGATAGCGGTATGCGGAATAATCCGCCAGACCTCCGAATTCCACATTATCGTCCGTCTTATCCTCCGCGCTGTCCAGCACGATGAGTCGGTAACCGCCGAATGAAGTTTCATAATAAAACTTATCCATACCAAGCGCTTCGGAGAGTTCGGCGGCGTAAGCTCCGCGCGTTTCGTGATTGCCGCGGGCAAAGATAACGGGTATTTCCCCGCCCGTAATGTCACCGCCGAAGGAAACTATGTACTCCGCAGCCAGATCTTCCGTGTCCATACAAGAGGCGGCGTCACCCAACATAATCACGGCACCGTATTCGCCTATATTTTCTATCGACTGCTTTGCCGCTTTGGTGCGGGTGTGCCAATCGGATATGCACAACACTGACATATCTTCGGTAGAGGGGGAGGCAAAAGAATAATCTTCCGATTCTATGGTGCGCCCATTTCTGCCTCCATAAGCATACACCTCAAAAACGCGCATAGAACCCACCCTATAAGTGTTATTATTCAAATGCTCATACGGTATATTTACGCTGTGGATGGTGCTTGTTCCGTTTATTCTGCCGTCGCTTTCGTCATAAACCTTGTATGTTTTTCCGTCGTATTCATATTCCACATAACCGGTGCCTTCTGCCGACGTGGCAAAAACCACGGAATAATCGCTGCCCGTATCTATCACGACGGGATCGGACAAAAACTTGTAGTAAACGGGCGGATATATTGCAAACAAAGCCCCGAATGCTCCCAAGACGGCGGCAATACACAAAATCGCAATGCGCGCTTTCTTATTTCCCACCGAAGGAAAGAAGAATGCAAACACCGCCACAAGGAAGTATGCTATAAAGACAGGCGTCATCTCCGCCGCCTCGCGGAACGCCATCCCTATACCCTCTCCCGTACCGATTATCTCGGCAATGCCGACAATTGCAAAAACCGCCGTCAGCACCATTGTGACGCATTCCGCTATCGCGCTCCATTTGGGAGGCTGCAGCGCCCAGGAAGGAAGGCGCCAACGCAGCGCGGCAAGCACGGTCGCAAATACGGCATTTGCCACCATCAGCCAAAACAGCAGTTGGCTGAAACCGATAAACAATACCTTGTCCACAAAGATAAACGATGTGGTGCGGCACGCCCAAAGAAGCATGGGCGCCAATGCGGCAAAGAAACTTACCAAGAAAGTGACTGCCTTGTGTGAGAAAAACTTTTGAGCTTTAACGTTCATTTTTCCACCTTACCGAATTTTATATTACAATATTAACACATACGCGCAAGAGTGTCAATACACATAAGCGGCGTATACAGGCGTAATTAAGGAAAGCCGGCAGGTAACCGCTTGCGTAGCAAAGAGCGAAAAATCGGGCGGGAATGGTAAAAAGTATGTCATAAAAACGGGAATTTTACTTTCTTCTATTGTTATTTGCGAAAAAATGCGGTATATTTAATATATGAGAAAATTCAAAAAACGCGTAATATTTGCGGTAATTGTTGCCGTTGCGCTTATTTTGAGCGTGACGCTGGCGGCGTGCACGACAAAGACCACCTCATCGCAATGGGTGGCGGAGATAATTTCCGAATATTATTACACGGACGTGGAAATTACGGACGCGGACGCGCTCTCTCCGGACGAGATAGTTGCCAAATATTTGGACAGATACAGCGTTTACTACACCGCGGAAGAATACGCGGAGCTTCTTTACGGCAATGCGGGCAACTCCGTTTCATACGGGGCGGGGATAGTGTTTTTGCCGGGTGAAGGCGCGGTGATAATATCGTGCACAGGCAACTCTCCCGCGTGGAAAAGCGGTATTAGGGTGGGTGACGTCATAGCTTATGCCGTGATAGACGGTAAAATGACGGAGATAGACAGCTCAGAAGCCATGGAGGAGTTTTCCTCCGCAACGGCGGACGGAAGCTGCACTCAATTCACTCTTGCAAACGGACTTGAAGTAAAGCTTGAAACATACTCTCAATACAAGCAAAGTTATGTGCTGCTTGCCACGAATACCACCGCGTGGTATTTTACTTTTGACGGGCTTACAATGCAGGAAAGTCCCTCCGACGCCATTCCTTCCCTGCCCGACGGCACGGCGTATATCGGTCTGAGCGAGTTTTCCGGCGACGCGGATAAGCAATTTCAATTTGCCGTGGAAAAGTTCAACTCTTTGGGCTGCGACAGCCTTATTTTGGACTTGCGGTCAAATCCGGGCGGAGAGCTGGACATAACGGGAGAGATAGCGGCGTGCTTTGCAAATATAGCGGGGAAAACGCTGCTTACGGCTAAGGGAAAAGCCGTGAACGATACTTACACCTGCCCTGTTTTGAAGGAAGAATTTACGCTTAAAGACGGCATAGACGTGACGGTAATGGCAAACTCCGGCACGGCAAGCGCCTCCGAAGTGCTGATGGGCGCGCTTTTGGACTACAAAGTTATATCTTATTCCGATATATATCTTTCCGATTATACCGGTAGTTACCTTGCATTGGCGGGAGAAGGCGCAAAAACGGCGTCAACTTACGGCAAGGGCTGTATGCAATATATCATTCCCAACTCCTCCACGGGAGAAGCGCTGCGCCTTACCGCCGCTATTTTATATTGGCCGAACGGCAATTGCATAAACGAACGCGGCATTACAAAAGCGGACGGGTGCAACGTTGTGAGCGCGCCCTACCCTTCAAGCGCCGTAAACGAAGAGCTTGACCAAGTGATCGCGGCAACGGCTATCCCCGCCGCAGCGTAATTTTACGCCGATGATAAAACTTTGAAAAACCGCCCCGAAAGGAGCGGTTTTCATATAAACGCACACGCAATGAGCAGGTCAATTTGACTTTTTACCTGCCTTTATTTTCATATACGCTTTGATATTCGCCACGTTATATTTTCTGTCAGCGGTCATTTCGCTGTAAGGACGTATATCGCTGTGCATACGGTAACGATCTTTCATCTCGTCTTTCGACTTCTTGTCATTGTCTATGTTCGGATATTTTTCGATAGGTACATATCCGTTGCTCATCATAAATCTGCACCAACGCCTGTGCTCCAAAAGTCCCGAAGCGTATATAAAAAATTTATATACGCCGTCAAGGGTCTTGCCCTTGCATATTTTTTCATAGAAGCCGTACATATTCTTGCTGACTTTGCTCGACCACTTGTTGAATATGTTGGCGTTAAACCATTCCGTGTATTCATCAACGTTTTCCTTACCCGTAGCCTCATTATAGGCGCCGTTCTGCTTCATCGCCTCCGCATCGTCAACTATTGCGTTATAAGTGAACACATCGTCCTTGCACCCGTACGGCCTGACGCTTACGTAATCGGCTATGCTGTACTCTTTATCGCCGACGCGCCATTTTATCTCTGCCTCCTTTTTTTGGCTCCAATAAAGCCTGAACCTGTTGTCATATTCACGCAAATGGACGAATATTTTCAACTTGGTGATATCGTATGAGTCGATCTTCTTATCGGTATTATTATTCTGCGCAACAGCGCCCTCTATCGCCTCTTGTATCATATCGTTGATAAAGCTGCGCAAGAACGCCAGATTGCGTTCATCGTCCCCCATAGCGATGATAAGCGCGTCGTATTCCACATTGTGCTTGGTGGGCAGCGCGACATCGTCGATATATTGCGAAACTTCCTTCTCCAAAGCCGAATGCTCGGAAAGCTGCAGCGTGAGCAGATTGGAGTAGTCGTATATTTCGCGCACGCGGTCGTTTTCCCCGGGAACAGGTTCCCCGAACAGATCCTTGCCGTCCTCCTTCGCGTCCGTAATGTAAAAAGCACGGTGATTGTGCTTTAACATCCCCTGCATATTCCTGATATTCACGTCCACCACGTCCACGAGCATATTGGAGTTATTGTTGGCATAAAGCGCTTTGACCGTCTTTCTGGCGGTATCGCCGAATCCGATACACAATATTCTGCGCCCGATAAACTTTTCGTTCTCACCGTCCTTCTTATTATCCGAAAGGTCGAACATTCTGTCCGCGCCGACATAATAGACGAATTTGGCGCAATCGTTTATAAACTCATACAGTTTTGTAAAAAACGGCTCTTTATCTTTGTCGGCGGCTTTACTTACAAGCCCGCCGTACTCGGCGCAGATCTTATCAAATAAGGCTTTGCCTTTTTCGCTGTAAAAAGCGCTTTGTTCATTATATGCTTTATTAAATTCTTTGACAAATTCTTCGGCGTTTTGCCCGGACAGCATTTCTACGACTCGCGTCCTTTTGAGCTTTTCTTCGCTCGCTCCGCTGCTGAATATTCCGTCCATAACGCATTCCACGGCTTCGTTTTTACCCGCATTCTTGCAGCCGCCTGCCTTAAACGCGTTTATGAAACCGGCGTATATGTCACGCAAATTATTCGCTATATTCTCCGCCGTTTCATACAGTTCTTCATCGCTTTCGTCGAGTTTAAGTTCCCATGTGGCGCGTTCGGCTTCATTGATGACCTTCATCTCCAAGGGGATACCGCACAGGCTTTTTTCGTGAGCCAAAGTTTCAATGCGCAGATTGTATGTGGGATAGTCCGCGTCGTTTTCCGAGAGCACATACACATATATCGCCTTTAAGCCTTTGTATTTTAACCCCTTCTTTTCCAAACGGAATTTAAGTCCCGCTATTTCCGCAAAAGCGTCCGCGGCGTTTGCGTCCTCGCTCTTATAATCGTAATGACTGCTTGCAGAGGTCTGTCCAGAATCAAACGCGAAATAATGCACGTTCTTAGCCCTGCTCCACTCATATATAAGGCTGTCCTGCGCGTTATCTTCTTCGCCGTATTTCTCTGCGACCTTCATCTCACGCCTGTGGTTATAGGAGATATATATAAAGTGATTGGACTGCAATTCGCGGTGTAAATTATTCTTTTTGTCGAATCCTTCAATATCTTTGCCGTAAAACAGAATGAGCGCCCTTTTACCGCGATACTCATCCGCGCCGTTATTTTTCGCATACTGCCTTTTAATGTCTTTTGCAAGCAAAACCGTTTCCTGAGTTATGCTGTTAAAAATGAACACATCGGTATTTGCATAGAACGGGGAATATTTTTTGCCCAGCGTGCGCACCGTGCAGAGCATGGGGTAATCTATGGCAAAGGATATGACGGTGATTATCACCAGCGCCGTATAGGCGGGCATCCACACATAGATATTCAAAGCTATCGTATCCAAAACGGAAGGATATTTGCCTATCCACTCATAGACCGTGGAACCTCCGCCCAAAGTGATACTCTCCATCACGGCGAACATCACCTCTCCGAAAGTTGCGTTTGATAACTCCTCATCATACGCAAATCGGACGCACAGCCGAACGACGAATAAGGACGCAACGACAAACACTATTATGCCCGCCCTGCCCACGCGCGAATAGCAGGAAGTATAGGCAAGCACCGTGCCCAAGTAAAGAAGCACGAACAGCGCCGCGAATATAAGCCCCACGCCCACGGCTATGCCCTGCATACGTCCGCCGTCCGTGACGGCGGTGGCTGCATTATATATATTGAATACGGAAAGCGCCGCTATTGCCGCAAACAAAAGCACATAAAACAACGTGTGCTTGTAAAGATACTTTTTTTTACTCTTCATATTTTTCTCCGTGCGGTTGCGATTTGCCCAAAGACAAAAAGCGCCGACTTAGATTCGGCGCTCGTTTTGTTCTTAAAACAGTTTTTTCAGCAAATCGAAAAATTCTATATCGTTCAGATTGCCCGATTTTACGGCGGGCACGAATACGGTATTGTCAAGCTCCTTGGCAAGGCGGCTGTATGCGGTGTTTTCGGGCGCCACCAATATGAGCTTTTTACCGCTCTGTGTGATATGCGACGGCTTTTTGCCCAGCCATATCTCCTTCAAGCCCTTTTCGTCCGTCATATCTTCGGGATAGCCCTCGCAGCCCTTGCGCGCGCCCATCTTGACGGCGTCCGCGTCCGTAAAGAAGAATATGGTCTGCGTGCCGCTTGCAAAGTCCGACTTCATAGCGTAATAAATAGCCTCCAAGCCGTTCTCGGGCGAATCTCCGCCTCCGCCCGCCTCCACGAACAGCATGGCGTGTTCCAACTCACTCATCTCTTCGGGAATGGCAAAGAATTTGCTCTCCTTCATAGCCGCGGCACCTTCGCTGCCGTAATCGCGGAATACTATTATTTTATATCTGACGTCGGCTTTTCCCGCTTTTTCCCGGATAAGTTCCGTGACCTTGGGTAAAAACTCCCTTCTGAACCTGTCGATAAACACGCCCATCGTGGCGGTTGCGTCCAATACGAATACAAAATCCGCATTCATTTATTTGTTCCTCCTTATCCGCTTGTGCGATATATCTAAATTATAACATCGTATGCGCGCGCTGTCAAGGCGATTTTATTCGGGATTCAGCGCCAGCGACGACGCACGGATAAATTCGCCCATATCCAGATCGCAAATGGTGCAAAGCGCCAAAATGTGCTGCATATCCGGCGATGTTCTGCCCGTCTCCCACGAAGCCACCACGTTTTTGCTCTCACCCAACGCTCTGCCCAAATCTTCCTGCGATACGGACGCTTCAAGCATATCCGTGCACCCGTCGCATTGTATACCCTTTTCACACGGCTCCAGATCCGTGTCCGCATCGTATATCTGCTTGAAAAAACACACGTACTTTTTGAGTTTGACGTTAGTTTTGCGCAGCGCGGCTATCGCTTCGCCCATTTTTTCGTAATCTATGCTGAGTATTTTAACTATTTCCATAGTAAAATTATATCACCGAAAGGCTTTTTCGTCAATATCGGTTTAATGAAAATTTTATAAAGAAAAACGGGAGAGCAAAAACCGCTCTCCCGAACAAGCCTTATCAGGCGGGCAAATTCTCTTTGCCGTTTGTTTTTTCCTTATACCTGCCGTTCACGCGCATGGCGTTGAGTATTGCTATCACCGCCACTCCCACATCTCCGAAAACCGCCGCCCACATATTGGCTATACCCAGCGCAGAAAGCACCAAGATGATGAGTTTGACTGCTATGGAGAACACGATGTTTTCACGCACGACCGCCATAGTCTTGCGCGCTATTCTTTTGGCAAGAGGCAAGCTGTTCAGATCGTCGTGCATCAAGACCATATCCGCCGCCTCTATGGCTGCGTCGCTGCCCACTCCGCCCATAGCTATGCCTATATCCGAACGCATAAGCACGGGCGCGTCGTTTATGCCGTCACCCACAAAGCAGAGCGCACCGCTCTTTTGCTTTTGCGCAAGCAGTTTTTCCACCTCTTCCACCTTGTTTTGAGGCAGAAGTCCCGCCTTGTATTGCGTAACTCCCAGCTCTTCGGCTACGGCTGAAGCCACGGCTTCGTTATCGCCCGTGAGCATCACCGTTTTACAGCCCATTTCCGCCAGCCCGCGCATAACTTCGGGCGCTTCTTCCTTTATTTGGTCGTGTATGAGTATGCTGCCCTCAAACCTGCCGTTTTCCGACACGTACACCACGGTGCCCACGCCCTTGTGCGGAACATAAGATATGCCGCGGCTTTTCATAAGTTTTTCGTTGCCGCAGCAGATAACGCTGCCATCCTTGCTTGCCACAATGCCTTCGCCCGCCACATTGGTGAGAGTATATCCGCCTTCCGTCTCCCCGGCAAAGCTTTCGCGTATGGATTTGGCTATCGGATGGGCGGAATCGTGTTCCGCGACGGCGGCAAGGCGCAGCACCTTATCCCTGTTTTCTTCGGGCGCAACTTCCGCCACGACAAAGTTTCCCTTGGTCAAAGTTCCCGTCTTGTCAAACACGAACGCGTCGGCTTTATTGAACTTTTCCAAGTAATTGGAACCTTTTATAAGTATTCCGTAGCGTGACGCCGCGCCTATCCCCGCAAAGAAGGAAAGCGGTATGGATATGACCAGCGCGCACGGACAGGACACCACCAAAAAGCTGAGCGCGCGATACACCCACGTGGACCAATCGCCCGTGACCGCTCCCGGTATGACAGCCAATAAAAGCGCGACTATAACCACCGTAGGAGTGTAATATTTGGCAAATTTCGTGATGAAGTTTTCCGCCTTGGACTTTTGCGCAGAGGCGTTTTCCACAAGTTCCAATATCTTGGAAACTGTGGAGTCGTAGAACTCCTTCTCTACGCGTATATCAAGCTGAGTGGAAGTGTTCACACTGCCCGAAATGACGGGATCGCCCTCAGCAACTTCGCGCGGCAAAGATTCACCCGTAAGCGCTTTGGTGTCCAGCGCGGAAGCGCCCTTTATCACGACTCCGTCCAGCGGGACCTTTTCACCCGGATTTACGCGTATAACGTCGCCCACCTTGACTTGCGACGGATCTACCGTTTCCACGCCGCCGCCCGTGAGCAGGTTGGCGTAATCGGGGCGAATATCCATAAGCGCGGATATGGACTTTCTCGATCTGCCCGCCGCGTAATCTTGGAAAAACTCGCCGACCTGATAAAATAGCAAGACCGCGCACGCTTCGTCAAAACCTTCCGCCTGCATGCCCGAAACTCCGCGGTATATCGCCAAAGCAAACGCGCCGATTGTTGCGATACACATCAGAAAATTTTCGTCGAACACCTGCCCGTGAGCTATATTCCTCACGGCGCGCCATAACACGTCGTACCCTATTGCCAAATAAACGATAAGATATAAGACAAAAGGCAGCACCCAGCCCACGCCGCTTATCACCTTGTCGAGCTTTGCCACTTTGTCCGCGATGAATATAGCCAAGAACGCCGCCAGGCAAACTATTATCCTAATTAGTTCCCGCCTTTGCTTTTTTGAAAGAATCCGCTTTTCCATAGCAATGCCTCCGTTCAGCGGATTATTTTACAATCAGGTTCCACCTTTTTGCACTTTTTGACAACTTCGTCCATAATATTTTCAAAGTTGTCATCGTCGGCTTCAATGGACATGCGCTGAGCCATAAAACTGACGCTTACGCTCTTCACGCCGTCTATTTTGGCGATGCTGCGCTCCATTTTGGCGGCGCAGTTTGCACAATCCAAATCTTCCAGTCTGTACACCTTTTTCATTTTTTTTCTCCTTGCGGAAATATATTTGACCCTAAGGTCCGTTCCCGAATTTATATGCCGAACACAGCCGACGGCACTACTCTTCGCCGTCCTCTTTTTCGCACACGCGCGCAAGCCCGTACTACGTAATTTTGACTGCATAGCAGAGCCCGGCGAATATGCGATTGTTGGCTTTACGCATAAGTCTTTGCCGTGTTCCGAATGAACAAAGACTTTACTCTTCGCCGTCCTCTTTTTCGCACACGTGCGCAAGCCCGTACTCCATAATTTTGACTACGTGATAGTCGTCAAGCGAGTAGGTGATCACGTTGCCCGACTTAATGCGCTTTACGAGTTTTGCCGTGCGCAGCACGCTCAGCTGGTGCGACACGGACGACGCGGACATATTCAAAATATCCGCTATCTCACCCGCGCGCAAATCCGCATGGAGAAGGCAGTTCAATATCTTGGCTCTGGTGGAATCGCCGAACATCTTGAACAGATCCGCCACATCGTACAATATCTCTTCGTCAAGCATGTTTTTCCTGACATCGCCCACCCTTGCGGATATGGATTTGCTCATCATCTTATTTTGTTTTTCAAATTCGTTTTTACCTGCCGCCATAACAGACCTCCGTACATCTAATTGAACAATTGAACAATTGAACAATTGAACAATTGAACAATTGAACAATTGAACAATTGAACAATTGAACAATTGAACAATCATTCAACTACTTTATTATATTATACGTCGGAAAAAACGGGTTGTCAACACTTTTTAACAAGTTTTTACACATATTTCAAGGAAAAATTCGCTTTTTTACACAAAGAAAAGTTGCCTGAAATTTTCGGGCAATTGAACGACTGTTCAATAAGTTTGCATAAGCGCTCAAAAAATCAAGCAAAAAATTTCTCGTAAAACCATAGAAAACCACCGCCGATACGTAATATCCGGCTTGAATATATGCGTGAAGCATACGCGATATTCTATAAGAAGAAATGAAAAGAAAATGCCTTGCGGAACATAACGGGGCTTGTCGCGCTGCAAGCGCTTATATCATAAGTTCAAACGCGATATTTATGCGAAGAAGCAAACTAAAATTGTCGAGCATTTCGTCTGAACAGAGACGAACCGTAAAGCGAAAACTTTTCAGCTTGCTGAAAACGGTTTTCGTAGGTTTGACGCAGCGAATACGATAACTTTACGTGTAAAGACGGCGACTCGCCGCCCCTTCCTCAAAGAGAAATACACTGTTGTTCCTTGATCAGTATACCACAAGCCGCCGCATTTGACAAGACCGAATTATAAATTTCCCGGTTCAGGAGAGAGTTATTCTCACCGTGTATCCGTTCGTATCGTAAGTAACGGAGTAGCTTGAAAGCGATTTCGCCTTCAAATTCGCAATTATTGCCACCTCTGCGCCGTCCGCATTCACGCCCAGCCACTCCTGCGTATTCTTTAATGTCCCCGAAAGCACGGCTTCACCCGTAGCGGAATTATATGTGAGGGTATACCCTTCTTCCAAAGCTTCGCGCGTGAGAAGCACGCCTCCCGCCGCCTCGCCCATAAGCGCGGCGGGATCTATGTCCAAGCCGTAAGGGTTGGATTCGACTGCCGTCGCGGCATTATAGCCGTACACCGTTTCCCCTCCGTAAGACACGCTAAGCTCCGCGGACGCGGCGCCCGCCGCCAATTCCGCCACGCTTTCAAAAACGCTTTTTTCCTGCTTTTGTTCCGTCGTGCACGCCGCCACGGCTATCACGCTTACCGCCGCCAAAAGACATACGGCGGCTATTAAAAATTTACGCCTGTTCCTCGTTTTCCTCATCGTCTTCCTCCGTTTCCGCACCTGCGGCTTGCTTTTTATTCTTAACTATACGCGCGGAAGCTATGCCTATATAGACGGCAAGCGCTGCCGCAATCACCGCAAACACCGCGACAAGCGCTATCTCGTAAACCGCGGCGCCCATTAAAAACAACATTGCTCCAAACGCCTTCTTACCGCGCTTTTTATCCCTGCTAAGTTTTGCCGTAAGCACAGCCGCCGCCACAAGTTCAGCCGCCACCAATACCGCAAGCGTTATGACCAGCCAAAGCAGACTGCCTTGATTATCGCTAGTATCCTCAACCGTTCCGCTCGTCAATGCGCCCGCGGCGGAAAACGCGTTTTCCACGGCGCTTGCCGCCTGCGCTTTCAGCTGTTCCGCCTGCGTGCCGTACTTACTCACCTTGCCGTCAAAGCTTTCCGATTTTTCACCCGAAAGCGCAAGCTGCGCCAAACCGCTCATTTGATTCCAGCTGTCCATATCGGAAAAAGTCAGCTCTTCGGGCAGCGCGTCCATATTTTCTTCCAATGCGTCATAGGTGAGCGCAACTTCGCTTTGCGCCGTGGCTATGCCCAAGATGTTATCCGTTTCAACGTAGCGGAAAATTATGCTCGTCTTTTCTTCAAGGGATAGATTTATCTTTCCGTTTTCGGGAAGTTTTGCCCAATTCACTCCTTTATCAAGCGAATATTCCACGCCCGCATTGCCGCCCTCGATAACTATCTCCGCGCCGCTGCCCGTCCTTACCGCACTTAAAATTACGGGCGTCGGATCCGCCTTTTCCACGGTAAACACAACGCTGCCGCTGCCGCTGTAATTTGCGGACGCATAAGCGGCGCTCACCGTATATTCTCCCGCGTTCACAATGCTTTCCACCGTCTCGCCCCGCGCGTTTGTTATGGTGATGATAAGCCCTTCTCCGCTTATATCTTCAAACAGGCTTTGTATATTTTCCGCGGGCAGACCGTCATACACCTTGGAAGTGACGGCTCCTTCCGCCGCGGAAATTTCCGCCTTCTTGGGCACTATGTCAAAGCCAATGACCGCAGGCGCCATCACATCGTAATTTTCGCCGTTCTCCGCATAAGCCGTAAGCATATATTCGCCCACGCCGCTCCCGCTTGACGCGTTTGCGGAAAGCGTAATGTTTATATCTCCTATATCCGTGCCCGCACCCAAACTAACCTGCGCCGTGACGGTAACCTTTACTCCGTTTACCGTAAACACTCCGCCGCCGAGAGCTTTTATATCTATCTCCTCGCCGTATTCTATATCGATGTCCGCCTCCGCGCTTATAAAAAGACTTACCTGCGCCTTTTGTACGCTGTATTGCACGGATACGGAGCTTGCATTGTAATTTTCATTGCCCGCAAACGTGAGCTCATACTTATATGTGCCTTCCGCCGCGGGAGCCGAACCTTCCGCCCAAGCGGCTTGCACCTGCTCGCGCAGCTGCAAAGAGTCCTGCTCGTTCACGCCGGATATGTTCCAGCTCACCGAAAAATCGCCGCCCATATATCCGAATTGATTTTCCTCGACGTTCCACACAGCGTCCGCTTTGGCAATTTCAAAAGACGCGGTTGAAGTCACGTTGTCCTCACTTGCGGCAAATTCGTAATTGGCGCCCTCGGCAAAGGCGGCGGTAACAGTATAACTTCCCGCATTTATCGGCTCTGCGGCGCCGTTTTCGCCGACATAAGTATAGGTGAGCAGCTTGGAAATATCCTCGTTATTCGCGGCGCTGCCGGAGTAAGCGAAAAATCCCGCCTCGTGCGCCTGTCCGTCGTATACCGCGCCGGAAGGAACCGTCACATATCCCGTTACCTGCCGTTTTGCCACGGTGACTGTGGCGGATGAAGTTACACTGCTCATATCGTAATTGGGCGAAATGCTCGCAACGGATATATCGAACACGCTGCCCGCGCCCGAAGAAGTATTGTAAGTTTCGCCGCTGCCGCCCTGCAATGTCGCGGTTATATCAAGTCCCGCAACTCCCGCAAAGTCGGCGTATGTATTCTGCAAATCGAGTGCCAACCCGCTTGCAACGGAAGAAAGACTTTCCCCGTATGTAGCCGTGAGCGCGCCCGACACCGTGCCCGTGACGACAGCGGGCTTTACCGTGACGATTATGCTTTCCGCAAGATTGCTTATGTCCGCAAAACCTCCGCCCGTTTCGTCCGCAAGATATTTTGTGCCGTCCGCGGTTTGATATATGTATTCGCCGTTCAAAGAAAACTCGTACTCGCCCACATTTACCGCCGCGCCGTCATATGCGTATGCATAGCTTATGGCGGAAGTGACCAAACTGCCGCCGTTATAGGTATCCAGATATATCTGCGCCTGAGAATAATCGTAGGTATACTGCGCCGTAGTACCTTCATCGGAAGCAGTTACCCGGCTATCCGAATTGTACTGCGCCGTCCCGTAGTAAGGACGCACCCATTCAAGCGCGCTGTTGGAGTATTCTCCGCCGAAAGGCACGGAGCCTGTTTGCGCGCTCACGTAAAGCCCCGTCTGCTTTTCGGCCTCGGACGACACTATCAGGCTGTCGTAAAGCGGAGCTATCGAACTGCCGATACGCGCGCCGAAGATGAGGTTTTCCTCCCCCATAACTGAACTGTACGCGCCGCTGATTATCACATGGCCTTCTCTCGTCTTGTCAAACAATACCTGTTTGGACGAAGGATATATTACGGCTCCGCCTGCGTTCTGCGATCCTCCGTCCAGCCAAGTGAGCGCGGCGGGATCCGTAACATTTGCGCATATAAACACATTGCTCATAACAACGCTTCCGCCGCCCGCGCTGTCCGTCAAACCGATAAGCGTGCCGCTTGTGGTGGTGCCGTTTATGTTTTGCCTTAATATCTTTCCGCCGCCGGGAGTTCCGTAAGAACTGCTGTCGACTACTCCGAGTCCCCAGCCGTTACCATCGGTTTCGCCGCAATTCCAATCCACATTGACTCCGTTGACGGAAATGCCGGAGTATATCCAACCGACAAGTATGCCGGCAACGCCGTTTGACTTATTACTGCTGCCCGTACTGTCCGCTCTTACCGCTATGTAAGAATTTGCGCTTCCCGTATATGTAATGTTTTCAAATACGGTAGTTGTGCCGGCAGTACTACCTGCTCTTCCCACAACACCGCCTACCGC
>CALWHM010000028.1 GCA_944380395.1 uncultured Clostridia bacterium | reverse complement strand
ACTTGATCGATGTTTTCCATAATATACTCCTTTCGGGGACGTCCCCTTGTTTTTTACATCTATATTATGGAGCCGGATTGTTTCGGGTTGTCGGGAAATCGGATCCCGGGGGTTCGGACAAGCCCGCTTTTTTATATCGCAAAGCCCCGATATTAAAGGCAGCAAAAAACCGCCCCGAAAGGAGCGGTTTTGTCAATTGCGGAAATTATCAGAAGCTCATCAAAGCTCCGAGGCTGTCCATCATATCCGTGAAGAAGGTGCTCACTTCAGAGGGCGTCAGTTCCTCAACGGGCTTGAAGTCCTCCATATTCGCGGGATAGTCGGTTATCTCGGCGGCGTCGCTTATGGACATGCTCATCTTGGAAGAAGAGCCCGCGGCGGCGTTATCCGTGTCCGCCTTAAAAGAGTATTCCATATCCACTTTTGCTCCGCTGAAAGCGTCCGTTTCTTTATCGGTGACAACTATCAGGGAAACAGACGCGTTTGCGACCGTCTCCAAATAAGCTTCCGTCTCGCCCTCGCTCACGTCGTTAAGGCGGGCAAGGAACTCCACGGGGAATTCGAACTTGACGCGGTTGTAATCGCCGGACGTGTTTATGTATGCCTTCAAGCCCAAAGCGGAAAGCTCTTCATAGGGCATTGCCGCAAGAATGTTCGCAGTGTAATCCAAGCCGATGGAAGCAATGGCTTGAGATACGGAAGAAAGCGTTTCGCCCAGCATATCGTTTATGTCGGGGATAAGGCTCGTGCCGGAAAGGTCCGCTTTAGTCTGCATAACGGCTTTGTTAAAGGTCATATCGGAATAATAGACGTCGTCTTTCATATAGGCGCCTATTTTCGCGTCCACAGCCTTATCCTGAACATTGCCGTTGATGTTCGCGTTCACGCTGAAACCGCTCATATCGAACAGTACGGAACCGCTTGCGCTCAAATTCACGTTAACGTCAAGGGAAGAATCCTCCGCGCTTGCGGCGGTGGTATTTTCCGCGCTGACGGTGAATGCTATTCCGCTCCAGCCCTTGACTGCGGATTCGTCATCTCCCGCAAGGGCGAGGGCGGCAACTGCTTCTTCTCCAAGTATGGCTTTTGTCGCGCTGTCCCAAGCGGCTTTTGCCTCTTCTGCGGTGGCTTCTTTTTTGAAGGAACCGTCAAACATGCCGTCATTGCATGCAAAGAGGGTAATGCACATCGTGGCTGCAAGCACAATGCACAAAATTGCCGTGATTTTCTTTTTCATATAAGACACCTCCAAGGTTTGATACTTAAATTATACAACGTCGTGTCTATAAATTGCAAGTGTATCTATGATTATTTTGTTGAAAAAATTTTTCCGCTCCGCTATAATTTATAATATGAAATTCAAAGGCGCAATTTTCGATTTGGACGGAACGCTGCTTGATTCCATGCATGTGTGGGATAAGGTGGACGAGGAATATTTTGCCTTGCTCGGCAAACCCGTGCCCGCAGGGTATGTGCTTGCGATACGCGATCTTACGATGTTGCAGGCGGCGGAGTATACAAGGCGCATAACGGGCGTTGCGGACAGCGCGGAGGAGATATGCGCCAAGTGGCGGGAGATGGTCGCGGATCATTACGCCGAGCAAGTGCAGCCCAAGCGCGGCGCGGTTGAATTTCTGCGTTTTCTGCACGGCAGGGGCGTCAAGCTGGGAATAGCCACCACTCTCACGGAAGAGACGTATCTTCCCGCGTTGGAGAGACTGGGGATAGAGGATATGTTTTCCGCAAAAGTAAGCGTGCGCGACGTGGGCAAAGGCAAGGGCTTTCCCGACGTATATCTGCGCGCCGCGCATCTGATGGGAATGGACGCAAGCGAATGCGTCGTGTTTGAAGATATTTTGAAAGGCATAACTTCCGCAAGGAGCGCGGGTTTTTACACCGTGGCGGTGCAGGACGCTTCTTCCGCAGCCGATGAAGCCGCGCTCAGGCGTTCAAGCGGAATGTATGTGAAAGATTTTACGGCTGCCGCCTTAAAAAGTTTGTTTTTACCGTAATAAACTTTTGCGTTCAGGCGCGCAGGGCGTCCTTTATCAAAGGCGTCAGCTTTGCCGTGACAAGGTTGTAGGAAGCGGGCTTCAAATGCAAGCCGTCGGGCAGCACGTATTCAAGTTTTATATTTCCCGATTCGTCGGCAAATACGGAGAACATATCCACAAAAGTCACGCCGTTTTGCTCACACAGCGCCGCGATCTGCTCATTTGCGTCTTGCAGTTTTTCCGCGGTGGCTTGACCGGGCGTGTTTTTGAATATCCCGGAGCTGTTCGTGTTTATCGGATACAGGGACTGCACTATAACGGGCGTATCGGGCAGCTTTGTTTTGAGCGCGCCCAATATCTTAGATATATTCTCTATAACTTCGCTCACCGGCACGCCGTGGCGTATGTCGTTACAGCCGCCCAAAAATACGACCACATCGGGAGAAAGGGCAATAACGTTGCTTTCCAATCGTTCCAGCATATGGTCGGTGGTATCCCCGGATATGCCGCGGTTATACGCTCTCAGGTCGGGGTAGTGTTCGGACAAGTCGTACATCTCCGTCAAAGAATCTCCCAAAAACACCACGCCTCCTTGGGGCGCGTCCTTGCTTGCTTTTGCGTACATTTCCGCTTTATACTCCTTTACGGGCTGAGTGGTTATAAATGCCCAGCCGTATACTCCGTACACCGCGCCGAAAGCCGTTATCAAAAGAATTACAACAGCTAAAACGCTTATCACGGCTTTTAAGCCGCCGTCCTTCAAAGCCCTGCGTGCGGGCGGGGTATCCGTATGTTTTTTCATATCGTTTTCCATTACTTCTTTTTCCATTATCTCTCCGCGGCGGCAGGCGGCAAGCCGTGCCGACATTCGTTATTGCGCACGCGCGAAAATAAGTGGCGTTATTTTGTTGTAATTTTTCGCGTGCCTTTGCTATAATTATACTGTATTAAAACGATATTTGCAAGAGGTAGCTATGTCTGAACTTACGCGGTATCCGTATTTCTTCGAAACTGCGGAAGGCGATGACGACGACAAGGTCGTTATCGGCGGTGACAGTGACGAAGAAAGCGCCGTTCACGGCGGTGACGCGGATGAAGAAAGCACCGTCAAAGGCGGCGATTCGGACGAAACTGTCACCTATGAAGGCGACAGTGATACTTCCGCGCCCGTCCCCGACGTGCCCAAGCGTAAAAAACACCGCTGCTGTCTTGCGTTTTTCATAACCGCGCTGGTGCTGGTTTTGGTGCTGTGCGGCGGTATTTTGGGCGGAGCATACTTCGCGTGGGACAAATTTTTGGGCGAAAGCACGCAGATGAACGTGTTTGAAGGTTTGGGCGTGCTCTCCAATCTCTATAAGGCAAAAGATTCCGTCGTCACCGCTCCTTACGGGGAAAAGGATTTGGACGATTTTTACGAAAGGGTGCTGGACGCGCTGTGTATGACCACAAACGACGGTTACGAGCTGGATATTCCGCAGATAGTCGTGGACGAGATGAACGGCGGAGAACAGACCGACGTGGAAGAAGCTTTGACGGAGATGAACGGCGGCGTGTCGCCTTATGCCGCGGCGGAGGAGAACGCCACCGCCGGGGAGAATCAAACCACGGGCAATAACGAGCTGGACGAACTTTTGAACAATTTGAAGTTCGATTGGGCTTCATTGGAAGAAGTCACGCCCAAAACGGGCGAAGTGGATCTGAGCGGACCGCAGATAGCCGCATTCTTGAACGAGGTGCTGCAATCCGTGTTTACGGGCGTGGATTCCGCCTTGCAGATGCAGGGTGAATGGCATGTGAATTTTTCCGAAGTCGTGGAGCTTTCGCAGGTGGTAATATCCGCAGGCGACACGATAAATCAAGAGGACGTATGCGTGAGCGCCACCATAAAGATAAAGCTGCGCGACGCGATCAAATCCGTGGCACAGAAGTTCGACGGCATAGCCGCTTTCGGCATAAAGGCGGCGGCGGTGCTGCTTCCCAAGGAAATTTACTTCTCCGCGTCCGTCTACCCCTGCGCACGCGACGGCAGGGCGGGCGTAGTGGTCAATTCCACTTCCGCGGAGGATATGGATAAAATGCTCCGCATAGTGGACGGCGTGCTTGCGCTCACGGGTTCGGAATCAAGGAGCGGCGACTTCCTTGCGCAGGTAAACACCACCGTGTACAACGCTCTGCAATCGGTAAGCGCGCTTATTCCCGTCAACTTCGTGTCAGACGTCATCAACACAAAGCCCATCGGCGCAATGCTGTCCGTAATGGGGCTGGATCTCACTCCGCAGGAATTTTTTGAAATAGTGCGCTATGTGGCGGCGCCCGACCACTATATGGACGACGCGAACAAAGACGGGCAGATAGACGGCTTTGAGTATGTGGAAACATACACTTCCCAAGGTCTTAAAGAAACGCTCAGAAGGGATTTCGGACTTAACGTAAAGGACGAAAACGACCCCGAACTTCCCGGCGTATATATCGACGACAACAATCTTTACACGTCGCTCAACGACCTGCTTTTCGGCACGGACGAGATAATAGACAATATAAACTTTGCTTTGGTCGCGGATAACGACGATATAACCGCAAACAGCACTTCGCTTGTGGACTACCCCTCTATGGCGGCTGTTATGCGCAGCTACCTTGTTTCGGACAAAGCTTCGGGAATAATCGCCGATTATGGTTTCAAACTGCTCAGTTTGGAATACAATGAAGAGCTTTCGGAATTAAACGGAACCGTGTTTGTCACCGCAAAATTCTCTTTGGATATCCGTTCAAGTCTGGCGCACTCCAATCCCGACTTATTCGATGAAAACGGCTTGTTCCACAATCTGATAACGCAGCTTATCCCCTCCAACGTGTTCCTGACTGCGGATATAGAGATATCTGAGGCAACGCAGGGGAATATGCGCACGGATATAGTGTTCAATGACGCGGAGTACAACACCCCCGAACTGTTGGACAGTATGTGCAGACTGCTCGTGGGGCTGGGCGCGGGTGAAGAGCTTGCAAACGACCTCAGCTACGATTCCGTGTGCAGCACGCTCACCACGGCTATAACGGACGTATTCGCCGCCACGGACGAAAACGGAGAGCCTGCCGGCATAAGCAAATACGTGCGCGGCTTTGACTCCGACGGCTTGAAGCTTGCAAGCGTTTACGCGCTTATGTACAGCGTATCTTACGAAGAAAAACTGCCCGAAGGCGCAGAGGCTGCAGTTCAGCCGGAAGCCTTTGCGGACGCGGTCAAGCATATCTATTTGTTTGAAGAAAACATTGCGGACGGAAATGTCACCGTAAATAATAAAGTCATAAGTGAAAGCGGTTTTTTGGGCAGGAATTATCGTCCCGACAGTGAAAACGCGCTTGATTTGCAAAAGCTGCTGGTAGAAGCTTTGCGGTCAAACCCCACGGGCACGAATGTGGTCGCGGACATAAATGACGTCACGCTTGCCGATGTGATAATCGCGCGCGAACATCAGCTTGCGGCGGGACCCGAAGAAGGCGAGGGCGAACAGGCAAGAGCCGGTGAGGAACAGCCCGGTGGAGGAGAAGAGGGGGCGCAGGACGCACGCAATAACCTTGCCGCAAGCTTGGGACTTTCCGCAGACGTCAAGTACGGCGAACATTATTGGATAGAGCAGCTCATTATGCTCGGCAGTGACGGCGCAGACGGCGCTCAGGAACAGAAGGTATTTGACAGCTTTAAAGAAAAGTACAACGCTTGGCGCGTTATGAACGGAATGGAGGAAAAAACTTCTCCCGAAGAACTGATGGTGGTCACGGTGACGCTGGCGTCTTCCGCCTTGGAGGACAATAACGCCGTGTTCAAACTGCTGCCCGAATACTTCACCATAACCATAATAATGGATCTTTCGCTTACTAAAGAACAGAGGACCGCGCTGAAAGAAGCGTCCATCACCGATATGTTCGGAAGTGAGGACGGCACTATACCCGCGAACGAAGACCTGCAAGACGTGTTCGGCGTGGCGGTGTTTATAAACGATATGGACGCGGAGGATATAGGCGTGCTGGCGCAAGTGCTTGCCGTGGATCCGCAGACGGCGAATTTGGCTCAAACCGTATTCGGAACCGATTTGAACGGCAAGGTGAGGCGCTTCCTGCTCTCCTTTGCTCTGCACGAGCAGAACGAAGAGGCAACCGATCCCATACCCGATATAGCTATGTATAAGGCGCTGGCGTGCAGTGAGGTGCTCTCCACCAATGCGAACGCCAACGCGCAGGCGCTTGCCGATACGGCGGAGAACGCGGGCACGGATACGGGCGTACAGGAACCCGAATACGATACGACTGAAAGGGAAGGCTTGGGCAAGCTTGCCATAAACGTGACGGAATTTGCCGCAGCGTGCCGCATAGACCTTGAGGAAATACTTCAAGGTGCGGCGGGGCAATTGCCATAAATTGGCTAAAAAGTCGAAATTATGGAGAAAAACGGCTAAATTTTGATAAAAAAATAAAAATTGATAGAAAAAAATGAAAAAAGGGGTTTAATATGGCAAAAAATTATGATATACTATCCATAGGCCATATATCTTTGGATTATAACATTGACTACTTGGACAATGAGATAATCGAAGTCGGCGGAGCCGTTATCTACTCGTCTGCGGCGGCATACGCCTTGGGACACAAGGCGGGCGTCGTGACCAAACTTGCGCAATGTGACAAAGACAGGCTGAACGTATTCACCATTCCGCGCGAAGATGTATACTGTCTGCCTTCCGCAAAGTCCACGTCCATCAGGAACAAGTATCACACGCCGGACAAGGAGAGGCGCACTTGCACCTGCATAGCTCAGGGGGACGCTTTCACGGAGGAAGATATCCCGGAGGCGGAATGCGGAGTATATCATTTTGCGGGGCTTATATACGGCGACTTTGACGGCGAGCTTATCAAAAAGGTCTCCGCGCGCGGAAAGACCGCGGTGGACGTGCAGGCGCTTTTGAGGCATGTGGATCACAAAACGGATCTTATGTATTTCGAAGATTGGAAGGACAAGCTCGAATACCTGCCGTACATAGACTTTTTGAAGACGGACGCCGCGGAAGCGGAGATAATGACGGGCACTTCAAACAGGGCGGAAGCCGCCAGAATGCTCCACAATTGGGGCGCGGGAGAAGTGGTGATAACGCACAACACGGAAGTTCTGTCATTTGACGGAAACACTATATGCACCTGTCCCATAAAGGCAAGAAACCTTTCGGGCAGAAGCGGCAGGGGAGATACCACGTTCGCCGCGTACATATCCGAAAGGGTGACGGGTTCTTCTATGGAGGACGCTCTGTTATGGGCGACGGCAACGGTATCCGCCAAAATGGAAAAGCCCGGTCCTTACAGGGGCACACGTGCGGATATAGAAGACTATATAAGGCGTTTTTATAACAGATGAAGCATACATATAAAACTCGCGGCACTTGTGCCGTGCAGATAGATTTGGAACTTGAAGGCAACAAAGTGTACAATGTAAAATTCAAGGGAGGCTGTCCGGGTAACTTGCTGGCTATTCCCATACTTGTACAAGGCAAGACCGTGGAGGAGATCGAGGGGCTGCTGTCAGGCATAAGATGCGGATTCAAAAACACATCTTGCGCCGATCAACTCGCCAAAGCGGTTCGGACGGCATACGAGGAGGAAAAGGATGAGCACGGTAGTAGCATTCAGTGAAAGAGTACAAAAGAATGCGCAGCACTTGGCTTACTACGAGCGGATAAGAAGTTGTCTGCTCGGCTACAAGGGAGTAAAGAGCCGCTCAAGCATCAGATGCGACAGTTATCGCTATAAGGGCAAGCTGATCGCAAAGATAGCTATCGGCGGGCATACGCTCAAACTCTATCTTGACGCCAAGGTCCCCGAAGGCATGAAAGTGAGCAAATTGGAAAAGGGCGATGTGTCCGCTTACAAGGAAGTGCCTTTGATGTTGATCTTGAAGTCGGATGTGGCTGTAAGAAAGGCGCAGGCTGTCATCGCCGCCATGATGGAAGAGAAGGGAATAGAAAAAGCGTAACGCATTCCCTTCGCTCCGGCTAATTCGGAAGTTTGACGGATCGCTTAAGATCCGCCGTAGGGTGCGCGCACAATAAAACATATCGCTAAAAAGCAAAAATACCGTCTATGTGGCGGTATTTTTATTTCCATCACCAAACGCCCAATTTGTTGTTTTACGCGCCGGACAGCCGCCTCGTGTCTACTATTCTCTGAATTAACAAGAGAGCTTCTTGTACACGACAGCAAGCCGCTGAGTGCCTACTATTCTCTGAACTAACAAGAAAACTTCTTGCACACGACAGCAAGCCGCCGCGTGCCTACTATTCTCTGAATTAACAAGGGAACTACTTGTACACGCCATTGAGTAGTTGAGTGCCGATTACTCTCTGAATTAACAAGGGAACTACTTGTACACGCCAGCCACCGCCGCGCGCCTACTATTCTCTGAACTAACAAGAAAACTTCTTGCCGCTTTAATCTTGATACTTTCTTATTCCTATTTGCGGGCAATTTCCGATTTTTCAAAGTTAAGAATTATTTCAGTTTTAAATTTTTAAAATTTGCAGACAGAAAAATTCTAGTCGAGTACTGCTTGACACCCCTATTAAGGCAGTAAGCAATAAATACCCGTGTCAAGTGGTACTTTACAAGATTGTTTTGAATTACCATTAGCTATAAAATTCCAATATTATGGAATTTCGTCCGGCCAAACTAAGTTTGTAAGTTATTAACCGATAAGGGAGCGCGTGGCGCTCCACCCATTAACCGCATTGCAATAACGGAAAAAAGTTTTGTTATTTTATTTCTTCGCAATGCATTTATAGGTGATGTTCAAATCTCCGAGATTAAGGTTTGTTTCAGTTTTAAATTTTTAAAATTTGCAGACAAAAAAATTCTGGTCGAATACTACTTGACACCCCTATTAAGGCAGTAAGCAATAAATACCCGTGTCAAGTGGTACTTGACAAGATTGTTTTGAATTACCGTTAGTTATAAAATTCCGGTATTATGGAATTTCGTCCGATCAAACTAAGCATGCAAGTTATTAACCGACAAGGGAGCGTGGGACGCTCCACCCATTAACCGCATTGAAGTAACGATAAATGTTTTGCCTCTTTCCTTCTTTGCAATGTCTTGAGAGTCCTCAAAAATATGGTATGTAAGTTATTAGCTGACACGACTATTAAAGCAATTAACAATATATACTCGTGTCAAGTAACACTTGACAAAAGAGCGTGGCGAAAGCAAGCCGCCGCGCGCCTACTATTCTCTAAATTAACAAGAAAACTTTTTACCGCTTTAATCTTGATACTTTCTTCTTCCCATCTCCGGGCAATTTTCCGATTTTCCAAAGTTAAGGTTTGTTTTGGTTTTAAATTTTTAAAATTTGCAGACAAAAAAATTCTAATCGAGTATTACTTGACACTCCTATTAAGGCAGTAAGCAATAAATACCCGTGTCAAGTAGTAGCTGACAAGATTGTTTGAAAGTACCGTTAGTTATAAAATTCCGGTATTATGGAATTTCGTCCGATCAAACAGGGCTTGTAAGTTATTAACCGGCAAGGGAGCGTGGGACGCTCCACCCATTAACAGCATTGAAGTAACGGAAAAAAGTTTTGTTATTTTATTTCTTCGCAATGCTTTTATAGGTGATGTTCAAATCTCCGAGATTAAGGTTTATTTCAGTTTTAAATTTTTAAAATTTGCAGACAAAAAAATTCTGTTCGAATACTACTTGACACCCCTATTAAGGCAGTAAGCAATAAATACCCGTGTCAAGTGCTGCTTGACATGACCGCATCTAGCGAATTGCGACGGTTTTGACTTAAATTATATTAGCCTATTTGAGTGTTGATACCTTCTTACTCTTATCTGCGGGCAATTTCCGATTTTTCAAAGTTAAGAATTATTTCGGTTTTAAATTTTTAAAATTTGCAGACAGAAAAATTCTGGTCGAGTACTACTTGACACCCCTATTAAGGCAGTAAGCAATAAATACCCGTGTCAAGTGGTACTTGACTAGATTGTTTTGAAGTACCATTAGTTATAAAATTCCACTATTATGGAATTTCGTCCGACTAAACTAGGCTTGTAAGTTATTAACCGATAAGGGAGCGCGTGGCGCTCCACCCATTAACCGCATTGAAGTAACGGAAAAAAGTTTTGTTATTTTATTTCTTCGCAATGCTTTTATAGGTGATGTTCAAATCTCCGAGATTAAGGTTTGTTTCAGTTTTAAATTTTTAAAATTTGCAGACAAAAAAATTCTAGTTAAGTACCACTTGACACACCTAATAAAGCTTAATCAATAACAAATATCCATGTCAAGTAGCACTTGACAAGAGTGTTTTTAAATATAGTTATAAATCTTCATATAAGGTATTAACCGACAATGAGTGCGTGGCACTCCATACATAAAGCGTAAGCGTAAAATAATGCCGCAGGAAGATAAAATTATTGCATTTTATCCTGCGGCATTTTTATGCTGTTAGAATATCATCGCCAACACGTAAAGAACTTGCGCGCCGAAGTAGAGTATCATAACGGGGAAGTTGAAAAATCTCTTATCCTTTATCTTTGTCGCAAAGTAGAAGCACGCCAAAGACATATCGGACAGCACGAACGCCGCCGCGCCGATAAGCGCTATAAGTCCGCTCGTGGTGGGTTCCAGATAATATCTGCTTGCCGCCATCGCAAGCGTGGAGCCGAGCAGCAGTCCGTAGCATATCACAAAGGGCAGGCGCTTTTTTTCTATATGTATCTGTTTGGTGAGTACGGAGATAAGCGTGCCCAGCAGAGGCAGCACGATCAGCGGTATGAACGCAGGCGCGAATTTGAAATCCGCGTCCGATAAAAACGCTATAATGTACAGTATCTGCGCCAAGCCGAAGCTTATCACGCCCATGCCGAAGTTGCGATAGTCGCGCTTTTCGTCGGAGGCTATCTCCTTTACAGCCAAAAACCAATCGCCCGCCAGAGCGGGGAAGAGTCCTGCAAGGATGAGCGCGCACATCAGTTCGCCCGCCGCGCGCTCGGGAAACGCCAAGATACCCGCAACCACGAACAGCACCGCCGCCAGCATTTTGGCAATCAGCGCGCCCACGTTTTTGCGCATTTGGTAGAGCACGGCGGTAGCCGTACACGCAGCCATAGTTAGTCCCGAAAGTATGTAAATTGCGATATTCATATTATTATTATCGCATATCGTAAATTTTATGTCAATACCAAATTATTAACTTTGACTTATTATATTGACATACGCAGCTAAAAAGCGGAGAAAAACGGGCGTTTATTCCCGAAGGGTATATTGAGGCTTGCGCGGCTTGCAATTTATTTTTTGAGCGGATAATATTGTAAAAATTCAAAAAGAGTAAAATAAAACGCGCGCAGGTATGGACAGCGGCGGATATGTATGCTATAATAAATAATATGGAAAGCATATACAGAACACAAGTATTCGGCAAAGCTACGGGCAGGGCGAACAATTATCGTATCCCGTCCGTCATCACCACCAAGCACGGCACTATTGTGGCGTGCGCGGACGAGCGCTTTTTTTCGGCGGCGGACTTTCCCAACAGGATAGATAAAGTCGTGCGCCGTTCGGAAGACGGCGGCAGAACATGGCAGGAGCAGATAGTCGCCGTGGAAGAGGTAGGGGAGAGCAAAAATCACGGCTCGCTCGCAATAGACCCCGCGCTCTTATACGACGAGGAGCAGGATAAGATATTTATGCTCTATTCCCACACTCCCACCAATATCGGCATCATAACCGCAAAGCGCGGCACGGGCCTGACGTCCAAGGGCGACAGGAAAGTTACCGTGGGCGGAAAGAAGGGGTATATCGACGCAAACGGCAAAGTATTTGCGGGCAAAAGCGCCACTTCTTATACGGTGGATGAGCGCGGATACGTGTACGAGGGCGGCAAAAAGATAGGCAATATGTATATAAAAGATTGCCCCGTGTGCGAATATGAAACGTTTTTCCTGTATATCTGCGAATCGTCGGACGACGGAAAAACGTGGTCGAAGCCCGTCTGCCTCAATTCTCAGGTAAAGGAAGAGTGGATGAGCTTTTTGGGCACCTGTCCCGGAATAGGCATAAAGCTCAAACGCGGCAAGTATGCCGGCAGGCTCATATTCCCCGTATATTACAACTCGCAGGGAATGTGCATCGTACCCATACTTTCGCTTTCCGCATGCGTCATCTATTCTGACGACGGCGGTAAAACGTGGAAGAGGGGCAAATCTCCCAACGACGGGCGCAAGAAGCACGGCATAAAACTTTCCAGCCGTTTTGTGGCGGATTGGAACAATATAACGGAAAGCCAGGTGATAGAGCTTCCCGACGGCACTTTGCGTATGTTTATGCGCAACCACAGCTTAAAGCGCCTTATCTCAATGGCGGAATCTACAGACGGCGGCGTGACGTGGCACAACTATCGTCACAACGAATATCTGCCGCAGCCCATCTGCCAGGTGAGCGTGCTCAACGCGGAGCACAACGGAAAGCAAGTGACGCTCGTGTGCAACGCCGCGGACAAGCAAAAGCGTATTAACGGACTTGTCAGACTGTCTTACGATTACGGAGAGACGTTCGTTGCTTCTATGCCCGTGAAACAGCCCGATGAGGACAACGGCTTTGTGTACAGCTGTATGACGCAGGCGGCGAACGGGGACATCGTCCTGCTTTACGAGGGGAGCACCAAGCACGAAACAATAGAGAGCATAGTATTCCCCGTATCTGCTTTGGAGAATTATAAAAATGGCAAAACTGAATAGGGGTTTGATAGTATCCTGCCAAGCCGTCAAGGGCGAACCGCTTTACGGTTTGGGTATAATGCGCCACTTTGCGCGCTGCGCCGTGCTTGGCGGAGCCGTGGGCATAAGGACGGGCTACGTCAATGAGATAAATGAGATCAAACAGGAAGTAAGCGTGCCCGTTATCGGCATAATCAAGCAGGAATACGAGGGCAGCGACGTTTACATAACGCCCACGCTCAAAGAAGTAAAGGCGCTGATAGATTCGCCTTGCGAGGTGATAGCGCTTGACTGCACCCGCCGCACCCGTCCCGAACAGACGCTGGACGAACTTGTGGCATATATCCGCAAGAACGCTCCGGAGAAGGAGATAATGGCGGACTGCGACTGTATGGAGAGCGCGGAAGAAGCGGCAAGGCTGGGCTTTGATTATATCGGCACCACAATGCGCGGCTATACCGCGGCAACCAAGGGAATGACCATTCCCGATTATGATTTCGTGGCGGCGCTCGTGAAAAAATTTCCCTCCGTGAACATCATCGCGGAAGGCGGCATTTGGGAAGCCGAACAACTCAAAAAAGTTTGGTCGCTGGGCGTGTATGCGGTCGTGATAGGCAGCGCCATCACCCGTCCTATGGATATAACCAAACATTTTGCAAAGGTGATAAAATGAAGCTGATTGGAGTGGATATAGGCGGCACAGGCATAAAGTCCGCGCTTATATATTGCAAAAAGCCCGCCGACGGGAGCAGTTACAAGATAATGCATCGCTCTTCCGTCCCCACGGAAGCGCGCTTCGGCAGGGAACACATTGTGGAAAATATCTGCAAGGCGATAGAAAATTACCGCGCGCGCACGGATTGTCCCGTGATAGGCATAGGTTCCGCGGGCGACGTGGACGACGCTACGGGCAGGATAACTTACGCCACGTCCGCGCTTCCCGGCTTTACGGGCTTGGATCTGCGCGGCGCCATCAAGAGCAGATTTGGCGGCAGAATTGTCGTGATAAACGATGCTTCCGCGGCGCTCGTGGGCGAAGTATACGTGGGCGGATGCAAGGGACAGCGCCCTATGATGCTCACGCTCGGCACGGGTCTGGGCTGCGCGATGATAGAGGATAAGTCAAAGCTGGGCAGCGGCAGCGTGAACAATATCCGCCTTGGGCACTATATCCTGCACGAAGGCGGCAGGGACTGCCGTTGCGGCAGCAAGGGCTGCGCGGAAATGTATGTATCCGCCACGGGCTTGAAAATGAACGGAGATAAGGACAAGGTGGAGGACATATTGTACGATCCCAAGTACGCTTACGCCGTGGACGCGTTTTGCAAGGATTTTGCGGAAGTTTTGGAGTACGCCTGTGAAAAGTACGACCCGGACGAAATACTCATCGGCGGCGGAGTAGTGGAGATGGCGGAGCAATGGTGGGACAAGCTGAAAAATATGTGCGCTCCCTCCGTTGCGGACAGGCTGGAAAAGGCGGCTTTGGGCAACAGGGCGGCGCTTTTGGGCAGCGCATACGCAGCGCTTAACGGCGATTACGGCAAACAGCTGTCGTATAATCCCGACTGAAAATAATTTTTGGGGACAAATGTCTCTTTGGAGGTCTATATGAAAGAAAAGTTTAAGGGAGTATTTCCCGCATTGCTTACGCCTTTTGACAAGAACGGCGCCATAAACGTCGATTCCGTCAAAAAGCTGGTCGATCTTAACGTCAAAAAGGGCGTCAACGGTTTTTATGTGGGCGGCTCTTCCGGCGAAGGACTTCTGCTCACGGTGGATGAGCGCAAGCAGTTGTTCAAAGCCGCGGCGGAAGCCAACGAGGGCAGGACTACCCTTATCGCGCACGTGGGCACTATATGCACGGACCACGCCATAGAAATGGCTAAATACGCCAAGGAAGTCGGCTTTGACGCCATCTCCGCCGTGGCCCCCTATTACTACGGCTTTGGCTACGACGCCATCAAAAACTACTATCTGGACATAGTAAACAGCGTGGATATGCCTATGATAATCTACAACTTCCCCAACGCCAACGGCTTTAACTTCACCAAAGCCATCGCAGAGGAGATGTTCGCCGCTTCGGACAGATTTATCGGCATAAAGCACACCACTTCCGACCTTTATCTGCTCCAACAATTCAAAACGATGTCCGCAAATCCCGTCGTCTACAACGGCTGGGACGAAATGTTCATAGCGGGTCTTTCTATGGGCGCTGACGGCGGCATAGGCAGCACCTACAACTTTATGGCTGAAAAGTTTATAGACATCTATAACCTCTTCAACAAGGGCGATATACGCGCCGCTCAGGCTAAACAGCTTGAAGCCAACGCCATCATCTCCCAAGTCGTGCCTTACGGCACCTTTGCCGCAGAAAAAGCCTTGCTTGACGAACTCGGCATTCCTATGGGCGGATGCAGAAAACCTTTCCGTCCCATCAGCGACGAAGGCAAAAAGAAGATGAAGGAAATAGCAAAAATGCTGTAATCCCCCTTCAAACTTTTGACACACACCCTCTTATGTGCTATACTAAGAGGGCACTTCGGGGGTATAGCTCAGTTGGTAGAGCGCTTGAATGGCATTCAAGAGGTCAGGGGTTCGACTCCCCTTATCTCCACCAAACGAAACCTAAAACGAACTGCTTTGCGTGTAAGTCGTTTTAGGTTTTTTCATTTTACCGTTGCTTGACTAAAATATATATGATTTGGATAAGTGAAGAAAGATTGTTTTTCCGCTGCAAAACCGTATAGGGTTCGCAGTATGTGAAAGTCTACAAACCGCCGATATGTAAACGAAGATGGCATACAAGGCATCACCACTCAAATACCGCTGCACGGGAGATAAGGGCGGATCGCCAAGCGGTTCAGCGGCGATCGCCCGTTCCCGTGCGCTTTGAGTTCCGCCTTGTTCCGCCTGCCCATATGGCGGGTGCTTGAACGGCGAGGCGCAGCCGAGCCGCTCGTTTATTCAAGCACCCGCCATAGTGCCAAAACCGTTTCAAGGCATTCTTTTGCTTGAAAAATAGCGCGTTTTCTGCTATAATACTTAAAAGATATAACTTATACGGAGTTACGCATTTATGCTTAAGAGTATAGAATTATTTGCTGGGGCTGGTGGATTAGCACTTGGATTGGAACAAGCTGGCTTTGAACACATTGGATTGGTGGAATTTGATGAGAGCGCCGCTAATACTCTTACCTTGAATAGACCGCATTGGAAAGTATTGTGTGAAGATATAGCAATTACTACCCAAAGAGATTTGGAGAAAGAATTTAACATAAAAAAAGGTGACCTTGATTTGTTGTCAGGCGGCGCACCGTGTCAATCCTTTAGTTACGCAGGAAAGCGTTTAGGATTACAAGATGTTCGCGGCACAATGTTTTATCACTATGCAACATTCTTGGAAAAACTACAGCCTAAAATGTTTCTTTTTGAAAATGTAAGAGGCTTGTTAACACATGATAGAGGAAAGACTTATCAGACAATACTAAATATTTTCGAAGAGCAAGGTTACAAAACTTGCCATAGCGTACTTAATGCTTGGGATTATGGTGTGCCCCAAAAGCGCGAGCGGCTTATAACCGTTGGAATACGCAACGATTTGGTTGGAAAGTGTTCGTTTAGATTCCCGCCAAAACACAAGTATCGCCCAGTCATGCGTGATGTGAAACTTGATGTTAATCCCTCAAAAGAAGAATGTGAAAGATATTCCGAATACAAGGAAAAAATATTTGCATTAGTTCCTCCGGGTGGCTACTGGCGCAATATAGATCCGGAAATTGCAAAAGAATATATGAAGACATGTTGGTACATGGGTGGCGGTCGCACAGGTATTTTGCGCCGAATTGGGTTGGATGAGCCGTCGCTCGCAGTATTAACAAGCCCGGGGATGAAGCAAACTGATAGATGCCACCCGATAGAAGTTCGCCCGTTTTCGTATCGTGAAAACGCACGAATACAAACATTCCCTGATACTTGGGGGTTTTGGGGTAAACTTTCGGAAAAATATAAGCAGGTCGGCAATGCTGTTCCTGTAAATTTAGCAAAAGAAATTGGGCTTGAAATTAAAAAAACCTTGGAGGAAATCAATAATGGATGACAATTATATTATCCCATTTATTAGTCAATCCGATTTTGAAAAGCATGTGGCTAAAACAATAGCAAGCTATAATGAAACCCTCAAGTCGATTGGTCTTTCCAAATTTAATAGCAATATTATCGACCCTATTAAACTGACTTTTGATAAGGCACTATTCAAGAAGTCGATAGAAGAAATCATAGAACTGGAAATACATAGGCAAAGAGACAAATCAAATTCAAATGCGATTGGTTATTTCCATCAACACATGTTTAAGTATATCCCAAATTGTGAAGTACCACAACATGGTTTTGATGTCATAGTAACGCAGAGTGATGGGACAAAAATATATGTTGAAATGAAAAATAAACATAATACAATGAACTCATCATCGAGCCAAAAAACATATATCGGCATGCAGAATCAAATTTTGAATCATCCTGCGGATATGTGTTTCCTTGTTGAAACAATTGCCAAACGCTCGCAAAATATAGTTTGGCGTTGCTCTGTAAATAATAAGCCTGTTGCATGTGAGAAAATCCGTCGAGTTTCTATGGATAAATTCTATGAACTTGTTACCGGTATAGAAAATGCGTTTTATCTTGTGTGCAAACAACTGCCTCTAACTATTGAGAAGCTAATTAAAAACGATGTTGTTGACACTGTCGAACAAGATACAGTCATTGATGAATTAAAGGCAAAGAATCCCGATTTGTTGAAGGCAATCTATTTGCTTGCTTTTGAAACATATAACGGCTTTGAGGTTAAGTAATGGATATACTCATAGGCATACTTTCCTCCTTGGTGGCATCAATTATATGGTGGGGGTGCGCGCAATTATATTTGATTGAAACGCGCAAAAAGGTCAACTATAAATTAATGCTACTGCGAAAAGATAATTATGCTTACCAAAAATATTTAACATATCAAGATTATGACCTTGCCTTAAATCAAGCTGAACGAATGTTGGATGAAATCGGTGAGATTTTCTATTCAATAAAACCTCTTACATATACTCGCAAAAAACGAAAGCTAATCAATACATTATTAAGCAGTTTGCATATTAATATCGCAAGATTTCAAGGATATTACAAAGGATACGACAGCAAGCAAGAAAAACAACATTGTTGTTCAGAAGCAAAACGACATTTGTATGTCGTTGGATATGTCCCGAACTCAAATAATACATATCCTGACCCCGATAAATTTGAGTCCGTATCAGAGGTAACCATTGAATTATTGTGCGCACTTAATCTGTCGCATACCAAGTCTATAAGTTACATATTAACAACGGCGTTCTGTTTTAATGGAAACAAAACCACAGATGAACGCAAAAAGTTATATCGTGATTTAATCGATATAAACGCTTTTTCAGGCTCCATGTCAAAATTCGTAGCCAATCGCTTTAACATCACTAATGATGTGCTTACTCAAAAACAATATCTGAAAATCATTGATAATATGGACTGAAATTCGTTTTAGGTCATCGCTTTTCCACCATCAGCAAAAAAGATCCGATTCGTTTGGGTCTTTTTTCTTTACATGTTTCGAGCAGAAGACATAGGCAATGGCGTGCAGCCCCAAGTTACCTCTTCCGTGCTAGCCTATATTTTCTACGAATTTTAAAAATTAAAATTAAAGAATAACTTAAAGTATAAAACTTGAAAGTTCGGCGATAAAAGCGGGTGGGGTAGAGCCGTATTTGCTTAAAGATTATGGTCGGTGGTCTGCTTTGGAGTAAATAATTTGCGTGTAAATTCCGAAAAGCGGAAGGTAGGCGGAAAAAGCGGATGGGACAAAGCCGTATTTGCTCAAAAGTTCGGCGTAAAAAAGCGGATAGGGTAACCCGTATCCGCTTAATAGTTGTTTGGTTGCTTATTTCAAGCCGGCGTTTTAATGCCGCGTTTGGGGTCAGTCAAGGCGCTTACTGTCCACGTCCTGCTTGACTTGTGCGATAAAGTCTTCAAGGGAGAATTTGCCCTTGTCGCCTTCGCCGCGGCGGCGCACGGCAACTACGCCTTCTTCCGTTTCCTTATCGCCGATTATCAGCATATAAGGTATTTTTTCCATCTGCCAGCTGCGTATCTTATAGCCCAGCGTTTCGTTGCGCGTATCTTCTTCCGCGCGTATTCCCGCCGCGCGCAACTGTTCCGTTATCTCGCGCGCCTTGGCGCAATTGCGATCGGTGAGACTGGCAACGCGCACTTGCGTAGGGGAGAGCCACACGGGGAACGCGCCCGCAAATTTTTCTATGAGCAAAGCAAGGGTGCGCTCGTAGCAGCCGATAGAGGAGCGGTGAATGATATAGGGGCGCTTTTTGTCGCCGTTCTCATCGATATAATTCATATCGAAATTCTCCGCCAGGAACATATCCACCTGCACGGTGATAAGGGTATCTTCTTTGCCGTGAACGTTCTTAATCTGAATGTCCAGCTTGGGTCCGTAGAAGGCGGCTTCGCCCTTGGCTTCCACGTACTTTATGCCGAGGTGGTCGAGCATACGGCGCATGGTGTCCTCCGCCTTGTCCCAAATTTCAGGCTCGTTGATATACTTTTTCGTATCGGCGGGATCCCAGCGCGAGAAGCGGTAGGATACGTCTTTATCAAGTCCGAAGCATTTGAGCATATATTGCTCCAAAGCCACCACGTCCCTGAACTCCTTTTCCAACTGTTCGGGCGTGACGATAAGGTGTCCTTCGCTCAGCGTGAATTGGCGGATACGGATAAGTCCGTGCATTTCGCCGCTGGCTTCGTTACGGAAGAGGGTGGAAGTTTCGTTATATCTCAGCGGCAGGTCGCGGTAAGACTTCAAACCGTTGTTATATATGGTGTATTGGAAGGGGCAGGTCATAGGGCGGAGCGCATACACTTCATCGTCCTTTGCCTCGTCGCCGATGACGAACATTCCCTCTTTGTAGTGATCCCAATGCCCGGATATCTTATACAGGTTGGACTTTGCCATATAGGGCGTTTTGGTGAGCAGATAGCCGCGCTTTTCCTCTTCGTCCTCTACAAAGCGGGTCATTATTTGCATTATCTTTGCGCCCTTGGGCATCAAAAGCGGCAGACCCTGACCGATGTTGTCGTCCGTCATAAATATGCCCAGCTCGCGCCCCAGCTTGTTGTGATCGCGTTTTTTGGCTTCTTCCAAAGCGGTAAGGTAGTCGTTCAGCTCGGATTTCTTGTCAAAGCAAGTGCCGTAAATGCGTGAAAGCATCTTGTTCTTCTCGTTTCCGCGCCAATATGCGCCCGTGAGAGAGGTCAGTTTGAACGCCTTTATCATGCCCGTGTTGGGCAGGTGCGGTCCCGCGCACAAATCGGTGAAGTCGCCTTGACGATAGAAGGAGATCTCCGCGTCCTCGGGCAGGTCGTTTATCAGTTGGACCTTGTAATCTTCCTTGAATCCGCGCATAAGTTTGAGCGCCTCCGCACGGGAGAGGGTAAAGCGTTCCAACTTATAGTTGGCTTTTATAATATTCTTCATCTCCGCTTCTATGCGCGAAAGATCGTCCATCGTTATAGGCGTAACAAAGTCTATATCGTAGTAAAAACCGTTCTCGATGGCGGGACCTATGGCAAGTTTGCAGGTGGGGAAGATGCTCTTCACCGCCTGAGCAAGCACATGCGCGCAAGTGTGGCGGTATATCTTTCTGCCCTCATCATCCTTGAAGGTAAGCACTTCAAAAGAGTGGTCGCCGTCCAAAACGTAATTCAGCTCACGCACCACGCCGTCCACCTTTGCGCCCAGCGCCGCGCGCGCCAAGCCCTCGGATATCTTCGCCGCCGCTTCTTTCACGGTAACGGGAGCTTCAAGCTCCAGCACGGAGCCGTCTTTCAACGTAAGTTTCATATTGGTCTCCTTCGTCCGCCCCTTCCTTTGGCATAGCGTCTTGAACGGCATCTTTTCGGCATATTTCCCCGATACGTCGCTCTACGCAGCGCTGCTACGCCTTCGTTCCGTCTCGCGTAAATCTGCTATCTACTCGTTAAAGCCGCTCTGCCAAAGGAAGGTGCGGACTATTTGTTTTCATTTTTTGCCGCCTTCTTCTGCATAACATCTCGAACGGCATTCTTTCGGCACATCTCCCCGATACGTTGCTCGACGTAGCGCTGCTACGCCTTCGTTCCGTCTCGCGCAAATCTGCTATCTACTCGTTAAAGCCGCTCTGCCAAAGGAAGGTGCGGACTATTTATTCTTGCATTTTTTATAAGGGCGCTTTTGTTTCCGCCGCTTGCGGCAAATAAAAAAGCCGTCCTTACGCATAAGGACGACATTGTTGCCGTGGTTCCACCTTATTTTACGGATATTCCGCCTTATTTATGCGCTTGCGCCGCGCCGCGATCCCATAAGCGTAGGCGGTACCTTTGAACCGCCTGCCGCTCTCCTTTCAGCCGTGGGGAAAGCTCTCTGTAAGCCGCGCTTTTCAAAGACATGTCCTCGCCCGCCGCAATGCGGCAGAGATTATCGTAAACATATTATAACGCCGAAAAATTTTCCTGTCAAGGGTATTTGAAAAGTTTTTATCAAAACGCGGAATATGCATAAACCCCGCCGTTTTTTCGCCGAAAATACATATATGAAAAGTGTGTAAAGTTTGAGTAAAATACTCGGCAAAATACTTGACATACGCCGCATTATAAGAATATAATGGTGAAAATAATTTTTCGCGCACGCAAAACTTTCACAGGGAAGGAAGCGGCGCGGCGCAGAAAGATTATAGTCCGAGCGAAAAGCGCATGCACGGCTTTTATCACAAAAGCGGGCGGAACGCCGGCGTACAGACAAAACAAGAAAAAGTCAGCCCGGAGGGAGCAAGACGCATATGCTCGTCGGCAGCAGATCTTGGATTGGTTTTGTGCGAAGGCGGCGCAGGTGATACCCGAATGGTATTATCAAGACGCATTTGTGCAAAAGCGGGCGGAACGCCG
>CALWHM010000027.1 GCA_944380395.1 uncultured Clostridia bacterium | reverse complement strand
AATTACGGCAGATTACGGATATTTTCGCCGCCGGAACGCTTTTGCGCAAGCAAAAAGCGGCTTCCGCAGAAGCCGCCTTTATACAATAATCCGTTTTCTTAGAATAACGGCGATACGCCGCCCAAAATAGCTAGCACGAAATACACTATAAATATGATTATGCAGATTATTCTCCAAGTCTTACCCTTGCTGCATGCATAGGAATAAGCGGGAAATACGATTGCAATTCCCAACATAACAGCCGCGATAATACCCATTACATTGCCGACTGTCCCTAGATTGCCTCCAACCAGGTTGAATATCATCTGCAGCAGGAATAATATTGCCGAAATGACTACCGCCCAAAACGCACAAAATTTAGCCAAATCGCGCTTTGCGGCGCCTTCGGTTCTTTGCTTCTTCTTACCCATAAGAGATTACCTCCGAATTGTTATCGATAATATTATAACATCGGCGGCGGCATTTTGCAATATACTTAAGGCAATATTTTTACGGTTTTTTGACGAAAATTTCCATATACCGCCCGCTCGGCGGCACGGCAAAAACAGCGGTACCCGCTAAAACGGACAGAACATAATAAGCGAACATACGCAAGTGTCCACAAAAGCGGACAAGGCATAACACTCGAATACGTAAGTGTCCACAAAAGCGGACAAAACCATAACACGCAAGTGTCCACTAAAGTGGACAAGCCAAACAATCGAACGCACGAAGTGTCCACTAAAGTGGACAAGCCAAACAATCGAACGCACGAAGTGTCCACTAAAGTGGACAGATACCTTATAATAACATATGGCTTTGCGCCTTCCCGTCACGCCCAAGTCTTTTAAGACTTAAAGCTTACTCGCGCGGGCGCAGAATATGTGCAGTGCACATATTTTTAAGGTTACTTATATATACTTGCGCACGCTTATATGTAGCGCACTCACCTTTTTTGCGAACACTCGCTCCCTAACCGTCCACTTTTGTGGACACCTGCATTCGACAACAACGCGTGGCGTACACCTAATAGGTGTATAACAGGTGTATGAGTTGGCGCACCGTACACCTGATAGGTGTATGATAGGTGTATAAACTATGAAAAATACCTTGTTAAACGCCGCAACCAACAGCACTGCGTAGAAGTACCCTAATACAAGGAAAGACTGTTGCGCATTCTAAAATTATTACCGCGTTTTAAGTTACAACATAAAGCACCGCAGAGAAGGCGTGTCAGGCGAGGAAAAGTAGTTTTTTGCGATGGGCGCGTACTCGGCGTACGTAACCTGAGAAAAAAACTGCTTTGACAAAGCATCACGCGCCTTATATGCGGTGCCCGCGAGTAATAAAAAAGAACGCCGCCTAAGCGACGTTCATTTTTTATTACCAATACCAAACTATTACTCAGCGAGTTCGGCGAAGTACTTAATAGTCCTAACCATCTGGCTGGTGTAGGAGTTCTCATTGTCGTACCAAGAAACTACCTGAACCTGATAGGTATCGTCGTCTATCTTGGAAACCATGGTCTGGGTAGCGTCGAACAAGGAACCGTAGGTCATGCCGATGATGTCGGAAGACACGATTTCGTCGGTGTTGTAGCCGAAGGATTCGTTGGAAGCTGCCTTCATAGCGGCGTTGATGCCTTCCTTGGTCACGTCCTTACCCTTTACCACAGCCACGAGAATGGTGGTGGAACCGGTAGCGGTAGGAACGCGCTGAGCGGAACCGATCAGCTTGCCGTTGAGTTCGGGGATAACAAGGCCGATAGCCTTAGCGGCGCCGGTGCTGTTGGGAACGATGTTCATAGCGCCCGCGCGGGACCTGCGCAGATCGCCCTTGCGCTGAGGACCGTCAAGGATCATCTGGTCGCCGGTGTAAGCGTGAACGGTGGTCATTATACCGCTGACGACGGGAGCATAATCGTTGAGCGCCTTAGCCATGGGAGCCAAGCAGTTGGTGGTGCAGGAAGCAGCGGAGATAACGTTGTCTTCCTTGGTCAAGGTGGTGTGGTTTACGTTGTAAACGATGGTAGGCAGATCGTTGCCCGCGGGAGCGGAGATGACGACCTTCTTAGCGCCTGCCTTAACGTGAGCCATAGCCTTTTCCTTCTTGGTGTAGAAACCGGTGCACTCGAGCACGACGTCTACGCGCAGCTTCTTCCAAGGCAATTTTTCAGCGTTGGGTTCTGCATATATGGTGATCTGTTTGCCGTCAACGATGATAGCGCCGGGGGTAACGACTTTCTTGCCGTCCTCGCTCCTGACTTCTTCGACATAGGAAACTTCGTGATTCCTAGCGTAGTTGCCCTGCATGGTGTCGTACTTAAGCAGGTGAGCAAGCATCTTGGGGCTGGTGAGGTCGTTGATAGCGACTACCTGATAGCCCTTAGCGCCGAACATCTGCCTGAAAGCCAGACGACCGATGCGGCCAAAACCGTTGATTGCAACTCTTACGTTCTTTGCCATAATTATTGTGTCCTCCAAAAGATTTTGTCTTTTTTTTATCAATTAACAGTTTACCAACTATTAAGCCGTTTTGCAACTGTTTTTCGCATTTTTTACGAAATTTTGCCCAAAACAACCTTTATAGCGGGCATTTTTACCGTTATTTCAGGTTTTCGGGATTAAGTCCTTCAAGTTCGGGCAGAACAAACTTGCCGTCCTTTCTCACAAGCACATCGTCCATATATATCTCTCCGCCGCCCATTTCGGGAGTTTGCACCAGCACGAGATCCCAATGCTCCGCGGAAACGTTGCCGTTATATGCGTCGTCATAGCAGGCGCCCGGCGTAAAGTGGATGCTGCCGCTTATCTTTTCGTCAAACAGTATATCCCCCATCGCTTTATTGATGTAAGGGTTCAAGCCGAACGAAAACTCGCCCACATATCTTGCGCCCTCGTCCACGTCGAATATCTTATTGATAGCCTCCGTATCGTTGGCGGTGGCTTCCACTATCTTTCCGTCCTTGAACAAAAGCGATACGTTTTCAAATTTAATGCCGTTATTTACGGAAGGCACATTATAAGTTATTCTGCCGTTCACGCTGTTCTTTACGGGCGCGGTGTACACTTCCCCGTCCGGGATATTGCAATGCCCGCTGCACTTTACGGCGCCGATGCCCTTTATCGAGAAGGATATATCCGTACCGGGAGATACTATCCTCACCTTGTCCGTGCGGTTTATAAGGTCCACGAGCGGATCCATAGCCTTATCCATTTTGGCATAATCCAGATTGCACACATTGAAGTACATATCCTCAAATGCCTCCGTGCTCATACCGCTCATTGCGCTCATTCCCGGCGTGGGATAGCGCAAAATGACCCACTTGGTCTTTTTTACGCGTATATCGTGGTGAACGGGGTGCGCGTAATAAAGATTGTATGCGTCCATATTCTTTGAAGGCACGTCTGAGGTTTCGTAAGCGTTGTTTCCGCCGCGTATGCCGATATAAGCCTGCATTTTTTCAAACTTGGGCTTATCGAACTCAGCCATCGCGTCCGCCAAAGTTTTATCCATACCCATCAAAAGTTCGCGCTTTATGCGTGAATCGCTCAAAGACACAAAGGGATACGCGCCCACAGCGTACGCTTCGCGTATGATGCAGCCCACAAGCTGCCAATCCGCTTCCGTGCATTCGATAAGCAGATTTTCGCCTTTTTTCAAAGAGCAGGAATAGTGCACAAGATTGTGCGCCAAAGTTTTTATCCTTTCATCTGATAACATATCTTTCTCCTTGCAATTTCAAGTCGTATAAATTATAGCACTTTGCGCGACCTTATACAATATATATTATAAAATTTTACACGAATTTCCCGCTCAAAGCGTCTAAGCCGCGATAAAAATGTTTTTTTAATAAAAACGATTGAAATATATCGCGCCGTATGCTAAAATAACATTGTATAAATAAATTATTTACTCGGAGGTAAATATTATGCCATTGGTTACAACCAAAAAAATGTTCGAGTCGGCATATAAGAACGGATATGCCATCGGCGCATTCAACGTGAACAACATGGAAATTATTCAGGGCATCGTGGAAGCGGCTACCGAAGAAAACGCTCCCCTTATCCTTCAGGTTTCTTCCGGCGCAAGAAAGTACGCTAACCCCGTATACCTGCGCAAAATGGTGGAAGCTGCGGAAGAAGTCAGCCATCTGCCCATCTGCCTGCACCTTGACCACGGTGACAGCTTTGAGCTTTGCAAGAGCTGCATAGACGGCGGCTTCAACTCCGTAATGATAGACGGTTCCCACCTCCCCTTCAAGGATAACATCGCGCTTACCAAGAAAGTGGTGGAGTACGCTCACGACCACGGCGTGACCGTTGAAGGCGAACTCGGCAGACTTGCCGGCGTTGAGGACGATGTTAAGGTTTCCGCAGAAGACAGCTCCTACACCCGTCCCGAAGAAGTGGAAGAGTTCGTGACCAAGACCGGCTGCGACTCCTTGGCAATAGCCATAGGCACTTCCCACGGCGCTTACAAGTTCAAGCCCGGCACCAAGCCTCAGTTGCGCTTTGACATTTTGGAAGAAGTTTCCAAAAGACTGCCTATGTTCCCCATAGTTCTGCACGGCGCTTCTTCCGTTCCTCAGAACTTTGTCAAGATAATCAACGAAAACGGCGGCAAGCTCGCCGACGCTATCGGCGTACCCGAAGATATGCTCCGCCAGGCTGCCGGCATGGCGGTTTGCAAGATCAACATCGACTCTGACCTGCGCCTTGCCTGCACCGCGGGTATCAGGAAGCACTTTATGGAGCATCCCGATCACTTCGACCCTCGTCAATATCTGGGCGACGCGCGCGCGAACATCAAGCAGATCGTCAAGCACAAGCTCACCGAAGTTCTGGGCTGCGCAGGCAAAGCAAGCGAAGCACTGTAAGCTGCGCTTAACCGTCGAATAAATCGACTGCATTTAAGGGGAAACCCGTTCCTTGTCAGGAGCAGGTTTCCTTTTTTTAATGCCTGACAAAGCGGATAATTCATCGAAAAATCCACCTATGCGTCCATACCGATATTTTTTGTATCGGCATACTTTCATCTTGCGATTATCTAGTGAAAGTTGCGGTGTCCACAAAAGTGGACAAGGCATACGACGCTAACGCCACAGTGTCCACAAAAGTGGACAAAACTATAATTAAGCAACGCAGGCGGTGTCCACAAAAGTGGACAAAGCCATATCGAACGCTCAACTGTCCACAAAAGTGGACAAGACTTAACGCTCGAACGCGCAAGTGTCCACAAAAGTGGACATCTCATAATAAACAACTACACGCAGGTATCCACTAAAGTGGACAGATACCTTATAATAACATATGGCTTTGCGCCTTCCCGTCACACCCAAGTCTTTTAAGACTTAAAGCTTACTCGCGCGGGCGCAGAATATGTGCAGTGCACATATTTTTAAGGTTGCTTATATGCGGAAATGGTTGAATTTTTGCGCTTAAGTATTATAAGACTTAAAGCTTGTTCGGCGTGAAAATAAGGGGGAACACCACAATTATAAATACAAGCGAAGCAAAACCACGCTTTTGCGAGCGTTACCTATAAAATTCGCTGTGCGGATTTTTCCGTTAGGACGGAAAGGGGTGAAGTTTTGCGGCAAACGCCAATGTTCAACATTTTACTACTTGCCGCAAAACGAGGGGAAAACCACAGCGGAGCGTGTTGGGTTTTCCCTTAAAGCGACACCGCAAAATGCCGTGAGCAGTAATACATCGCATTATTTGCAGTTTTATCTCACGGCATTTTCAACCGGCGGTGAAGCGAAGCGCACAAAGTATCACGCGCCTTATATGCGGTGCTCCACCTTGTTAACGCTGCAACCTAACGCACTGCGTAGAAGTGCCCTAATACAAGGAAAGACAGTTGCGCATTCTTTAAATTATTACCGCTTTTCAAGTCGCAACCAACAGCACCGCAGAGAAGGCGTGTCAGACAAGGAAAAGTGACTTTTTATCGCAGGGAGCATACTACAGCGTATGTGACCAAGAAAAAAGGCACTTTGACACAGTATCACGCGCCTTATATGCGGCGCCCTCGTTAGTTAGCTTTATAATCATCGAATTTGAGCGCCCCCATATACACCCCTCCGTTAAAATTAAAGACGGTGGGTTCTGTCATGCCGGAGAAGACGTTGTTTTGAATTGTGCCGCGGAGCGCGGTGTTTTTCGTATCTTTGCTGCGAACGTCTACACGAATGGCGGAAGCGCAGGAGGTAAAGGTGTTGTCGCGCACGGATATTTCGCCGTCGGACGGGCGGATGTCCAGCGCAAGCGAGTATCCGCCGAAGGTGCAGCCGCTCACACTCAGTTCACTGAAATCTTTATCCGCGGTGATGGCGATGGTGTTCTTTGCTCCCTGCTCTTCATTTTTACCGTGTTCCCGATTATAGGCGTCTGTGCCGGGCACTTTCTCCTTTACGTCATATGAAAAGGTGCAGTTTTCCACATATGCCCCGCTTCCGCTCTTTAAGACCAAGCCGCCCGTATTGCTTTCGTCTGAAGTGTAAAAGGTGAGGTTTTCCAAGCCCGCGACCGCGCCTTCCACGGTAAGTCCGCCTATGAATGCTCCCTGCTCGCCCAAAAGTTTAATGTTTTTCGTCACGGGAACGTTGCAGGAATGAAAGCCGCGAAATAGCAATATGTTCTCCCCGTCTTCACAGTCCGCAACGGCGGCGTCAAGAGAGGAATAGCGCCCGCCGCCTTCCGAGCCCGCGTATCTTTCACTCACTTCTTTATCGCTTACTATTATCTCGCAAACCGCCCTGTGCTTTGTGTTCACTATGTTTACGGATATCTGCGCCCTGCCCGAAGAAAGCGCCGTTACGCGCCCCTCATCCACGACGGCAACGGCTTTATTGTCGCTGTCCCACTCCACTTCAAAAGAGGTGCCGCGCGGAGTGAATATGGCGTGCAAATCCGCGCTTTCGCCCGTTATCATAAATTTGACGCTTTCGGAAATGCGCACGTACTCGGTGACTTGGTTTTCGCATAAGTCGTCCTTGGAGGTGCAAGATGCAAAAACGCATACGCAAAGCAAAACGATAAGTAAGACGATAATTTTCTTCATACGCTTATTTTGCGCAAAGCTGCGGATATTTTTCAAAAGCGTAAAAAGAGCGGCTCAAATGAGCCGCCCTTGTCACCCTATACGCTCCGACGGGGCGTTATTCAATTTCTATCCTGCTGCCGCCGTTTTCCTTGCGCTCTTCCTTGGGGACGATAACGGTAAGAATGCCGTTTTCATACTTAGCCTTTACGTCCTCTTTCTTCACATCGCCCACATAATAGCTGCGGCTGCAAGAAAAGCTGCGCTCGCGGCGAATGTAATTGTGCTTGTCCTCGGATTTGTCGCTCTTGCCTGCGGAGATGGTCAGATACCCGTCCGAAAGATCGATGTTGATGTCCTTCTTGTCCATACCGGGGAGTTCTATCTCCATCTCGTAATCCTTGTCCGTTTCTTTGATGTCCGTGCGCATATGCTTGCCGCATTCGTTTCTCCTGCCGTAAAAGCCGGGGAACAAGTCGCGCATTGCGTCCTCAAAGAAATCATAGTCGCTATAATTGCCTCTTCTGCCAAGTTCGTTTTTCATATTAGTATTCTCCTTTTTCCTTTATTTGGCACTCGGTGCTTTTGACTGCTGGCACTTACTACCTTTAACTGCTAATATTATAACTCACTTTGCGCAAATGTCAAGGGGTTTGGAAAAACTTTTACTTACGTTTTACCTTCTTATCATTCCATTGAAGATATTTTTCAAGATTTTTAATGTGTTTCGACAGATAACGCGCATATACGCCATATTATTACAAAAGCGCCCCTTGCGGAGCGCGATTTTACATTTGAGTGGATTTTTGAGTTTATATGTAAAGAACTAAGCCTTTATGCCGCGCATCAGCGCGTACTTCAATATGGCGGCAACGGTCTTGCTGTCCCTTATCTCCATATCCAGCACCTTTTTGAGCGCGTCCTTAAACGGCATACGGCGCACATTGAGAAATTCCCCTTCGTCCAAGTGGGCGGCGGTGGCTTTCAAGCCGTGAGCCAAGTACACATAGATATGTTCGTTGCTGTACGCCACGGTGGGATATATCTCCAAAAACTTGTCCGCCTTGTCCGTGACAAGCCCGCACTCCTCTTCCAGCTCCCTTAAAGCGCAGTCCTTGGGGTCTTCGTCCTTATTGCGCTTGCCGGCGGGTATTTCGAGCAGTACTTGCGCATACGGATAGCGGAACTGTTCCACCAAATAGATATAGTCTTCATCGTCCACGGCGAGCACGGCACAGCCGCCCGAATGGTCCACGTATTCGCGCTTGGAATGCTTACCGCCGGGCAATTCCACCTCATCGTTGAACAGCCTTAATATCCTGCCGTCATATATCAAATTGCTTTTAACCAATTTTTCTTCAAGATCCATAATCCGCTCCTTCAAAAAACGGAGCCGTGCGGCTCCGCTTTTCTTGTCTGTTTATTACTCCTGCGTGAGCTGATCGAGCAAGCCGTTGTAAACTTTTTCGTTCTTGCTGACGCAATTGTCCTTATTATCGCTGACGAATTTGTTTATCTCGGTATTGTAATTGTCCGACTTTTTGCCGTCCAGCAGCATATCCGAATAGTACTCGTTCAACGTCTTTTTCTCCACTTCTATGGAGGAAATTATCCTGTTGCCGTCCTCATCGAGCGCGTAAGAAAATTCGTCGTCGAGTTCGTAATTGACGATAACTTCCGTGCTGAAAGGATAAGCGCCGTCCAAAACATACCAATTGTGGTCGCCGTCCGCAACTTCCATAACGGTGGAGCCTATCTGCGTTTCATCGAAAGCATAGCCGTTTATCATCACTATCTGAATGCCGTACGTGTTGATGATAAAGGAGATGCTGCCCGCATCCGTTACAAAGGTATATACGGGAGCGTCTATCTTCTTGCCGTCCGCCACGGTGGACTGCATATCCTTGACATAGATGGTGTAAGCCGTGCCTTTGGCTTCGGCAAACTTATCGTTATTGAAGGAAGCGTCCGACGTGGTCCCGCCGTACATTGCGGTGCCGCGATCTTCCAAAGCCATCTTGCCGACTTCCGCACGCGTGGACGTATCCGTTTCCTTGTACAGTCTGCGCGCAAGCACGGCGTACTCTTCCACATAGGAAGTGGCGGTGCCGTCGGGCGTGACCTGATAGCTTTCGCTCGAGAACATACCGTCATCGTCGTTGACCAGATACATAAGATCGGTAAACGCTTCGTTTATTGCATATTGCTCCAAAGCGCTTTCGTTGGCGGCATACTCGTCGCCCATAAGCGCCTTAGCCTGCGCAAGGAAGTCCGCCTTGCTGTCCGCAATATACTTGACCATTGCCGCGAGCACGTCCGCGTAATTTACGTTTCTTGCGGTGTATGCTTCGGACAGTTTATCGGTGGTTTCGTCGTATTCGGTGTTGGAGATGTTGATGTTAAGACCCTTGCCGCCCCAGCGCGAAACTATCTCCGCAATGGTGTTATCGTCCTTGTCTATGTCGGTACCGGTGAGATTGTCCGTTCCCAAAGCTATCACGGCGCGGAAATCGTCCACGTCGTCCTCACTGCCCACCCAGGAAGTGAGGTTGGTGAGGAAGGTCTGCTGTTCTTCCGTGAAGCCGAGCAGAATGGAGCGCACGCTGAAATAACCCTTTTCATAGTGCTTTACTATGGAAGAGCCGCTCTCCAAAGCGGAAGCATAGGCGTCCGCGTCCGTGAACGCTTCCTCATTGGACTTGGACAGATCGGTGACGTATTGCTGAATTTCCGCGTCCGTCACGGTGAGCTTTTCACCCAACATCTCTTCATACTTGGCGCTGATCCTGCTTTCGTATTGGTTGTTGAGATAGTAGTCGTAGTCGGTATAGGAGTCCTTCAAAGTGTTTTGAAGGTCGGTGTAAGCGGAACGCATATTGCTGCGGCGGGTGCGCGCTTCGTCCAATTCGGCTTGGAGTTCGTCTTTCTGCGCGTCGTCCGTTGCGGCGGCAAGCTTGGCGTTGAGTTCGTCTATTTCGTTCTGAACGGCGGTGAGCTGTTCGTTATACCAAGCGTCAAAGAATGCGGGCAGTTTGCTGCCGTTTTCCTCCGTGAAGGATTCGTCCGCCACGTAATCGGTGGAAGGGGTCTCCTCTTCGCGCACGGGACGGGCTTCCAGCTCTTCAAGTTCTTCTTCCTCATCTGCGGAAGTATCTTCTTCCTCTGAATCGTTATTTGCCGCCTGCTCCTGCTCGCGTTCGTCTATATTGTCCTGCCATATCTGTTTGAAGTCCGCGTTTGCCAATTGAATGCAATAGCGTATCTCATCGTAAGTGAGCAGTTCCGTTATATCGGAAGAGTCCGTAAACGTTTTGCCCAAAGCTTTGGCAACTTCCGCCTTTGCCTTCAAAAGCAGCAGGGATTGGCGCGTGAGCGAATCGTAAAGCGTTTCAAGAGCTTCTTCCGCGCTCATTCCGTAATACTGCATATAGACGGGTCCGTAACTGTTATAAAGTGTGAGTAATTCGCCCTTTAAGACCTGATCGGTCAAGCCCCCGTACTGCACGGTGGCGACGACCTGATTATAATCCTTCTCGGCATTGGTGGTCACCAGGTTGCAGCCAATGAGCGTTCCCGCCACAATGCCGCATACCATAACGACTGCCACCGTTAAGGCGATAATTTTTTTCTTCATCAACGCTTCTCCTTATTTATATATAAGTATATATCGTGATACATCGTTAATTATACACTAACAGGGCGCGCTATTTCAATTGTTTTTACGCGTCAATTCGTATATTTTTGTTAAAATTTCTTCCGCCAACTTCATTTTTTCCTTAACTCCGCCCGCGAACTTATCGAAAATGAGCCTGGGCTTGTCCTCGGCGGTGATAGAAACTTTGCCCTCAAAGGCGGAAAGCGCTTCAAAATATCCCTGCTCGCGGTATATTCTGCCGTCCGCAAAGGTCATACTGCCGCCCGATTTGGTTATCACGACTTTTTCTATGCCCGTCTTGCACGCAAGCGAACGGATAAGCCCGATGGTGACCAGATTTTGCAGCTCGATCGGCGGCGTGCCGTAAGTCGCGGCAAGTTTTTTGAGAAGGGCGTCCGCCGCTGCCCTGTCCTCCGATTCGGATATTTCGCGGTAGACTTTGAGTTTGTCGTCCACATCGGGGATATATCTGCTGTCCAAATAAGCGTCCGTATCCACCGTAACTTCCGCGTCCACGTCCTCTCCTTTCACGCCGCGCAGCTCGTCCACGCATTCGGCAAGCAGTTTGCAATACATATCGTAGCCCACTTTTTCTATATGTCCGTGCTGTTCCCTGCCAAGCACGTTGCCCGCGCCGCGTATCTCCAAATCGCGCATTGCGATTTTGAAGCCGCTGCCCAGCTCCGTGTAATCCATAAGGCTTTTCAGGCGCTTTACCGCGTCCGTGGTGAGCACCTGCCCCGGCTCCGTGGTGAAGTAGGCGTAAGCCATTCTGTCCCTTCTGCCCACCCTGCCGCGCAGCTGATACAGCTGGGCAAGCCCAAGTTTGTCCGCCCCGCACACTATGAGCGTGTTGGCGCCCTCTACGTCTATGCCGTTTTCTATAATGGTGGTGCAGACCATCACGTTTGCCTGCTTGTTGTAAAAAGCGCGCAGCGCGTCCTCCATAGTCACGGGATCCATCTGCCCGTGTCCGACAACTATCTTGGCTTCGGGCACCAGCCCCGCCAGTCTGTCCGCCATACGCTCTATGCCCTGCACGCGGTTGAACAGCACATACACCTGTCCGCCGCGGGCTATTTCGCGCGATACCGCGTCCTTCAGCAGCGCGTCCGTAAGTTCCGTGACGTAAGTCTGCACGGGAAGGCGGTTTTTGGGCGGCGTTTCCAGAACGCTTATATCCCTTATCCCCGTGAGCGCCATATTCAGCGTGCGCGGAATGGGCGTGGCGGAGAGCGTGAGCACATTCACGTTCTTTTTGACCAATTTGAGCTTTTCCTTCTGCTCCACGCCGAAGCGCTGCTCTTCGTCCAGCACGAGCAGTCCCAGGTCGTGAAAGCGCACGTCCTTGCCCAATATTCTGTGCGTAGCCACCGCAATGAGCGATTTTCCCGTGGCAAGGCGTTCAAGGGAAGCCTTTATCTCCTCCTTGCTCTGAAAGCGCGTGAGCAGTTCCACTTTGAGTCCGTAGGGCGCAAAGCGCGCGGAAGCGGTGTTGTAATGCTGGCGCGCCAAAACGGTGGTGGGAGCGAGAATGACCGCGCTCTTGCCGTCCGTAACCGTCTTGAATACGGCGCGCAGAGCCACCTCCGTCTTGCCGTATCCCACGTCCCCGCACAGCAGTCTGTCCATAACTATGCCGCGCTCCATATCCGCCTTTATCTCCTGCGTGGCGCGCGTCTGGTCGGGCGTGTCCTCATACTCGAAAGACTGTTCGAACTCCGTCTGAAGGGACGTGTCCGGGCTGTACTTATATCCCTTGACCTGCATGCGCTCCGCGTACAGTTTGACCAAGTTCGTAGCCATTTCGCGCAGGGACTTTTTCACGCTCTCTTTCAGTTTTTCAAAGTCCTTTCCGCCCAGCCTGGACAGTCTGGGCGCCTTTTCACTGCCCGAATATCTGCTCAGCCGCTCCGTCTGGTCTATGGGCACGTAGAGCATTGCTCCGCCCGCGTATTCTATGGAGATATAGTCGCGCTCGGAATCGCGTATGCTCATACGGCGTATGCCCACGCATCTGCCTATGCCGTGAATGTCGTGCACCACATAGTCGCCCATCTTGGGCACGGAGAACGCCGCGCGCGTGCGGGTGGTCACTCTGCCGCCCGAACGCCTGATGATGTCGTCCCTACCCATCACCACGAGTTTGCAGCCGGGATAACACACGCCGCGCGCCAATTGCAGAGGGGTGACGTGCAAGCCTGCGCCTCGGGAGATCTCCTCTTCGTATCTGCTGAGTATCTCCTCCCCGTTCAGGCTGTCCGTTATGGTGTGCGCGGTGCGCGGATCGCCCATACACAGCACCACATTGAAGCCGCCGTTGCGGAAATTGCGCAAGTCGTTGTAAAGCGTCTTGTAATTGAGAGTGTAATCGGACAGCGGCGAACAGCGCATTTTGAATATGCGCTGCGGTTCAAACAGCCGCGCCGTGGAAGTTATGCTGTAAAAAGCCGCCTTGACGAAGGGGGCTGTCATCTGCTTTATCCCCTCGGTATCCGCAAGCAGTTTTGCGTGGGAAGAAAGCGCCTCTCCCTCTTCCGCAAGCGCCTTTACCCTTTGACGGTGTTCTTCCGTGTAAAGTCTGAGCTTGTCCGTTATCAAGCCGTCCTCTTCCAGCGCGATAACGGAGTTTTCGGGAAGGTATGCGGTGAGCGGCGCGCACGTTTCCTTATAGAACGGCAGCAGCCACTGCCCGCCCTGGTCGCGCCTGCCCGCGGCTTCCAAGTCCGCCAAAATGGCGGCGCGCCTTTCGCCGTTTTTCGCCTTGGCTTTATCGCTTTCCCTGCGCGCTTTTTCAAGGGCGGAAGTCCACTCCTTCTCAGTCAAAAGTAAATCGTTGCAGGGGAATATCTCTATCTCGTCTTTTTCCGCGACGGTCATCATGCTTTCGGGATCGTACAGCTTTATGCTCTCCACCTCGTCGCCCCAAAAGCTTATCCTGACGGGAAGATCCGCGTCGGGCGGGAAAACCACCAGCGTATCGCCCGCCAAGGCAAACGAAGCTTTTTCGTCCGCGCGCTCTTCACGCGCGTAGCCCATTCCCGCAAGTTTGTCCGTAAGCTCCGTAAGGTCTGTTTCCCCGCCCTTTTTAATGTGCACGACGCTGTTCAAAAGCCGCTCCGGCGCGGGATAATATTCGGCAAGCGCCTGCGGCGTGGTGATGACGCAGCCTGCTTCACCCCTTGCCATTGCGGCAAGCACTTTCAGGCGCGAAGTTATGCGCGAATGCTGAAACGCCTTGCGATAGATGAGCAGATCGTCCTTTGCCTCCAAAACGCGCACGGACGGACAAAAGGAGCAAATCCGCTCAAACATCATATTTTGAGTGGGCGGATCGGGCACGACATAGAGCACGAACTTGTCCAAATGCGTGACAACGTGCGCCCGTTCGGAAGGACCGAGCGCAACCACCGCGCAGCTTTTGCCCTCATTCACGCAGTCGTAAAACTCGGCAAAATCTCCGCCCAAAGCATGCAGAGAAAGTAATTCTTCCAGCTCCATTATCCGTTGAGTTTTTCCAGCAGAAACTCCGCTGCCTTTTCTATCGCGGGCGCAAGTTTTTCCTCGTCCGCGGTTATGTCGGAAAGCACGTAATCGGCAAGCGGCACGCTCCTGTCCACGCCCACGCCTATCCTCAGGCGCGGAATGTCCGTCCTGCCCGTCACGGCTATTATATTGCGCATTCCGTTATGCGTGCCCGCGGAACCCGACGGACGAAAACGCAGCGCGCCGGGCGGCAGATCTATATCGTCGTAAACTATTATTATTTCCTCGGGCTTAAAGCCGTAACGCGCCATAAGCGCCATTACCGCCTCTCCCGACAAGTTCATATACGTCAAAGGCTTGGCTATCACCGTCTTTTTAGACTTTATGTAAGTTTCGCATACCAAGGCGGAGCACGTTTCTTTGTCCGCCCTCTTGCCCAACTTTTCAAGCAGCTTGTCCACCGCCATAAAGCCCATATTGTGGCGCGTGCGCGCGTACTTATCGCCGGGATTGCCCAGCCCAACTATCATCATCTTGTCCTGTGCTCCTTGAAAAAGTCTTTGAGTATCTTGCCGCACTCTTCCGCCATTATTCCGCCCTGCACGTTGGGACGGTGGTTAAAGCGCTTGTCCTCAGGCAAGTTGTACAGCGTGCCGCAGCAGCCCGCCTTGGGATCGTACGCGCCGAAGAAGATGTTGTCCAGCCGCGCGTTTATCGCGGCGCCCGCGCACATAGGGCACGGTTCCAGCGTGACATACATATCGCAGCCGGTAAGCCGCCAATCCCCCACCGCCTTGCACGCCTTTTCTATAGCCACAATTTCCGCGTGGAAATTGGCGCACCCGTAACGCTCTTTACGGTTGTACGCCTTGGCTATGACTTCTCCGTCCTTTACTATCACCGCTCCCACGGGCACTTCGCGGTGCCCTGCCGCAAGTTTTGCCTGGTGCAGCGCCATTTTCATGAATTTCTCATCCATTAAGTATATCTTGCACAAATCGGGCGCAAATGTCAAGCACTTGAGCGTTGCGTGCGTAAATGGCGTCCGTCTGCGCGTAAAGTTCCCCGTAGCTTGCCGCGCTGTCCCCCACCTCCACCGTTACTCCGGGAAGATAGGAAGTCGTGACGAACCAATCCTTGTAGCCGCCCGCGCTGCCGCCCGAAGAAAAAACTCCGTATCCCGTGGACTTGCCCAAGCTTTGCGCAAGTTCGGGGTAAGGATCCGCGCATTCGAATCCCTTGTATATCACTTCCCCCTTGGCGTGATAACTCAAAGTTACCGCGGGCTGAATTTTCAAGGTAAAGTCGTGCAAAGCCCTGCTTTCGGGCTGATCTAGCGGATATGCGCCTATGTAATTGCCGGGCGCGGGATAAGTCACGTTTTGCGTGCCCGTGCCCCATTTGGCGGGAAAATTCACGTTCAGATCCACCGCGTTTATATTGGCTTTCCACAGTGAAAAATCTTCGCTTCCGCCGTTGACTTCCAGCACAAAGCCGCGCTTTTTTTCGTCCGCCACGCTGTCCAAGCCGACGCGCACGAGTTCCGCGCCGTCCGGGTTTACCATAGGCAGACACCACACCCCCGCGCTTCCCGAATAATTTTCCATCATTTTGAGCACGACGGGCGCGGTCACGCCTTCGCGGGCATGTATCGCGGCTTGTATCAGCACCTGTCCGCCCGAATAGCCGCCCTTGAAAACGCCGTATATCGGGCGCCCGAGCACGCTGTATCCCACGATAAACACCTGTGCGCCCTGTCCGCGCAGCTCTTCCAGCTTTTGCATATAATCCGACCAAGTGAACATAGTGCATTATATGAAAAAGCGGAAAATAGTGTACAAGGAGGCGCGATTTGCCGCCGCTTGAAAATTACTTATGGTATGTGCCGCCGCCCGCTATCATAAAAGCGCGGTATATCTGCTCACATAAAATAAGGCGCATAAGCTGATGGGGATAAGTATTTTTGCCGAAAGAAAGGCGCATATCCGCGCGGCGGACCACCTCTTCCGAAAGTCCGTAAGACCCGCCTATTATAAAAGTTATCCTGCTCACGCCCTTGGGCGGAAGAGAAGTTATATATTGCGCAATCTCAGTGCTCGAAAGATTTTTCCCTTCTATGCAAAGGGCGACGACGTGCCCGTCCGCGCACTTCAAAATGCGCTGCCCTTCGCGTGTTTTTGCGCGCTTTATGTCGCTTTCACTCTCCGAAGAGAGCGGCTCTTCCTCCACTTCCGTTATGGTGAATCTGCAAAAACGAGAGAGCCGCTTTGCGTATTCGGCTATCCCGTCCTTCAAATATTTTTCCTTTATCTTGCCCACGCAGAGCACGTTTACCGTAAGCATACTTATTTGTTCACAAACCCCAGAACAGTGTTGAGCACGAATATGACAAGCGGGAACGCAAAGCAGAATATAAGCGCTCTCTTATCCGTTTTGGACGCCTTTTTATCCTCGCTTTCATAGCGCTGCATAAACATCTCGCGCACTTCGGGAGTGGAGGCGTTTTGTATCTGCGCCGCCCTGTATGCCTGCACTTCCATACGCCTTGCGCGCTCTTCCTCCGTTTCCGCGATAAGCGTAAGCCGCTTGTTCCACGCCTTGGGCGCCGCGCCTTTTACAGAGCGCACCTCCCCTTCTATGCCCCTCTCCTTTATCGCCAAGCGGTATATAAGATACATAAGTCCGATGAGAATGCCCACTCCCGCAACGGATACCGCCAGCATTATGCCCACGCTTGCGCCCGTCAGGTTCACATAGTCGATACCCGCACTGGTCATACCGTAGTCCGTAAAAAGCACGCACAAGTTGGAGATAAAGTGCGCTATCACGCTTGTCCACAGACTGCGCGTGAATATGAAAAGCAGACTGCACACGGCGCCCATAAAGAACTGATACACAAGCTGAATGGGGGAACCGTGCATTACGGCGAACAGGGCGGAGCTTGCCAGCACTCCGAACAGATAGCCTTTGCCCGAAAAGCCGCGCGCCACGTGGCCGCGGAAGAGAAATTCTTCACAAAAAGCGGGCAGGACGGCGCTTACGAAGATATACGCTATCAACTCGCCCGCGTTGGTCGCGCTGGGAGCCACGGAAGAATCAAATCCCAAGGCGGAAAAGCCCGCGTTCACCATGGTGGCTATGGGAGAGAACGCAAACAGCGTGCTTATGCCCGCCGCCGCGGCAAGGGCGAGATATACGGGCTTGACTTTTTCCGCAAGTCCGCTGCCCAAGTACACTTTTCTGCTTTTTATCTTGGAGTAGAAAAACGGCGCGGATAAAAACGCTATTTCGTTTATCGCAACCGTGATACACGCATACGCCACGGTCGTATCAAAGCCGTCCTCCCCTCCTATGGGAACGTCCGTTATGGTCAGCACGATGTAAAACAAAAATTGCAAAAGCAGCATTACGATGTACGCGCCGATAAATACCGCCGAACCGTCGTATAAGCCGAACTGTTTTTCCAAGGGCTTGTTTATTTCGTCCTGTCTGCTTCTTTTGCTCATATTATCTCCGTAAGCAAGGAAGGCTCGAATTGGTAGGCTATGTCCAACTTCACGTCCTTGCCCTGCCTTATGTGCGCCGCGGTCATTGCGGACATAACGGTGTTGTATGCCGTCTGCGGCGTGTTGTTGTCCTGCGAAAGGTGCGCCAAAATGACGCGCTTTACCCCCGCCTGCACCAACTTGACGGCTGTATATGCCGCGTCGTCATTGCTCAAATGCCCGTTTTTGCCGGCTATGCGCACTTTCAGCGGATAGGGATATTTGCCGTTTTCCAGCATATCCTTATCGTGATTGCTCTCCAATATCACTGCGTCGGCTTTGCTCATACGCTTGCCCGCACCCGCCGTGACATATCCCAAGTCAGTGGCTATGCACAGCGTTTTGTGCCCGTCCTCCACCTGATAACCCACGGTGTAAGCGGCGTCGTGATGTACGCGGAAGGGAGTGAGATACATATCCCCCGCGCTTATGCCGCCGTCAAACGGCACGGAAGTTTCACGCGAGATGACGGTATACTTCAAGCATGCGTTTGCCGCGGACAGAGGCGATATGAACGCCTTTACCCCGTACTTGTCGCAGAACGCCTGCACTCCCTTTATGTGGTCGGTGTGTTCGTGCGTGACGGCTATCATTCGCACCTTTGTCAGATCCAGTCCCACTCCCGCCGCGCGTTTTTCCAACTCACGCAAAGAAAGCCCCTGATCTATCAGCACGGCGGACGAGCCGCTTTCCACATATGTACAATTACCCTTGCTGCCGCTGGACAGCGTACAAATCTTCATATAAGCCTCTGATAGATTGTAGCATAAAAACATTGTTTTTACAACAAAATTCGTGGTATAATACTTGTAAAGAGGTACTAGACGATTATGAAGACGGCTGATTTGAAATTGTTGGAAGAAAAAACGGCTCAAGCCGTTCGCTTTATCGCGTGCAATATGGAATCTTCTTGCAAGCAAGCCTTGGAGAAGGCAAGGAACGCGGAGGACTGTCCCACCGCACGCTTTGCGCTGGACGTGATGTGCGAAAACGCGGATATTGCGGCAAGCAAGGGTTATCCCGTCTGCCAGGACACGGGCATGGCGGTGGTCTTTTTGCAGGTGGGGCGCGAACTTAAATTGGACGGCGACATATACCGGGCGGTGAACGCGGGCGTGCGCCGCGGCTATCAAATGCTGCGCAAGTCGGTTTTGGACCCCGTCACCCGCGTGAACACGGGCGACAATACCCCCGCCGTCATACACACCCAAATTATTGAAGGCGACAAGATACGCGTTGAGATAATGTTGAAGGGCTTCGGCAGTGAAAATATGTCCAAAGTTTATATGCTCAACCCCGCGCAGGGCTTGGAAGAAGCCAAGCGGCTTATCGTGGAGAGCGTGGCTCAGGCAGGCTCCAATCCCTGCCCGCCCGTGATCGTGGGCGTGGGCTTGGGCGGCACGCTTGAAAAAGCGTGCGAACTTTCCAAGCACGCGCTTTTCAGAAAATTAGGCTCTGCCAATCCCGACCCGCAATTAAACGAGCTGGAAAAATATCTGCTTGACGAAATAAACAAGCTGGGCATAGGCGCGCAGGGCTTCGGCGGAAAGACGACCGCCTTGGGCGTTTTCATCGAAAAGTATCCCACGCACATATCTTCCCTGCCCGTGGCGGTAAATATGCTGTGCCATTGTTCAAGGGCGACAAGTTTTGAAATATAGGTGGACTATGGAAAAAAAGATAACTCTCCCGATATCCAAAGAAGTTGCAAAAAGTTTGACCGCGGGCGAAAGCGTGCTTTTGACGGGCGATATGCTCGTGTTCCGCGACGCGGGGCACAAGCGCCTTTTTGAGAGCATTAAGGCGGGAAAACCCGACATAGATTACAAGGGAGAAACCATATATTTTATGGGTCCCTGCCCCGCAATGCCCGGTCAGGTAATGGGCAGCTGCGGACCCACCACTTCGGGCAGAATGGATAAATATACGCCTTATATGTTCGATACGGGGCTTGCCGCTCAGATAGGCAAAGGCAAGCGCAGCCCCGAATGCGTGCAGGCGATAATAAGGAACGGCGGCGTTTACTTTGCCGCGATAGGCGGCGCGGGCGCGATGTATTCCGCATGCGTGACCAAGGTGGAAGAACTGTGCTACTCTGATCTGGGCACGGAAGCCATACGCCGCATCACTGTAAAGGATTTCCCCGTAATAGTGGCGATAGACAGCAAGGGCAATAATATCTACGAAAGATAATAAATTTCGTGCTTGCAAAAGGCGCCCCGCGGGGCGCCTTGTTTTTTTGCTGTTTCAATATATATAACCGAAGTCGTATAACACGCTGAACACCATCATTATAATTGCCACGATTATAGCCGCCAGCGTAAGCAGCAGGGAAAGCACCGACGGGAAAAGATATTCGCTCGTTCTTTGCTCTTTTCTTTTCTCCCTGACCGCAAAAACGCAAGAAGTAACGGAAAAAGCCGTCCCTATCAGCGCGCCCGCAATACCCAGAATACCCGCTCCGACCGGGAATATTATAGAATCGTCGGTACGCTCATGCATAAACGCAAAAACCAAAAATACGAAAATCGCGGCTGCGATGGACAATACAGACATTATCCATGAGATATGCTTTCCCCCGCCCGCTTGAATATGCGTTTCCTGCTGCACGGGCATATCGTATTCCGCCGCAGGCTGTTCTTCGTTCTGCACGGGCGCAACGGGCGCGGCGCAAGGCTTTGCTCCGTTTTTAAGGCTTTCGGCATAGGCGGGCGTAAGCCTGCCGCACTTGACGCACATTACCGCATCGTCGGGCATTTCATTTCCGCAATATGTGCAATACATAGTCAAATCCTCCTTATACGACCCTCATAGAAAGCATTACCGCCGAGCAAATAAAGTCTATTATGTAAGCCAAACCAACCGCAGTCATACATATAGGGAAAATGCGATTATATGCCGAAGCGCGCTCCGTTACCGAAAGCACCAAAGAAACAACCGCCGTTATCAATGTGAGTATGGAGAATATACCCGCAACCGCTACCAAACCTATCTGCCCAAGCATATAACTGCTTTCGCCCATAAGTTGCTGCATTGTGGATGAGGTGGTTATTATAGTGTTGAGCACCGCTCCGAACAAGCATAAGAAAAAGGCAACCAGCGCCGTTATGGTGCTTTTTGTAAGCTTTGTCTTTTTCATCGCACTTTGTACGGGAACGGCAGCATTCTGAGCAACGGGCTTTACAAGTCTTTGCCCGTCGTCCGTAAGCCTTCCGCAGCCGGGACATATCACGGTACCGTCTTCAAGTTGTTTTCCGCAATATCTGCAATACATAATTTTTCCTCCCTTCATTGTATTGAGTTTAATATAATTATAGCACACCGATTTGGCAATGTAAAGGTGCAAAATAAAAAAATATGCGCTATATAGTTAAAATGCCCCGACCTCTGCCGACCGGCACAAATATAGACGGCAAACAAAAATGCCCGACGCAACTTTTTTGTGCGTCGGGCTTGTTATTTTGCAATTTGATATCATTGCATTGCGGCGTATAACACAACGGCGCAAATGAAATCAATAAAGTACCATATTCCGATAAGCATCATTCCCAATGGGAAAATGCGCTTGTATAAAGAGTCTTTTTCAATGCAGGAAACAATAAACGATACGACTCCTGTTGCAACGGTAAATATCGAAAAAATACCGCTCACCACCAGCGTTCCCACTTGACTTGCTTCGGCGTAAAAGCCGGTAAGCGCATCCATTGCCGCAGACGTGCTGACAATGGTATTGAGTATCATACCGACGGCGTAACAGAAAAATGCCGTAAGGGCAACTATCGTACCCTTTGAAAGACCTTCCTTCTTTTGCGCCTTAGGCTGCGCAGCCGTTTCTGCAACTTTTTCCGCAGCGGGTCTGATAACTTGGTTGCCCACATCCGTCAGCTTTCCGCAGCCGGGACAAATGACCGCGTCTTTATCCACTTGTTTTCCGCAATATCTGCAATACATAAAATTTCCTCCCTTCACGGTAATAAATTTAATATAATTATAGCACACATATTTAATAATGTAAAGGTATCAAGTACAGCTTGACAAGACCATTTGTGAACTCTTGATTATTAAATTCCATAATACCGGAATTTCGCTAAATAAAGCCGCACAACAATAAAAAAACGCGGGTCGATCTCAACCTGCGTTTCAAAATTTATACCAAACAAAAAGGGGGAAGCGCTTTTTCCAAAAGCGGGTTTTCATTTATACTCTTAGGCAGTGCCCTTGAGTGACTGCAACTGCTTGCAGCCTCGACCAGATGTAGCTATAAGCTACTCCTTAAAAGGAGGTGATCCAGCCGCACCTTCCGATACGGCTACC
>CALWHM010000026.1 GCA_944380395.1 uncultured Clostridia bacterium | reverse complement strand
GTTGATGCTCCGGCTGTTATTCCCAGCCTTGTTATATTTTTTGCTACCGCCGATAAATCGGCAATATTTTCTACAAAATAAGTTTTCGGACAGTTTTGCGCCGCTATCTTAAACAGTTTTCCCGTGTTGGAAGAATGCTTATCTCCCAAAACAAGAACCGCGTCGCATGAACGAGAAAGCTCCTCCGCTTCCTTTTGTCTCTGTGATGTAGTATAGCAAATCGTGCGGTTTATATCAACTGATTTGCACTTGTTTTGTATAATTTTTATAATTTTATTATATAATTGCGCGTCGAAAGTGGTCTGAACCACGCAGCAGCACTCCTCATCGGCTGCGATATCCGCTTGCAGCGCTTCTTGCTCGGTGGATACTATAACGCATCTGCCCTCCGTCCAGCCGGAAGAACCGACAACTTCGGGGTGACCTTTGTCGCCGATTATAATGACCGTCTTTCCCGTGTTACCGGCTTGAGCGATAAGTTCGTGTATCTTTTTCACAAACGGGCAAGTTGCGTCCGAATAGCTTATTCCGAGCCTTTCTATCTCCTCAAAAACGGCTTTGCTCTCCCCGTGGGAACGTATCACAAGCGTTCTGTCTTTCGGACATTTTGCGGGAGAATCAACCGTGATAACGCCCTTTTCTTCCAACCTTTTGAGAACGGAACGGTTATGTATGAGTTCACCCAATACGCAGGCTTTTTTACCCAAGCCTTCGGCTATGGCAACGGCGTTTTTCACGCCGAAACAAAATCCCGCCCCGGGTGCCACGACTATCTCCACTAAACCACCTCATTCGCGGCTGAATATTTTTTATAGTTACCGCCGTAATTTTCCACGATATCCGTCAATTCGCGCCGTGTTTCCAACATTTTTTCGCGCATAAGCGCCGTTGCGGCGTCCTCTATTTCGTGCGCGGGAAAATCGTAATATTCCTCAAACGTAAAAGCATGCCCAACTAAAAGGTAGTTCTTTTTGAAAAAGCCGGATTTATTATAATATGCAAGCGGGATCACCTGCGAACGCGTCTTGACAGCCATAAGTGCGACGCCGTTTTTCAGGGGGAGCAGATCTACGCCTTCCGTATTGCGCGTACCTTCGGGGAAAATAACGACCTTTTCACCCTTTTTGAGGGCGGACATAACCTCCTTGACCGCAGCAATATCCGCTTCGCCTCGCCTGACGGGAATACCGCCCATTGCACGTAAAAAGTCGCCCACAAGTCTGTTTTTGAACATTTCGCCCTTTATCATAACGTGTCTTTTCTTCTTTATGAGGCGCGCCAGAATGGGGTTGGCGTCCATAGCCGAAAAGTGATTGCAAACGCATAATCCGCCGCCTTGCGGAAAGCGCTCCTTGCCCAATATTTTCGTGGGATATATCATCCACAGCAACGGACGCGCAAGGAAAGCCACGAACCTGGAAAAAAGATTTATTCTGTGCTTCTTTTTCTTCTTATTTACGGGTTTTTCACTCATATTTTAACCTGCCGATGTCTATATGTCCGCATTTACGCGGGAAATTATAAAATCCGCCACTTCTTCTGCGGACATATCGCCGCTGTCTATAAGCGTGGAATCGGGAGTGAGCACAAGCGGAGCGTATGCGCGCGAACTGTCGTTTTTATCCCTGTCGATAATATCGGCTTTTATCTTGTCATACTCCACTTGCGCTCCGCGTGCGATAAGCTCTTTATATCTGCGTTCGGCGCGAACATCTGCAGAAGCAGTCAAAAAGAATTTGTATTTTGCGTGAGGTAACACATTGCTTGTAATATCCCTGCCGTCCAGTACAACATCGGTTTCAGCGGCTATTTTGCGCTGCTGAGCCACCAAAAAATCGCGCACGCAACGCAGTTTGGATATATCGGAAGCCGCCTTTGAAACGCTGTGTTCGCGTATTGCGGAAGATACGTCTTCTCCGTTTAAGAGGACTTTTTTCCCATCGCCTTCACCGCTGAACGATATATTGATATTCGGAAGCAGTTTTTCCACCGCGTCTTCATCCGAAACGCTCACGCCGTTTCTGACCGCATAAAGCGCGCAGGCGCGGTACATTGCGCCCGTATCCAAATATGTTATGCCGAGTTTTGCAGCGATAAGCTTTGCAACCGTACTCTTTCCTGCGCCCGAAGGACCATCTATAGCTATATTTATCATAGGTATATTATATTATAATACGCAGATATTTTCAAACGTTTTATCGGTAAAAAAGTTTTCGGAATCGTTTTTACGCAAAATTATGGTTTTCGGCTATACTTTTAGCGCAAATGTACGCCGTTGAAAATGCTATTTGCAGGTTATATCCGCCCGTAAGCGCGTCCACGTCCAACACTTCGCCTATAAAATATATGCCGCGTGAAAGTTTATCCGAGCAATCGCGGGGGTCTATCTGTTTGACATCGACTCCGCCGGAAGTGATTATCCCCTCGTCTATGCCGCCCAAATGCGACGGCGTAAATTTAAGACCTTTGACTGTGCAAACCAATCGCTGCCTTTCCTCACTTGTAATATCGCAGGCTCGCTTGTCTTGCGCTATTCTGGCTTGAGAAAGTACAAAAGGTATCAGGGATTTCGGCATAAGCGCAGGCAGCACATTCTTAACGGCCTTCGTGTGTCCTTCTTGCAAATCGCGCAAAACCCGTTTATCCAACTTTTCGACATCAAGAGCGGGTTTTAGGTCGATAAACACGCTTGAACCACTAAACTCGCCATGTCCGTTCACTCTGCCCGCGCACAAACTGGACAAAGATAAAACTATCGGACCGCTTATCCCGCGATGCATAAACAGCATTTCCCCGAATAAAGATATGTCCTGCTTGTCGGGGGAAGATATGGTCACGCTTACGTTTTTAAGGGATAATCCCGCAAGTTCAGATATATCCTCTTTAAGATAAATTGGCACGAGAGCCGCCCTAGGAGTAATAATTTTATTGCCTAATGCCTGCGCAAACGCATAACCGTCACCCGTGGAGCCCGTCCCTTTATAGCTTGTGCCGCCCGTTGCGACAATTACGCGGTCGTATACGGCTTTGCCGCCTTCAAAAGCAAGCTCTATGCCTCCGTCAACGGGAGTTATACTTGAAACGCGCGTGTTCAACCTGATATTTCCGCCATGCGCCGTCACATCGCGTTGCAAAGCGCTTACCACATCATTTGCCCTATCCGAAACGGGAAAAACTCTTCTTCCGCGCTCCACTTTAACGGGCACGCCAATGCTTTCAAAATATTCTATTACATCGTCGGGAGTAAAAGAATTTATTGCTGAATATAAAAATTTAGGGTTGGTCACTACGTTTTCCATAACCTGCGCGGGCGTACACTTATTTGTGAGATTGCACCGTCCCTTACCCGTTATGGAAAGCTTTTTACCTACCCTGTCGTTGCGTTCGTATATATCAACGCGTACGCCTCGCCTCAAAAGCTGAGCCGCCGCAAACAATCCGGAAGCGCCCGCTCCCACTATCGCAACATTTATGGACATTAAATCTCCTGTCTGTTTAGCATTGCTCTGCCCAAGGAAACTTCATCGGCATATTCTATATCGCTGTTGAGGGATATTCCTCCGGCTATGCGCGTAACTTTTATTCCCATCGGCTTAATAAGTCTTGCGATATAGACGGCGGTGGCTTCGCCTTCCACATCCAAATTGGTAGCCAAAATCACTTCCTTAACGCCGTTTAATCTGCCCAAAAGCGGTTTTATGGAAATATCGTCGGGGCCAATGCCTGCAAGCGGATTCAAAGTTCCGTGCAGCACGTGATAAACTCCGTCATAGTCCTTTGTCCGCTCAATGGCTATGATATCCTTAGGCTCCTTGACCACACATATAACGGACCTGTCGCGGGCAGCGCAAATATCGCACACATCTTTATCCGTGTAATTTCCGCACACGGAACAGTAATGAATGCGTTTTTTGCAGTCAACTATCGCTTCGGCAAACTCTTCGACTTCCTGCTCATCCATTCGAATAATGCTGTATGCATAGCGTTGAGCGGTCTTTGCGCCCACACCGGGAAGTTTGGTAAGTTGAGCCACCAGCTTGGAAAAAGGTTCCGCTTCCTTGTTCATTACATCATACCGCCCAGAGCGCCGAATGCGCCCATGCGCTTATCTCTCTCCTGCTGAGCCTTGCTTTGCGCGTCGTTAAACGCGGCAACGATGAGATCCTCCAACATTTCCACATCATCGGGATCCACCGCTTCCGGTTTAATGCTCACCGCGGTAACGTTATTGTCGCAAGTCATAGTTATCTGCACAAGTTCTCCGCCCGCGCTTCCCGTAACTTCAAGCTCCGCAAGTTCCTCCTGCGCTTTAAGCATATCCTGCTGCATTTTCTGCGCCTGCTTCATCATGGCTTGCATATTCATGCCGCCGCCGAAACCTCCGAATTTACCCATTGGTTTTACCTCCTGTTATGATAACCCGGTTTCCTCCCACCAGGTTTTTAATTTTTTCTATTTCCGCATCCGTCTTGGTTCGCACGGATATGGTTGATATTTTCAACTCCGTTATATTTGGATAGCGGCGCTTTACCGCGTCGAATATAGTGTCCGATACCGTGCTTATCACTTTGCAAGTGTTCTCGTCCGCAAAATATGCGTAGAGCACATTATCTTTCAATTCGCATACGGGCGTGTAAGAATCCAGCAATACGCGAACGGACGCGTTTTCGTTTATAACTTCGTGAATTATTTCACCCCATATCTTGTCGCCCGACGGCATAGGTTTTTCACCTTCGCCGCTACCTGCTTCAAACATAAAAGAGCCGTTATTTGCCCGCTCTTCAAGCGCCTTAATTCTCTTCAAAATGCCGTCCTGAGTGAAATCGGACGATATCTCGCACGCCTTTAAGACCGCCATTTCAAGCATTACTTTGGGAAGAGAACTATATCTCAATTCGCCGTCCAAATAACAGAACACTTCCATCGCGTGCAGAATTTTTGCGTTCTCTATGTTGGAAGCTACCTTTCTTACCCGCTCGTACATATCTGATGTGAGTTTGAGAAATGCGTTAGCACCCACACAGTTTTTTGCATAGCTGATGTTGGACAGCATTGCGGTTATCTCCCTGCTTATGCCGCTTATACTCTTACCCTGCTCGTACATATCGTTCAAAGCGTATAAAGCGGCGTCAACATTTCCTTGCAGAATGCTGTCCGTAATATTCAAGATGAGTTCGGGAGAGCAAATTCCCAACGCGTCTATGACCTGCTCGTACGATATTTCCCCTTCGCAATATGAAACGCACATATCGGCAAGTGAAAGAGTGTCGCGCGCGCTGCCTTGTCCTGCTTGCGCCAAGGCGACCAAAGCGTCGTGCTCGTATTTTCTGCCTATGCCGTCAAAAGCGTTCATAAGCAGTTTGACCAGCTCGTCAATGGTGAGCAGGCGGAAATCAAACCGCATACAGCGCGACAAGATGGTTGCGGGTATCTTCTGCACTTCCGTGGTGGCAAGTATAAAAATGACGTGTTCGGGCGGTTCTTCCAGCGTTTTCAACAGCGCGTTGAACGCCGCCGCGGAAAGCATATGCACCTCGTCCACGATATACACCTTATACTTGGCAACGGCGGGCATATACTTGACGTTATCGCGCAAGTTGCGTATTTCGTCAACGCCGTTATTTGAAGCCGCGTCTATTTCCAAAATATCCAGATTGGCGGGATTGGAAAGTTCCTTGCACACATCGCATTCGCCGCAGGGCGAACCGTCTTTAAGAGGGCTGACGCAGTTCACGGCTCTTGCGAAAATTTTGGCTACGGACGTCTTGCCCGTACCGCGCGAACCGGTAAACAGGTATGCGTGCGAAATGTTTCCGCTTTTGAGCTGATTGCTCAAAGTGCGGATTATATGCCCTTGTCCGATGACCTTATCAAATGTCTGAGGTCTGAATCTGCGATAAAGCGATTGGTATGCCATATTGGTTTTATTATATCACAATGTGCGGCAGTTTAACAACTACCGCACATCATATTAACGAATTTTTTGCTTATTGCTAAGCTATTAGTCCTCGGAAATATCCTTGGAAGGTACGTCTATATTGCCTACGTCAACGCTTCCGCCGTCTGCGCCTTCAGCAGCCATAGCCGCCGCCTTGCGCTCTGCAATCTCCTTGACTGCCCTTGCCTGATCTTCCTCATTGAAGTGATAGAAGAAGTAAGGTATTGCAGAGAGTATCATGCTTGCGCCGGGCAGTATCAGCGTGACGCCGATAAGGAACTGCTGAGCGGAAACCTTCTCCGCCGTGACCATCGCGTCCCACAAAGAAGGATCTTCGATGCCCGCCAAAGACAGACCGAAGCAGGTAAACGCAGCGCCGAGAGCGATACCAATCTTGTTGATAAACGTCTGCATTGCAAAGCAGATACCTTCGCCTCTCTTGCCCGTCTTCCATTCCATATACTCAATGCAGTCTGCTATCTGAGCATAGGTGATGATGTTTGCAAAGCCCTGAGGAATGCCCGCAAACACAAGCGCAATTACATAGATAACGAGAACCTCTGTATTATTAATTTCCCCTTTCTTGACATATCTGCACAGGAAGTAAGCTGCAATAAGTACGGCGCCGCCGATTATATGAGAGATTATGTAAGTATTTCTCTTACCGAATTTCTTTGTAAACCAAGGCACCATTACGCTTGCCACAAGTCCGCCGGGAACCGCCGCCATGGTAAAGAGCGTTGCCCAGCTTGTGGTATCAAAGCAATACTGAGATACATACATAGTGCTGTAAAGATACAAGGTCTTGCCGCCGCCGAGAATACCGGCAAGCACTATGAGCAGCAGGGGCTTATTCTTGAACAGTAAGCTAAGGTTTTCTTTGAGAGTAAGCGTTTGGGTGGGATCGTAGAATCTTTCCTTGCTCTTTTTGAATCCGAGATAGAAGAAAGGCAGGGATACGATGACGATTACGGCAACGATTATAACGTAATATTTCTGCAAAGCCTGAGCAACGTCGTAAACCGTATAACCTTCTATAAGCTCCTTAAACTCCGTACCGTCTTCCTGGACGATGATGTGATAGTAAGGAGCGGTGATCGCGTCTGCAAGCGGAGGAACTACAATGGACACAAGACCGGAACCCGCGGTGCACAGAAGCCTTGCAATGGTGAGCATCGTGCCGCGCTGGAAGGTGTTTGAAGTCATTGAAGTAGCCAAGCTCCAATAAGGAACGTCGATTGCCGTATAAGCCATGGACCAAAGCACATAGAACACGGTAACTATGGTGATGGTCTTCCAGCCGTCTTCCGCATTACCGAAAGGCAAGCCCCACAATTCGTAAGGCAGGAAGCACATTATGGTAAGAATGGCTATCGGTATTGCCGCGAATAAAACGTACGGTCTGCTCTTGCCCCATTTGCTGTGCGTATGGTCGACTATCGTACCCATTATAGGGTCGTTCAACGCGTCGTACAGACGGGTGCCGAGCATAATGAAACCGACTGCCGTGGAAGCTATCATCAAACCGTCGGTCAAGTAGTAAGTCAAATAAGAACTTACGATTGCGGAAACAAGGTTCTGACCGAAGCCGCAGAGCGAATAGCTGATAGCCTCACCAGGCTGCATTCCCTCTTTGTCGTTCGGGTCGGTCATGAAAACCTTATGTAACAATTGCATTACCTTGTTCATAATTCCCTCGCTTATAAGTTTAAAGCACTTTTGTGAAAGCACACTAGCACTTATAATAATTATATATTATACGCGGGAAATAGTAAAGCGTAGAAAAGTAAAACATTGCCTCAAATAATTTAGTTGTGATTAATTTATGCGGAATTTAACATACGACCGCCAACAATTTCGGTAAAAACCTGTAATTTGTGTAAAATAATAGACGTTTATCTATATTATCCGTAAAATCCCAGACTGACAAGAAGGGCTTCGTTTATCTTGCGCATCTTATCCGCAGACACCTGCCCTATCCGCTCTTTCAGCCTTGTTTTGTCCAGCGTTCTTATCTGTTCCAATAAGACGACGGAGTCCTTGCTCAGTCCGTATTCGCGCGCGGAAAGCTCAATATGCGTAGGAAGTTTGGCTTTGTCTATCTTACTTGTAACTGCGGCGGCAATTATAGTGGGGCTGTATTTATTTCCCACATCGTTCTGCACCACCAATACGGGGCGCACTCCGCCCTGCTCGCTGCCGATGACGGGGCTTAGATCCGCATAATACAATTCTCCGCGTTTGACCATAAGTATCTCCGATAATTTCGTCCCGTACATTATATGTACTTTTACGGGACAAAGTTATTTTTGACGCCTTTTCGGAGAATATACCAAAACTACTTTATCTTATCCTATTTTATATTCGGCGGCTATACGTTTCACTTCTCGCGCCACGCTTGAAGGCAAAGTGCCGTATTCTCCTATATCAGCACTCACCCTTCTTCCCGCCGCGGCACATATGTACGCCCCTGCGCCCGCGCTTTCGGCAAGAGCAAACCCGCGCGCAGCTATGCCAGTTATAACGCCCGTGAGCACGTCGCCGCTTCCGCCCTTAGCCAGATACGGACCGCCGTCTTTCATAATATAAGTCTGCACCCCGTCCGTTACTATAGTGGCGGAGCCTTTCAAAAGCACCGTAACGCCGTATGTTTTCGCAAAATCGGACGCAACTTGCAGCGGCGCGTCCAAGACGCTATCAAGCGAAACTCCCGCAAGCCGCGCCATTTCCATCGGGTGCGGAGTCACCAATACATTTGCCTTATGTTCTTTTAATACGGATATATTACTTGCAAGACAATTCAGCCCGTCCGCGTCTATTATCAGTTTTATATCCCTTGATAAAAGATCTGAAATCAGCTTTATGATTTCCCCGTATCCGTTGCCTATACCGGGACCTATTGCAATGCATTTGGTCATAGCGCACAGTTTTTCGATTTGCTCTTTATTATAGCGGATCCCTGCGCCGTCGTCTTCAAGCGGAAAAAGCGTATTTTCGACAACGACTTCCGCAAGCGCATGCGTAAGAAAATCGGGCGCCGCTATCGCACATAGTCCGCACCCGGACTGCAGCGCGGAAAGTCCCATCTCCGCCAATTTTATCGCGCCGGGATAATTTTTACTTCCGCCTATCACGGCGCATCTGCCGTAAGTTCCTTTATTCGAGTCGTTGCTTCTGGGCGGAAACAACTTGGCGCAAAACTCATCGTCAATTACTTGCGCGCCCAAATCCGCGCAATCAATGCCTATATCTTCTATTATTAACTTGCCGCAAACATCTTTGCCTTTTCCCAGAAAGTGCCCGAGCTTGGCGGCTTGTATGGCTATGGTCATATCGGCTTGAACACACACCTTGCCTCTGCCGTTATCTCCGTTAAGTCCGCTGGGAATATCCGCGCTGACCACAAACGCGCCGGAAGCGTTTATCTTTTCTATTATATCGGAGTATATCCCGTCTGCCGTTCCGTGAAAACCCGTACCGAAAAGACAATCGACTATCACATCGCATTTGAAATCGCATTGCTCAGCGCCGTATATCTCGCCGCCGCATTTTTTGTATTGCTCGGCAAAAACCGCGCTGTCGCTTTTGGGAACATCGGTTGCAAAAACGTTTACGCTGCACCCGCTTTTCTTCAATACGACCGCCGCGCTGTATCCGTCGCCGCCGTTATTCCCCTTTCCGCATATGATATATATCTTTTTGTCCGCGGGAAGACTGCGTGCGATTGCTTCACCCGCGCGCCTCATAAGTTCGCAGCCGCTCACGCCGCTCTCTATCGTCAGTTTGTCCGCAAGCCGCATTTGTTCGTTAGTCAATATCCTCATCGTACTTCCCCTTTGCAAAAGACAGACACTTTGAAATTATGTCATGATCGTATCCGCGCGACGCAAGAAAACGATGCAATCTCGCCAAATACTTTTCATCGGGAATTTTCGTTCCCATATGTCGCTTTGTGGCTCTTAGGGCGGCGTCAAGCATCTCCTCTTGATCCACCTGTTCATATATGACGGCAATATCTTCCTCGCTTACTCCTTTTTCACGCAGTTTAGCCGCAATTTTTCTGGTGCCGCAGCTGTCCTTTTTTGCCTGAAAATAATCCGAAGCAAATTCCGCGTCGTCCAAAAAGCCGTAATCTTTCAATTTATCCACCGCATATTCGACGACGGCTCTGCCATACCCCTTGCCGTAAAGTTTTTCCTTGACTGCTTTAACCGTCGACGGGTGCTTTCCCACATATGCGCAGGCATAATCAAAAGCTTTCTGCCTGTCGCTTTCGAAGATTATTCTGTCCAGCTCGTCCGAGCTTACTTCCATACCGATATACACACGGCGCTCCTCTATGAGGCGCGCCGCGATCGAACAATAGTATGCTCCGTCTATAAAAAGATTGAGCCTGCCGGTTATCTTCTTCTGCTCCGTGATATCCGTTATCCGCATTATGAGAAGTAATTCACTCCGCTTTCAAATATCTTCATATCATAGTTGCCGGGAACGTTCTTATACAAGTTGTCGTCACGGCGTTCGCTATGACCCATCTTACCCAAAACTCTGCCGTCGGGACTGATTATTCCCTCTATGCCCATCATAGAGCCGTTGGGATTGAAGGGGCTGACCATAGTGGCGTTATTTTGCAGATCCACATACTGCGTTGCCACCTGCCCGTTGCTTATCAATTTTTCCAATTGCTCGGCAGAAGCCACGAATTTACCCTCTCCGTGACTGACGGGAACATTGAATATATCGTCCACGTGCACGCCGTAAAGCCAAGGCGACTTATTGGTAGCCACGCGTATGCGCGTTATCGTGGAAACGTGGCGCGAGATATTGTTGAATGTAAGAGTGGGCGCGTCCGCCGTCTGCTCGCGTATGTCGCCGAAAGGCACAAGTCCCAGCTTGATAAGCGCCTGGAAGCCGTTACATATACCCAGAGCAAGACCGTCGCGTTCGTAAAGCAGTTTCATCACCGCCTCCGCAACTGCGGGATTACGGAAAGTGGTTGCAATAAACTTACCGCTTCCGTCAGGCTCGTCGCCGCCGCTGAATCCGCCGGGGAAAGCTATTATCTGACTTTCGCCTATCGCTTTGATCAGTTCTTTCGCGCTCTCTTCTATCTCCGCCGCGCTTTGGTTGCGAATAATAAAGGTATTTGCCACGGCTCCCGCCCTCTCAAAGGCGCGTGCCGTATCATATTCGCAGTTAGTGCCCGGGAATACGGGAATGAGCACCCTGGGGCGGGCGATTTTAGTTGTACCCGTCTTTTTAGCGGCGCAGCATATAAGGTTTTTAACCTCTCCGCTTGCAGGCGCCACGGACGGGAACACGCTCTCCAAAGTGGAAGTAAACGCCTTGCTTATTTCGCTCATCTTGACGGAAACGCCGCCTTGCGTTACCTTCATCGTGTGCGTACCGTTGAGTTTGGCGATAAGATCCGCATTATAAGCGCGCAATTTGGTTCTGTTCTTTGCAAGCACTATGATGTCGCCGAATGCGGGCGCGAACATATCGGGAGTGATATCCGCCCAAGTGGTGCCCAACATATTGCCCATGCAGGCTTTGAGCACCGCGCTGACCGCTCCGCCTTCTTCCACCACAGTAGCCGCCTGTATTTCTCCGGAAGCTATGCAGTTGGTTATCATACGATACATTCTGATAAGCTTGTTAAAGTCGGGGATACCCGCCGCGTCGCGCGGCACGGGCAGCCTGTATATGCGCGTATATCCGCCCTCTTCAAAAGTATTGGTGAGCAATTTGCTTGCTTTGCCTATACCCATTGCAAAGGCTATCAGCGTGGGCGGCACGTCCAGATTTTCAAATGAACCGCTCATACTGTCCTTACCGCCTATCGCGCCCAGCTCCAAATTTATCTGCGCGTAAAGCGCGCCGAGCAGAGCGCCCACTGGTTCGCCCCATCTTTCGGGATCCGTACCCAACTTTTTGAAAAACTCCTGCAAAGTCAGTCTTATCGTATCTATCGGCACACCCGAAGCAATCTGCTTTGATACCGCGGTAACAATGGAATAAACGGCGCCCGTGAAAGGCGAGCTGCTCAAAAGCATAGGCGAGCAGCCGTACGTGGACACCGTGGCGGTATCCGTCTTGCCGCTTACGGGCGGCTTGGCAGCCATGGCGATGGCGGGAGTAAGCTGATATTTGCCGCCGAAAGGCATAATAACGCTTGCCGCGCCTATCGTGGAGTCGAACATTTCACCCAACCCCTTGGTGCTGCACACATTGAGCCTGCCTATTTCGGACAACACGGCGCCCTTGACATCTCCCGCTTCAAGCAAAGCTTTTGCCGTAGGATAAGGATTTTTCAGATAATCGGACACTTTATCGTTGATTACCGCATTTTGACGCTGTTTTACGCCGTTTGTATTCAAAAACTCGCGCTTTAATTCAACTATGCAGCGCCCCGCATAGTACATACGCATATATCCGTTGTCTTTGACTTCCGCAACCGCTGTGGCGGACAGATTTTCGCGCTTTGCGTATTCGATGAACTTATCCACGTCGTTCTTATCCAAAACCACAGCCATACGCTCCTGAGATTCGGATATGGCAAGCTCCGTGCCGCTGAGTCCGTCATACTTCTTGGGAACTTTATCCAGGAAGATATCCAAGCTGTCCGCAAGCTCACCAATAGCCACGGAAACGCCTCCCGCGCCGAAGTCGTTGCACTTGACAATAAGTTTGCTAACGTTAGGGTCGCGGAACAGCCTCTGTATTTTACGTTCGGTGGGCGGATTGCCCTTCTGTACTTCTGCGCCGCAGGTTTCCACGGACATCTTGGTATGCGCCTTGGAAGATCCCGTTGCGCCTCCGCAGCCGTCGCGCCCGGTATCGCCGCCCAAAAGCACTATGACGTCGCCCTCAACGGGCTTGCGCCTGACGATGTTTTCCTTCTTATTCCCGCCTATGACGTAGCCCGTTTCCAACCTCTTGGCTTTATAGTTGGGGTGATACATCTCCGCGACAAGTCCCGTGGCAAGTCCTATCTGGTTGCCGTAGCTGGAATAGCCGGAAGCGGCAGTCTTGGTGATAACGCGCTGAGGCAGTTTTCCCGGAAGAGTTGCCGAAACGCTTTCCCTGGGATCCGCACAGCCCGTAACGCGCATAGCCTGATAGACGTAAGTTCTGCCCGAAAGCGGATCGCGTATCGCACCGCCCAAGCAGGTGGCTGCACCGCCGAAAGGCTCGATTTCCGTGGGGTGGTTATGCGTTTCGTTTTTGAACATAATCAGCCACTTTTCCATCTGACCGTCATTATCCACGTCCACTTCTACGGAGCAGGCGTTTATCTCATCGCTCACATCCAAATTATCCAACTTGCCGCGCGCTTTGAGTTCTTTCACCGCTATGGTGGCTATATCCATCATACACACGTATTTATCCGCGCGGGCAGAGTTGTACTTTTTATACAGCTTTTTATATTCGTTCAATGCTATGCGCAAATGAGGATTGTCGCTGTTTATCTTTATATCCGTAAGCTCTGTAGCAAAAGTGGTGTGGCGGCAATGGTCGGACCAATAAGTGTCTATCACTTTCAGCTCCGTAAAAGTGGGAACTCTTCCTTCCCCCTTGAAGTAGTCGCGCACGAATTTTAAGTCCTCTATGCTCATAGCAAAGCCCTGCGAGGCGTGATATGCGGCGATTTGTTCATCACTGAACTCGGTAAAGCCGTCCACATCGGGCACGACAAGATTAGGTTCGGTGACCTGCGCCAAAGTTTCGGGAAGAGCCATATCGCCTTCACGGCTGTCCACGGGATTAATAAGATAATGCCTTATCTTATCCATATCGTCCCTTCCCGCTCCGTCAAAAGCGTAAACGGTTGCGCATTTGATAAGCGGACGGGTGCGCATAGAAAGCAGCTGCACGCATTGCATTGCGCTGTCCGCGCGCTGGTCGTACTGTCCGGGGAGATACTCCGTTACAAGCAACGAATATCCGTCCATCTCGGGGAGTTCGTCCTGATAGACATTATCCACGGGCGGTTCGCTGAATATGGTATTGAGCGCTTTTTGGAAGATATCGTCCTCCAACCCCTCAATATCGTATCGGATAAATTGACGCACATCTTTCAGACTTATGCCGAGCACGCCCAAAATATCCGCCTTGGTCTTGGCGGCGGCGACATCGCAGCCCTTCTTCTTTTCAACGTAGATCCTTTTTACCATACTGCCCTCTTAAAGTTTGATGCCTATATCGCGGCGGTAGAACATTCCGTCAAAGTGAATATCCTTAATGGCGTCATACGCCTTCTTTCTTGCCTCTTCAATATCCTTTCCTTTGGCAGTGACTCCTATCACCCTGCCGCCGGAAGTGACCAGCCGACCGTCCTTAAATGCGGTTCCCGCATGATAGAGAACTATACCCTTGGGCAGTTTGCCTATCGTGATCGGAACGCCTTTTTTGTAACTTTCGGGATAACCGCCGCTTGCAAGGATAACGCACACGCACGCGTCGTCCGTCCATTCTATATCTATATCGGAAAGACGGGTATCTATAATGGCGTCGAAAATCTCATATAGGTCGGTTTTGAGCCTGGGAAGCACCACCTGCGTCTCCGGATCGCCGAATCGCGCGTTATATTCCAACACTTTCGCGCCTTTTTTGGTTATCATCAGTCCGAAATAGAGCACGCCCTTGAAAGGTCTGCCCTCGCAATTCATCGCGTTCATCGTGGGCAGAATAATATCGCGGTAAACATCGTCGGCAAGCTGAGACGTATACACTTTTGAAGGAGAGAACGTGCCCATTCCTCCCGTATTCAGTCCTTCGTCATTGTCGCGCGCGCGCTTGTGATCCTGTGAAGAAACCATGGGAACTATGGTCTGTCCGTCCGTAAAGCAGAGCACGGAAACCTCTTTACCCGTAAGGAACTCTTCCACAATTATCTTGCTGCCCGCGTCCTTAAACTTCTTGTCAACCATCATCTCGCGCACGGCATCCTCGCCTTCCTGCACGGTCTGACATATTATCACGCCCTTTCCCAAAGCAAGGCCGTCCGCTTTGACAACCAAAGGGTATTCCGCCGTTTTGACATATTCGGCCGCCTCTTCATAGTCGGTGAACTCACGGTAATCCGCGGTGGGTATGCCGTATTTGGTCATAAGATGCTTGGAAAACGCCTTAGAACCTTCTATTATGGCGGCGTTTGCCCTGGGGCCGAAAGCACGGAATCCGCGCTCTTCCAAATAGTCCACCAAACCCGCGGCTAGCGGATCGTCGGGAGCTACCACTGTCATTGTGATATCCTTATGCGCGGCCACAAAGTCCGCTATCTTGTCAAACTCCATCACGCCGATGGAAGGGACGCATTCCGCCACCTGCGAAATGCCCGCATTGCCGGGAATGCAATAAAGTTTTCCTGTCTTGGGGCTTTTTGCAAGAGCCACGCATATGGCGTGCTCTCTGCCGCCTCCGCCTATTACAAGTACGCTCATAATTACCTCTTAGTGTTTGAAGTGACGGTCACCCGTGAATATCATGGCTATGCCGAGTTCGTCGCAAGCCTGTATGCTCAAATCGTCCTTCACGCTGCCGCCGGGCTGTGCTATCGCGGTTATGCCAGCTTCTCCCGCAGCTCTTACGCAGTCGTCGAAGGGGAAGAAAGCGTCGGAAGCAAGCGCCGCGCCCTTTGTGGACGTGAGAGAGTGCTCTATAGCCTGCTTTGTAGCCCAAATTCTGTTCACCTGACCGCAGCCGATGCCCAAAGTTACTTTATCCTTTGCTATAACTATGGCGTTGGACTTGGTGTGCTTCACCACTTTCATGGCAAATTCCATATCTTCAAGTTCCGCCTTTGTGGGCGCTTTTTTGGTGACGACGTTTATCTTGTCCGCGTCTATCACGTTATCGTCAAAGTCCTGAACGAGCAATCCGCCCAAAACTTTTTTCATATCGTAATTGCCCGCGGGAATGCTTTGCGCGATATCGGGCAGTTCAAGCAGTCTGATATTCTTCTTGGTGCACAGAATATCCAGCGCTTCTTTGCTGAAAGAAGGCGCGACCACTATCTCTATGAAAATCTTATGTATCTGCTCCGCAGTATCCTTATCTATCTCGCGGTTGGCGGCGATTATGCCTCCGAATATTGAAGTGGGATCGCTTGCGTTGGCTTTGGCAAATGCGCCCGAAATGGTGGCGTCGGACGCCACTCCGCAGGGATTGGAATGCTTGCAAGCCACAATGGTAGGCTCGGAAAACTCTTTGAGCAGATTTATCGCGCCGTTGGTATCGTTTATATTGTTATAGGAAAGCTCTTTGCCGTGCAGTTGTTTTGCCTTTGCAAGGCTGCCCGCGACGGGGAACGGCTCCGTATAGAATACCGCTTGCTGGCGGGGATTTTCGCCGTAGCGCATAGATTGAGCCATATCAAACGCCAAGGTGAGTTTTTCGGGGAACTTTATGCCCTGCTTTTCACGCAGATAATTGGCGATAAGCGTATCGTAATAAGCGGTATGCTGATAGACTTTATACATAAGGTAGAACTTGGTCTCCTTGGTGATACCGCCGTTTGCCAATTCGTCGAGCACCTTTGCGTAATCCGCGGGATCCACAAGTACGGCTACATCCTGATAATTCTTCGCGGCGCTGCGCAGCATGGTGGGACCGCCGATATCTATATTCTCTATGGCTTCCTGCAATTCAATACCGGGCTTGGATACCGTCTGCTTGAAAGGATAAAGGTTGACAACCACTATATCTATGGTGTTTATATTCATCTTTTCGAGAAAAGCCATATGTTCGGGATTGGAGCGCATGGCAAGAAGTCCTGCGTGCACGTTTGGGTGCAAGGTCTTTACTCTGCCGTCAAGGCACTCGGGAAAACCGGTAATATCGCTTATGTCGATGGGATGAAGTCCGGCGCCCTTCAAGGTCTTCAAAGTGCCGCCCGTGGATATTATCTCATATCCAAAACCTTCGAGTTTTGCCGCAAGATCTACTATTCCCGTCTTGTCGGAAACGCTTATCAATGCACGTTTTTTCATAAAGTACTCCTATTAATTCTCTATTTGCAAAGTTCCGCCACAACTTGGGGCAGAAGCTTATGTTCTTCTTCAAGCACTCTGGCTTGCAATGTTTGAGGCGTATCGCCTTCTTTTACGGGTACGGTGACCTGCTTTATTATCCTGCCGGTATCCGTACCGCTGTCCACAAAATGCACGGTGCAGCCGCTTACTTTATCTTTGGAAGCAAGTACGGATTCGTGCACGTGCAGTCCGTACATTCCCTTGCCGCAATGCCTGGGGATAAGAGAAGGATGTATATTTATCATCCTGCCCTCATACACGTCCAAAAGCGGCTTGGACACTATGGAAAGATATCCCGCAAGCACGATGAGATCTATTCCCATCGGCTTGAGGTATTCCACGATCGCGGCGTCTTTTTCTTCGGGAGAGTTAAAGTCCTTTACATAAAAAACTTTTGACGGTATATGGTGCTTAGCCGCGCGCTCCAAAGCGAAAATGCCCGGGCGCCCCGCTATCACAGCCACCACTTTTCCGTTTATCGCACCGTTTTCGCAGGCGTCTATCACGCTTTGCATATCGCTGCCCGAACCGGAAACGAACACCGCTATGTTTTTCATAATTCCACGCCCTCTTTATCCGTGACCTTGCCTATAACGTAAGCCTTTTCGCCCAACTCTTCAGCTGCCTTGACCACTTCTTGAGCAATGGAAGGATCAACCGCAAGCACAAGTCCGATACCCATATTAAAGGTATTGTACATCTTGCGCTTTTCTATGCCGGCAAGCTCTCCGAGCGCCTTGAACACATTGGGAACGGGATAGCTGTTCACATCCACTGAAATGCCCATACCCTTGGGTATGATGCGCGGTATGTTCTCGATAAAACCGCCGCCCGTAATGTGCGCAATGCCTTTTATCGGGAAACGCTCTATAAGGTTAAGCACCGTTTTGACGTATATCTTTGTGGGAGTAAGCACGACTTCCGCGGGCGTGCAGCCCAAAGTTTCGTTATAAGTGCGCAGAGACTTTTCGTCCTCTCCGAACAGTTTGCGAACAAGCGAATAACCGTTGCTGTGCAGACCGCTGGAAGCAAGACCGATAAGCGTATCGCCGACTTTGATATTCTTGCCGTTGATTATCTTATTCCTCTTTACAATGCCCACCGCAAAGCCCGCGATATCGTACTCGTCTTCCGCATAGAAGCCGGGCATTTCCGCCGTTTCGCCGCCTATAAGCGCACATCCGGACTGCCTGCAGCCGTCGCACACGCCTTTAACTATATCGGCGACTTTTTCGGGAATTAACTTTGACTGCGCAATGTAATCAAGGAAAATAAGCGGTTTGGCGCCTTGGCATACTATGTCGTTCACGCACATAGCCACCGCGTCTATACCTATCGTATCGTGTTTGCCCAACACGAACGCGTATTTCAATTTGGTTCCCACACCGTCCGTACCCGCGACAAGACAATCCCCGTCGGGCTTATCGTCCAAAGCGTAAAATCCGCCGAAAGAACCCAAATCTCCCAGCACGCCGCCGTTATACGTCGTCTTGACGTACTCTTTCATCAATTTGACCGCCTCGTAACCCGCTTCAACATCCACGCCGGCGCTCTTGTAGTCTATAGCCATGTAAACCTCCGTAAAATATGACAAATACCGCCCTTAAAAAAGGCGGTATAAGTCTGTTATTCAAGACCCATTCTCTTCTTGATCTCTCTATAGCCCTTATCCACGTCGTCCAAATCGCGGCGGAAACGATCTTTATCCAGCTTTTCGCCCGTCTTGCTGTCCCAGAAACGGCAGGTGTCGGGAGAAATTTCGTCCGCCAGCACAATGCCGCCCTTGTAACGTCCGAACTCCAACTTGAAGTCCACGAGCGTAACGCCTATCTCCGCGAAATATTCCCTCAAAATATCGTTGACTTTGAGCGCAAGAGCCTTGATTGTGGCAAGTTCTTCTTCCGTTGCGGCGCCGAGTGCCAAAGCGTGATCGTCATTGATAAGCGGATCGCCGAGTGCATCGTCCTTATAGGAAAATTCCACAACGGGCTTTTTCAGCACGGTGCCTTCGGGGATACCCAAACGCTTGGACATAGAGCCGGCGGCGATGTTTCTTACGATAACTTCCAGCGGAACTATCTGAACTTTTTTAACGTAAGTTTCACGCTCGTTGATCTGCTCCACGTAGTGAGTGGGAACGCCCTTGCTCTCCAAAAGTTTGAACAGGTGGTTGGAGCAGATGTTGTTTACAATGCCCTTGTCTTTGATCTGCCCTTTCTTAATGCCGTTAAAAGCGGTGGCGTCGTCCTTGTAGGAAACAAGCACCACATCGGGATCGTCGGTCAGGAAAACCTTTTTTGCCTTTCCTTCATAAAGCTGTTCAAGTCTTTTCATTTATCTAACTCCTTTTGTAATTTGGCGTCGTCGGCGGCAATTTTTTCAGCCATTTCCGCCTTATATGCCTTAAATTTTTTCATCAAATCGGGATACTTTATCGCCAATATCTGCACTGCCAGCAAGCCTGCGTTCAGCGCGCCGTTAATGGCGACGGTCGCCACGGGGATACCTCCGGGCATTTGAACCATGGAGAGCAGACTGTCAAGCCCGTCCATAGTCGAACTTTTGATGGGAAGACCTATTACGGGAAGCGGAGTGAACGCCGCCATAACGCCGCCCAAATGTGCGGCTTTACCCGCCGCGCATATAAGCACTTCTATGCCATCTTTTTCCGCATTGGAGGCAAACTCGTGCGCCGTATCGGGCGTGCGATGCGCGGATATCACCCTTGCGGCAACTTCAACGCCGAACTTTTTCAAAATGTCTATGCAAGGACGAACTGCGTCCAAATCACTTAAACTGCCCATAACGACCGCTGCTTTTGCCATAATACTCTCCGAAAAAATTATTCATTCGTATCATATTCGATACATTAACTATATTCTATCACACACGCGCGTGCAATGCAACCCATAGAGCGGTCAATAAATAAAAAATCAGACCGTTTTGAACGGTCTGATATAATTATCTGTTATATTATAACTATTCGTTATGCAAATCAGACTACACCTTGTGCCATCATAGCCTTTGCAACTTTCTCAAATCCGGCAATGTTAGCGCCGTCCAAATAGTTGTTGCCCTTGCCGTATCTTGCGGCAGCGTCGGCTATGTTGTGGAAAATGCCCTTCATAATGTGCTGCAATTTGCTGTCCACTTCTTCAAAGTTCCAGAAGATACGCATACCGGACTGCGCCATTTCCAAAGCAGAGCAAGCCACGCCGCCGGCGTTAGCCGCCTTTGCCGGGCCGAAGAGAATGTTATTGTCAAGCAGATATTTCACCGCGTCGTTGGTGCTGGGCATGTTTGCGCCCTCGCCCACCGCGATAACTCCGTTCTTGACCAACGTCTTGGCAGATTCCAAATCGAGTTCGTTCTGCGTTGCGCAAGGCAATGCGATGTCGCAGGGAATGGTCCAAATGCCCTTGCAGCCTGCATGATATTCAGCTTCGGGATGATAATTGAGATAATCGGAAATACGTCCGCGCTTTACTTCCTTTATCTCTTTGACGGCGTCCAGATCCACGCCGTTCTTATCATATATATAGCCGCCCGAATCGCTCATTGCGACAACTTTCGCGCCCATCTTGGTCGCCTTTTCGTGCGCGTATATAGCCACGTTACCCGAACCGCTTACCACAACCGTCTTGCCGTCGAAGGAAGAGCCGTTGCAAAGCAGCATTTCTTCCATAAAGTATACAAGTCCGTAACCGGTAGCCTGTACCCTCACAAAGCTGCCGCCGTATTCCAGACCGCGGCCGGTAAGCACGCCGGTATGCTCGTCGGCTATCTTTTTATAGTAACCGAACATATAACCTATTTCTCTGCCGCCCACGCCGATGTCGCCTGCGGGAACGTCCGTTTCCGAACCGATATGGCGGTACAGTTCAGCCATAAAGGATTGGCAGAAGCGCATTACTTCGCCGTCGCTCTTGCCCTTGGGGTCGAAGTCGGAACCGCCCTTGCCACCGCCGATAGGCAGACCGGTCAGGGAGTTTTTGAATATCTGTTCAAAGCCGAGGAACTTTATAATGGAGATATTGACGGAAGGATGGAACCTCAAACCGCCCTTATAAGGTCCTATGGCGCTGTTGAATTGCACACGATAGCCCTTGTTTACTCTGACCTTACCGCTGTCGTCCACCCACGGAACGCGGAAAGCTATTATTCTTTCAGGCTCTACGAGCATTTCCAAAATCTGGCTTTTCTCGTATTCGGGATGAGCGTCGAACACGTCGGACAGTGAGGACAGAATTTCCGTAAGAGCCTGATGGAATTCCGGCTCATTGGGGTTGTTTTTGATTGCCGTGTCTAGTACACGTTGAACGTAGTCGTTCATAGTTATCTCCTTTTTCCGCGCTGCGGAAAGATGTAAAAAATTTTTAACAAAATTATTATAGTTACACAGCTTTTCAATGTCAAATAAATGAAAAAAATTTTTTGTGAATTTTTTCACTTTTTTACATAAAATTTCGCCCGCGACGCAAAATCACGGGCGAAAAGCGTTTTGCGGACCTTTAATCCAAGTCCGGCTTATCCGTAATGCTCACCATGGGAGAAGAATATCCCTCCTGCTCAAACACTATTATTTCATTGTTCTTGTCTTTGAGCAGTGTGGACGGAAGATAAAGCGCCCTTTGCGGACCTATGTTCCAATATCTTCCCAAATTAAAGCCGTTTACGGTCACAAATCCTTTGGTAAATCCGTTCAGATGCACAAAGCATTCCCCTTTGTCTTTCGCGTCGAACGTGCCGCGCATAAAGCACGGGACCTCTCTTTTCCCATCGTACGTAAGCTTTTCCAAATTATCCATAGGCAGGGTCCAAATATCCCAGCCGAACAAGTGCTGATTGCCGTAAGTAACGCTTTCTATCCCCTTACGGTCGTATATCCTGCTGCCGTAATTCACCCTGCCCATGCAGTCCAGGAATATGTCGAGCGTGAGCGATTGCCCGAAGGGCTGCAAAAATTTGCAACCGGCGGTATCTTTCTTTTTGAATAAAACCCTTTTATTGCGGTAAACGCGTTTGGGCGCGCCGCCGTTCACGCTGATATAGGCAAGGTCGTGTATGCCGTTCACGGACAGCGGTTGCAAGGCATACTTCCCTTCCGCTTTGGCAGAGTAATACATATACCCGGATTGCTGTCCCAAATCTTCCATTGAAGCGGGATTGCCGGAGCGGTGTTTTGTGCCGATATTATCCAAGTTGCTCTTTAATTGTGCAAATTGTGTAAGCTTGACCTCACCTATATTCACATATTCGGGTGCGGGAGGCAAAGGCAGATCGCTTTCTTTTAATCCGCGCTCTTTGAGCATAAGCGCGCGCAGCACGTGATAGAGCGGAGTGTAATCGCCCCACTCGCTCAAAGGCGCGTTGTAGTCGTAACTTGTCGTGGTTGGCTGATACATCCCGTTGTGGTTTGCGCCCGCCGTAAAGCCGAAGTTGGTGCCGCCGTGGAACATATACAGGTTGAAATTCGCGCCCGTTTGCAAAAAGTCGTTTATCTCCTTCTCCACCTGCTTGGGCGGACGGACGTGGTGCTTTTCGCCCCAGTGGTCAAACCAGCCGTCCCAGAACTCCATACAGGTTTTTGGCATATTTTCATCCTGCAAGCCGCTCAATGCGCCGAACGCTCCCCTCGCGTTGGAACCGAAAGTGAGCGCCTTATAAACGCCTTCCACTCCGCCGCCGGAGATCATGTTGCACCAGTTGCCGTCGGCGGTGAAGAGCAGTACCTCCGCGCCGCAATCGATCATCAAATCCTTGATGTGATTCAAGTATTCCTTGTCGTTGCCGTAGGAGCCGTACTCATTTTCTATCTGCATGGCAATGATGTTGCCCCCGCGCGTAATCTGCAGATCGCGCACCTTATCGAAAAGCACCTTGAACCACTCCTCCACATAAGAAAGATAAGGCTTGTTCATACAGCGGAGCACCACGTTTTTATCCGCGAGCATCCATGCAGGCAATCCGCCCAGATCCCACTCTGCACAGATGTACGGACCGGGGCGCAAAATGACATAGAGTCCCAGCTTTTGAGCGATTTTGATAAACTTCACGATGTCAGCCATGCCGGAAAAATTATACTCGCCCTTCCTTGGTTCGTGCATATTCCACGCCACATAGGTTTCCACCGTGTTGAGTCCCGCCGCCTTCAATTTGGCAAGCCTGTCCTCCCACAGCTGCTCGGGTACGCGGAAATAATGTATACAACCGGAATAAATGTGAAATTCTTCACCGTTTAAGTAAAATTTGCCGTCTTTGATTTCCAACATAATTTTCACCTCTTACGTCAAGTCGATAAAATTATAACAAATACGCCGATAAGTGTCAACACGGAATACAACGCGCCCGAAAAATAGATGGTGTAATTTTATTTCTCAAAACGCCTTGATATGATATAATTAAGATAAGGAGAAAAATAATGTTTGAATACCGTAAAGCCACAATCGAAGATTTAGAACGTATCTGGGATAAGGATATTGCCGAAAATGCGGGCGACCCCCGTTATCCGGAATGGAAAACGCAATTTATAAACGCGAATAAACGCAAAAAGATAATCACGTTTGTAGTGGTCGCGGA
>CALWHM010000025.1 GCA_944380395.1 uncultured Clostridia bacterium | reverse complement strand
GCACCACGTTCAGAATACCCACGGGCATCATTGCGATGAACATCATTACAGCCACCGTATACCATTGATTTCCGCCCGCAATATAGACCAGATAGACGAGCGCCAGCGCCGCGGAGTGCCAAATCGTAGCCGTAATGAACAGCTGTTTTGCGTCCATCTTCTGTTTTAGCTTGGGCGCGAGCAGCATACCTAGGAGCGAGGCTATTGCGCCGGGGAGCGAGAACCATATCTGCAAGCCCGAATCGTTGAATATGTACGTGACCACGTATATTATGGAAGCGGACACGAGATTTCGGAAGAAGGTAAGCAGGTTGGACAGTATCAACAGCAAAAACTGTCGGTTTTTGAACAGGTACTTGAAACCTTCCCACCACGATAGTTTTTCCACGGTAGGCGCAAGCCTTTCTTTAATGCTTATACTTCCCAGCACCATAAACAGAGTGCCCAGCACGCCTATCACGATAGCCACCAGCAGATACACGACGGTGTAGTTATTGCTGAACAAAAGACCGAAGGAGATGAGCACGAGTGCGGACTGTTCGCCTATCGAACCCAAGATACGGCTGATGGATATGAGCTTGGTGCGCTCCTGAGTGTTGGGGGACGCGACCGCGGGGATACCGCCCATAGGCACGCCCACAATGGAAGATACCGTACAATAGAGAATGTAGGTTATCCACATATAAGCAATTTTTCCTGCGCTGTTCAAGCCCGTGACCGGTAAGAACAGTGCCACTGTGAGGACGCCCCACGGTATAGACGCGAATATCATATAAGGGCGCATCTTACCCCATTTGGTGCGCGTTTTATCGATTATGATACCTATGCTGGGGTCGATGACCGCGTCGAATATCTTCGACACGAGGAACATCGTACCCACGGCGGTGGGATCGATACTCATACACACCGTATAGTAGAACAGCAGGTAACCTTGCACAAGTCCGGTGATGGCGCTGCTTGCAAACTGCGCCATGGAAAAGAAGATGTAGTCGCGCGGCTTTAAGTACTTTTTTGTAAGTTCTTCAGCCTGCAACGCGTCGTCTTGTTCGGGCATGATTTCCTGCGGCTGCTGTTCAACTGCGTTTTCCATAACATTCCTCCTGATATATTTTTACCTTTTTATCATTTCAGCCCTTTTGTAAAGAAGGTGCCGTCCGGATAACTCATTACGAACGCGCCCGTGCTTGACCAAGCCTGCAACAGCGAGCCGTCCGGGTGGATGGGGCTATAAAACTCCACGGGAGTGTAGTTGCCCTTTTCCACGTTGTATTCAAACCACCTCAAAAGCGGATACTTGTAATCCATACCGTAAGCCAACTTTGCGTAAGCATAGATGTTGGACCAATAAGGCCAATCTCCGCCGTTGTGGTAATATGCGGGCAGGGAGGACTTTTGCACTATATCCCACGCCCTCTTGTAGTAGGGATATACGCTCATAGTGCCCCAATCGCCCATACCCTGTTCCTTATTGTTGCGCGTTTCCAGCCACTTTTCCATATTGGAGAGCATTCTCTTCGCCCTCTCCTCACTTGCTATGCCGAAGAGCGCGACGATGACCGTGTCAATGGACAGATTGTCCTCCGTAAAGTCGCCGTCCACGTAGTTATTATACCAGCCTTTTTCTTCATTCCAAAGCAGTTTGTTTATGGCGTCCTTCACGCGCGCATATTCTTTTTCAAACGCCGCGGCTTTTTCCTTCCTGCCCAGCTTTGCGGATATCTCTCCCGCCGCCTGCAACGCCCTGCAATACAGCGCCTCGTCATAAGTGACGTATCCGCCGCGGAACACGTTGTCGCACCAATCGCGACGGTTGTACTTGCCGCCCTTGACCAAAAGTCCCGTGCCGTCCACTTCCTGCTTAAAGCGTTCCAGCACCGCGCAGATAAGCTCATACACGCTTGCGCCGTTGACCGACTCGTTGAGCACGGACATATCGCCCGTGTGCACCAGATAGTCGTACGTCATAATGACGAAGAAGGACGGGGAATCGTAATGATTGCCCCAATGGCACTTGAAGTTATACCTGACCGCCGTGCCGCATTCGCCCTTTTTGTTTATGCCGTGCGCCAGAGTGATTATCTCATTGCGCACCAGCTCCGGCTTTACGGGCAGTACGGAGAGCACCGTCCAATAGCCGTCGCGGTAGTAAGTGCGCGCGGGGAATTGGTACACGATACCCGCCAAAAAGCCCTTGAACTTGCCCAGCTCCTTATAGTTGGACAGCGAGCAGTTGAGCAAACTCTTGTAATACGCCTGCTCCATAGGATCCGTGACCCCTGCGGGGCAGACGAGCGAATCTATATACTCTTGGGCTTCCTTCATTGCGGCGTCAAAGTTTTTCAGTCTGTCCTTCACGTCGCAGAAGGTGTAGTCGCCGCGCGTTCCCGCGGAGATGACGTAACGGAAAATACCCTTCTCTCCCTTCTTCACCTTTCCGCCCACGGCGAACTGATTGAAAAAGCCGCGGTCCGCTTCACCCATCTTTCCGCCGCGTGAAAGCGCCGCGTCCAGATAGAAGTCGCCCATCACCTTTCCGCGCAGAATGAGCGCTTCTCCGTCACGCTCTTGCGTCTGCTTCTTTCCGCCCAAAAATCCGCCGATTATCCTGAGCAGATTGCCCGCGGTAAGGCGCGCGCCCGGCAGCTGATCCACGTAAGACTGATAGTTGATCCCGAAGTTCATCACCGCTTCAAAGTCTATATCGCGCGCGGCGGTGACGGCGTACTGCACGTAAATGCAGTTGTGTTTGCCGTCCAAAAACTGCGTTATCTCTATCTCCGCGCCGTCCGCGTAAACGGTGGTTATCTGGCGCTTGCCTATCATCTCCGCCTTCTTTTCGCGCATATAGTCGAGCGGAACGGAATCAACGGTGAGCAGCGTGTAGAACTTGCTGAACACCTCGTACTTGTTCATTACGGCATAGCGGGATATGGCGCCCCTGCCGTCGAATTGTGCGGTTATGGCGTTATTGCCCGCGTCGTAAAGCGCTTCTTCCCACAATTTTCCTGAGGCGGTTATCCCTCCGCCTATGTATTCGTTTTTCATAATATCACTTTCCCCTTTATTACTTCTTAACTCCGGATACTTTTTCTTCTTCTATCCTCTTTTGCAGCTCTTCAAAGTACCTGTCCTCATCTATGGGGAAGGCAACGACTTCTCCCGTCCAGCCGGAAAGATGTATCGCGTTGGAGAACATAAGTCCCGTAATGCCTTCCTGTCCGGGCGCGATGAGCTTGTCGCACTTGCCGAGCACCCTCAGAGTGAAGTTCCTGATTATCTTCATCTGCTGACCCACGCCCGCGTTGGTGATGACCTCAGAAAGAGGCTGGCGGTACACGGTTTTTTTCGTCTTCATCTTAAAGGTGGTCCAGTCGCGCTTTATGCCCGCCTCGCGCTCCTTTGCGCACTTGGCGGAGAATTCGGGTTCGGACATCTCGTTCTGAATAAATTCCAGCTTTTTGAGTCCGCCGCCGCTTATCACTATCTTGCCCTTGTCGCCCGAAATTTCCAGCCTGTTCGTGCCGGGAAATTCGTGCGTGGAGGTGATAAACACGCCGGAGGCTCCGCCTTCAAATTCGCAGTAGGCGGTCACGTCGTTTTCCACGTTTATCTTTCTGCCCACGGTTTCCGCGGTGCTCCACACCCTCTTTATGGGTCTGCCCGCTATCCATGTGAACAAGTCGAGCTGATGGGGATCCTGATTGATGAGCACGCCGCCGCCTTCGCCGCCCCAGGTGCCGCGCCAGCCGCCCTGGTCGTAATAAGCCTGCGAACGATACCAATTGGTGATTATCCAGACTATCCTCTTCAAATTGCCCAGCCTGCCGCTTTCCACTATCTCCTTGGCTTTGCGATAAGCGCTGTTCGTGCGCTGATTGTACAACACGCCGAACACCTGCTTGGGATGACGCGCCGCGCACTCGTTGAGTTGCCTGACCGCCTTGGTATACACGCCGATGGGCTTGTCCGAAAGCACGTGCAGTCCCGCTTCCAGCGCGGCGACGCCTATCACGGGATGCAGGTAATGGGGCGTATCTATGATGACCGCGTCCACTTCCCCGCTCTTTATAAGCTCTTCGTAATTTTCGTAGGTCTTTACGCCCCAGTCGCGCGCGGCGTTGACCAGCTTGACCTTATCCACGTCGCACACCGCCGTCAAAACGGCGTTCTTGTCCTTGCCCTTGGCAAGCGACGCGGCATAGCCGCCGCCCTGCTTTCCTATACCTATAATGCCGTATCTTACCTTATCCATTTATGTCTACCCCCGCTTGTTCGAGTAATTTTTTAAGTCCGTTGTACTGCCAAAGGAACATAGTCTTTCTGTCCACGGTCTGGAAGCGCTTCATTCCCTTGTTCTTGTCTATCATACGGAACACCCTATGCCACTTGGAGATGTAGGGTATAGCCCACGTTATCCAGCACAGGCATTGGAACAGCACCTTGTGGTCGGCGTACTTGCCCGTATGCGGTTCCAGCGTCATAAAGCCGTCGTAGCCCCTGTCCGCAACCAAATCTTTGAGCAGCTTGGTATAGTTGCCCTCGCCCATACCCACGGGCACTTCCACGCGGTACTTGGAGCAGTCCTTCACGTGGTAATACACGCAGTATTCCTTGACGATGTTGTAGCTCTCCCACGCGTCGTAACCGCACTGAATGTAATTGGAAGCGTCATAGCACAGCTTGAACTGCGGATCGGAGATCTCCTTATACAGCTTTACGCAGCGGTTAGGCTCGTCCCCGTAAATGCGCTTTTCGTTTTCGTGTATCAATATGACGTCCGTACCCTTCACCTTTTCCAAAAAGCCCTTGAGCTTTTTGATCACGACGGGATACGCCTTTTCGTACTCGTCTTTTTTCAGACGGAAGGAAAAGACGCGAATATACTTGCACCCCATTATCCCGCATATCTTGACCAGCTCTTCCAGCTGTTTGAGCTGCGCGTCGTAAGCGTCGTCGTCATCCCAGCGGATCTTGCCTATCGGCGAGCCGATGGAAGAGAACTTCACCCCGTACTTGTCCAGCGTGGGCTTTACGTCACGCTCAAATTCCTCCGCCGTGTAGGACGCGATATTCTTGCCGTTCACCTTGCGCGGGCACATATAAGTTTCGCCCAGCTCTTTGACCAGCTTGCATTGCGTTTCCAGATCGGACGACACCTCATCGTAAAAACCCGAGATCTTTACCATTTCAACAACCTCCCTTTTTCTCTGCTTCCGCGTGCTCTTTGAGCAGCTTTGTATATGCCTTGCCGTCAAGCGGCAGCGTAACAGTCTTTTTCAACCAATTTGAAGCATAAACGCCGTTGATAAGCTGCAATCCGTTTATGCCCTCCTCACCGGGCGCGAGCAGTGCGCCGCCCTTTTCCAGCGCCCGCACGAAATCGCACAATATATTGCACTGTTGCCCCCTGATACCGTCGCGTATCAGCCTGAAAAGCCCGTAACGCACGGTATATTTTTTATACTTTTTATCTTCTTTATTGCCGTAGTCGCGGCGCGACAAGGCGTTTATCTCGCTCTCGCTCTTTTTGAGCAGGTATATGCGGGCTTTGAACTTCCCCGCTTTCACAAGTCCCTTATCCCCGGCTATCTCCATCATATTCACGCCGGGCACCTCGTGCGCGGAAGCGGTGAACACGACGCTGAACGTGCCGTAATCAAAGTTTGCGCACACTTCGTTTTCCGTGCTTATGTTCCTGTTCACCGTGCGGCACACGGCGGAAACGGACCCGGGCATGCCGAGTATCCATTGCATTACGTCCAGCTGATGCACGCATTGATTTATCAGCGTGCCTCCGCCTTCACCGCTCCAACTTGCGCGCCAGCCGCCCATATCGTAATAAAACTGTGAGCGGTACCAATCCGTAACGGTCACGTTTGCGCGGCGCACGGTGCCCAGTGCGCCCGATTTTACCAGCTCGCGCACGTGAGCGTACACGGGATTTGTGCGCTGATTGTACATTATCCCGAACAACGCTCCGCTGTTTTTCGCGACTTCGTTCAGCTCTTCCGCCCACTCCACGGTGACGGATACGGGCTTTTCCGTGAGCACGGCTATATTGCGCTCCAAAAAGTACTTTGCTATCTCCACGTGACTGTAATGGGGAGTGGCTATCACCACGGCGTCCAACTTTTCGCGTTCCGCCATAGTCTTGTAGTCCTCGTACACGGCGCACTTTGAACGCCACTTGTCCAAAGCGTTCTTGTCCGTATCGCATACGCACGCAAGGCGCGCGCCCTTCACCCTGCCCTTTGCCAGGTTGAGCGCGTGTTTGCCGCCCATTCTTCCCACTCCTATCACGGCGAGATACTTCATTGCACTTCCTTTCCCTTTATCAGTTTTCTCACTGCGGCGGGGTTGTTGCAGGTGAGATTGAATAAGTTGAGTTTGGAATACTTCTCCGCGTCCGCTTGAGAGTTGAGCGTGTACAGCGATACCGCCACTCCCGCCTTGACGCACTCTTCCAAGAACTTCTCGTTCACCAGCAGCTTGCCCGCGTTTATCCCCGCAAGACGGGGATTATCGCCCAAGACTTGTTTTATTTTTTCCGCATTGCCCTCCTTAAAGGGTATGCCGGGGATCTTGTTGAAAAAGACTTTTCCGCCGGGAAGAGCCTTTGCTTCTTCCACGCCTATCACCCAGCCGGTGAAAAATATCTTGTCCGTTATCCCCATTTTTTCCGCAAGTTCCAGCACGTCTTTCGTAAGACCTTTTTCCTTCATATCGCAGTTGATGAAAAGGTCGTACTCTTTGACATTTTCAAACGCGTATTCCAAGGACAGATGCCTGCCCGGGAAAAGTGCGGGAAGATGCGAAATATACAATTTGCCCTTCCTCTTTCTTACATCCACTTCCAGCACGTCGCATTCGTATTCGGGTATACGCGAAAAGTACAGTTTGCTGTTCCTTCCCGTGCCGTGCGCTCCCCCGTGTGCGGTTATCAACATATATCTCCTTCCCTTCTCCGCTCTTTTTACTTATGCGGAGCTTACTCTTCTATATCAGGTATCTCAGACATATCCACCCTTCTTCCGCCCTGTTTGCGCGAAAGTTCGGCGGCTGTCACTACGCGGTGGCTCTCCACCGTGTCCTTTATCCGGGTGTACTGCTGCTTTGTTTCGTCCAACCCCTTGAGCAGTCCCACGGTGGCTTTTATGATGCCCTCGTCGCCGCCGTAATGCCCCCTTATTACGGGAATTATGTTTACGACTATCTTTTTGGTGCGCTTGTCAAACAGCCTCAGCTTGATGACGCTGCCCAAATCGTCCGCATAAAGCTCCCCCTTGGTGCCGCGTATCTCCGTGTGGCGGTGGTCGTTTTCATTGAACGCGTTCACCGTCATAACAATCTGAGTGCCGTTCTCCATCTCCATTTGCAGCGTCTGCATATCCGCCACGTTGTTGTCGCACTTGTACACGCAGCGCGACCACAGCTTGCCGCGGGGATCGTTTTTAAGCGCCTCTATTATGTCCTTCTTCTTGCCCGTGGTGCAGAAGGCATAAGTGCCCCACTTGAACTTATGCCTGCCAATGGCGGGTCCTTTATTCCTGCCCACGTACTGATAAAGGCAGTCGTATATGCAGGTTTTATTGTACTTGCAGTCAAAGCAGGTGTCCGCGCTGCCCTCGGGCGCGTTCTCCTTTTTGAAGTGGTAAAGTCCGCCCAGGCAGGACACGTTCTTGCACTTGCTGCCCGTGAACCAATACAAAAGGTCCAAGTCGTGGCAGCACTTGGCAAGCAGCATAGGGGAAGTTTCCTCCTCCCTGCGCCAATTGCCGCGCACGTAGCTGTGCGCAAAGTGCCAATAAGCTATGTGTTCGTCGTGCTTGATGAGCATTATATCGCCCAGCACGCCGGACGCCAATATATCGTGAATGCGCTTATAGTAATTGGAATACCTCAAAACGTGGCACACCAGCACCTTCAAGCCCTTCTCGCGCGCCTTTTTCTCTATGGCAAGGCATTCGGCTATATCCGGGCTGACGGGCTTTTCCAAAAGCAGGTTGTAACCCAGATCGAGCGCCTTCATCGCGTGCCCGTAATGGTCCCTGTCCTGCGTGGCTATGACCATCACGTCCGCCACCTTGCCCTGCGCGAAAAAGTCCTTTTCATCTGTAAAGCACGCGTTTTCGGGCACGCCCCATTTGGCTTTTACGTTGTCTATCTTGGCTTGATATTTGTCGCATACGGAAACTATCTTCACCCCGTCCGTTTTGGCAAGGTGCGAACCGTAATTTCTTCCCCTGGATCCAAGTCCCAGCACCGCTACTTTAAGCATAATTCTCCTCCCGTTTGCCTTTGTTTACACTCCCGAATAAGCGGAGAAGCCCCCGTCTATGGGAATGACTATGCCGGTGACAAAGCTAGCCTGCTCATTGTCCGTCAGCCATTTGAGCGCGCCCATTATCTCCTTGGACTCGCCGAATCTGCCCATAGGCGTGCCGGCAAGTATCTTCTTGGTGCGCGCGGTGGGCGCCCCGTCCTTATCGAACAAAAGCCCCCTGTTCTGATTGGTCACGAAAAAGCCGGGCGCTATCGCGTTCACGCGTATGCCGGATTTGGCAAAATACACCGCCAGCCACTGCGTAAAGTTGGATATGGACGCCTTGGCGCCGCTGTAAGCGGGAATGCGCGTGAGCGGACGGTAAGCGTTCATACTGCTTATGTTCACGATATTGCCGTTTCTTTCTATCATATCCCCCGCGAACACCTGCGTGGTGAGGAACGCGGAGAGGAAGTTGAGGCGGAACACAAAGTCCACGCCGCCCGCTTCCAGGTCAAAGAAGGATATATCCTCCTTTGTCATTTCGCTGTGCGTATCCTTGGTGGCGGTGCCTTTGGGAGAGTTGCCGCCCGCGCCGTTTATGAGCAAATCGCACTTGCCCAAGTCTTTAAGCACGGCTTCGTGCACGGCTTGCAGTGAGGACTTGTCCAGACAGTCCGCCTTATAAGCCACGGCAACGCCGCCCGCCTTTTTTATCTCCTCCGCCACTTTTTCCGCCGCGGGAAGATTTATGTCCAACAGCGCCACGCTGGCGCCCATTGCGGCATATTCCTTGGCTATCTCCGCGCAAAGCACTCCGCCCGCGCCCGTGATGACCGCTACTTTATTCTTCCATTCCATTTTATTTATCCTCCTTCTTATATCCGCCGGATATAGCTTCCGCAAGTCCGTACAGATACATTGCGCCCAGCGCGCGGTCGTACAGTCCGTAGCCCGCTCTGCCTTGTTCTCCCCAAATCATTCTGCCGTGGTCGGGGCGCACCCAGCCGTCAAAGCCGGTATCGTAAAGCGTTTTCACGATCTCGTACATATCCAAAGAGCCTTTCACGCTGATGTGTCCGCTCTCTTCAAAGCAGTGGTCGCCCGTTATCTTTATGTTCCTCAAATGCACAAAAGGCGTTCTGCCGGCAAAGGTTTTGAGCATATCCGCGGGCGAATTGTGAGGATCCGAACCCAGCGAACCCGTGCACAGCGTCAACCCGTTGTACGGGCTGTCCACGATGTTCAGAAGGCGCTTCAAATTCTCCTTGTTCGTGACTATCCTGGGCAGACCGAACATGCTCCACGGCGGATCGTCCGGGTGAATGGCAAGCTTTACGTCCGCAGCTTCCGCCACGGGCACCACTTCCTTTAAGAACACTGTCAGATTTTTCCACAGCGCCTCTTCGTCCACGCTCTCGTACTTGTGCAAAAGCTCCTTCATACCCTGCTTTGTGTAACTGCTGTCCCAGCCGGGCAGGGAAAGCTCACTTGTGAGCGGATTCATTTTAAGCACGGTGGCGTGGTCGTACGCCAAGGCGTTGGAACCGTCTTCCAGCGGTTTTTTCAGCTCACTTCTCAGCCAGTCGAACACGGGCATAAAGTTGTAGCACACGCATTTTACGCCCTCCTTTCCCAAGCGCACGATGTTTTCCTTGTAAACGTCGATGAGTTTGTCCGCGCCCTTAGCGCCCAGCTTTATGTCCTCGTGCACGGGCACGCTTTCCACCACTTCGAATTTGAGGTGATGAGCGGCGGCTTTTTCCTTTATAGCGTTTATGCTCTCTTCGCTCCACACGCTGCCCACGGGAGTGTCGTACACGGCGGACACTATGCCGTCCATACAGGGTATCTGCTCTATTTTGTCAAGCGTTACCGGGTCGTCGTCCCCGTACCACCTGAAAGTCATACGCATATTCATCTGCTTTCCTCCACAAGTTCTTTCGCGTTGTTATAGCACAGATCGCGCGCCGCCCTCACCGCGTATTTTTCCGCCGCTTCGGGGGTGACGTTTGCCAAAAATTCGCAAAGTATCTTTCTGAAATAGTCGTGGCGGGGATAGGACATAAACGAACGCGAATCGGTTAACATTCCCACAAGCGAATCTATGCTTGAAAGTTCCGCCGCCGCGTTCAAAAGCTCCGTTATGCCGCGCCTGTGGTCGTTGAACCACCAGCTTATGCCCGGCACCACGTTGCGAAACGCCCCGCACAGCGTGATAAGTTCGTAATACAGCGTGGGATTGAGCGAATAAATTATCGTATACGGCTCCCCGTCGCAGGTGGCTTCGTTCAAAAACTGCCTCAGACTGCTTATCGTTATGTTTTCGCCCACGCAGTCAAAGCCCGCGTCCCTGCCGCACTTGTCCAGCATTTCGTAATTGGAGTTGCGCGTAACGCACAAATGCAGCTGCATTACCATATCGCGCTCCGCGTACTCCGCCGCCAAAAACACGTACAGATCTTCGCGCAGCACGTCCTCGTCCTCTTCGTACACGATATCGTCTTTGAGTATGCGCCCGAACACATACTCCGCCCTCTCCCTTCTTGTGGGAGGCGGAGTGGGCTCGCACTCGAACTCTTTTTCAAGATTGGTAAAGGAAGGGAAGCCCTCCACGCCCACGTCGCTGAACTTGCAGCCCATAGAGCAGAAGAAGTCCAGCCTGTTCTTTATCGCTTGCAAAAAGTCGTAATACCCGTTTATCTCCACGCCCGCCGCGGCGCCCAGCTTTTTCACGTAGTCCGCGTAATTCGGCGCGCCCACGTTTACGATATTGTCCGTGCGGAAAGAAGGAGCGACCTTTACGCCGTACCCCTCCTCTTTGAGCAGTTTGTGGTATTTAAGATCGTCGCACGGATCGTCCGTGGTGGCGATATACTCCACGTTGCTCATTGCGATGGCTTTGCGGGGAGAAAACTTTTCTTCCGCTATCTTTTTATTGCATATGTTCCAAATCTCTTCCGCGTTTTCGGGCACGAACAGCTTTGTGACTCCGAAGAACTTTTCCAGCTCCATAGCCGTCCAATCCCAAATGGGGTTGCCGGGAGAGCGGGAGACCGCGTCACAGAAAGCCAAATACTTTTCCTTCCAGCTCTTATCGCCCGTTATGTACTCTTCATCTATGCCGCAGGCGCGCATAAGCCTCCACTTATAGTGGTCGCCCGCCAGCCACATCTGCCCGATATTCTCAAACGGCTTGTCCTCGAATATCTCCTTGGGCGAAAGGTGGCAATGATAATCTATTATGGGCAGATCCCTTACCTGCGCGTATATCCTGCGCGCGAAGTCGGACGTGAGCACGTCCTTTATATTACCGTTGCACTCTGCCACTTGCGTCCCCTCCCATAAGTTTTTCTATCTCCTTCAAACTTGCCACGTTGAAGTCGCCCTCCACCGTGTGTTTGAGCGCGGAAGCCGCAACGGCGAACTCTATCGCCTCCTGTCCGTTCCTGCCAGAAGAGAGCGCGTAAATAAGTCCGGCGCCGAAGCTGTCCCCGCCGCCCACTCTGTCCACTATCTCCAAGCGGTACTTTTTGGACTCAAATACCTTATCCTTGCTCACGAGCACCGCCGACCAGTTGTTTACGCTGGCGGAAATGCTCTCACGCAGAGTGAACGCCACGTACTTGATGTCGGGGAACATTTCCCTGACCTTGCCGCCCAGCCTGCCGTAAGCCTGCGCGCTGAGATGTCCGCCCGTAATGTCGCTACCCTCCGCGGTAAGTCCGAGCACGTCCTTGCAGTCCTCTTCGTTGGATATAAGCACGTCCACGTATTCCAAAAGCTTGCTCATCGTGCTTTTAGCCTGTTCCCTGCTCCAAAGCTTGGCGCGGTAATTGAGGTCGCAGGAAACCGTCACGCCCGCAGCCTTAGCCGCCTTTACCAATTTTAGGGTGGCTTGCGCCACGTTCTCCCCCAGAGCGGGAGTTATGCCCGTAAAGTGCAGCCAGCCCGCGCCGTCCAGCACTTTATCGCAGTCTATGTCATTTTCCGTTATCTCGCTTATGGCGGAGTGCGCCCTGTCATAGATGACGTTGCTTGCGCGCACGCCCTCGCCTTTTTCGCAGAAGTATATGCCCATACGGCTGCCGCCGCGCAGTATGCGCGAAGTATCCACGCCCCAGCCGCGCAGCTCCTTGACGCACTTGTCCGCTATCGCGTTTTCGGGCAGACGGGTGAAAAATGCCGTGTCCGCGCCCAGCTGTGCCAGGGATACGGATACGTTGGCTTCTCCGCCGCCGTAAACCGCCTCATAGGCTTCCGCCTGCATAATGCGCTTATAGCCGAAGGGCTGCAGGCGCAGCATTATCTCTCCGAAAGTTATTATCTTCATTTTGCTCTGACCTCGTTCACCTTTTGCACAAGCGCGCGCGCCGTACGCGTGACTTCCTCATAATCGCCTTTCTTTGCGCCGGCGGTCAGAAAGGAACCCGCGCCCACGGCAACCGCTCCCGCCTTAAACCAATCCTGCACGTTGTCCGCGCTCACGCCGCCCGTGGGCATTATGTCCGCCTGCGGGAAGGGACCTTTGAACGCTTTAAGTCCTGACGGCTTGAACACGTCCCCGGGGAAGAGTTTCACAAGCCCCGCGCCGAGTTCCAGCGCCTGCTGCAATTCCGTGGCGGAACCTATGCCGGGCACGCAGAGCACGCAGTAGCGGTTGCACAGCTTTATCGTGTCCGCGTTGAGCGACGGCGCGACGATGAACTGCGCGCCCGCGAGCATAGCCGCTCTTGCCGTTTCCGGGTCGAGCACGGTGCCCGCGCCCACTACGGCTTTATCGCCGTACTCCTTCACCAGCGCGGAGATCACCTCACTTGCGCCGGGCATTGTGTAAGTGACTTCTATCACCTTTATGCCACCCTCTATGCAGGCGCGGGAGGACAGAACGCCCTCTTCCGCATTCGCGCCCCTTATCACGGCAATAACGCCGCTTTGCTTGATTTGCGTTAAAATTTCTTCTCTCTTCATTTTTCGCTCCCGCCGTTCCCCCGACGGCTTATAATGCGAGTAATATTTTATCCTCTTATAAATGCGGCAAAAGCGGGCGGCAAAAGCCGTCCGCCTATCCTTACTTCAAAGCTTCGTTTTCCGCGCCGCCCTTATCTATAAATTCCGCAAGATAGGCAAGCTCTCTGTCCATAGAACAGTCTTCGTCCGTGTAAGAGAAGTAAACGTGATTGGTCGCGGAGGCGCTGCCTTCAAACCAAATTATCGCCTTACCCACTTCGCCCGTCCACGTTTCGTCTATGGAGTAGCTCTTGAACAGACCGTTGGACCATATCTCAAACGTGACCGCCAGCTTGTCCCACTGCATATCCTTGGCGGAGTTGTCGTTATTCAAAAACTCTATGCTGCGCGAATCCGCATTCAGCTTTTCAAGGTCGAAAGACATAGTGACCGTGTAATAATCGCCGTCCTCCGCCTTGTCTATCGTGGCGTCGGACACCACCCCGTCAGCCAAAGTGTTGATGTTGCCCTGAATGAGCCTGTCGTCCACGTTGCAATTTTGTATATCCGCCTTTATAGCGGCTATCACTTCGTCCAAAGACATAGTGTTTTTCGCGCTGTCAAGCGTCTTCTTCCATATCTCTTCACCGTTGCCGCCGAAATCGTCGCCCACTCTCCAAGAGGTGTCCAGCAGATCTTCGCCCAAAAGCTTTTTACCGGTGAAGGTGGTGACTTCCTTGCCGTCGCCGTTCACTTCAAAGCGGTAAAGCCCCTGCAATTCTCCCGTGTTCGCCACAAAGCGCATACGGGCGCTCTCCAAAATTCCTTCCACCGTGGAGTCAAAGTTGGAATCATAGATATGCTTTATCGTGTAATGGTATTTTTCGCCCTTGTAGTCGCCGTCGTGACGCTTTTCCTTGTAGTACTGCTGGTAAGCCATTGTGCCCTTGTTTCCTTTAAGCACGGTGTCGCCCACCTTGTTTTGGAACATGGCGAATTGATCTGCCTGACCGAAGTTATAGCTTGCAAGCGCCCAAAGGTAAGCCGCCTTTGTGGCGTTGTCCAGCGTTTGGGATTCAAGCACTTCCGTCACCTGCGCGCTGTAATAGCCGTCAAAAGCGGGCTTTGTATCGTGTCCGCTCATATATGTTTCGTCCGCCATCAGCGGGTCTGCGGGTATGGGTTCGCACGCCGCCAGGATAAGCGTGGCGGACATAATTACCGCCACCACTGCAGCCACCGCGAGCAGAGCGGCTTTTTTGCCGTTGAATTTACGGGTCTTTTCCGTATTCATAATTTCCCTGTCCTCCGTTTTATTGGGTAGTTTCATTATAAAATACGCGCACAGATATGTCAATAACGCCCGATAAAGTGATTTTTTGCCGTTCAGGCACAGTGTATTTTACCGAAATCTCCATACCGTTCCCGAAAAAATAAAAAGGTAACGGACATATAAAGCGTATTTTTTGTAAAATATTTCTAAAATGCGCATTTAAGACGGAATAAAGATATCCGTTTTATCCATAATTTTCGCACCAAAATCGTCCATAAAATAACGCAAAATTTCTATATACATTTTACGGCGCGCGCTAAAACGCCCGCTTTCCCGCCTTATATTGCGCGCAAACCGCCTTTATCTTCTCCGTAACGGCGGCGCTGCGTGAAGAAGAAAGCCCCATCTCTTTTGCAAATGCCCGCAAGTCCTTCTCCTCGGGTTTGCCGTTTCCCATCACCGTCATTTCATGTTCCGCCATATTCGGCGTATGCGTCAGGTCGTAAGCGGGAGAAAGAGCGTATTTACCGCGCCGTTCATCAAAAATGAAAGAAAAATTGCCGCCGTGGTCGTCCTTATTGCCGTAAAAAACGTTAAAGCACGCTCTGGCGTAAATTTCATATTCCTCTTCCTTGTCGCACCCCAATGCAAGCGCAACGCGGTAAAGGTGCATATAATCCAAATTGGGCAGAGTGTGCGATGTTTCAAGCAATGAAGAAAGGCTTACGGTATGCACGCGCCTTGCCCCGCACCTGTCAAAACGCTCCGCTCCGAAATATCCGGAACAGCGCTTTGAAGGAAACAGCGCAAATCCGTTTACGCGCAGCCCGCATTTTTGCGCGCAGACATTGGCTTGATATTCTCTTACGCCCATATCGGGCGGATCTATACGGCAGGGAAATTTTACTATCCATTCCTTGCCGTCCTTGCGGATATGCGCTTTGGGACGCGTGCCGCCGCTGAAACCGCCTGCAATAAACAGTTTATCCAAATCGCCGCTCTCTCTTCCCTTCTCTACGCTTGCGGAAATGCGCGCCAACTCATCGAGATCCGCCGCAGATATTTCGCACTCCGAAAGGTCGGGGAAATATTCCAGCGCGCCCCTGCCGCTTGTTCCCGTAAGCGCAAGTTTTGTGAGCGGAGACAACCGCTCGTAATTCACGCCGCGTTTTGCCAACATACGCGACATCAGCAAAGCGCCCCATCCGTCCGGAAGCGAATCCGCAAACACGCCGTAAAGTCCGTCGAAAGTGCTTTTCGCACATATCATTACCTGCCCGGTAAGCGGGAGTGAAATCGGAGAAACGGAAAATCCGCAATTCAACCACTCTGCGTCGTATTGAAACGCAATGCCCTCATCCAACGCAGCCAAAACGCCGACATTTCTGCCGTTATAAGTTACTTGCAGTTTTTTTACCTCTTCCATCGTCATATCTTTCTAAGGTCGGTGACGGCAGTGGCGGAAAAAACTTTTTCAAAGTCTTGAATATAGCCGATGGCGTAGGCGATCCGCAGCAGAGAACGCAGCGATATTTCCCCTGTGTTTTCAAAACGGCGCAGGGAAGAATAGCTTACGCAAGCCAGTTGCGCAGCCTTTCTTTGCGTAAGTTTTTTCTCCTTTCTGCGCTTTGCGAACCGCGCCGCAAGCTTTAACGCCTCCGCCTCCGGCGTGAGGATATCCACAAACTCGCTCAAATCGTAAAGTAATTTCTTCATATACAATATTTTAGCACTTTTACCGAAAAATTGCAACTAATCGCCAATATATTGATAATAATTTTTTTTGTGAAAATTCGTCGGATTATGCTTTTCGGCGGCAAAAAGGCGCCCCGACGGAGCGCCTCTTTATCTGCACCTTTAATTTTTGCTCTCTTCAAAAGCCTGTTTGAGTTCCCTTCTCCACATATCCGCGCAGGCGTCGCTGGGCATACGCCAATCCGCGCGCGGGGAAAGCGTAACGCTGCCCACCTTGGGACCGTCCGGAAGGCAGGAGCGCTTGAACTGCTGGGCGAAAAAGCGGCGGTAGAAGTTGTCCGTCCACTTGAATATGTCCTCTTTGGTAAAGCCCTTGTTCCTGTCCGTTCCATCCTCCCCTTTCACAAAGGCGTGCACGGCAAGGCGGTACACTTTTGAAGGGGAATATCCCCTGCGCACCACATTGTAAAGTATAAAGTCGTGCAGTTCGTAAGGTCCGACGATGTCTTCCGTACGCTGAGCTATCTCCCCGTCCTTGGGCGGGAGCAATTCGGGCGATATGGGCGTTTCGCATATGGATATGAGCGCTTCTTTCACCTTTTTATTGCCGCACTTTTGTGCATAATAAGCAGCCAAATGTCTGACCAACGTTTTGGGCACGCCCGCGTTTACGCCGTACATAGACATATGGTCGCCGTTGTAAGTCGCCCAGCCCAGCGCTAGCTCCGAAAGGTCGCCCGTGCCTACCACAAGTCCGCCCGTTTGGTTGGCTATGTCCATAAGCACCTGCGTGCGCTCTCTTGCCTGCGCGTTCTCATAAGTCACGTCGTGCACGCTTTCGCTATGACCGATGTCCGCAAAGTGCGTGAGCACGGATTTTTTGATATTTACTTCTCTTAGGGCGGCTCCCAACGCGTTTGTGAGCTTTACCGCGTTGGACTTGGTGCGCTTTGTGGTGCCAAAGCAGGGCATTGTGACCGCGATCACGTTTTCCCTTGAACCCCACGCTTTATCCGCTGCAAGGCACGCCACCACCAGCGCAAGCGCGCTGTCCAATCCGCCGGAGATCCCCACAACCAGCGTTTTCGCCCCTGCCCGCTTCATACGCGTGACAAGTCCCGCCGTCTGCATTGCAAGTATCTTTCCGCACCTGTCGTCCCTTGCGTCTCCTTCCTCGGGCACAAAGGGCATTGCGGGGATATATCTGTGGATAAGCGGAGTTTTTTCCGCCTGCAAATCGAAATACACCTCTTCGCACTCATGCGTGCCGAACGTGTTGCGCCTGCGCCTTTCCGCGGCAACGCCCTTGACGTCCGCTTCCGTGGCTATCACGTCCGCCCCGTCGAACAAGCCGCTGCCTTCGGCAAGGATATTGCCGCTTTCGGCTATGAGTTTATATCCGCCGTACACCGCGTCCGTGGTGGATTCGCCCTCCCCCGCGCCGCAGTACACATACACGCATTCGCACCTGCCCGACTGAGCGCACACCAGCGTGCGGCGGTAGTCCGTCTTTCCTATCACCTCGTCGCTTGCGGACAGGTTGACTATGACGTGCGCCCCCGCCTGCGCCAAACGCACGGAAGGCGGCTCGGGCACCCACATATCCTCGCATATCTCCGCCGCAAGCGTAAATTCGGGCACGGACAGGCATTTGCACACCACGTATCCCATAGGGAAAGTCATAGACTTTTCCCCGCTGCGCAACGTAACTTCGCGTGTTCTGCCGTCAAAGGCGGTGAAGTGGCGCGTTTCGTAAAATTCGCCGTAAGAAGGGATATGCGTTTTGGGATAAGCGGCTATTATCCTGCCGCCCGTTATGATAAAGGCGCAGTTATACAGCTTGTCCTCTGCGGCAAGCGGCGCGCCCACGGCGATGACCGCATTCAGATTCTGCGTGCGCTCCGCCAGATAAAACAGCGCGTCAACGCACCCGGACAGCAGTTTTTCCTGCAAAAAAAGGTCGCCCGCCGTATATCCGCAAAGCGAAAGTTCGGGGAACACTATGAGTTTTGCGCCGCCGTTTGCCGCCTCCCGAGCCAGCCCCGCGATACGCCGCGCGTTTTTCGCCGCGTCCGCTATTTCCGCCGCGGGAGATATTGCGGCTATCCTTATAAAACCGTCCTTCATACTTGACTCCGCGCCCGCCCGCGCCTTCCTTAGCGCGCTTTATCCGCGGCGCCGCACGGACGGGCATTATTATTTTTACTTGAAAACGCTTGTTAAATGCGTTTATATACTATATAATACTACATAGTAAATTTTCATATCAAGTATTTTTCGGTGGGTAATGGCTGAAAGAGTTAATTCGGGGCAGCTGAAGATGACGTCCTTCTTCGCTCCTTACAAAAAAGAGCTTATCGTGGGACCCTTCTGTAAATTGGTGGAGGCGGTGCTGGAATTGCTCATACCGCTTATAATGGCGGAGATAATAGACAACGGCATAGCAAAGGCGGATTGGAAGTTCGTTTTGGAATATTCCGGACTTATCGCGCTCACCTGCACGGCGGGACTGTGTTTCGCGCTGGTGTGCCAGATATTCGCCTCGCGCTGTTCGCAGGGCTTCGGCACGGACGTGAGGAACGCGCTTTTCAAGCACATCAATTCCCTCTCCCCCGAGCAGTTCGACGATTTCGGAACGCCTTCCCTGCTCACGCGCCTTTCGGGCGACATCAACCAGCTTCAGGTGGCGGTGGCTATGCTGATAAGGCTGGTGGTGCGCGCGCCCTTCATCATAATCGGCTCCGTTATAATGGCGGTTATCCTCAACCCCAAACTTTCAGTGGTGTTCATAATAGCCACTCCGATAATAGCGGCGGCGCTGTTTTTCATTATGCGCAGCACCATTCCCCGTTACAAGAAAGTTCAGCGCAAGGTGGACGACCTTTCCGCCGTCACGCGCGAAAACCTGACGGGAGTGCGCGTGGTGCGCGCCTTCGCCAAGGAAGAAGAAGAGCGCGAACGCTTTGATAACGAAGCCAAACAGCTGGCAAAAGCCGCCTCCGTGGTGGGCGCGGTATCGGCGCTGCTCAACCCCGTGTCCCTGCTGATAATCAACCTTGCCATAACGGCGGTGGTCTACTTCGGCGGAGATATGGTCAACACGGGCAGTATGACGCAGGGCGAAGTCACGGCGTTTGTCAACTATCTCACGCAGATATCCCTCGCCCTTGTGGTAACGGCGAATCTGGTGGTCATATTCACCAAAGCTTCCGCCTCGGGCGCAAGGGTGCGCGAAGTGCTCAACACCGCCCCTTCCATCACGGACGGAGAGGGCGTGCAGTGGGGTGAAGAGGGCGCGCCGCGCGTGGAATTTAAGGACGTAAGCTTCGGCTACGGCGGAAACGACGTGCTGCAAAACATCTCCTTTAAGGTATACCCCTCCAAGGTGGTGGGCGTGATAGGCGGCACGGGCAGCGGCAAATCCACTCTCGTGAATTTAATGCCCCGCTTTTACGATACGCGCAAGGGCAGCGTGCTGATAGACGGGCGCGACGTGCGCGATTACAAGCTCAAACAGCTGAGGGACAGGATAGGATACGTCCCCCAGCGCACCGTGCTGTTTTCCGGAACGATACGCGACAATATGCTTTGGGGCAATCCCGGCGCCACGGACGAAGACATTTGGCAGGCGCTTAAAACCGCGCAGGCGGAGGAATTCGTATCCAAGCTCCCCGAAGGGCTGGACACGCCCGTCAACCAGGGCGGCAAGAACTTCTCCGGCGGACAACGGCAAAGGCTGACCATAGCCCGCGCGCTCGTGCGCCGCCCCGAGATAGTCATAATGGACGATTCGGCAAGCGCTTTGGACTTTGCCACCGACTTAAAGCTCAGAACGGCGATAAGGCACGACTTGACGGACACAACCACTTTTATAGTGTCCCAGCGCGCCACGTCCGTGCGCCACGCCGACTTGATAATAGTCCTTGACGGCGGCATACCCGTGGGTATGGGCAGGCACGACGAACTTATGCGCACCTGCGAAGTTTACCGCGAAATAGTCCACTCTCAGGAGGACAAGGAGGGTCAGCATGACGAAAAATAAGAATGTGAGTTCCTTAAAAACGCTCGCCCGCCTGCTCTCCTTCACCAAAGGATGCAGGGGCAGATTCGTTATGACGTTCGTGTTCGCAGTGCTCGCGGTCGTGCTGCAGCTGGCGGTGCCCATTTTGGTTGGCGACGCCATAGACTGTATGATAGGCGCGGGCGAAGTGGATATGCAAAAAGTGCTGCAATACGTCATCTGGCTCATACCCGTGGTGGCGGGCGGCGCCTTCTTCCAATATATGATGAGCCTGTGCGCAAACTCCCTGACGTATAACACGGTGCGCGCCTTGCGCGAGCACGCTTTTTCCAGGCTTTCAAGAATGCCGCTTTCTTATATAGACTCAAAGCCGCACGGCGACCTTATCTCCCGCGTGGCTTCGGATATAGAGATAATCGCGGACGGTATGCTGCAAGGTATGACGCAGCTGTTTTCCGGCATAGTCACCGTGCTGACCACGATAATTTTTATGTTTATGCTCAATTGGGTGGTGGCGCTCGTGGTGGTGGTGCTCACTCCGCTTTCCCTGTTCGTGGCGGCGTTCATAGCGCGCGGCAGCCATAAATACTTCACCGCGCAGGCGGCAAGCCGCGGCGAACTGAGCGGCTATTGCGAAGAGTCTTTGGGCGGAATGAACGTGGTGCGCGCCTTCTCCCACGAACAGCGCGCGCAGGAAAACTTTGAGGAGATAAACTCACGCCTGTACACCTGTGGCTTAAAGGCGCAGATATACTCCGCGCTCGTCAACCCCGTCACCCGCTTCCTCAACTACCTCGTGTATGCGGCGGTGGGGCTTGCGGGCGGTCTTATAGCGGTGCTTATGCCCTCCTTGGGCGCGGTGGGCGGCGTTATGACGGCGGGCAAACTGTCCACCTTCTTAATGTATTCCAACCAATACACCAAGCCTTTTAACGAGATAACGGGCGTGCTCAGCGAAATGCAGAACGCAATGGCGGCGGCAAGGCGCGTTTTCGATATGGCGGACAATCCCGTGGAAAGCGACGATTCCGCCCTGCCCGCGCTTCCCGACGCGCACGGCGATGTGGACATAGAAGACGTGTCCTTCTCTTACACCCCTTCCCGCCCGCTCATCACCTGCTTTAATCTGCACGTGAAAAGCGGTCAGCGCATAGCCATAGTGGGTCCCACCGGCTGCGGAAAGACCACATTCATCAATCTTTTGATGCGCTTTTATGACGTGAACGGCGGAAGCATAAAGGTGGACGGTCACGATATACGCGAAGTCACGCGCCACTCTCTGCGCGCGAATTACGGAATGATATTGCAAGACACCTGGCTGTTCCGCGGCACGATACGCGAAAACATAGCCTACGGCAAGGAAGACGCCACGGAAGAAGAGATAATCGCGGCGGCTAAACTTGCCAGCTGCGACACGTTTATAAGGCAGTTTAAGGACGGCTATGACACCGTGATAGACGAAGATTCGCTTTCACAGGGTCAGCGCCAGCTTTTGTGCATAGCGCGCGTTATGCTCACCCGCCCGCCTATGCTCATCCTGGACGAAGCCACTTCCAGCATAGACACCCGCACGGAGATGAAGATACAAAAGGCGTTTGCGTATATGATGCAGGGCAGAACTTCGTTTATCGTGGCGCACAGGCTTTCCACCATAAGAACGGCGGATCTGATTTTGGTGATGAAGGACGGCAATATCATAGAACAAGGCACGCACGCTTCCTTACTTGAAAGCAAGGGCTTTTACAGCGAGCTTTACAATTCGCAGTTCGCGGACGAAAAATAAGGTTGACTGCCGGTTAATGTTGTGATACAATATATAAAAGTAAACCTAAGAGGCGGAATATGAAACAGATCATTTCCATAGTTGTCAAGAACAATTCCAGCGTGCTTGCGCGCATATCCTCCCTGTACGGCAGGCGCGGCTTTAACATCGACTCGCTCTCCGTGGCAGCCACGGACGACCCCGACATTTCGCGCATAACCATCGTAACGCACGGGGACGACTATTCTTTGGAGCAGATAGTAAAGCAGACCAAAAAACTGCAAGAAACCATAGAATGCTACCCCATCGTGGAGGAAGAGAGCGTGTGCCGCGAACTTTTGCTGGTGAAAGTGGTCACGGACGCCTCCTTTGACAACACCTTGGTGAACATATGCGACAAGTACGGCGCGCAGATATTGGACATTTCGGAAAACTCCGTCATATTGGAGCTTTGCGGCACAAGCGAGAAGATAGACGAATTTTTGGACGCGATAATGAAAGCGCGCGTTCACTACGATATAAAGCAGGTGTGCCGCACGGGCATTGCCGCATTAAAGCGCGGAGTGAGAAAGTAATTAATATTCCCGTCAACGGATAAAATTAAAAGTTGCAAAAAAGAAAGCGGAAACCTCCGCTTTCTTCTTTCCTTCACGCCATATTTTTATGATAAAATTACCGGGCGCGACGCGTTCATTATTTCCTCGTAATCCGCATTCACCCAATAGTTCGTCTTTGAAATTGCGTCGTACTGCTTCTGCGTGCCTTCGTAATATATGACAAGTCCGGAACAGCCGGAGAAGCAGGAAGCGCTTATAAACTTCACGCTTACGGGTATATATACATATGTCATATTCGTGCAGTTTAAGAACACACCATTGCTGTCGCCTCCGGTTTCATCGCCTATTTTTTGCAGCCCTTCCGGCAAAACCACCATCTCTCCCAAGTATCCGGAAAACGCGCCGTTATTCAATGTAACCATCTCCGTGGGTCCTTCGAATATTATGGTGGCGGTGCAGCCGGTAAATGCGCCCGAAGCGATATTGTCCACCGTTCCGGGTATGACCACCAAATCGCCGGTATAATTTTTGAATGCGTTGGAGCCTATGGAAGTCACCTTAATATATTCTCCGCTGTCGTTCACACGATACGCGGGTATTATTATTTGGCTTTCGTTTCTTACATTTCCTATACCGAACACTTGTCCCGATTTCTGATTTACATAAGTCAGCCCTTCCGTTGCGCCGTATTCCGCGGGCGCCTGGATATCTTCGCATATCTCGCACTTATGATTGACAAACACGTGCCCGTTTGCGTCCACGGGAATGGTGATGTCCTCCGCGCTCACCTGCCGCTGCCCGCCCATATCCTCAAACAGCGTTCTGCACCTTTCGCACTTCCAATGCTCTTGCATGCCCGTATTTTTGCACGTCGCCGCCGTGCCCTGTACAAATTCAAGGATATGTCCGCCCTCTATCACCGTATCTTCCGGCTCTATTTCGCCCATCTGCGCGTCAAAATACTTTTGGCAGTCGGGGCAGTAATAGTACTCTATATTGCCGTCCTTATCGCAGCTCACTACCACCGCCTCGTGATGTTCTTTGTTTTCGTGATTCGTGGCGGGAATGACCGTATCCTGCGCAAGCGTATTTCCGTTTTCGTCAAGGTAGTTCTTGCCGCAAAGTGAGCAGCTCCAATATTCAACGCTGCCCGCCTGCGTGCAAGTAGCTTCCAGCAATGCGTGGTGCGTCATATTATGGGCAAGCTTTCCTATCTCCACTTCTTCAAGCCGAACATTCCCATCTTCGTCTGCAAAGTTCAACTTGCATCTTCCGCAGCCGTAATATTCGATATTACCCGCGCTCTCGCAAGTGGCTTCTTTTGCGGCATAGTGCTGCATTTCGTGCCCCCAAGCGTCAAGCGTGTCCGTCTGCTTATCGCCGCACACGGTGCAGAAACGCGTCTT
>CALWHM010000024.1 GCA_944380395.1 uncultured Clostridia bacterium | reverse complement strand
TATATAATAGCCTTATTTACCAAGCCGTTAACTTGAAGACTTTCATTGAATCTATAGTCGCTGGCGGTTAAATCAAAAACCAATCTTTTTTCGAAGCCTTTAAAATTTTCCACTTCAAATCTTTTTAACATATTTATACCTCACTATGTACTACATAAATAGTATACCACATCGGAAAAAGCTTTTGTCAAGAATAGCCGTAAAATTTTTACGGAAACGCTAAAAAATGTTCTTTTTCGAAGACACTTTATAACCCATAGGAATATAACCATACATCTATTGCGTTTGTAGTTTGTTTTTCACGTATCATTATATCCTGCACTCATCAAAACAATCTTACTCGTAAGTTATATGCTCATCTGAAAACACCGCGCCGGAAATCTCCTTTACCACGCTTTTTAGCGCCTTTTCCGCGCCCTCTTTCGGCGGCGTTACGGAGGTTAAGTCCACATAATATTTGCAAGGGTCTTGCCCATCCACGAACACGTTTATTCCGCTTGCAAGCCGAACGGGATAATGCGCCGCAAACGGTTCGCTGACATATACCGCAACGATATTTTTATCCTCCGGCACGCACTCCAACAGATTGTTCGGGAATCTGCCGTTCACGCTTACGGAAGTATCGGGATAAACGGCTGAAACCACGCAGGGCACTATATTCCCGCTCTGCTTGGCTTGGAGCGCGGCTTTGCGCCTTTTCACCTCTTTGAACAGCCCGACTCCGCCGACAAGCGCAAACACCGCCCCGAAGAAGGCGAGCGCGCACGGAATTATTATCTTGGCAACTTTCGGCACACCCATTCCCGTGGGGTCGGACGCGCTTATCTCCAAAGTGATTTCATCCCCCACACTCATTCCCGTCTGCCAAAAGTTTATGTCCACATGCTCGTATTCCACGCCGTCAAAGGTATAGTCCGCATATACGTCGTACTGCCTTTCTCCGTCCTCGTCCGTATAAGGTTCTATCTGTGTGATAACCGCCTGCACTTCAACTTTTTTTGCGGAATCCGCGGCAAAATATATACCCAACGCAATTGCGCCGCACAACAGCAATACCCCTATAACAAAAAACACCGTCAAAGCGGGGCGCTGCCCTTTACTCTCCTTTATGACCATATTCCCTCCTTATTTCCGCCGTCGGGCGCAATCTTTTCGGCATCTCTGCGCCGAAATGCTTTTACCATTGCCACGCTGCAAGCAGACGCTTGTCGACCGTGACGGGACGGATGTGTGCGATCCGCCGTGCTTTTCCGTTCTATCGCGGCAACGGGTGCCCTCCGCAGTCATTTTTCATATATTATATATGTCCGAACGCGGCAAAAGCTTTTGGGCGCTATCTTTTCGGCATCTTTGCGCAATACCTCACTCGACGTAGCGCTGCTACGACTTCGCTCCGTCTTGTGCAAATCTGCTCAAAAATCTCTGCGCCGAAATGCTTTTACCATTGCCACGCTGCAAGCAGACGCTTGTCGACCGTGACGGGACGGATGTGTGCGATCCGCCGTGATTTTTCGTCCTACCGCGGCAACGGGTGCCGCAGGCAATACTCTTGCGGTATTGTCAAGGCGCACTTTGCCGCGAGAGGGCGGAAAGGCGCGGCGCAGCGTGCATATCCGTCCCGTTACGGGCGACGCCACTAAACAAAACAGAATTTATCGCTGTCAAAAAGCCCCTTATCCGTCAGACTTATATGCGGAATGACGGTGAGCGCCAGGAAGGACAGTGTCATTACGGGGTCGGTGACGGAGGCAAGGTTAAGCTCGCTTTTGCAAAACTCTTCTGCCGAGGTGAGGGCTTGCGCAAGCTGCGGCGCGGGCAGGTCGGTCATAAGTCCCGCGACGGGAAGAGGGAACAGGTGCGCCACCTTGCCGTTTTTGACGACGCACACTCCGCCGCCCACGGGGAGAAGCGAATTTACGGCAAGGCACATATCCTTGTCGTTGTCGCCCGCGCAGACCACGTTATGGCTGTCGTGAGAGATGGAGATAGCCACCGCTCCGCCCTTGACGGGATAGCCCGACAGCGCGCACACTCCCACCCTGCCCGTGTTCTTATGCCTTTCAGCCACGCACAATTTGGGAAGTCCTTCCTTGTATTTGACGGCGTCTTTCACCAAACTGCCCGAATTTATCTTCATGGCATATGTGAGGGAAGAGCCTTTCAATTTGAGTTTTTCCTTGGTCACGGGCGGCATATGCAGGGTGTTTTTCACCTTGGAAGCGTCTGCCGGGGAAACGGTGAAGAGCGGCTCGCCCTTTGCCGCCACCATCTGTCCGCGCTTGAATACGAAATTCGGCTTGAATTTTACAAGGTCGGGCACGAATATTATGTCCGCCTGTCTGCCGACTTCTATCGCGCCGCAATTCAGGTTATAATGTTCCGCGGGGTTGAGCGTTGCCATACGCACCGCGTCCGCGGCGGACATACCTGCCGCCACCGCCTGCGCCACAATGCTGTCTATATGCCCGAACTTCAATATATCCGCCGCGTGGCAGTCATCCGTGCACAGCGAAAAGCGGGAGATATTCTCCTTGGTTACGGCGGGCAGAATATCGAGCAGCTGCTTGCCTGCGCTCCCCTGCCTTATAAACACGTCCATACCCGCGGCAAGTTTTTCGCACGCTTCCGCGGCGCTGTTGCATTCATGATCGGAAGAAATGCCCTGCGCGGCATAAGCGGCAAGTTCCAAGCCGCTGCCCATAGGGAAATGTCCGTCAATGGGCTTGCCCGCGTCGCGCGCGGCTTTCAGTTTGGCAAGCACGTCCTCATCGCCGCCCGTCACGCCGGGGTAATTCATCATCTCCCCCAGCCCGAATATATCCTTACGCGCCAGCGCCTCCTTTACCGCGGAAGCGTCCAGCACGGCGCCGCTGCTCTCTGCGGAAGAAGCCGGCACGCAGGAAGGCATCATCATCTTCACTTCAAGCGGCGTGCAAGCAGCGTCCTTTATCATAAAGTCCACACCTTCCATTCCGCAGACATTGGCTATCTCGTGCGGATCCGCCACCACAAGCGTGGTCCCGCAGGGCACCACCGCCTGCGCAAAACGCGACGGAATAAGCTGACTGCTCTCGATATGTACGTGCGCGTCTATGAACCCGGGCAGAGCGTACATACCGCTCATATCCTCGCCCTCGCCCAAATTTTCGCCCACGGCGGCAATAATGCCGTCCTTTACGGCGATATCCGCGCCGTAGATGTTTCCCGTGCGCACATCCAGCACACGGCAGTTTTTCAAAATCTTATCAAATTCTCCCATAGGTGCATTATAGCACATAAAAAATATAATTGCAATATGTCCGTACGATAGTGTATAATATGTGTAAGCAGCCGAAGACGGTTTTGAGAACAGCTTCGGCATATCGCGCTATTCGCTTCCCCGCGTCCTAGCAGGTGCCCAACTCCTGCGGACAACGGCGGCGGAGCTTTTAGCCAACCACGCCAAAGCGCTTAAACTAGCAGCCGTAGACGGTTTTTGAGAGCGCTTTCAGCACATCGCGCTATTCGCTTCCCCGCGTCCTAGCAGGTGCCCAACTCCTGCGGACGACGGCGGCGGAGCTTTTAGCCAACCACGCCAAAGCGCTTAAACTAGCAGCCGTAGACGGTTTTTGAGAGCGCTTTCAGCGTAGAAATTTTTGAGCAAATTTGTGCGACACCGAGCGAAGTCGTAGCAGCGCTACGTCGAGTGAGGCGTCACGCAAAGGTGCCGAAAAGAGCACGCTTAAAGTGCTCGAAAAAATCGGATACGGGTGCACAGACGCTACGTCGAGTGACGCCTTGCGGAAAGACGCCGAAAAGATAGCGATAAAAGCGTTCCGCCGCCGTCGGACGCAGGAGAGAAAAAATGGCTTCACATATGACTCATTATTATATGGCAGAAAAGACTTTGGAGCGTTCCTCCGGAAAGGCGCGCACTTTTATGGACGACTATTCCGACTGCTTTTATCTGGGCTGTCAGGGCAACGACCTGCTTTTCTACTCCTTCACCAAGTTCAAGGGCTTTGCGGGAGTGACGCACACGCGCGGCACGTTCGAGATGTTTAAGCGCGCCTGCGCCTTTGTGCAGTCTTCGGGCAGAGGGGATTTGCGCGCCTATCTGTACGGGCTTATCTGCCACTACACTTTGGACAGGATAATACACCCGTATGTGATATATTGTTCGGCGAAATATATGCACTCTTACTTCCCCATCAAATACAAAAAGAGCCTGCACCTTATGCTGGAAGCGGGGATAGATTACGTTATCCAAACCGACAAGTTGGAGAAAAAGCACCCCGGCTGCAACTGCGACTTTATATTAAAGGATTCTCCCCGCGTATGCGAATGCTTTGCGGATATGTACTTGGGCGCGATAGATCCCGTATACGGCGTGGACATACCTTACGACGAGCTGCTCTCCCTGCCCCGCCGAATGCGCTCTTATCAAAAGATATTCGAAAACAAAAAATCGCTCACCTACACGCTGCTTATGACGGCGGGCGCGATAATGAACTATCCCTCTTATATCTACGGGTTCCGCAAACCCAAGAAAAAGTACGCCAAGCTGGATTGGATGAACATCTCCCGCAGGCTGTACCCTTCCGTAACGGGCGGCAATCAGATGATAAGCCTGACCGTGCAGGAGATGATAGCAAAGAGCATAGAGGACGCGCAGAAAATAATAGCCATGGCGGACAAGTTCATAGACGAAAACGTCCCTTTGGACGAGAGCGAATTTGAAATAAACTTTATGGGTTCCAAATCCCTGCCCGTATCCCCCGACGGCTACGACAAGAAGGCATTGAGAGCCAAGGAAAATAAGTAATTGTGAATTTCGGGCGGTAAAAAAGGCGGCGTCTGCCGCCTTTTTCAAATTTTATGCAGCTGATTTTGCGATCCTAAGGCTACTCCTCCCCGCCGATCGCTTCGTCCAAAAGTCTATAATACTCTTGAAATACCTGCATGGCAAGGTCTTCGTCCTCTTCCATATGAAGGGAAGCCTTTCCTTCTTCCGACTCAACTACGCGGAACACAACCGCCTCGTCGTCCTCCACCCAATCCAACTCGTCCAGCGGTTTGAGAATGACAAACAGTAATTTTTCTTCACCGCTTTCAAAGGGGATCACCGCCACCTGTTCAAACGTGTACATAGCGCCGTCCCCGTTGTAAAGAGAGATGGGATCGGTGTTGTCCGGATCCAAAATTATGTCCAGAAGGTCTTTATCGTTATTAAAGCCGCTCATACTTTGATCTTCCTCAATTCTTCTTGGCAAGTATCATCGCTCCCATAGGCGCAACCGAGATGTCCCCGAAGTCATACTCCCTGTCCGTGAGCAGATCCACGTATTTGCCGTCTATGTAATGCGTGAGCACGGTGTTGCCGCTGTTCACAAGCACGGTTATCTCCCTGGAACGCGCCATACGGTGGAATACCGCCATTCCGTTGCCCGTTTCCAGATAAGTGGTGCCGCGGAAAACGCTGGCGTACTTCTTGCGTATCCTGCCCAACTTTTTATACAGCGCGAAAATATCCTCGTCCTTATGCTTCCAATCCACGGTCTTGCGGTTGGTGGGATCTTCATAGCCCTCCATTCCGCGTTCGTCGCCGTAATAGATCATCGGGTTGCCGGGGAGAGTGTATTGCAATACCGCTGCCAATTTGAGCCTGCGCTTTGCAATGTCCTCTTCAAACGGCGTGAGCTTAACGTTCAGCTTGTCCTGCTTGGAAAGCCCGCTTACGTCCTTGCCCGAAAGCACGCTCTTTATCCTGGCGGTGTCGTGCGAACCGAGCAGGGTAAAGCAACAATCCAGCGCACGCTTGGGATAGTGGTCCATTATCTGCCCCACTTTCCCGATAAAGGTATCCGCGTCGCCGCCGCAAACGTAATCTATGATAGCGTTTTTGAACACGTAGTTCATAACGCCGTCCAGCTCTCCGCCCAGCAGGTAGTGGCGGCGCTTTCCGTAACTTATCTTATTGGAAGCGTCCTCCCACACTTCGCCTATTATCAACTTTTCCTTGTCTTTTTGCTTGATGGCGCGGCGCAGAGCGCGGACGTATTCTTCTTCCAGCTCGTCCACCACGTCAAGGCGCCAGCCGGCAATGCCCATATCCGTCCACTTGCGGATAACGCCGTTCTTGTGCAGCATAAGGCGGCGCAGAGAAGGCGCCTGCTTATTGAGCGTGGGGGACACGGTGACGCCCCACCAGCAGCGGTATTTGTCGGGGAACTCCTCAAAGAAATACCAATTGTGATAAGGGGATTTTTCCGACTGATACGCGCCCACGGTGGGATAGTTGCCGAACTTGTTGAAGTACTTGCTGTCCGCGCCCGTATGGTTGAAAACGCCGTCCAAAACTATGCCCATTCCCTTGTCCGCAGCCTTTTGAATAAGCTCTTTCAGCTTGTCCTCTCCGCCCACAAGTTCGTCTATCTTCATATAATCGCCCGTATCGTATCTGTGGTTGGACGAAGAGCGGAAGATGGGCGTAAGGTAGATAAGCGTAACGCCAAGCTGCTTTAAGTAAGGCAGTTTATCTATTATGCCCTGCAAGTTGCCGCCGTAAAAATCGTTTGCGCGGTACGCGCCGTCCGGGTCGCACACGGTGAGCGGTTCGTTCCACTCCTTCATAACGCCGTCCTTTTTATCGAACATGGCGCCCGCGTCCTTTCCCTTGTTGAAGCGGTCCACGAATATCTGATACACAAGTCCGCCCTTGAACTTATCCGGCGTCTTATAGCTGGAAGAAAACACGGTCAGCTGCCAGGGCGTGTCGTTTTCGTCGGCAAATCTCTCCTCCTCTCCCCATTCCGTTTCCAAACGGAAGTGGTAAAAGTAAAGCCCGCCCGACCCCACGCGGAAGGTGGCGTCGTATCTGCTCACGCCGTCCTCCTTGCCTTTGAAAATCATAGGGTATTCGGTCTTTGATCCGTCCGCGTCGCTTGTAAGCACCACCACGACCCTGTCGATAAACACGCCGTCGCGCGAGAACACGGTGAGGGACAGCTCATGCCCCGCACGCAGCGCGCCGAACGGGCGCTTGCATTCTTCGTCCAGACAGTTATAGTAAAAATTGGCAGCCATAGTCACACTCCCCTTATATTAGTACCTTATTGTTTTTTCTTAGCCCTGCCGCCCTTAGCCGGTGCCTTTACGGGCTGTATGTGCCATATCCTGTCGGCGTACTCCTTCACGCTCCTGTCCGAAGAGAAGAAGCCGGCGTTTGCCGTGTTGAGCAGCGACATACGCGCCCAGCGTTCCCTGTCCGAATACGCCCTGTCCAGCCTTTCCTGCGCGTCGCAGTAAGAGCCGAAGTCCGCAAGCACCTTGAAGTTGTCGCTGTTGATGAGGCTGTCTGCTATCTCATTCATCGCAATGCCGTTCACGCCGTGGCGCAGCGCGTCTATAACGCGCTTTATCCTGTAATTTTCGTTATAGTATCTGCTGGGCTGATAGCCTTCCTTGTTCAGTCTTTCCACCTCGTCTGCAAGCAGACCGAAGATAAAGATATTGTCGTCGCCCACGCGCTCGTGTATCTCGATATTGGCGCCGTCCATCGTGCCTATCGTCACGGCTCCGTTGACCATAAACTTCATATTGCCCGTACCGGAAGCCTCCTTGCCCGCTACGGATATCTGTTCGGAAACGTCGGCGGCGGGCATTATCTTCTCCGCAAGCGTCACGCAGTAATTTTCCATAAACACCACTTTCAGCTTGTCTTTTATGTCCTTGTCGGCGTTGACCATATTGCCCAGCTGACAGATAAGCCTTATTATCTGCTTTGCCATATAGTAGCTGGGCGCCGCCTTCGCCCCGAAGATGTATGTGCGGGGATTGACGTCCAGATCGGGATTTTCTTTCAGCCTGAAATAAAGGTCCATTATGTGCAGCACGTTGAGCAGCTGCCTTTTATACTCGTGCAGCCTTTTTACCTGCACGTCGAATATGGAATCGGGGTCCACCTTAACGCCGTTCGTCTTTGCGATAAGGTCGGCAAGCTCCGCCTTGTTCTCCCTTTTGACTTCCAGCGTCTTTTTCAGCACTTCCCTGTTGCCCTTGAACTGTTCCAGCTTTTTCAATTCGTCCGCGTTGTCCATATATCCCGAACCTATGCAGTCCGTGACCAGCGCGGCAAGGCGGGGATTGGCTTGCGCCAGCCACCTGCGGTAAGTTATGCCGTTGGTTACGTTGGTGAACTTGTTGGGATACATCTTGTAATAGTCGTCAAACACGTCGTTCTTCAAAATGTCCGAATGCAGTTCGGAAACGCCGTTTATCGTGTGCGACGCGGCAAGGCACATATTCGCCATCTTTATCTGCCCGTGGGAGAGAATGGCGTTATAAGAAACCTTATTCCAATCGTTGGGATAGAAATTCCACAGATCCGCGCAGAAGCGGCTGTTTATCTCCGTGACTATCTGATAAATGCGCGGCAGCAGTCTTTCAAACAGGTTTGCCGGCCACTTTTCCAAAGCCTCCGCCATAACGGTGTGGTTTGTGTAGGAAACGGTCTTGGTGACAATGTTCCACGCGCTGTCCCAATCGTACCCGTACTCGTCCAGCAAAAGCCTCATAAGTTCGGGAATGCATAACGTAGGGTGGGTGTCATTGATATGAATAGCCACTTTCTCCGCAAAATTATCCAGCGTGCCGTATTGCGCCAAATGCTGTTTTATTATGGACTGCATTGAAGCCGACACAAAGAAATACTGCTGTTTGAGCCTGAGCATTTTGCCTTCCGTGTGGTGGTCGGCGGGATAGAGCACCTTGCATATGCTCTCCGCAAGCGCCTGCGCCTCCGTGGACTTTACGTACTGTCCTTCCGAGAACAGCTGCATATCGAACACCTTGGGCGCCCTTGCCGTCCACAGCCTGAGCTTGTTCACCGCAAAGCTGTGATAGCCGCTTATATTCATATCGTAGGGGGTAGCCTCCACGATGTCGCTGTCTATATAATCGATATAAAGCCTGCCGTTTTCCCACCTTTGATTTATCCTGCCGCCGAAGCGCACTTCAAAGGTATCTTCCTTACGCGGAGCAAGCCAAACCGCGCCGTCGTCCAGCCACTCGTCGGGCAGTTCCAGCTGCCAGCCGTCGGCTATCTTTTGCTTGAATATGCCGTAATCGTACTTTATGGAAAAGCCGCTTGCCGCATATCCCAGATTGGTGAGCGATTCCATATATGCCGCCGCAAGTCTGCCCAAACCGCCGTTGCCCAGACCCGCGTCCGTTTCCTGCGAGTATATATCGTTTTCCATATCCCAGCCGTACTCTTTGGCTATTTCGGTAACGGGCTTGGTGAGATCCGTATTGAACAGATGGTTTTTAAGCGACCTGCCCAGCAAGAATTCCATAGACATATAATATACCTGCTTGGACTGCTGCTTTCTCATCTGCTGTTTGAATTCGTGTCTGCGTTCCGTGAGTATATCCCTCACCGCAATGCACACGCACTTGTAAAATTGGTTGGAGGACGCTTCTTTCAGCGAGATGCCGAACAGCTTCATCGCGTTGTCCTCTATCGCCTGTTTCAACGCTTCTTTACTTACTGTCATATGTTTCTCCGATTTTCCGTATTCTTTCCCCTCTTTTTGCGGCGGACGCAGGCGCCCGCCGCTTGATAGCATATATAATATTATGTTTCTCCCCGCACAAAGCGTTTATACGCGGTTATACGGTCATATAAATTTCCTCATACTTCTTGGCAGTAGCAGCCCACGAATAGTCGCCGCTCATACCGTTGCTCACCACTTTTGCCCAATCCGCCTTAAAGTCGCGGTACAATCCCACCGCGCGCTGTACGGCGTCAAGCATATCGTAAGCGTTGTAAGAGTAGAACGTGAGTCCGTTGCCCTCTCCCGTATCGTGGTTGTAAGGGTGCACGGTATCCTTCAAGCCGCCCGTTTCGCGCACTATCGGCACGGAACCGTAACGCATTGCGATAAGCTGGCTGAGTCCGCAAGGCTCGAACTTGGAAGGCATTAAGAACATATCCGAACCGCCGTATATCTTGGACGCCAAGTCCGCGGAAAAGCCCAGCACGCAGCGCAGTTTTGCCGTATGGTCGTTCTGAGCGCGCCTGAACGTCTCTTCGTATCTCCAATCGCCCTGACCCAAAATCACCAGCTGTACGGGCAGCTGCATTATGTTTTCCAGCACCGCCGCCACAAGGTCGAGTCCCTTTTGTTCGGTCAGCCTGCCCACCATGCCTATCATTGCCGTGTCCTTGTTTTCCGGCAGTCCCAGCATACGCTGCAAGCCCAGCTTGTTCTCCGCCTTCTTTTCAAAGCGGGCAAGGTCGTAATTTGCAAACAGCGCCTTATCCGCCGCGGGGTCGTTCTTCACCGTGTCTATGCCGTTGACTATCCCGCGCAATTTATAGCTGCGCTGGCGCAAAATGTCCTCCATCTCATACCCGTAATAGGGGTCGAGGATCTCGTTTGCGTAGGTGGGCGACACGGTGGTGACTATATTGGAGCACTCTATCGCGCCCTTCATAAAGTTGGCGCAGCCCTTGTACATAACCAAATTCGCCCTCTCCGCGGGAATGCCGAGCACGTCGCTTATAATGCTGTCCCCGTACTGCCCCTGGAACTGGATATTGTGTATGGTGAAAATGGTCTTCACTCCGTTCAGCTGAGGTATGCCGCGGTAGAACACGTCCAGATAAACGGGCACGAGCGCGGTATGCCAGTCGTTGGCGTGGATTATGTCGGGATAAAAGCCCGTCACGGACATACTTTCCAGCACGGCTTTGGAGAAGAAGGAGAACCTTTCCCCGTCGTCGTAATGTCCGTAAAGCCCCCTGCGCTTGAAGTAGTATTCGTTATCCAGGAAGTAATAGGTCACGCCCTCGTAGGTCTGCGTGAAAACTCCGCAATACTGGTTGCGCCATGCCAGCGGCACATAAACGTTGCCCAGGCAGCGCATCGTATGCTTGAAATCGTCCGGGATATCGTAATACAGCGGCATTACCACCCTGCAATCGAACCCGTCCGCGTTCAAAGCCTTGGGCAGAGCCGCCGCCACGTCGGCAAGACCGCCCGTCTTTACGAAAGGCAGAGCTTCCGAAGCCACCAAAAGTATCTTCTTTTTGGGCTGTTTCACTTCCGCTTCCTTAGGCTGAACCGCTTCCGGCTTGGTCTTTTTCTTAGCTTGAGCCATTGTTCTTCCCTCCTTTTAATATTGCTTTTTAAACGGTTTTACCCTTTACTATGACCATAGGATAAGTTTCGTATCCGCTTATCTTCTTATCCTCCGTTATGGTCACGTCCTTATCTGCGATGATGTAGCTCATCTTTGCGCCCGAACACACTTTGCCGCCCTCCATAACTATGGAGTTTTCTATCACGGCGCCCGCTTCCACCTTTACTCCGCGGAAGAGTATGGAATTGATAACGGTGCCGTTGATGTCGCAGCCGTCGGCGATAAGCGAATTTTTCACGTTCGCGCCGTCGCGGTAGCGGGTGGGCACGCTGTCCTTGACCTTGGTGAATATCGTGCCGTTGCGCGTGAACAGATCGTTGCGCAGATCCGTGTCCAGAATGCGCATGCTCTCGTGGTAGTAGGACTTGATGTCGTCTATTACGCCCACATAGCCGTCCACGTGATAGCCGTATATCTTCAAGCTGTCTTTTTTCTGTTGAAGTATATGTTTTTCAAAGTCCGTATATCCCCTTTCGTAGCTGTCCGTTATCAAATCTATAAGCAGCTGCTTGGGTCCGAGATATATGTTCAGACCTATCTCCGCGGGAGTGGAGGAAGGAGTCTGCGTGATGCGTATATCCGTCACCCTGCCCGCGATATCCTCGCTTACTATCACCTTGCGGGAGGTGTTGGGGCAGGCGGTATAGGTGAGCATTGTCACGTCCGCGCCCTTCTCCTTATGATAGTTGAACACGCTTTCAAAGTCTATGTTCGCGGCGATATTGGAGTTTGTCACCACCACATACTCTTCGGGCGCGTGCTGGATAAAGTCGAGCACGCTGTAAAGCGCTTCTATCTTACCCCTGTTCATACTGCGCGCGCTGTTGGAGAAATAAGGCGGGAACACCGCTATGCCGCCGTTCTTCCTGTTCAGATCCCAGTCGCGACCCATTCTGATGTGGTCGGTGAGAGAGGAATAGTTGTTGCGCGTTATAATGCCCAGGTTGGTTATTTGGCTGTTCACGAAGTTGGACAGCGTAAAGTCGATGAACCTGTACCTGCCGCAGAAAGGAAGCGACGCGGTAGTGCGGTGCAGCGTAAGCTCGTTGAGCTTGGTTTCGTTATCGCTTGCGAATATAATTCCCATTATATCGTTCATTTTTCTTCCTCCTTATTCCACCATTGCGCCCGCTTCGACCACGGCTCCGCCGTCCACTTTGTAAGCGGGGGCTATCACGGATATCGCGCAATGTTCGCCCTTGTTCTGAGGGCTGCCCACTTTGGCGCCCGCGCCTATCTCCGCGCCGTCGCCCACTATCGCATAGGAAACGGTTGCGCCTTCAAGCACCTTTGCGCCCGGCATTATTATGCTGTGCTCCACCTTGGCGCCCTTGCACACTTCCGCGCCCGTGGAGATAACGCTGTGCACCACCTCTCCGTCTATCTCGCAGCCCTCGGTCACAAGGGAGTTGGAGATGACGGCGTCCGCGCCCGTGTAGTGCGGCGGCTCCGCGGAGTTGCGCGCGTATATCTTGTGGTTGTCGTCGTCCAAATTGAGTCCGCTGTCCTCGTCCAGCAGGTCCATATTCGCCTCCCAAAGGGAGTTTATCGTGCCCACGTCTTTCCAATAACCGCTGAAATTGTAAGCGTAAAGTTTGCACCCGTCGCCCAGCATCGCGGGGATTATGTTCTTTCCGAAGTCGTTGGAGGAGGTCTTGTCCGCCTCGTCCTCTATCAGGTAGCGGCGCAGCTTTTCCCACGTGAATATGTATATACCCATAGAAGCGTTCGTGGACTTGGGCTTTTTGGGCTTTTCCTCGAACTCGTATATCTCCCCGTCCTCCTTGGTGTTCATAATGCCGAAGCGGGACGCTTCTTCCAAAGACACGTTGATAACGGCTATCGTGCAGTCCGCGCCGCGCTTTTTGTGGCTGGCGAGCATCTCCGAATAGTCCATCTTATAGATGTGGTCGCCAGAGAGCACCAGCACGTATTCGGGGGAGAACTTATCTATGAACTCTATGTTCTGATAGATGGCGTTTGCCGTGCCCTTGTACCAATCGGAATTTTTCGCCTTCATATAGGGCGGAAGCACGTACACGCCGCCGTTGAGTCTGTCCAGATCCCACGGCTGACCGTTGCCGATGTATTGGTTGAGCGCGAACGGCTGATATTGGGTAAGCACGCCGATGGTGTCTATGCCCGAATTGATGCAGTTGGACAGCGGAAAGTCGATGATGCGATACTTGCCGCCGAAGGATACGGCGGGCTTAGCCACGTTTTTGGTGAGCGAATAAAGCCTGGTTCCCTGACCGCCGGCAAGAAGCATTGCCACGCATTCCTTTTTTCTGGAATTCATTGTCTTTCACCTTCCTTATCATTCTTATTTTTTTTTATTGTTATTTTCTTCCCCGGAACAAGGTAAGTCACGCTTGCGGGGGGAATATCCATTGTGATGTGGTAGTCCTGGGAGTGCATACCGCCCGTCTTTGCGGAGTACGCGGGGGTAAAGCCCTTCCCGCCGTACTTTTCGTCCGTACTGCAAAGCGCCACCTTGTATTCGCGCGCCTGCGGCACTCCCATATCGTATCCCTTGCGCTCCACGGGCGAGAAGTTGCACACCGCCACGGTATGCCCGCCCTTATTGTCATAGCGCACAAAGGAAACTATGTTCTGCGTATTGTCGTCCACGACTATCCACTTAAAGCCGTCGTAGGAGGTGTCCAGCACGTACATTTCCGGATGTTTGAGATAATACGCGTTCAAGTCCTTTACAAAGTTCTGCATATTTTTATGCGCGGGATAGTCCAGCAAAAACCAATCCAGCTGCCTTTTGTAGTCCCACTCTATAAACTGCGCGAACTCCCCGCCCATAAACAGCAGTTTTTTGCCGGGATGCGCCATCATAAAGCCCAAGAACGTCTTTAATCCCTCGAACTTCTCCTCATACTCGCCCGGCATCTTATTTATCAAAGAGCACTTGCCGTGCACCACCTCGTCGTGCGAAAGCGGCAGTATGTAGTTTTCGGAAAACGCGTACGTTATGGCAAAAGTCACGTTGTTGTGCATATCCTTGCGGAAGAAGGGATTTGCGGAAACGTAGCGCAGCATATCGTTCATCCAGCCCATATTCCACTTGAAGTTGAAGCCGAGTCCGCCCATATCCGCTCCCCTTGTGACCATAGGGAACGCGGTGGATTCTTCCGCTATCATCAGCGCGCCGGGGTGCATCGTGAGCATATCCGTGTTCAGCTTTTTCAAAAAGTCTATGGCTTCCAGATTGTAATTGCCGCCGAAGGCGTTGGGGCGCCACTCCTGCCTGCCGTAGTCCAGATACAGCATACTTGCCACCGCGTCCATACGTATGCCGTCTATATGATACTCCGAAAGCCAGAAGGAAGCGGAAGACAGCAGGAAAGACACCACCTCGTGCCTGCCGTAATCGAACACCATCGTGCCCCACTCCTTGTGCTCTGCTTTGAGCGGATCGGTATATTCGTAAAGCGGCTTGCCGTCAAAGTTGTAAAGTCCGTGTTCGTCCTTGGGGAAATGCGCCGCCACCCAATCCAGAATGACGCCTATGCCCGCCTTGTGCATTACGTCCACGAAATATTTGAAGTCGTCGGGCGCGCCGTAACGCGAGGTGGGCGCGAACATTCCCGTCACCTGATACCCCCACGACCCTTCGAACGGATACTCCGTCACGGGCAGTATCTCCACGTGCGTATAGCCCATCTGCTTGACGTAATCCCTCAGCTGCACCGCCATATCGCGGTAAGAAAGCGGATTGCCGTCCGCGTGTTTGCGCCACGACCCCAGATGCACCTCATAGATATTCATCGGCGCGGAGTAAGGGTCGGAGTCCGCGCGCGCGTTCATCCACTTGAAATCCGTCCACTTATAAGTGCTCTCATACAGTTTGGAGCCTGTGGCGGGTGCGGTTTCGCTGTGCAGCGCGTACGGGTCGGCTTTCAGCACCTGTCTGCCGTCCGCCTGAGTCACGCAGAACTTGTACACGTCGTACACTTTCATCCCGGGCACGAACGCTTCCCAAATGCCGTCCGTATTCTCCAAAAGCTTCATCTGATCCGCGTCCCTGTTCCAGCCGTTGAAGTCGCCCACCACGGAAACGGCGCGCGCGTGCGGCGCCCAAACGCGGAAAAGCCAGCCTTCCTTCCCCTTCACGACAACCTTGCGCGGAGAAAACAGCTTATAAGCTTCACAGTTATTTCCTTCGTGAAACAAAAATATGGGAAAATCCGTATCTTTACGACTCATTTATCCACCTCTAGACCTTATCGAATTCATTATAGCACATTCTTAGGGCGCTTTTCAATACGTATATAAAAATTTTTCTTTATTTTTGCCCAAATACTTTCCTTTGACTTTTTTCTTCATTTAAGATAAAATACCAATTATGAGTATTTTGACGATAAAAGGGCTTAGCCACACATACGACAACAAGGTTTTGTTCGACGACGCAGACCTCACCGTGAACAACGGCGAGCATATCGGCATTGTCGGTTTGAACGGCGCGGGCAAATCCACTTTTATGAAGATACTCACCGGCTCCCTTGTTCAGGACGCGGGAGAAGTTCGCTGGCTGCCCGGCATAAAGGTGGGCTACCTGGACCAGCACGCGGACATAGACCGCTCCCTTACCGTAATGCAATATTTGGAAGGCAGCTTTAAAGAGCTGTTCGAACTTTCCGCCCGCCTTGAAGCCGCTTACGCCCGTATGTCCGAACCGGACGTCACGGACGCGGAGATGGAAAAACTGATAAACCGCACCTCCTCTATGCAGACGCGGCTGGACGAGGCGGACTTTTACTCCCTTGAAGCCAACATCAAAAAAGTGGCGGGCGGCTTGGGCATAGGCAATTTGGGATACGATACCCTCATCGGCAAATTGAGCGGCGGTCAGCGCGCCAAAGTAATGCTTGCAAAACTTTTGCTGGACGAGCCCGACGCAATGCTTTTGGACGAACCCACCAACTTTTTGGACTTGGAACAGATAGCTTGGCTTGCCAAATATCTGGACGCATACAAGGGCACCTTCTTGCTTGTGTCCCACGACGGCGAGTTTTTGAACAAGGTGTGCAAAATAATAGTCAATATAGAAAACAGCCGCATTAAAAAGTATTGGGGCGATTACGACAAATTTTTATTGCAGCACGAATCGGACGCCAAACAATACGCCGAAAGCTACGAACGTCAGCAGCGCGAGATAAAGCGTATGGAGGACTACATCGCCCGCAACAAGGCGCGCGCCGCCACCGCGGGCATGGCGAACAGCCGCAAGAAGATGCTGGACAGGATAGAAGTTATGTCCAAGCCCGTGTCCTTTGAAAAGCCCGTATTCTCCTTCCCCTACACCCTGCTTGTGACCAAACATCTCTTGGACGTAAAGGCGCTGGAAGTGGGATACAACGGCAAAGCCATTCTCCCGCCCGTCACCTTCACCTTGGGCAGTGAGAGCAAACTTTGGCTGCGCGGCACCAACGGTATGGGCAAGACCACCATCCTGAAAACGCTTATGAAACAGCTCCCCGCAATAAGCGGAAGCTTTTCGTACAACATCAACGTAAAGATAAATTATATAGAGCAAGACCTTGAATTTCCATCCAAGGAGATGAACGCCATATCCTTTATGTCCTTCCGCCACCCCCGCCTTTCCCAAAAAGAAGTGCGCAATCAGCTGGCGAAAGTGGGCATTCGCGGCGACCTTGCCACCAAGGCGGTGGGCGCCCTCTCCGGCGGCGAACAGGTGCGCGTTAAGCTTTGCTCCCTTATGCAAAAAGAGAGCAATCTGCTCATTTTGGACGAACCCACCAACCACCTCGATTCCCTGTCCAAAGAAGCGCTTGCCGAAGCCTTGGAAGAGTATGCGGGCGCGTTTATCCTTGTGTCCCACGAACCCGCATACGCCGACGGGCTTTGCAACGACATCTTCGACTTGGAAAAATAACCTTTGACAGGCCGCAAAAAAACGGGGGACGCCCCGTTTTTGCTTTTATAAGTCAGTCTTCGTCGTTCAACATATCAAGCAATTCTTTTATGTCTTGTTCCGACTCTTCCGCATTGCCGCCGCGCTGCTTGATTTTGTTTATCACTTTCAATGCGTCCCAACAATACCCTTTTGCCCCATCGTTTTTTTCGGACAAAGCTGCACCATAAGCAAGCGCAACAAACGTCTTTAACAATTTTTCTTCATATATCTCTGGAAAGGCTTTTGCAAGTGACATATATATATCGCATGCTTGCTTTAAATACTTTTCCGCTTCATCGTTTGCCTTTTGTATAGCATACAATATTCCGAGATTGCTGCAAGACATTGCCAAAGCCGGTTCATATGCCTCGGGATTTTTCTCTGCCAATCTTCCGTATATCTCATATGCCCGCTTATGGTATTTCTCCGCTTCTATATATCTGTTTAAGTCGCTATATAAAACTCCGAGATTGTTACAAGTGCTTGCCAAATCGGCTTCATATGCCTCGGGATTTTTCTCCGCCAATCTCTTCCTTATCTCATATGCCCGCTTATAATATTCCTCCGCTTCCGCATATCTATTCAGGTCGCTATACAAATTCCCGAGATTATTGCAAGCGCTTGCCAAATCCGGTTCATATGTCTCGGGATTTTTATCTGACAGTCTTCCGTATATCTCATATGCCCGCTTATGGTATTTCTCCGCTTCTGTATATCTTTTCTGCTTGCTATACAAATTCCCGAGATTGTTGCAAGATATTGCCAAATCAGGTTCATATGCCTCGGGATTTTTCTCTGCCAGCCTCATTTTTATCTCATATCCCAGCTTATGATATTGCTCTGCTTCTTTATATCTATTCCAATTGTTATATAAATTCCCGAGATTGTTACTAGAGCCTGCCAAATCCGGTTCATATGTCTCGGGATTTTTCTCTGCCAATCTCTTTCTTATCTTATATGCCCGCGTATAATATTCCTCCGCTTCCGCATATCTATTCAAGTCGCTATACAAAGCTCCGAGATTGTTACAATCGCTTGCCAAATCCGGTTCATATGTCTCGGGATTTTTCTCTGCCAGCCTTCCATCTATCTCATATGCCCGCTTATGGTATTTCTCCGCTTCTGCATATCTGTTCAAGTAGCTATACAAAACTCCGAGATTGTTGCAAGTGCTTGCCAAATCGGCTTCATATGCCTCGGGATTTTTTTCTATCGGCCTCATTCTTATCTCATATGCCTGCTTATAAAATTCCTCCGCTTCTACATATCTGTTCAAGTCGCTATACAAAGCTCCGAGATTATTACATGACACTGCCAACTTTGGTTCATATGTCTCGGGATTTTTCTCCGCCAACCTCATTCTTATCTTATATGCCTGCTTATAATATTCCTCCGCTTCTGTATATCTGTTTAAGTCGCTATACAAATTCCCGAGATTATTACAATAGTCTGCCAAATCCGGTTCGTATGCCTCGGCATTTTTCTCTGCCGAACTCTTTATAATATCGTATGCCCGTTTATAACTTGCCTCACACGGCTCAAAATTATTCTGCTTATAATAATACCACCCGGCATTATTATAATTTGCTGCCGCACTTACGTGATCTTCGCTCTCTTCCGCAATGCGCGCCAAAAGCAGATATGCTTCCGCTATCTTATTATTTATTATCGGCTTTTCCTCGGCAAGTTCCTTATAGTTCTCTATAGCCTTATTTACCTCCTCTTGCGCATTTGAAAAGTCGCCTTTTTTCAAATACGCTTCGCCCAGCACTACATTTATATCCGCGCGGTATTCGTCCGTTATATCGCGGTAACTGCGCCTGCCGCCGAAGATATCCGCTTGCTCCAAACACTCTTGCAAGACAAGTTCGGCGTCCTCTTCATATTTCAGCAAATATTTCAAATAGGCGAGTATGCCGTCGCAGCCCACATTGCCATCTTCGGCTATCTCCTTTATCGCAATATAGCATTTTCTCCTCGCCTCGTCCTTTTCTTCCTTGCTTTCGTATGTGCAGCTTTCTATAATTTCCGCCTTGAACAGCAGGGCGTGTATCCATGCCAGATTGCGCCTTTTGTTCTCCTCGTTTTCCACGCGGGCGCACCGCTTTATCTTCTCTATATTTATGGCACTGTTCGCGCCGTCGAAATTGCCTTTCAAAAATTCCTCGCGCGCCTTCACCTCTTCGGTCAAGATCTCTCCGTCCGCCGTATGCACCAGCCTGAGCGACGCGTTCATAATGCTCGCCCTTAAATATTCCAACTCCTCTTTGGCGCGCTTATAGTCCTCCGCCGCCTCTGCGAACTTTCTCTCCGTCTCGGGCGACGGCGCGTTTTCGTGCAAAAACTTCAACTCCTCATACTCTCTGCGCGCCTTGAAAAATTCATCTTCCGCTTTTTTCAGCTTTTCGTTATTGAAAAATTCGGGCAAAAATCCGGCGGAAAACAAGACCTTGTCCCCCGCATAGATAAGTCCGTTTTCACTCATACCGCATGCCGCGCCGATAAGGTCTATCACGCTCATTATCACGCGGTACTGCACGCGCGCAAGGTCCGCATACTCCTCGTAATAGTGCTTGAACTCGCCCGCTATGCGCTTACGCATTCTCTCGGTAGCCTCGTCGCACCTGCCTTCCGCAAAAAAGCAATATATGCGCGGCTTGATATTGCCGGCGCCGTCTCCGCGCGCTTGCAGGCTGTTTTCCATAAGCTCGCAAGCCTTATCAAATTCGGCGGAATCCTCTTCCTTATATTCTCCGTCAAAGACAAAGCAGCAAATATCCCCCTTTGCCACCGCCTCGTCTATCGCCGCTTGCGCATTGTCGCTGCCGTAATCGCAGGTCACGGGCACTATGCGCACTTTGAATACATCTTCCAAAAGATGACCCATTCCGTGAATTTCATTACAGAGCTTTCTGCGTGCGGTTTCGTTGAGCGCGGAAGAGATAAACACATATATATTGCTTATCTTTACGTCTTTCCCGCCGTATTTTTCATCGAAAGTCTTATATCCGCTTTGACCGCTCTTTCTCACGCCCTCTATCGCCTGCAATGCCGCGGAAGCCTGCCCGCCGTCTTTGCGCACCACGTCGCGCAAGCTGCCCGTTATCTTGTCGAATTCCTCGTATTCGAAGAACTCCGCCCTGCCGGCGCAAGCCGTCTTCACCTGCGCTATTCTGCCTTCGCCTTCGGGCGTGCTGTTTGTTTTTTTGCTGAATATATACACCTTGGGCTTTCCGCTTTTTTTTGAAGCGGCAAGCGCTATGTCTATCTCCTCGCGCGTATATTCGCCCACATCTCCCGCAAGCATAAAAACAGCGGCGTCGCTGCCCTCTATCATCTCGTTGAGCGCTTTCTGCGAACCGCCCTCACGCATTCTGTTATCCCATGTTATGCAGCCGAAAAGGCGCAGCTGCGCGCCTCTTAATTGCAGTTCGTCGCCGAGCTTGTAAAAATAATCGTCCGTCTTGTCGCGCTCGTCGCGCGCTGTTCCCTTGATTGAAGAGCCTACAAAAATTTTTATTGCAGCCGAATTTTCCATTCTCCCTTACCTTCTTTTGTTTTGTTTAACATTATAATATCATACATTTTCGGATATTGCAAGGCTTTTTGTTTTTGCAAGCAAAAAGCCGCCCACAGGCGGCTTTGCTTATACGTGTTTTGCCGTTAGGCTTCTTCGCCTTTCATAAACAAGAAGTCCCTGTCAATAGCGGCGCAGATGATATCCGCCAGCCAGCACACAAAGCAGCCGGGGAATATCCACAATATGCCCGCTATCAGCGTGACGGCGTTTTTATAGGCAACGCCCTTTATAATGCGCACTATCGCCCATATTATGTCAAGACAGGGTATTGCGAGTATTATCTTTGCTATTTTAGGCAGATCTTCAAAAGTTTTGACCAATTCTTTCATATCTCCATACCTCCGTATAACCACATTATATGCCTGAAAAATCCGCGTGTCAACAACGTATAACGGAAATTTTTATTTATTCCGCTTTCGGCGTATCGCTTTGACTTGCCTCCCCTTCTTTCACGGCTTTGTCTTGGCTTTCCGCACTCGCTTGGCTTTCCGCGTTTGCCGTTTGACTCTGCTTTGTATCGTTTTGAACGCTCTGCGCCGTATCGCTCTGCTCCGCCGCGGGCGCGTCTTCTTCGCCTATGCCTTCCTCTTTTTCAAGTTCGAGCGGCGTATAGGCAAGTCCCGACCTTTTATATTCACTCTCCATCACCGCGTTTATCACGCGCGCCTTATCCAATTTATAAAGGTGATTGCGGTCCGCGTTGCACACCGCCACCAACATATCCTGCACCTGCTCAATATGCATTGCCGTGGGAGAAGAACACGCGGGGCAGCCCTCCGCCACCGCCACTTCGTACACGCGCCCGGCGTACACGGCGGTGGGATTTTTACCGTAATTTATCTTGCTCACGCCCACGCCCTGCTTTTTCAACGCGTTCAGCTTAGCCAAATAATATGCGGAATTGGCAACGGAAGCGCCGTTGCCGAACAGCAGCAAAAACGCGCCCAAAAGCACTATGGCTGTGCCTATCGTGTCCAACCCGTCCAAAAGCTTAGTATATTGGCGCAAAGCTATCACCGTGATACAGCACAGCATAAACAGCGCGCTTACCGCCGTTTTAATGCCTGCGCGCGCGAACTCTTCGTTCAGCGTTCCGCGGTATGTGACGCGCAGCTGCGTGACCTGCGTTTTGGATACGTCCTCTTTATGGATATAAGACCTTTCCAATATCTCCGCCGTTTCTTTCTCGCGCAGCTGTCTTCTCTTAATAAAATTGAAATATCCGGGACGTTTAGCCCCGCAGTTGGGGCACTTTTTCTCCCCGTCTTTCATCTCCGTTCCGCATTCGGGACACTTCATTTTTTATCTATCTCCGCCTGTAATTCCAAATACTCCGCGCGCGCCTTGTCGCACTTCTTCGACCACACGCCCGTGACCGCGGATATCGCCGCGCCCGCCACAACGGAGATTATCATAAACGCGCCCGGCACCACCGTCACGTCCGCTTCGCCCATATCGGGAATGCGAGTGCTGCACACAACTATTCCGAATATAAATTGCACCACCGCAAGCGCCGTGAACACGAGCGCCGCGATAAACGCCGCCTTCGCGCTCAATTTGCCCGCTATCGCGGTTATGCACACCGCCGTCATAGCCGCCATTGCCAAAATTACGAGTATGCTTATGACGTATAGGGCTATGCTTGCGCTGTCCAGCATACCCTCCTGCTTTTGCGTGAGATCAAAGGGGTTATCCATATATCCCGCCGCCTGCCTGTCATAGTCCAAGCCCATGCCCGTGAGCGCTTCCGTCAGCAAAAACGTATCCCCGCCGTTGCAATACGTCGGCGCGAATATGACCATCCACGGATTCGCCGGCAGTGACAGAGATATATCCTCCGTCAATGCGGAACTTTCCTCCCCCGACATTATCAAATCGTAAAGCGGACCGCTCGCGTCCATGGTAAATTCTCCGTCCGCCTTTACGGACAGCGTTCCGTTCCAAGAAAACGGCAATGAAAATATCAGCGTTAGCGCGAGCAGCACAGCCGCGATAACAGCGAATTTCATTCCGCTTTTGCGCCATTTTTCCCTCATATCCGCCGCCAAAGCGACTTTCTTATCCGGTTTGACCGAATTTTTCTTACTTCCTCTGCTAGCCATGCTTTTATTATATATTATCGTGCGTTATATTACAAGTAAAATATTCAATATATCCGCGCCCGCCCTGCCGTTCATCGCCAAAGCCTTATTTCACACCGCTTTGCCCGCGTGTATATTTTCGCGCTCATTGCCCACACTAAGCGCAGACTGAACAAGGAGGGAAATATGATAACCGTTATCGCACTTATACTTGTAATTATCGGTTCGATAAATTGGCTGAGCGTGGGCATCTTCGACTTTAACATAGTCAATTGGATGTTCTCATCCACTTCATACGTGGGCGCAAGGGTCATCTACGGCATAGTGGGCGTTGCGGGACTTTGGGCGCTGTTCTATCTCATTTACAACCGTTTCAGCGCAAAGCGCATAAACGCGCCCGAAACCGCCATGTCCGAAAAGCGCAAGACCGCAGGCAACCGATAAATCGCCGCTTTTGCGGCTGTGGCAAAATAACGGACAGGCTTTGACCTGTCCGTTATTTTCTGCGCGAATGTTTTGCGACGATACCGCTTATTGAAGCGTTGCTATATAATCGTTATACAACTTTGCACTCTTTGCCGCATTGACCGTGCCTATGAGGGTGATTATTATGACGACGGGCGAAATAAGTATCCCGAACGCCATCATTATCAGAGCAAGAAACCCAAGCGACGTGTCGCCCTTGTCCCTTTTGACTTTTACGTTGCCGTCCCACGTAGACTGTACGTTATACGTAACGCCGTTTCTTTCTTCATAAGCGTCGTGCGCTTCTTTGTGTCTGTTTGCCACCCATATCAACGGGCCTATGCCGCAGCATACGACCGCCGCCAACGCTATAATCGCGGTGACCAAACCGCCTCCGCCGACCGGACCGCAGATAGCCAGCAACACAATTCCGATTATATAAAACACCGTCATCAAAATCATATTGCGCAAACGCCTTGACTTTTTCGCGGCATAATAATCCGCAATGCCCTGCAATTCACTCTTGCAACAATCAATGCACAACGTTCCGCAGCTTTCCCTCAACACCGAAGTCTTTTCCGCACATTCGGCGCATATGGGCGCTCCGCACTCGTTGCACTTTGCCACCGCTTCCCTGTCGGGATGTCTTTCGCAATTCATATATGCTCCCTCCTATATTTTCGGGCTTTGCCCGATGACATAAAAAGTGTAACATATTACCCCCCCCGTCAAGTATTTTAGCGTAGTTTTAGAAAATTATTTTTATGCGCTACCCGAAGGCAACCTCAGTAGAACACATTTTATTGAAAAACATAAAATATGTGTATATGTAGGTTTATAAAATGCTCTGCTTTTAGCTCTGCTGTTTTCAGACAGATTTGCGCGAGATGGCGCGCAGTTGTAGTAACCTACTACAAGCGA
>CALWHM010000023.1 GCA_944380395.1 uncultured Clostridia bacterium | reverse complement strand
AAAAACTATGTTGGGTTTTTCGCTCATATCTCCCTCTTGACGCCTTGTACTCTCCCGCGGCGCGCCGCGGAAAAGCCATATTTATATAATGAACGAAAAATCCGCTTTTGTCAATAAGTATTTAATAAGTTATGTGCGCGCGCAAAAAATCGGCGCGTAAACGATGGTGTCGAATTATGTATTTTTTATGCACTTTATATTATATACCTTGATTACTTGCGCGCATATAAATACGTCATATATGACGAAAGTGCAAGAAAAATACAAGTCTATTTTTTATATTTTTCCCTTGTCGCTATACCGCCGCGCAAATGTCTTACGCTCAAATTGTGTTCCAGCACTTTTCTCACTTTTTCATATAAATCCGCGTCCAGATATTTCAGTTTTTCGCACATATCCGCATGCACCGTGCTTTTGCTCACGCCCATCGCCCTTGCCGCCTGTCTGACGGTAGCGTCGTTTTCAACTATATAATGCGCCGTTTGAAGAACTCTTTCTTTCATATATCCCCCTTTTCAGACAAGATATATTATTCTTCGCGTCGGCGGATAATGACAAAAGCCGGGCTATCTGCGTTAAGAGCGTGAATTTTTCGCTTTCGGTTCGGCGTTTACGGCACATCTTATGTTCACATATGCGCATATGTGCAACCGTCCGAATTTTGCCTTATTGTGCATATGCACATATGCGCACTCTTACATACCTTATCGCGGACGCGGCTGATTTTTCGTATCGAATTTTTTCGGATAATACGCTTTATCGCTTGAACAAAGCACTTGGCAGTCCACCAAATACAGCGGACGCATCTGAGGAGAAAAGCTCTTGTCTTTTTTCAGTTTGTTTTTTATCGCGCTTGCGCCCTGCCATACGCCCAGAGCTATCAGAAAACCTCCGAAACAGCGGGAAAGTATTTCTGCGGGTATATCGGGCGCAAACCAAGCGCACACAGCGCTGCCTGCGAGGGCAAGCGGCGCCGTCTTCAGAAGCGAAGGAAAGTCAACGAGTCTGTTTTTCACATGGATTGCGAGCACGGGCGCGGACATAACCACGAAGGCTATCAGATTGACGGACTGCGCCGTTTTCTGTTCCACGTCCAGCGCAAGCGTAAGTATGGGAATGGTGAGCGTGCCTCCGCCCATACCCATTCCCGCTATTATTCCGCCGGCGGCGCCCGCCAGGATAAGCCATACGATATTCATCTGCCCACCGCCATTTTTATTCCCGCGCCTATCATGACGATATAAAAAAACATTGACAGCAGGAAGTTATCCGTCTTTTTCAGCAGAAGCGCGCCCGCTATTCCGCCCGCAACCACGCCTCCGCCTACGGCAAGCGTAAGCTGCATATCAAAGCACCCCTTTACGATATAAATTACCGCGGAGACCAGGCATAGCGGCAAAATCACCGCGACTGCGGTGGCGTGAGCTTTTTTTGCGGTAAGACCGAAAGACGTGAGCAGCGGCACGACCAGCATTCCGCCGCCTCCGCCGAACAGTCCGTTCACACACCCTGCCGCCAGCGCGGCGAAATATTTCAAAAATGCAAGGCGACTTGCTGTCGATTTTTCAGCCTTATTAGCGTCCATATGAAAATTATGTGCAAGAATTTTATAAAATTTTAACTATTGCGCGATTATTCGTTTGACCCGCGGGCTTTTATTTTATATAATTAGGAAGACTTATATTATAAGGACTAATAAAAGGTGGTCAAATGAGAAAAAGAAAGTTTACTTTCCTTATTATCGCAATCGTGATGATCGTCGCTATGGTGACGGCAATTGCCGCATGCGATCCCGACGATCCCGCAACCGAAGAAGAGAGCTACTCGACTACTCTTATCGCCAACGGAAACTTTGATTCCGCTTCGGGCGATTCTCAGCCGATGACTCCGGACAGCTGGACGGGTGAAGCCGGCTCCACTTCCTCTTCCGCTCAGTATAAGACTCCCACTGAAAACGTGCATTCGGGCGTTATCGATGTGAGCAACTCGCGCGATTACAGGGATTCCTTCGGCAGTATCGAACCGGGAAAGGTGGGTAAGGACAACAATATCCTTGCCATCTACAACGGCGTGGAGGCTTCTTCTTACAAGTATACCTCATCTTCAGTAACATTGTCCGCAGACCGCGTTTATAAGCTGAGCGTGTGGGTCAAGACGGATATATTTACCGACAGGACCTACTACGAAGATTGGCTGAACAGAGGCGACGATACGCAGGACTTTGACGAAAGCAAAGCCGGCGCATACGTCTATGTCAACGGCGTGGCTTACGCCGCGTTCGAAGCTGTCAATACGAGCGGAGAATGGCAGGAACTCGTCACTTACATCGATACCCACAACTCCTCGGGCGGCAGCATAACCATTGTTCTGTCTTTGGGTACGGGCAACTATTCCACCGGTTATATGACCGCGGGATATGCCTACTTCGACGATATCACTTTGGTGGATCTCAATGAAGAATATGCCGATTCGGACAGCGCTTTTGTGGACGGCGACAGCTCTTTGAGCGACGAGCAGGCCGACGCGAAAGCTTCTGCCGAATACGCCTCCGCAAAGACGGGCACTTCCACTTCCAACATAGTGGACGGAGCCGAAGCGGAAGCTTCCCACAGGGTCCATACCGCCAAGTACGATATGAGCAGTGGCGATACGGATTTCAACTATGTGACCAAGACTTCCACCCCTTACTCTTCTTCCCGTTGGACGGGTAAAGCGGGCACCAAGACGGACGGCAGCTCCTTCGGAACTTCCGCTTCCAACTTACAAAGAGGCGTTCTTGATACTTCCTCAATGGATACTTCCGTCATCAACGACGCAAGCAAGTACTCGGGTCTTACCCTTGACGCGCACGGCACGCTTTCTTACGATTACGGCAATAACAAGGTGCGCACGGCAAGCAATATACTGTATATCCAGGCAAGAAACGCCAACGTGTACGGATACACTTCCAACACGGCTTATACGATAGAAGCTAACAACTATTATAAGATCTCCGTGTGGGTAAAGACTTATATCCTCTCCGGCAGGGGTGCTGCTATCCGCCTTACCACCGGCGATGACGACGAATCCGTGGTGGCGATAAGCGACATCAACACCAACGGCGCGTGGACGGAATATTCCCTCTACCTGCAAGGCAACCAATACCGTGAAAACACGGTCACTTTGGAATTGTGGCTGGGCGACAACAACACCGCAGGTTCCGAAGGCATAGCTTTCTTTGACTCCGTTTCCGTGAGCAATGTGGGCAAAGACGCCTACGACGCCGCCGCTGAGGGCGCTACCGTGGCTAAGAAGCATATGCGCACGGACGACACGGACTTCAAATATTACTATATGGATTCGCTCAAATACGAAGTGAGCGATAAAGCCGCGTCTTCCAACTCCGTGCTCGCCAATGTCGGCGACAGCGTGGACGGCATCACCGTGAATAAGGCGCTGGAATCTTACGGCGGCAACAAGGTGTGGGTCATAAACAACCGCGTTCCCGCTTACGCCACGGTATCCCCCGTCGTCACGGTGACGGATAACGTGGATACGGCTAACCTCATACCGCTCAAAGCCAACAGCTATTTGGCTGTTTCCGTGTGGGTAAAGACTTCGGATATAACTTCCGGCGGTTTGAATGTGACTTTGTATAATTACGATATAGACGCGATAACCGAAGCTTTGGAAGAAACACCCGAAGCGGACTTTACCGACCTTGCCGACTACCGCACTTCCGTCGCGTCCCTGTCCTCCCTCACTTCCGAAGGACTTGAAGATTTCAAGATAGACGGTGTGAACGATTACGTCATGCTCACCTTTATGGTGCAATCCGGCAAGACCGACGCGTACTTGGGACTTGAATTCACCTTGGGCAGCGGCAGCGCGACCAACAGCTCTTCCTTTGTGAAGGGATACGCGCTCATATCCAATATAATGACGGAAGCCATCACCGCTTCCGACTATTCGGGCGCGACCACAGCAACCAACGTGGCGAAAGGCTCCGTTTCCGCAAAAACCGCAGATGTGGAGATAGCTTCCAACGGCTTCTTCAACACTTCCGACATTTCCGGCACCAACAGCCTTTACGCAACCGACGACAACGACTTTGATTTCAGTAAGACGAACGGCAACCCTAACGGCGTGCTCGCACTGCCCGACGGTTGGTCCGCCACGGACAGCACCAAGCTGACCGCTTACAATAACGATACCAACGCGGATACTTATGCGTTCGGCGGCGTGCTCGACCTTAATAATATCTCCAAAAAGTACTTGGAGATTATAGGCGGCTCTCAAATAGAAACCCTGCTCAACGGCGGTAAGGACGGCATTTTCGCTTCCGCAGGAAAGTACAGCGGTTTAAGCGCAGACAACAACGTGCTTGCCGTGTACTCCCACAATCTGGCGGCGTTCGGCTTCAGCTCCGATGAATTCTCCCTCTCTTCCAACTCCTATTACAGGGTGAGCGTGTGGGCGTATGCGGAGCCGGGGTCGCAGATAAGCATCGTTATCTCCACGGGCAGCGACGATACGGAGTACACCTTCTTCAAAAACAGCGATGAAACCACCGCGGGCTGGAAGGAATACGTCTTCTACATTCAGACGGGCGTGAGCAGCGTGAGCGCTTCCCTCTCCTTGTATGTGGGCAACTCCGACTACGCTGACGATAACACGGGCAGCGCGAATTACAGCGCACTGTTCACCGGCGCAAATTATCAGTCCATAACGGAAGAAGATTTCGACGCGTATGTGAGTCTTGGCCGCGCGGATACGCAGACCGTTTCCATGCTCGTCAACACTATGGATAACGTGACCGCCAACGAAGACGCGCTCAACTCGCCTTCCGATTGGTCCTCCACCAAGATAGATTCCGAAGCCAGCGACGACGATGTGTCCGCAGGCGTGTTCGACAGGCAGAACCACGATTGGAACGAACTGCTCGATTTGAATATCGCGGGCGACGACGCCGCGCTTTACGAAGCGCTGTACAACTCCGGCACGGTGGATACCAACATCAACAACTCTTCCATCACTACGGGTATCGGCGATATGGTGCTTGTCATCTACAACCATGCCGACGTGCTGGACGATGAAGGCAACCTCTCCGGCGGAGCTTACAGATATACGTCCTCCGACCTCACGCTGAACGCGGGATCTTACTACAAGATAACCATATGGGTGCTCACCTATAAGCTCGGCGCGGACGACAGCGCACGCGTAGCGCTCAAATTGGGCAACTCCACCTATACCTTCGGCGGCATTGTGGACGAAGAGTCCTCTGCCGTGGAAAAGGTCAGGAGAATAAACACCTCTACGTACGGCGACGACGGCAAGGAAACCGTGGGGGCTTGGAAAGAGATCTCCTTCTACGTATACATCGATAAGGACGTGGAAGAGAGCGTCACCGGCAACCTTACGGTTCAGCTGGGCGATACCGATGAATGGGTGAGCGGTTATGCGTTCTTCGACAACTTCTCCTGTGTGGAGATAGACCCCGTCGAAAACGGCGATACCACCACTACCCCCGCTCAGATAGTTTCCGGCAAAGTCGGCTTTGAAGTGGTCTACACGAACGCGGACGACGCGACCAAGAACAACGACTTTACCGACAGCAACGCCTTTAACAAGGACGGCTCCATAAAGGAAGGCGCTCTGCTCTCTGCCAACTACATCGTGCATTACACGCAGGCGGATGCGGAATCCACCCCCGAAGAGGAAGAGACCACCGATGGCGAAGGCAAGGACAGCCTGCTGTGGCTGTACATCACTTCCGGCGTGATAGGCGGCTTGATAGTTATCGCAGTCGTAGTCGTGCTGGCGCGCAAGATAATGAAAAAGCGCAAGCGTCAGAAGCAGGTGGGCAAAAAGTCCGATTTCGACCGTAATTACGGCGGCAAGTCGGAAGCACGCAAGAAGTAACTTGCGACAATGAATAAAAGGCTCGCCACGGCGGGCCTTTTTCTTGGTAAAAACAACGCATTTATTTGCGCAAAAATTTCCATACCGATATAATATCTACGGAGGATAATTATAATGGACTGTAAAGAATACAATTTACTTGCCGCTTCGGGCGCCAAATTGGGAACGGATATAAAAACGCGTGAGTTTATGAATGCCGCCGCAGACGAGGCGCAGAAGATCACCGCTCAAATAAATTGCGGGTACCGTTCGCAGGAAGAACTGCGGGCGCTTGTTTCCGAACTTGTGGGATATAAGGTGGACGACGGGTTCCGACTTTTCCCTCCGCTGTATTCCGATTACGGCAAAAACATAAAGCTGGGCGCAAACGTGTTTATAAATTCGGGCTGCTGTTTTCAGGACCAAGGCGGAATAGAGATAGGCGACGGCTGTTTGATAGGTCATCAAGTGGTCATTGCCACTTTAAATCACGATTTCGATCCCGCCAAACGCGCCGAAATGACTGCGAAAAAAGTCGTTTTGGGCAAAAACGTATGGGTAGGCTCGCACGCAACCATTCTCCCCGGGGTAACCGTGGGCGACGGAAGCATTATCGCCGCGGGAGCCGTGGTAACAAAGGACGTACCCGAACGCTGCATAGCGGCGGGCGTTCCCGCGCGCGTCATCAAAGTGCTTTGAGCTATTCACATCGGGATATACAGCTTTTGCCCTATAAACAGTTCGGAGGAAGTCAGGCGGTTGTTTTTTATTATGCCGTCCTCACTAACTCCGAACCTTTCCGCAATATCGCCAAGCGTATCAAACGGCTTTACCACATATTCCCGCCCTTCGGGGCGGCGAATGAGCAGATATATCCCCGCGTCAACCTGTTCGTAAGAGCAGTTGCTGTCCGCCGATATCTTATCTGCACGCACGCCGAATCTGCGCGCTATGTCCTGCAAGTTTTCCCCTTCCTTTACTCTGTATATCAGCATTTTTCCCTCCTGTAAATTATATTTTTCACGCCGCCTTAATATCCTATAATATGAAAAGAATTTTCAAGGCGTTCTTTACCGTGACCTCGATAGCCGTCATCACGCGGGGTATCTCGTTTATCTTCAAAATTTTTATCTCACGCGAACTTGGCGCGGAAGTAATGGGGCTTTATCAGATATGCTTTTCCGTGTTCTCCCTGTTCGCCGCAATCGCCGTAAGCGGAATACCCGTCACCGTTTCCCGTATTACCGCGGAAAGTCAGGCGCTGGGCGATGAGAAAAATCAGCGCTCCGCCGTTACCGCCGCCCTGCTGATAAGTCTGATGATATCGATGACGGTGTGCACGATATTCTATGCGTTTCCGTCCCTTACCTCCTTTTTCTTTACGGACGAAAGATGTTCAAGGCTGTTTCTGATATTACTGCCCACGATGTTCACATCCTGCGTTTATGCCGTGATACGCAGTCATTTTTGGGGGAAGCGCAACTTTTTCGTCTACTCCGCAGCGGAAGCAGCAGACGAAATAATAAAGGTTGCCGCCTGCGCTCTGTTCATATTTTTACTGCAAAACGTGGTTTCCTTGGAGTATTCCCTGGCTTACGCAATGCTTGTAAGCGATTGCATAGTGGCGGTAATGCTCATTGCGGTCTTCTTCAAAAGCGGCGGAAGACTTGCTTATCCGTCTATGGGAAAACAAGTGATAAAATCCTCCGCGCCGCTCACCGTGACGCGGCTGTGCGGCAGTATGATGGGCATGTTCATCTCCCTTGCTCTGCCGGCAGTATTGGTGAACGCGTGCGGACTGACAAGCGCGGAAGCCACCGCGGAATACGGCAGAGCCACGGGTATGGTGATGCCGCTCCTTTTGGCGCCGTCTTCGGTCGTGGGAAGTCTTTCCGTGGTAATGATACCTGAAATAGCGGCGCGCAACGCGGGCGGCGGGCGCGATCTTACTTCCGCAATAGAGCGCTCCACAAACTTTACCTGCGCCGTGGCATGCGCCGCGTTTATAGCCTTTGCCGCCTGCGGAAGGGAGATAGGCAGCCTGCTTTATGCGGACGAAAAGGTGGGCGCGCAGCTTTCATTTGCCGCGTTCATCGTGCTACCGCTGTCCCTGAACGCGATAACTTCCGCCTCTCTCAACTCTTTGGGCAGGGAAAACCGCACGTTTTTGAGCAGCGTTATAGGGTATGTCTTTCTCATAGCGGGAATATTGCTTTTACCGCGCTATATGGGGATATACGGTTATTACACCTCGTTTTTTATATTTCATTGCGTTACCCTGCTGTGCAACCGCATTCAGCTCAACCGCGTTCTGCCGCACTCAAAGAGTTATTCTTCCGCCGCGCTTATCGGCGTTTCATGCGCGATAACGCTTTTTACGGGTATGCTTTCCTCATTTACGCGGGAACTGGGGAATGCGCTCTCCTGCCTTATCTGCCTGCCCGTTGCGGCGCTTTTGTATTTTATCGCTCTGCGCCTTACGGGCTATATGCCCAAACCGTCCGTTTTGATAGGTTATATCAGAAAATAGCATAAAAGCGCCGCTCGGGCAAATACTAAGCATATGCTTATAGTATTCGTGCGAGCGGTGCTCATCTATATCTTCCTGCTTGTAGCAATGCGGCTTATGGGCAAAAAACAGCTGGGAGAATTGCAGCCCTTTGAATTTGCCGTTACGCTTATTATGGCGGAACTTGCCTGCATTCCGATGTCCGACACCACGGTACCCGTAATCTACGGACTTGTGCCCATATTTACGCTGTTTGTGGTGCAGTTTGCCCTGACAAAGCTGATAAAACATTCTTTGAAAGCGCGCAGACTTATCAACGGCAAACCCGTGATAGTGATAAATCCCTGCGGCATAGACTACCGCGCGATAAGCATGCTGGATCTGACTGTGAACGATCTTTTGGAAGCGCTGAGGGAGAAAAACTACCTTTCGCCCGAAGAGTTGGAATACGCCATATTTGAAACGAACGGCGACGTGAGCGTGATACCCAAAGCCGCAAACCGCCCTCTGACGGCAGGCGACGTGATGGCGGACGCACCGCCCGCTCTTCTGCCCTACGCCGTGATATGCGAAGGCAAGAAGATGTCGGAAAACATACGCAAGGGCAAGATAGATTACTCCCAGGTGGAAAAGGTGCTGCAAAAGTATGAACTCAAACAAAAAAACGTACTGCTTATGACCGTTACGGGCGGAGAAAATTTCTACTTACAGCCCAAATCGGGCAAATATATAACGGGCAGATTGGAGGAAGAGAATGCGGGGTAAGGTTTGGCTTGCGCTCATCGTGCTGGCGCTTATCGTGGGCTTGGGCATAGGCGAACAAGTGTACATTAACAAGACTTTTGACGCCGCGATACAAAAAAGCGAGGAGATAACCGCGCTGATAAAAGCGGAAAATCATGCGGGCGCAAGCGCCGCCGTTCAAGCTATGTCCGATTGGTGGAAAGAAGAGCGCGACGTGCTGGAATTCCTCTGCCCCAATAACGACGTAAAGGGCATTATGACCGCGATAAGCGACCTGCAAGGCTCACTTGCCGCAAAGACTTATGAAGACAGTCTGCAACGCAGCATATCCCTTACGGGCAATGTGGAGAACAGCAAAAACCTGCTCACGTTCAAATGGAAAAACGTGTTGTAAATCCTGCACTTCTTATTCCTCTGCCGTATTCATTCCCAGCTTCCCGCGCAGGTACTGCCCGGTATAACTGCCCTTGACCAACGCCACTTCTTCGGGCGTGCCCTGAGCCACCACAGTGCCGCCCTTATTGCCGCCCTCGGGTCCCAAATCTATTATGTGGTCAGCCACCTTTATCACGTCCAAATTGTGCTCTATCACTATCACTGTGTTGCCCTTGTCCACGAACTTATCCAATATGGCTATAAGCCGCTTTACGTCGTCCGTGTGCAGCCCCGTGGTGGGTTCATCCAGAATATACACCGTCTTGCCCGTGCCGCGCTTGGAAAGCTCCGTGGCAAGTTTCACCCTCTGCGCCTCGCCGCCGGAAAGCGTGGTGGCGGGCTGTCCCAATTTGACATAGCCCAAGCCCACTTGCTGCAATGTGCTTATCTTATTGTATATCTGCGGCACGTTTTGGAAAAAGTCGCACGCTTCGTCCACGGTCATCTCCAAAACATCGTATATGCTCTTTCCCTTATATTTGACTTCCAGCGTTTCGCGGTTATACCTCTTTCCGCCGCACACCTCGCAGGGCACGTATACGTCTGAAAGAAAATGCATTTCTATCTTGATTATGCCGTCTCCGCCGCAGTTTTCGCACCTGCCGCCGGACACGTTAAAGGAAAATCTGCCCGCCGTATATCCGCGCGCCTTTGCGTCCGGAAGTTTTGCAAACAATTCTCTTATGGGAGTGAACACGCCCGTATACGTTGCGGGGTTGGAGCGCGGCGTTCTGCCGATGGGGCTTTGGTCTATGCTTATGACCTTATCCAGATTCTCTATTCCCTCCACGTCCTTGCACTCCACGTTCACCGTGCGCGCGCCGTTCAGCTTTGCCGCCAGCGCAGGCTGTAATATCTCCCCTATAAGCGAACTCTTGCCGCTGCCGGATACGCCCGTTATCGCCACGAATTTGCCCAAAGGTATTTTTACGTCTATGTTTTTCAGGTTGTTCTTCTTCGCGCCCCTGACGGTTATAAACTTGCCGTTGCCCTGCCTGCGCTCCTTAGGTACGGGAATGCTCTTTCTGCCGCTCAGATAGTCGCCCGTCACGGATTTTTTACATGCCGCCACCTGTGCGGGAGTACCCGCCGCGACCACTTCTCCGCCGTGGACGCCCGCCCCGGGACCTATGTCCACTATGAAGTCGGCTTTTGCCATGGTCTCTTCATCGTGCTCCACGACCACGAGCGTATTGCCCAGATCGCGCAGACGGGTGAGCGTTTCCAGCAGTCTGCCGTTATCGCGCTGATGCAGTCCTATGCTCGGCTCGTCCAAAATATACAAAACTCCGGTAAGTCCGCTGCCTATCTGCGTAGCCAAGCGTATGCGCTGACTCTCTCCGCCCGAAAGCGTGGAGGACGAACGGGAAAGCGTGAGATAGTCAAGTCCCACATTCACCATAAAGCCCAGCCTGCCCTTTATCTCCTTGATGACTTGGGCGGCAATCATATTCTCCCTTTCCGTGAGTTTCAGTTCATTGAAAAATTTCAGTTCTTCGTCTATGGGCAGATCGCAAAGCTGTGCGATGTTAAGTCCGCCCACCGTCACGCCCAACGCCTCTTTTTTCAGGCGCTTGCCGTGGCACACGTCGCAGGGCACGGGCGACATAAACCGCTCCAACTCCATCTTGGTCAAATCGGAAGTGGTTTCATTGTACCTGCGGCTCATTATATTGCACACGCCCTCATACACTTTGGAATAAAAGCCATTGTTGAACACCCCGCGCATATCCGCGTCCAAAGGTTTATTGTCCCCGTAAAGCACAATCTTTTGAATCTTTTCGGGCAGTTCCTTGAACGGCACGTTGAGGGAAAAGTCATACTTCTTCGCAAGCGCGCGCATCATCGCGGCGTTCACCTTGCAGGTGTCAAAACTCCACCCCTTTATATCCACCGCGCCTTCCGCGAGCGACTTGTCCCACTTGACGAATTTATTCAGATCGGGCACCATTCCGAATCCCAAACCGAAACATTTTGGACAGGCGCCGTAAGGAGAGTTGAATGAGAAAAAGCGGGGAGTAAGCTCCTCCATTGAAATGTCGCAGTCGGGGCAGGAATATTTGGTGGAATAGGTGGTCCTTTCCTCCCCGTTCACGCACTCAACAAGTCCTTCTGAGAGTTTGAGCGCCGCTTCCAAGCTGTCCGTCAGGCGGCGGACAATGCCCTCTTTTATCACAAGTCTGTCCACGACCACGGAGATGGTGTGCTTTATATTCTTGTCCAGCTCCACATTCTCCGCGCCGTCGTCATAACGCTCTCCGTCCACTTCAATGCGCATATAACCGCTCTTGCGCAGACTTTCCAACAGCTTGGTAAATTCGCCCTTTCTGCCGCGCACCACGGGAGATACTATCATTATCCTGCTCCCTTCGGGCAAAGCGGTTATCTTGTCCGCAATCTGATCCACCGTCTGTCTGACGATCTCCTTTCCGCATTTAGGGCAATGAGGCACGCCTATACGCGCATACAAAAGGCGCAGATAGTCGTATATCTCCGTAACCGTGCCCACCGTGGAACGGGGGTTATGCGACGTGGTCTTTTGGTCTATGGATATGGCGGGGGAAAGCCCTTCTATATAGTCAACGTCGGGCTTGTCCATCTGTCCCAAAAATTGGCGCGCGTACGATGAGAGCGATTCCATATATCTGCGCTGTCCTTCCGCAAAAAGCGTATCGAACGCGAGCGACGATTTGCCCGAACCGCTCAATCCCGTGAACACGACCAACTTGTCGCGCGGGATAGTCACGTCTATATTTTTCAGATTGTGCACCCTTGCACCCTTTATGACTATCTTGTCCTGCATTATTTTTTCCTCTTGCCTTCCGATTTCTTGCTTTCCAGTTTCCTTTTCAACGCGGCTATCTCTTCACGATACTTTATGGCAAGTTCAAAATCCAAACCGCTTGCCGCCAGCTTCATTGAAGAGGTAAGCCTTTCTATCTCCGCCCTTATCGCGCCCGCGTCCTCAAGGGGCTTTTCTTCCACTTTTCTGCTTATCTCTATCGTGTTGTTTATCGGTTTTATTATCGTCTTGGGCGTAATGCCGTGCTGCCTGTTGTACTCCTTCTGCACCTCGCGGCGGCGGTTGGTTTCGTCCAGCGCGCGCTTCATACTGCCCGTTATCACGTCCGCATACATCACAACTTTAGCCTCCGCGTTGCGCGCCGCGCGCCCTATCGTCTGAATAAGCGCCGTTTCACTACGCAAAAAGCCCTCCTTGTCCGCGTCCAGAATAGCCACAAGCTTAACTTCCGGCAAGTCCAGACCTTCGCGCAGCAGGTTTATACCCACAAGCACGTCGAACTCACCCTTGCGCAGGGAAGTTATTATATCTATTCTTTCAAGGGTGTCTATATCCGAATGCATATAGCGTACCTTTATCTGATTATCGTTTAAGAACGCGGTCAGATCCTCCGCCATCTTTTTGGTGAGCGTGGTCACAAGCACTCTGCCGCCACTCTCCGTAGTGGCGCGGATCTTGCCGATAAGGTCGTCTATCTGTCCCGTTACGGGCAGCACTTCCACCTCCGGATCCACAAGACCCGTGGGACGAATAAGCTGTTCCACCACCTGTCCCGCCTGCTCCATTTCATATGGTCCGGGGGTTGCGGAAACGCAGATGAGCTGACCTATCCTTTGATCGAATTCGTCGAATTTGAGCGGACGGTTATCGTAAGCCGCGGGCAGGCGGAAGCCGTAATCCACCAAATTTTTCTTGCGTGCCAAGTCCCCGTTGTACATCGCCCTCAGCTGAGGTATGGTCATATGACTTTCGTCAATGAACAGTATGAAATCTTCGGGGAAAAAGTCCAGCAACGTATAGGGCGGCTGCCCTTCACTTCTGCCGTCAAAGTAGCGCGAATAGTTTTCTATGCCGCTGCAATACCCCATCTCCCTTATCATCTCCATATCGTAGCTCACGCGCTCGCGTATGCGCTGGGCTTCGATGAGTTTGCCGTGCTCTTCAAAATACTTTACGCGCTCTATCATATCCGCCCCTATCTGCTTCAAAGCGGCGTCGCGCTTTTCCTTTTCCACGACATATTGGCTTGCGGGAAAGATATTCACGTGTTTGAGTGCGTCAATCGGCTTGCCCGTGAGCGGATCCACATGCATAAGACTTTCGATCTCGTCCCCGAAAAACTCTATTTTTATCGCGACTTTATCGTTTTCCACGGGCACCACTTCCACCACATCGCCGCGCACGCGGAAGGTGGAACGCTGCAAGTCCAAATCCGAACGCTCGTATTGTATCTCTATCAGCCTATCTATAAGCTCGTCGCGGTCAATGGTCATACCCTCTCTCAGAGATATTGCCATGCTGAAATATTCCATAGGTGCGCCCAAGCCGTAAATACAGGACACGGACGCCACCACTATCACGTCGCGCCTTTCGCAAAGCGCGCTTGTGGCGGAGTTGCGCAGCCTGTCTATCTCATCGTTTACGGACATATCTTTTTCTATATAGGTATCGCTGCGCGGTATATACGCCTCCGGCTGATAATAATCGTAATAGGAAACAAAGTATTCCACCCTGTTTTCGGGGAAAAATTCACGAAATTCATTGCAAAGCTGCGCCGCAAGCGTCTTATTGTGAGCTATGACCAGAGCGGGTCTGTTCAGCTTTTTTATCACGTTTGCCATAGTGAACGTCTTGCCGCTGCCCGTAACGCCGAGCAAGACCTGAGTGCGCAGACCGTCTTCCACGCCCTCCACGAGTTTTTCTATTGCCTGCGGCTGATCTCCGCACGGCTTATACTTGGAATGCAACTCAAACATATCACTTTATATTTTAGCACATATGTTCGCACAAATCAACTTTTCAAGAGAAGATACTGCGCAATATAAGTCCTATGGCAAAGCTGAGCAGCGCGCCCGCGACCGTAAGGACTATTTTGAAAATGACTTGCCTTTTTTCGTTCTTTATCTGTCTTATCACCGCATATCCGTTCTGATGAAGCGTAAAGCAGTAGTGCTTATCCCCTTTCTTTTCCGTTTCTATCAGTTCGAAATAGTCGTCCGTCTGCAAAGACTTCAAATACGCGGGCAGATCTTCGCGCTTAAAGCGCACGCTGTAAGGTATGGCGGAAAGCAGCTCTACGGGACGGAGCAGGCAGGTGCCGCCCTTGTCCGCCGCATGCTTGTATATCGCGCTCATTATGGCTTTCTGCGTTCTGTTTATCATACCTTTGACAAAATCAGATATATCACGGCTCCGCCCACCGCGCCGCCGAATATGCCGAATATCGCCGCGATGACAGCCGTTTTTATCCTCTCCCATAAGGAAGGTTTTGAAGCGGGTGAGGAAGCGCTCTCCTCCCCGCCTTCACTGCTTACGCTTTCCGTGCGCTTTGCCGCCGCTGCCGCCGCTCTTCCGCTTGCCGTAACGCACAGGCAGACTTCGCTTTCGTCCGAATACTTTATCACCGCATAGCCGTTTGTTTTAAGCGCACCCAGCTCCTCGCGGGCGTGTTCCGACACGGCGATGAGGTCGGACCAATCGAACACGGTATAGCCCTCCCCCTGCGTGTTTTCGGACAGAAAAGTCAAAAGCGGCGCGGTATCCATTTACCTCTCCACCCTGATCACGTTCTCCACGCTTATCACGTTGGAAAGACGGGATATTTCTTCAACGGAACTGTTCATTGCTTTTTCGTCCGTGAGGTGGGTCACGAACACTATGGATATGACTTCCTTGCCCTCGTCCTGTCTCATTTGAGCGATGGACACCTTGTACTTTTTGAATACGTTGGCTATATCCGCCACCACGCCCGCGACGTCGTGCACGTTAAGGCGCAGATAGTAACGGGAGTTGAAGTCGGAATTTATGTCCTTTTGGCTCATACTCACGTTCATTTCGCTGTAACGGGCATGCTCTATCTGACGCGCGCAGTATACTATATCGGATACTATCGCGCTGCCGGTGGGCAGATCGCCCGCGCCGCGTCCGTAAAGCATTATATCTCCCACCGCGTCACCCACAAGGAATACCGCATTGAACGAGCCGTTCACGTTGGCAAGCGGATGATCCTTGGGCAGGAACACGGGGTGCACGCGCGCTTCTATCTTGCCGTTATTGCCGTCCTTGGCGATAGCAAGCAATTTGATGACGTATCCCAGCTTGTCCGCCTGTTCTATATCCACGGAAGTGATATGCGTTATGCCCTCGCGGTAAATGAGGTCTACGGGGACGCGCTTATTGAAGGCGAGCGAAGCCAAAATGCTCAGCTTGTAACTTGAATCAAAGCCTTCCACGTCCGCCACGGGATTTGCCTCCGCGTAGCCCAGCGCCTGCGCGTCTTTAAGTATTTCGGCATAGTCCAAACCTTCCTGCGCCATACGCGTGAGAATATAGTTGGTGGTGCCGTTTATAATAGCCTTTATCTCCAAAATGCGGTTGGCTTGCATTGCCGCGGTCATCACCCTTATTATGGGCATACCGCCGCCGGTAGTTGCTTCGTAATAAAGCCCCGCGCCCGTGGGAGCCGCGGCAGCTTCCAGCTCCGGCCAGCTCTTTGCGAACATCTCCTTATTTGAAGTGACTATGCTCTTGCCTGCGGAAAGCGCCTTCATCAAAAAGGTCTTTGCCGGCTCCACGCCGCCCATACACTCCACGACTATGTCTATATCGTCGCGCGCAACTATCTCGTCAATGGAACCTGCCAACAGGGAAAGATCCGCCCCCGCCGCGGTAACGCGCGCGGGTATCTTGTCCAAAACGGCTTTTACTTCCACTTCCACGCCGTATTCGTCCATTATCGCTTGCTTCCTGTCCACCAGGATCTTGTAGGTTCCTCCGCCTACAACTCCCATTCCGAGTATTGCCACACCTGCTTTTTTCATATCCTACTCCTTTGTCTTATTGGTATTCATATCGTAAATTATCTTAAGTCCTTTCAAGGTCAAGGATCTGTCCACCACATCTATTATCTTTTCTTCGGGCACGGAGCGCACCAGCTCGCTCAATCCGCCCGTCGCCACGACTTTCACGCCGCTTTCACCGCACTCTTTCTTCATTCTCTCCAAAATGTACTGCACAAGCCCCGTATAGCCGTATATCAGTCCCGCCTGCATATTATTGCCCGTGTTGCGGCAAATTATGGTTTCCGGCTTGACAAGCTCTATCTTGGGCAGGCGCGCGGTATGCTCCACAAGACTGTCCAAACTCGTCTTTATGCCGGGAGCTATGCAGCCGCCCATAAATTCCCCTTCAGCGGTAACATAGTTAAAGGTGGTCGCGGTGCCGAAATCCACCACTATGCAGGGACCTTTGTACAGTCTGTAAGCCGCCACGCAGTTGACTATCCTGTCTGCGCCGACTTCTTGGGGATTGGTGTACTTTATTTTCAGTCCCGTCTTTATTCCCACTCCCACTACGATGGGCTTCAAGCCGAAATAATATTGGCAGGCATGCTCCATCGTGTAGTTGAGATCGGGCTGAACCGAGGACATTATTATGCCGGATATGCGCGAAATATCGTCGATTTCGTTCATAAGCAGCATTTTCAGTTCCGCGCCTATCTCGTCAGCCGTGCGCAGCGTGACGGAAAAACGCCATGCGTGCACCAGCTCGTCTTCGGAGAACAAGCCGACTTTTATATTCGTATTGCCTATGTCTATCGCAAGTATCATATATTCTTATCGTTCCTCTGCTCCTGCGGTATATGTTCCGCCCCGTAAGGCTCTTTATTTCCGCAATCTTCCGTTTTCGGTTTTATGCGGATCTTGTTCACGCTCAGCCCCGCCTTGTGCAGAGCCGTCACTACGGGCGGCACCAATATGGTGAACGCCACAGCCTCTATACACGCATTCACCGCAAGGGTGACCTGAAAGAACTGCGGCAGAAGCGCGCTGTCTATCGGCATATTGCCCACGATGTAGCACAGCCATATCATCAGGCACACAAGCCCGGTGTTGGTCAGCGTCCCTAGCAAAGCGGTAAAACTTGCCGCGCCGTAGAGCGCCGCCTGTTTTTTTCTGTTCAAAGACTTGTATTCTTTGCTTCCCGCCTGCGCAAGTTTGTCGTCAAACTTCTTTTTCACAAGGTTGCATATCCCGTGATAGGAAGCATATGCCGCAAGTCCGACCGCAAGCCTGGGCGGAACCGCCACCAGCGGATTGCGGAACACCGGCGCCATAAGCGAACCCGCCCCCACCGTGTACGCCGAAACGAGCATACCGCACGCCATCAGCACGGATAAAAACGCCGTGACGCCTTTTTTCTGCGTCATTGCCGAAACCAACACGGGAACCAGACACAAGGCGAGCGTCGCGCCTGCCAACGGCGGCACCTGCACGAAGATGAAAATTATCTCCAACGCGGTGAGAACAGCCGTTATCGCCACTGTTTTAGCTGATATCTTTCTTTTCACACACTCTCCGATTAGGCTCCGAAGATACCTATCTAAGTCTATTAAAAAGGATAGCCTTTCCGAAGTGAAGTCATAAGTACCTCCTCCGCGGATATTCCTTTTCGCTTTATTATATCAAATACGCGCGCATACTGCAAGTAATTTCGTCAAGTTCGATTCAAAGCGCACCGAGCAGCATAACAAGCACCGCCGTATGCCACACTACGACGGGGATAAACAAAAGCCCGCCCGTGCGCTCCTTTACGGTAAAAACCGCGATTATTGCGGAAAATGCGGTGATAAGCGCCATCGCCGCGCAGGCAAACGCCGCCGCGCCCGCGCACTCCGCGCCGCGAAATACGGGATACCCCGCAAGCATAGTCGTCAACAGCAAAAACAGCCTGCCCTTCCCGTTCGCCGCGCAGCGCGTCAAAGTAAGAGCGGTGAGCGCATACGCCCCGCCCCAAAGCAGATTTTCCGCCGTCTTTACCGTATGACCGAAATATACGCGCACAAAAGAGTCTATACTGCAAAAAAATAAGACGACGCCCAAAGAAAGCGCCGCCGCCCAAAGATACTTGACTACGCGCATACTTTTCATATTAGATGATATGCGCCGTTTTTCGCGTTATTGCTCCCGCTTTTCCTTACGCCACGGCTTGCGGGGATATTCTTCCTTCAAACAGCCGTTTTCATCAAACGCGCCGATGTGCTTATAGTAAAAATAAATAGCCGCGTCCCAGCCCAAACCGACCGCAGCGCACGGCAGAACGAAATACAGAAAGTAACTCCCCAAAAACTCCGTAAACACGAACTGAACGCACAGCCACATTATAAAAAGCAGAGTGAAAGCTATCATTACCCACAGCCTGTAAGACAGAGGCTTGCCGTAATAGCTTATCATCCAAGTGAAGAAGTTGAACTTTCTCATACTTAGATTATAGCGCGCACGGCGGACGCGGTCAAGTAAAAGTAACATTTAATAATATAAAGGCAGTACCGCCGCGGCGGTACGTTTATATTATTATTTGTCGGTATTATAGCACATTATTAAAGAATAATTTAAACGCAGTACCGCCGCGGCGGTACTGCTTTATTATTGTCTGCCGTTTGCAACTTATGTAAAGAATAATATAAAGGCAGTACCGCCGCGGCGGTACTGCTCGTGCGCACCTTCGGCACGCACCCTAGTGATGTACATTCCTTGCGATCAGTTGCAGGAATTATTGCCGCCGCAGCAGCTGAGCGCCACGAGCACGGGGATTATATTGCAGTTGCAGCCGCCCGAATTGCCGCAGCCGTTACCCAGCCCTCCGCAGCACATAAGTAAAAGAATGATCCATAAGCAGTCGCAGCCGCCGAAATCAAAGTTATTCATATGCTTCCTCCATATTATTGGCGTAATTTCGCCTTCTTGTACACAATACGCAAAATAAACGAAAAGTGTTACCGCCGTTTGACAAAAACGCTTATTCAATGTATAATGTCATAGTAATTTAATTTATACGGAGCATATTATGGCACAATTGACAATGGACAAACTTGTGGCACTTTGCAAAGGCAGAGGTTTCATATATCCCGGAAGCGAGATATACGGCGGCCTTGCGAACACCTGGGATTACGGTCCGCTGGGCGTGGAATTGAAAAACAACGTCAAGCGCGCATGGTGGAAAAAGTTCGTGCAGGAAAACACGCTTAACACGGGTATAGACTGCGCTATTTTGATGAACCCCAATGTATGGGTGGCGAGCGGTCACGTGGGCGGTTTCAGCGATCCTCTTATGGACTGCCGCGCCTGCAAATCACGCCATCGTGCGGACAATCTGATAGAAGATTATATGAAAAAACACAACTGCGAGGAATCCATTGCGGGCTGGGATAACGCCAAAATGGAGAAATATATCGCAGACCACAAAATCCCCTGCCCCGTGTGCGGCAAGAGCGACTTTACGGGAGTAAGGCAGTTCAATCTGATGTTCAAAACTTTCCAGGGCGTGACCGAGGACAGCGTGAGCACGCTTTATCTGCGCCCCGAAACCGCGCAGGGAATTTTCGTAAACTTCCTTAATGTGCAGCGCACTTCCAGAATGAAGGTGCCTTTTGGCATAGGTCAGATAGGCAAGAGCTTCAGAAACGAGATAACTCCCGGCAACTTTATCTTCCGCGTGAGAGAGTTTGAACAGATGGAATTGGAGTTCTTCTGCAAGCCCGGAACGGACTTGGAATGGTTTGCCTATTGGAAAGAATTCTGCAAAAATTGGCTGCTTGGCCTGGGCATAAAGGAAGAAAACCTGAAACTGCGCGACCACGACCCGGAAGAGCTGGCTTTCTATTCTAACGCAACCACGGACTTTGAGTTCAAATTCCCCTTCGGTTGGGGCGAACTGTGGGGTGTAGCGGACAGGACCGACTACGACCTTAAAGCGCATATGAAGGTGAGCGGAAAGTCCCTTGAATACACCGACCCCGTCACAAACGAAAAATACGTGCCTTACGTAATAGAGCCTTCTCTGGGCGTGGAGAGAATGGTGCTTGCCATTTTGTGCAACGCCTACGAAGAGGAAGAAGCGGACGGCGAAACGCGCGTTGTGCTCAAACTGCATCACGCGCTTGCGCCTTACAAAGTGGCTGTTCTCCCCCTGCAAAAGAAGGCGCTGGGCGAAAAGAGCGAGGAAATTTACAAACAGCTTTCCAAAGAGTTTATGTGCACCTACGATGAGAGCGGCTCCATAGGAAAGCGTTACAGAAGGCAGGACGAAATAGGCACCCCCTATTGCGTGACGGTAGACTTTGAAACATTGGAAAACGGCACTGTAACCGTGCGCGAGCGCGACACGATGGCGCAGATAAGACTGCCCATTGAAAGGCTTTCAGATTATTTCAGAGAAAACTTGGTCTACTGATATTACAAACAATCGGGCGCCGCGCTTGCGGCGCCTTTTTGATACCGCAAAACAGTTTTATCCCTTTTTATTGCCGTTCGTTTTAAGGCAAAGTGCTGCCGGATAAGCAGGCATTCGGCATATGTATATTTTTTGCACTTGTAATATTTTTACCGATATATGTCAAATAAATTTCAATTTATTATCCATTTTCCCCACACAGAATATTTACTCGGTTTGAAAAAAGCATATAATTATGATATGTATTTTTTATGCACTTAATGATGTAAAAAGAAGGGCGGCAAGCGCCGCCCGACATTTTTTTGTTATCAGCCGCGAGTGCTGTAATTGGGAGATTCTTTGGTAATGGAGATATCGTGGGGATGACTTTCTATCAGAGCCGCGTTGGATATACGCACGAACTTGGCGCTGCTGCGCAGCTCCTCTATATTGTGCTTGCCGCAATATCCCATTCCTGCGCGCAGACCGCCCATAAGCTGGAACACTACGTCCGCCAAGCTTCCGCGGAAAGGAACACGTCCTTCCACGCCTTCGGGCACAAGTTTCTTTGCGCCCGCCTGGAAATATCTGTCCTTGCTGCCCGCCGCCATGGCGCCCAAAGACCCCATACCGCGATACACCTTAAAGCTTCTGCCCTGGAACATCTCTATTTCTCCGGGAGTTTCTTCCGTGCCCGCAAACAAACTGCCTATCATTACGGCGCTTGCGCCGCAGCCCAAAGCCTTTACGATATCGCCGCTGTATTTGATACCGCCGTCCGCGATTATTCTCTTGCCCATCTTGTCCGCCTGTTCCGCGCAGTCCATTATAGCCGTTGCCTGCGGCACGCCGATACCGGCAATTATGCGCGTGGTGCAGATGGAGCCGGGGCCTATGCCCACTTTGACCACATCCGCGCCGTTCTCAAACAGCGCCTTGGTACCCTCCGCAGTAGCCACGTTACCCACGATAAGCGGCAGTTTGGGGAACTTGCTCTTTATCATAGAAACGCAGGTGAGCACATTTTTGCTCTGTCCGTGCGCGGTATCTATGGTGACCACGTCTACGCGGGAATCCACAAGCGCGCTTACCCTTTCCACTATATCCGCCGTTACGCCGACCGCAGCGCCTGCAAGCAGTCTGCCCGACTTGTCTTTTGCCGAATGGGGATATTTGATGGCTTTTTCTATATCCTTTATCGTTATAAGCCCCTTTAGGTTGCCTTCCTTATCCACGAGCGGAAGTTTTTCTATACGGTGCTTGCCCAAAATCTTCTGTGCTTCTTCAAGCGTGGTGCCCACGGGTGCGGTTATAAGATTGTCTTTGGTCATAACCTCACCGATGAGTTTATCATAATCCGTTTCAAACCTTAAATCGCGGTTGGTGATTATGCCCACCAATTTTTCACCGCGAGTGATGGGAACGCCGCTTATCTTGAATTTGCGCATAAGATCGAGAGCGTCGCTTAACTTGTGCTCGGGCGTGAGGTGGAAGGGATTGGTGATAACGCCGTTTTCACTGCGCTTGACCTTATCGACTTGCTGAGCCTGAGCTTCTATACTCATATTTTTATGGATCATTCCCAAGCCGCCTTCACGAGCAAGCGCGATGGCAAGCTCACACTCCGTGACCGTGTCCATAGACGCGCTCAAAAGCGGAATGTTAAGCGCAATATCGTCCGTGAGCTTGGTGGATAAGTCCACCTGTGAGGGGATCACGTCCGAATATTCGGGAATGAGCAGTATGTCGTCAAACGTTAAACCTTCTTTGAATTGCCTGGCCATAATCGCTCCTTTATATCTTTTTTCGTATATTATACCTATTTTATTACATAAGCGCGGAAAATGTCAAACACATTGAGAGCATTTGGCAGATATTCGTCATTTTTAACTCAATAAGCCGAAATTAATAATATATTTTGAAAACTTGCGCGTGAACTGTTGAAAAGCTCGCCCACATTTGTTATACTTAGTTGAATAAACTATTCTGCGGAGTGTATTATGAACGGTAAAGTTGATATCGACGAGCTGATCTCCAAGATGACGCTGGAAGAAAAAGCGGGCTTGTGCAGCGGACGCGATTATTGGACTACCAAACCCGTGGCAAGGCTGGGCATACCCACCGTGCGCATGTCTGACGGACCTCACGGTCTGAGGTTGGAGATGGAGGATAACGATAAGTCTATGAACGAATCTTATCCCGCCACCGCCTTTCCTCCCGCCGTCACTTTTGCAAGCTCCTGGGATGTTTCCGTAGCCGAGCAGATGGGCGAAGAGCTGGCAATACAATGCCTTGACCAGGACGTGTCCGTTATTTTGGGTCCCGGAGTGAACATAAAGCGCTCTCCTCTTTGCGGGCGCAACTTTGAGTATTTGAGCGAAGATCCCTATCTTTCTTCCCGTATGTGCGTGAGCTATGTGAACGGCGTGCAAAAACACAACGTGGGCACGTCCGTAAAGCATTTTTGCGCAAACAATCAGGAATCGCGCCGAATGACGATAAATGCGGTGGTGGACGAACGCGCCCTGCGCGAGATATATCTGCCCTCTTTTGAAAGCGCTGTCAAGGAAGCTCAGCCGTGGACGATAATGTGCTCTTATAACCGCATAAATGGCGAATACGCCTCCGACAATAAGCGCCTGCTCACGGATATTTTGCGCAACGAGTGGGGCTTTAACGGAATGGTGGTCAGCGATTGGAACGCCACCAATAACCGCATAGACGGCATTTTGGCGGGGCTTGATTTGGAAATGCCTTATTCGGGCGGTCTTACGGACAAATACATAGTCAAAGCGGTAAAGAGCGGCAAACTTGCCGAAGAAGATTTGAATAAAGTGGTGCGCAGAGTGCTGGAATTCGTGTACAAGTGCGCATCCAACCAATACAGCGGCGTGGAAGCCGACTACGAGCGCGCGCACGATTTGGCGCGCCGCATTGCGGAAAGCTCCGCCGTGCTTTTGAAAAATCAGGATAAGGCGCTTCCCCTGTCCGAAGATGACGACATAGCGCTTATCGGCGAACTTGCCCGCACAAGCAGGTACCAAGGTTCGGGCAGCTCGCGCATAAATCCCTACAAGCTGGTCTCGCTTTTGGACGCGATGACGGCGGAGGGAAAGAAGTTTGAGTTCGCCCCCGGTTACAGCACGGATAACGCCAACCCCGACGATAAACTGATCGTGCAGGCAGTGGCGCTTGCAAAGACCAAAAAGACGGTCGTGGCGGCGATAGGCTTGACGGAGGACTACGAATGCGAAGGCTACGACCGTTCGCATATAGATCTGCCCGAAGCGCAGAACAAGCTACTTGCGGCGCTCACGGAAGTTTGCGACAACGTGATAGTCGTGCTCTACGGCGGCTCTCCCGTTGCAATGCCTTGGATAAACGATGTTAAGGCGGTGCTCAACGCTTATCTGCCCGGCGAGGCGGGCGGCGAAGCGGTGTGTGACCTGCTCTACGGAAAAGCAAATCCCAGCGGCAAGCTGGCAGAAACTTATCCCGTCGCGCTTGAAGATTATCTTGCTTCCAAGTATTTCGGAATGGGTCCCCGCGTTGTGGAACACCGCGAAAGCATTTTTGTCGGTTACCGCTACTACGACAGCGCGAAAAAGCAGGTGTTGTTCCCCTTCGGCTACGGACTTTCCTACACGACGTTCGAATATACCAATTTGAAAATAGACGGCGCCAAAGTCTCCTTCACCGTGACGAACACGGGAGATCGGGACGGCGCGGAAGTATGCCAGCTTTATGTGGGCGCGCGCAATTCGCGCGTGTTCAGAGCGGAAAAGGAGTTGAAGCGGTTTGTAAAAGTCTTTTTGAAAAAAGGTATGTCCGCAAACATATCCTTCACGCTGGACGACAGATGCTTTGCCTTCTATAACACGGAGATAAACGATTGGTATGTGGAAAACTGCGACTACGAAATAATGGTGGGCGCAAGTTCCCGCGATATACGCCTCAGCGGCAAGATAACCATCTCCGGAAGAGCCGTGGCGCCCATGCCCGACTATGAGAGCAAGTGCCCTTCTTACTTCCGCATAGGCGAAGTAAGCGAGATAAGCGATGAGGAGTTCTCCCGACTGTATGGCAAAAAACTGCCGTCCAACCTGCCCGCAAAGCGCGGAGAGTTCGACCTTACCACCACTTTGGGCGAGCTGAGCTGCTGCCTCATCGGCAAGCTGATAATAAAGATAGCCCCGTCCGTGATAAAAGGTCAAGTGGAAAATCCCGATATGACCACAATGCTTATGCTTATGCAGGGAATGAAGGAACTTCCTCTGCGCGGACTTATCGGCATTTCGGGAGGCATTGCGGACATAAAAGTCATTCGCGGAATGATGGAATGGGGAAACAAGCACCGCTTAAAGGGACTTTGCCTTATAATTGCCGGTCTGTTCTCCACCTTAGGCAACGTATCCCGCCAAAAAGTGGAAAAGGCGCTCAAACGCGACGAGCGCAAAGCCGCCCGTGAAGAAGCGGCTAAAGCCAAAGCGGAAGCCAAGGCGAAGGCGGCGGAAGAAGAAGCCAGAGCCAAAGCTGCAAAAGCTGCAAGAAAGGAAAAGGCAAAGGCGGAAAAAGAGGAAGCCAAGGCTTCCGCGCCCAGCATGCGTGAAAGATTTTCCTCTTTCTTCTCCAATGACGATAAGAAGGACGATAACAATAAAAAAGCGGGAAATTGACCTTGCGATTTTAATATGAAAAACTCCGCCGAGCGGCGGAGTTTTTTGTTAATCAGGCGATTTGTATTTATTACAGCCATACGAACAAAAAAGTTTCGGTTCGAAGTCGACAAAGATATTCTGCACAGAAAAGTGTCTGAATTTTGTCATATGTTTTTATTCAGAGTTAAATGCTTATTGTCATTTATGTTCGTGCTCAGCGTTGGCAAAACACATAAAAACCATCGTGTCAAATTTTCCGGAGACTCTGAAAAATCACAGTTTACCCACCAGCACACCATTTCAATGAAGCTGCCTGCTATATGATTTTCAAGGAATATATCGGGAACTTCTGCAAAATGTACGTCTTCATTTTCCACTGTATTGACAAGATAAGAACGAAAATATTGCAAAAATATCGGTCTGCCTTCACTTGCCAAAATCCCCTTTATAACATTTTTATTGTCGAGCAAGCGGTAAAGAATATGCATTATCTTTTCTTCAAATGTGAACTTCATTGAAGAAGCGTGCGTTGTTTCCGTTCCGATCGGGGCAAAAATGCGCTCAACCAAGTCGATGCACCTTGCACGAAGCAAATCGTTTTTTGTGGTAAAATGCAAATAAAACGTACTGCGTCCGACTTTGGCTTCGTTTATAATGTTCTGCACAGATATTTTTGCATAATCGAACTTGACAATCAGCGTGTCAAAAGCGTCAAAAATTGCTTTTCGTGTTTTTTCAATTCGCCTGTCCATAAAAAATCTCCTTGTTTCCGTACATTTTTGTGTTTTTGTCAGTTTATTTGTGTTTTTGTCCGCTTACGGACGAACCGACAAAACCGATTGGCACGCACACTGTACTTTGCGCCGATTTTTTATATACTGTTATTGAACACTGTGTTCAATATTAAATATAGTATACTCTAATCCGGTTAAAATGTCAAGGAGCCTAAACCGCGTGTTTGGTTAGAGCGCACCATTGTTCTTTGAATGGCTATCTTAATCCGTTATTGAACAATGTGTTCAATATTTAATATGATGTACGACGGTCGGAGATTGAAATACTAAGTTTGGGTGTTAGGAGGTTGGAAAATGT
>CALWHM010000022.1 GCA_944380395.1 uncultured Clostridia bacterium | reverse complement strand
ACTTACATAAGTACTTGTTGTTATGCTTTTTATAGTCTTGTCAAGTACCACTTGACATGGGTATATACGGCTAATTGTTTTAATAATCGTGTCAGTTAATAACTTACATAAGTACTTGTTGTTATGCTTTTTATAGTCTTGTCAAGTACCACTTGACATGGGTATATACGGCTAATTGCTTTAACAATCTTGTCAGTTAATAACTTACATGCCTATTTATTTAATGGCAAGTCAATGCCGGGCAGAGAACTAAGGTTAGACTCTCCGTAATAGCTAGTTCAATGCGGTTAATGGATGGAGCGTCCCACGCTCCTTGTCAAGTAGCACTTGACATGCTTATTTTTTGTATACAAGCAAAGACATTGCGAAGAAGAAAAGCAGTAAAACTTTTTTTCGTTATTTCAAAGCGGTTCAGGGTGCAGCGGCTCGCTGCTCAAGTACCACTTGACACGGGTATATACGGCTAATTGCTTTAACAATCTTGTCAGTTAATAACTTACATGCCTATTTATTTAATGGCAAGTCAATGCCGGGCAGAGAACTAAGGTTAGACTCTCCGTAATAGCTAGTTCAATGCAGTTAATGAGTGGAGCGCCACGCGCTCCCAATGCGGTTAAGGGGTGGAGTGTCCCACGCTCCCAATGCAGTTAATGGGTGGAGTGTCCCACGCTCCCAATGCAGTTAATGGGTGGAGTGTCCCACGCTCCCAATGCGGTTAATGGGTGGAGCGCCACGCGCTCCCAATGCGGTTGATGGGTGGAGCGCCACGCGCTCCCGGCGGCTCGCTGCATAAATCCGATGAAAATATGATTTTTATTCGCTTGCGCTATTCGTGCCCAACCAAAGCGGAACTATTAGTCAGTATTGAAAGTTTTACATAAATTTTTTCATTAGCTCTTGACAAGCCCCTATTAAATAGGGTATACTTTATAAGGAAACAGGAGGAATATGAAGCGGGAATTTGTTGAATTGCCTATATTCAGATTAAGGTGGGAGAAATTGGGGCTGAATGATGTTGATTTGCGAAGGCTTCAGATTGCTTTGCTTGCCGATCCAAAAGTCGGTGATGTAATACGTGGCACCGGCGGAGTACGCAAAATGCGTTTTGCATTTGAACATCGCGGAAAAAGCGGCAGTATAAGAGTGATATATGTCGATTTTGAAGTGTATGAAAAGATATACCTGATTACGGCATATACTAAAAGCGAAAGAGAAAATCTTACACGAGATGAGCGCAATGAAATAAAGCAGCTCATTGCCATACTTGAACAGCAATTGGCAGATAGCAATAAATAAAAGGAGGCAGATGAAATGGCGGTTTTCGATGACATTAAGACGGGCTTGGAGCAGGCTATATCCTACGAAAAGGGCGAATTGAAGGCAAGAAAGACTACTTTAACGGTGCTGCCTTTGGAAACTTTCACGCCGTGTGCGATAAAGAAAATACGAAAAGGGGCAGGAATGACGCAGGCAATGTTTGCGAAATATATGGGCGTTTCGGTTAAAACCGTGGAAGCTTGGGAAGCGGGAAGAAATCATCCGGAAGGCGCGGCGTGCAGAATGCTTGCTTTAACGCGCAACGATCCCGATTTTCCTATGCAGTCGGGGATAGTGGCAGGTTATGCCGACGCAATTAAGCGATAAAGTACGCGCACTTTTTGCGTACTGCTAAAAATTGCAAAATTTTCCGCAAAGTGGTTGACAACGCTGCCCGGATTATACTATTATAATAAAGCTGTCAAGGCGAAAATGCGGTTATGGCGGAACAGGCAGACGCGTACGTTTGAGGGGCGTATGGGCAACCATCCGGGTTCAAGTCCCGGTAACCGCACCACCCACTTTAAGAACAGGACCTTTGTAAGAGGTCCGTTTTTTATTTTCGTTTGTTGTATATGGTGGTGCGGTTACCGGGACAATTGTCAAGGCGAAATGTCCCTTATAATGTCCCTATTTTGTCCCTTATAATGTCCCTATTTTGTCCCTTTTTGGTGCGGTTGTCGTGTGGCGGAACAGGCAGATAGCGGGCGGTGTTTTCGGTGGCGGGGCGGGATAAGGTATAAATTTAATATATATGTCGATACTTTACATATAAAAAGCAAAGCTTAAAAAGTATCGTCGAATTCTATGCACATTTTACATAAAGTATCGTCAAATTCTATGCATTTTCTATAAAAAGTATCGTCGAATTTTATGCATTGTGCTTGAATTATACAGAAAGATATGATAAGATTGATAAAGAGGTGAGTTATGTTAAAGAGAAAAATATATGACGAATTGCTTGCTTGGAAAAACAACAAAAAGAATGAATGTCTTTTGGTAAAAGGTGCAAGGCAAGTCGGAAAGTCATTTATCATAGAAGAATTCGGCAGAAATAACTATCAAAGTATGATAGTCATCAATTTTTTCAAGCATCCGGAATATAAGAATATTTTCGAAGGGGATCTTGCGCCCGTGGAAATATATAAGCGTATCTCCCTACAGCTGCCCGGGGTGCGGTTTGTCAAGGGCAAAACGCTGTTGTTTTTGGACGAGATACAACATTGTCCCGCCGCGCGTACGGCTATCAAGTTTTTGGCAACGGACGATATGTGCGATGTGATTTCTTCCGGTTCGCTTTTGGGCTTGCATTATAAAGAGATGGTGTCCGTGCCGGTGGGGTATGAGCGGCAAATAGAGATGTATTCGCTTGATTTTGAGGAGTTTTTGTGGGCATATGGTTATAAAGAAGAGGCGATTGCGGCATTGCGCGGATATTTTGAGCGAAAGGAAAAAATTCCGGAAGCGATAAATTCCAAATTAAGCTTGATATTACGGGAATATTTGGCTGTCGGAGGTATGCCCGATGTTGTGAATACGTTTTTTGAAACGCATAATTTTCAAGCCGTCAATCAAAAGCAGAGCAACATTTTGGCGGAATACGAAGAAGATATAAACAAATACGCTTCAGGCAACGAAAAACAAAAAATAAGGGCTTGTTATTATTCTTTGCCGCGACAGCTTGCAAAGGAATATACGAAGTTTCAATATTCCACGGTATCCAAGGGCGGCAGCGCCAAAAAATATGAAAATGCTTTGGATTGGCTTGCGGACGCGGGCTTGGTCAAGGCGGTATATAATGTTGCTACGCCGCAGTTGCCGCTCAGAGCATATGAAAAGACGGACGAATTTAAGATATACGGCACGGATATCGGTCTAGTAACGGCTATGTTTGGCTTTGAAACGCAGGCGGCGCTTGTAGAGGATAAACTCGCAGGTTCGGCAAAGGGCGGTATATACGAAAATCTTATCTTTGATATGCTCACAAAGCGCGGGATAGAGCTGCATTATATAAAGAAAGAATCGGGAATACAGGAGATAGAATTCCTTATGGAGCAAAACCGCGGCGTAATACCCGTAGAAGTTAAGAGTAAGCGGGGGAGCACGCAGTCTTTGAACGCATATCTCAAAGAATGGAAGCCTTCTTATGCATATAAAATCACCGCAGGAAATATAGGGCTTGCGGACGGCAAAATAACCCTGCCGCACTATATGGCGATGTTCATATAAAGCCGTGTAAAGGCGTGAAATTTTGCAACGATTCAATAATATTTTGTCTATAAGGAAATGTAAAATATGAAGAAATTTCTAATATCCCCTTGACAAGCAAGTAAAGATTTGGTAAACTTAAAATGTATATTAAGGCAGTATGCCCTGCGATATGCGCGTATATGCGCGAATATTGTGAGGGCGGTGCCGCGATGCGGAGGGAGATTTTATGAGTAAAAGTTTGCAAAAGGGCATATTGTTTGCCGTATGTATTTTGCTGGTATGCGCGCTCGGCGTAACCCTTTTCATATTTGACGGTACGGGCGGAGCCGTAACCGGACAGGAAGGGCAGGCGAGCAATGTTGCGCAGAATACGGCTAAATACACGCACGGCAGCAATATAGGAAGGGCATTGCCTTCTGATTATACTTCCGTTTCCGACGGAACGCAGCTCAAGGCTGCAATAGAAGCCAACAATAAGGACATTGTTCTTACCAATGACGTAACCTTAAAAACAATAAATCCGTTTTGGGCTAATAATTATCTATGGAATGACAACAGCCAATGCTTTGATTCGGATGGTAACGGTAATACCGACTTAAAAGTCAATGGCTTTACTCGTAAGATTTATGGTCAAGGATACACCATTGAAGTGCAAGGTCCGCACGCCGCAACAGGCGAAGGCATGCAACAGAACAGCACCGACACAAACGACTACGGCGGTTTATTCCCCAAGTTGGGCAATAATGGTGCGGTTTACGACGCAAAAATATATATTACAAAAGGCTTTAGCGGTCAAACTCAAGAAACATGGAGTGGTGCGTTTGGTAGTGGTAATGATGAATGGCTGAACGTAGGCGGTATTGCGGGCAGCTTGATCGGCAATGCCGTAATAGATAACGTTACCGTAGAAATTGCCAGCGGCGTTAAGCTCGCTTCTTATAAGTGGAGCAACGGCAGCCGTACCAGCCAATATGTAAGGGTTGGCGCCATTGCCGGTGAAATCAACAACACAGCTTCTATAAGCAATGTAACCGTCATCAACAATGGTAGGCTCGAATCCGGTCAATATATTAGTGAAGCTAAATTTTCTCCCGATTCAGATAGATATTATGGCGCAGCGGGTAATGTGGTAGGTTGGATTTCCAATGCAACAACTTCTATTAATAATGTAAGGGTAGAAGGCAGCGGCACGTTGTACTCATATTATGTCGCCAATATTGCCAATGCAATAGGTTCGACTGTTAGCGTGAATAACTTCTATAATAACTTCACCGGTACTTTTGATGCAAAATACAAATCTTCAAACACGCTCGGTCAGGGTGAAGGCGCGACTTTAACGCTGACTGTTACCAATCATTATAAGAAAGGGGCTCTTGCTTCTACTGCCGGTACGGATAACACGGTAGTCGCAACCAATACCCTCACCGTTCCCAATAATTTGACATTGTATTTTATACCCGATGCAACGCAGGACAGCGAACGTTTGGGTATAGCTTTCAGCGGTACAACCTATTCAAGTGCAAATGATTATACCGTAACCGGCTTAAATAATGCAGAAAAAACCGCAAGCGGAGGCTTTTCCGCGGCTCCCTCCGGAGGCACGCTTGCGCTCGGTCTGCCTGTTGGTGCAAACAATTGGAAAACCGACGGCACCTTTGCTTCAATCACGGCAACTCCTAAATTCAACCCCTCCTCATATGCGAAGCTCACCAAATATGATCACGGCTATGTGGCTCACGAAACCACAAACTCGGGCACCAAAATTACCCAAGATAACTTCGCAAGCTATTTCCAACCCGGCGGGCAGGCTAACAATCAAAGCGGTACATATTATTTGACCGAAGACGTGGTCGTAACCGGCTTTACGGGAATCAACTTCAGCGGCACTTTTGACGGCAACGGTCATACCATTTTCATCACAGGAGCAAATACCGGCATGACCGGGCAACATATCGGCGGTATTGTGGGCACGCTTACCGGTACGATTAAAAACGTTCGTGTTGTGCTTGTGAACAGCGTGACCGCAAACACCTCTGTTTCAAATGCCAACGTTGGTTTGGTAGCAGGGCATATAAACGGCGGTAGTTTGATAAATGTGAGCGTGGATATTCCCGCGGGCGTAACCTTGTCACATGTTGGCACGGCAAACGACTCCTCCCTCGGAGGTGTTGCCGGTTCAGCAGTCAGTGGAGCCACATTTACCAATGTGACCATGAATTTTAACGGCACGCTTTCAAATATCAAAACGAGCGGTGCAAGCGGCGGTTACTGGCCGTTTACTTCAGCATTTGTAGGTAAGCCTTCGGTATCGCAAGGAACGAATTCCCCTGCGAATAGTGCAACCTTTAATAATATTATAATAAGAGGTAACGGCACATTCGCTTCGCAATCGAGTGCTGACGACGAGCCGCCATACTATGCGGCAATAGGTATTATTCAGCATAAGGGTGTAACCAATTCCACTGCTGCTGTTTATAATGTAAACGGCTTGATATATGACTTTAACCCTCAATTTGCCGATAACCAAGGCGCAACATCGGGCAACCACGGCGCTTGCTATGGCTTGTTTGTAAACAACAACAATAACAATGCCGCTCAAGTGCAATATTATGACAGATTGGTGAATTACGGCAGCGGCGGAGTATACAACGCCAGCGGAGAGGAGATAGAAGCACATGCTTTCAATGGGAATGGCAATGCGCCCGTTCCCAATCCTGCCAATATTAAGAATATCACCGAAACCGTAACCAACGTAACCGGCTCCGCCGTAAAGGCGTACTTTATGCCCGGCGACAGCGCGAGCGAAAATCTCACCTTGGTGGCTAGCGCAAGCAATTGGAACGGCGTTACTCAATTGCAGTTGGATGGCGCAGCCCCTGCCGTAACGTCCGCCGACGACGGCAGCAACAAGGTGGTCAATGTTGCCAAATCGACCGCGGTGAACATAAGCGGCGAAAACTTGACCCTTTCCCCGTACAACCCTTATACGGTGATAACGGCAAGCCTTGTCACGGACACCAAAGTATATGACGGCAATCCTTTTAAGGCGCAGGTGAGCTTTGCCGTGGGCGGTAGCCCTGTATCTCTGACCGATGGGCAGTACACCATCACCTATACCGATGGCAATGCCACGGGTGAAACCAATGCCAACGTCGGTGGCGGAACTTATTCCCTCACCGTAACCTTGACGGGCACTGCAAGCGATGGCACGCAATATGTCTTCGACGCTCAAGGTACAAAAACCAAGACATTTACTTATACCATCACGCCCTTTGAAGTTACGGGTACTTGGTCGGTAAGCGGACTTAAAATCACCTATGGCGACGCCGCTCCCGACTATGATCAATATATAAGCATAAAATTGACCAACGAGGGCACTATCCCCGGCGACTTGACGGCAACCGACATCACCGGCAGCGGCTTTACCTCTAACTATACTTCGGGCACCCGCGCGGGCGAAACGGTCACCATCACCGCAGGTACTTTCACCGTTGGCAGCGGCTTTACCGCAAGCAACTACAACTTCAGCGGCATAACCGGCAGCGGCACGGTTGAAGTGCAGAAGAAGGAGTTGACGATAAGTGAATCTTTCGGCGACAGCATGGGTCATATTACGGATAATTACGGCGAAAACGTTACTACCTTTGAGGCGTTGGCAGATTTGTTCGAAGCCGAAGGTATGAGCTACGTTGAAGGACTTTACGGAAGCGACGTTGTCACGTTCACGGTCACGGCGCTCACTTACGACAGGTGGTATAACGACGGCGCGGACGGCGCTTGGGAATTTAACGCGGACGCTTCGTCCCTGCTCTCAGACAGGCTTTACGGCAATACGGCGTATAATGTCGGGGTAGAGTTGGCAAGCGATAACTCCGTCAACGATAACTATGAGTTGACGAACAGCATCTTTGTTTACGCCATCCTGCCTTTGCCTATAACAGTCACCGGAGTTGAGCTTGAAGGCTTTGACGGCGACTATATCTACGACGGAAACGCGCACAATATCTCCGTCACGTATAATGGCGCGCTCCAAGGCGACGAATTGACGTTTGATATTTCCGTATCATACGGCGATCAGTCTTTTGACGGCACCGCGCTTACGAACGCGGGCGAATACACCGTTGAAGTGTCGTTTAATCCTCAAAAAGCATTCCACGGCGAGGCAAATTACAACTACAACGATATAAACGTTGACGGAAGCGAGAACACTCCTTATACTCTCACCATAAGCCCTATAACGCTGACGATAAGCGATAAGAGCGGCGTTTATACGGACTTTGTTGCTGCGGACATCGTTATTGAAGATATGGTAATCGGCATTCTGGAAGGCGATAGCGCAGGCGTTACCATTGACGTTGTTTGGGATACGACCCCTGCGTACAAGAACGGATACTTGGCGGCGGGCACTTATAACGCAACTTTGAGCCTTTCCGGCGATAAGTCCGCCAACTATACGTTCGGTTCGGACAGTATCGCGACCGTCACAGTCGATCAATTCGACCTTTCGGGCGCAAAGGTTACCATAACTTCCGCGCCGTTTACTTATAACGGCAATGAACAAACCGTTTTATACACCGTGCTAACCGCGGAAGGCGGCAAGGATATAACCGCGCTTCTGACAGCCGAAGGCGATAAGCAGACGAACGCAAACGCTAAATACACCGTTACTTTGAGCGGCGACGATAACTTTACCGGCACGGCAACGGCTGATTGGTCGATAGACCAAAAAACCCTTACCGTTTCGCCTTACGAAGCCGACTTCCTGGACTATGATTTGAGTAGTTTGTACGATTATCTGATAAGCGCGGACAGCGGCTTTATAACGGGCGCAGTGGAAGGCGATACGCTTACATTCCTCGGTACTGCTTGGGAAACTGAAACTTCGGCTCCGCCTACCAATGTAGAAATCGACAGCAAAGAATATGTTAAAGCGGGCAGCTACACGCTGAATATGGTACTGTCGGGCGATTCCTACACCAACTATAAGTTTGATAACGCTGCTATGTCCGTCACCATAAACGCGCTTGACATCAGCGGCGCGGTTGTGGCTTGGAACGAAAGCGGCTTGACTTACACGGCGGCAGAGCAGAGCGTATCTTTGGATTCCGTGACCGTAAACGGCGTGGCTTTGCCTGTCGAGTGGTTCAACTTGACGAACAACACGGGCACGGACGCGAATACTTACACCGCTAATATTGCGGCAAACAACTCCAACATCACGGGCAGCACGGATAAGGAGTTCACCATAGCTCCCTATTCCGTCACCGTCAAGTGGGAAGTTACGGGTGAAATATCCGTGGGCAAGGTAATGCCCTCAGACGCTACGAAGATTTCCGACCTTGGTCTTACCGCAAATGTGACCGAATTTAACGCGCCCGGCATTACGGACTCCGCGCAATATTCCATAAAGGTCGCTGCAAGCGGCTTTGACGCGGGTCATACCTTTGCCGCGGGTGAAAATGTAACGCTCACCCCGTCTATGAACTTCGGGCAGGGCGCGGCAGAGGACAACTATGATATAACTTTCGACCCCGCAACCATTGAAAAGACGGTTGCCGCCACTCCCGTGACGGTCAAACCCGTGGAAGCGGAGCAGACCGCAACTTACGGCAGTTCCGTTAAGAATGCGGAAGAATTTATAGCCGCCGCTTACTTCACCATTGAAAGCGGAGCGGAGGGCAGCGCGCTTACGGCGGACAACTTCACCGTTACCGTAACCGATTCGGAAGGCGTGGCGGCTGTATTCGGCACGCACGGACTTGCCGCGGGTACTTATACCGTTACGATAGAAGGCAAGGGCGCTTACTCCGTAAGCAATGAGGACAACTCCTTTACTTACAATGTAGACCGGCTCACCCTTACCGCAGGCACTTGGAGCGGCATTGACGATCTCACATACAACGGCATCGCCGCCGACCCCGTCTTCACTCCCGTCGGCGTCGGCGTGCTTGACGGCGACAGCGTGACCGCCACCGTCACCGTGACGGGCGATAAGGTCACCGAGGAAGGACAGGCGATCAACGCGGGCACTTATACCGCTACCGCAACGTCCGATAACGCAAACTATGTCTTTGACGGCACAATAAATGTTAATGAGTTCACCATCGCGCAAATGGTATTGAAAGGCGATTGGGAAGTCAAGTCCGATATGGATATGACCTATGACGGCACGGATAAGTCGGCTTATGTGACTTGGACGTGGACGACCGCGCCTTTGAATGACGGCGACGTGACCTTTGAAATCACCTTCAATGGCGAAAAGACTGCCGTCAATGCGGGCAACTATACCGCAACCGTCACGTTTACCGACTCCACGGGCAACTATGATACGCAAAGCGGCATTTTGCAAGGCAATACCTTTGACGAAATGACCATAAAGCGCCGCCCCGTTGAGATAACTTGGACGGCTCCCGCCGATCTGACTTACTCCGCAACGGCTAAGGTGCCCACCGCAACGATAAACAATAAAGTGAGCACGGACGAAGTCACCGCAACCATTACATATAACGGCGACAATACCAACGTCACCGCGGACGGCTTTACCGCCACCGTTACCGAATTGACCGGCGATGCTAAGGATAATTACACCTTAGAAGGCGGCACAAACCTTACAAGCGAAAAGTACACCATAACCGCGCTTGACGTCAATTATGAGTGGAGCTTTGCGGACAGCGCCGCCATCACTTACGGCGACGGCGTGGATAAGGTCAAGGCGCTTGTCACCTTGCCCGACGGCGCGCTTACGGGCACGGAAGAAAAAGTAACGTTTGAAGTGAGCGTTGACTATTCGGAAACCACTTCCGCAGGCTCAACCGTCACCTTCACCGTTACCGCAAAACTGCCCGAGGGCGTAAACGCAGATAACTATAACATCACCGTAAGCGCGAAGGACGGCAATAATACGCTCACCGTTGACAAGGCGCAGATAACCTTTACGGGCAACGCCGTGACGGAGCAGAAAATTGTGGGTGAAACGCTCAAGCTTACCCAAAAGCAATTGCTTGCAAGCAAGTATTACACCATCACGCCCACTCCCAATGACACTTATTCCGTGGACGGCAAATTGAGCGTAACAAGCGTTAAGAAGGGAGATGCGGAAATAACCTTGGGCGCAGAAGGCTACATCTTTACGGAAGCGGGCGAATACATCGTAACATACGAGATTACCACCGCCGATGGCGACAACTATGCACCCGTAAGCGGTACTTTCACCGCAACTCTTACCGTAAGTGAGGAAGCCATATCCCTCACTCCCACTTGGGGCGAGTACACCTTTACCTATGACGGTACGGCGCAATATCCCGAGCCCACCTTTAACCAAACCCCCGATGAGGGCGCTATCGTCTACAAGGTAACGGCTAGGGGCGGTTCCGTCTTGACGGATAACTCCGCCGTGAACGCGGGCGAATACACCGTCACCATATCCGTGGCGGAAGGCTTTACGCAAAAGTATGAGTTTGCGGAAGACGCAACGCGCACCTTTGACTTCACCATAGGCAAGCTGGAAGCGCAGCTCTCTTGGTCGGACAAATACGCGACTTATAACGGACAGGCGCATATCCTCACCGCCACCGTTGCTAATATGGTGGAAGGCGATGACGTCACCGTGGAAGTAAAACTTGTGGACGGCAACGACAATATCAACGTCACGGAGCAGGGCTTCTACTTCACGGCAATCGGCTTGAACGGCACCGATGCAGGCAACTACAAACTGCCCGCAGATGTGCAGAGCGGCAAGTTTGAAATAATGCCTGCGAAAATCGCGCTTACTTGGAACTTTGTCGAAAATCCCGCCGTTACTTACGGCATGACCGTGGACAAAGTCAAGGCACTTGTAGATACCGCAGCCATCACCGCAACCATACCCGGCGCGGAGGCTCCGCTCACCTTTACGGTAAGCGTGGGCGAATATACCGCCGCCACGAATGCGGGCGCTGAGGTTACATTCACCGTAGACTACAACTTGCCCGAGGGCGCGATTGCGGCAAACTATAACATCACCGTAAGCGCGAAAGACGGCAACAATACGCTAACAGTAGGTAAGGCGCAGATAACTTTCACGGGCAATAACGTGACGGAGCAGAAAATTGCGGGCGGTACGCTCACGCTTACCGCAGAGCAACTGCTTGCAGGCAAGTATTACACCATCGCGCCCGCGCCCGATTCCACGTATTCAGTGAGCGGCAAATTGAGCGTGACAAGAGTCGAAAATAGTAGCGGGCAAGAAATAACCGCTGACGCAAACGGCTATACTTTTACGGAAGAGGGCGAGTACACCGTAACATACGCGGTAAGCAGTGAAGAAAGCGATAACTATGCTCCTGCCGCGGAAACTTTTACCGCCACCCTTACCGTAAGTGAGGATGCCATATCCCTCACTCCCACTTGGGGCGAGTATACCTTTACCTATAACGGTGAGGCGCAATATCCCGTGCCCACCTTTAACCAAACCCCCGATGAGGGCGCTATTGTCTACACCGTGACGGCAAGGGGAGATTCCGCTTTGACGGATAACTCCGCCGTGAACGCGGGCGACTACACCGTCACCATATCCGTGAAGGAAGGCTTTGAGCAAAAGTATGAGTTTGCGGAAGACGCAACGCTCACCTTTGACTTCACCATAGGGCAGTTGGAAGCGCAGCTTACTTGGTCGGACGAAGACGCGACTTATGACGGACAGGAGCATAACCTCACCGCCACCGTTGCTAATAAGGTAGAAGGCGATGAAGTCACCGTGGAAGTTGAACTTACGGATGGCGATAATACCAATGTCACGGAGCAGGGCTACTACTTCACGGCAACCGGCTTGACGGGCGCCGCTGCGGGCAACTACAAACTGCCGGCAGAAGTGCGTAGCGGCAAGTTTTATATTGAGCCCGCCGAACTTACGGTAACCACGGTGAACACCTCGTTCACATACGGCGATAATATCGACCTCGGCGCGAGCGTGACCACTCTCGGCGATGATGTCGTCACCGTGGCGATAGAGTCCGTCACAGTAGATAACGAAGCCGCCGAATTGAAGAACGTCGGCACCTATACCGTCACCTATAAGTTGGAGGGTGAGGACAGCGGCAATTACTCGATAGCCAAAGGCGGAAGCGTCACCGTGACCATAACCGCCAAGGAATTGAACATCATTTGGTCGGAAGAAACCTTCACGTATAACGGCAGCGCTCAGGCTCCTGCCTACACCGCCGACTTTATAGAGGGCGAGGAAATAGAGCTTACCGTCACGATTACGGGCGAGGCTTCCGAAGGACAGGCGATCAATGCGGGCGATTACACCGCAACGATAGCCGCGTTCGAGCAGGGCAATTACAAGCTGACTTCCAACTCGACCAAGACCTTTACGATAAGCCCCGCCACCGTGACCGCAGAGGATGTGCAAGCCGTGTACGGCGAAGTATTCACCGCCGCAGCTACGGACACCGAGTTGCAGCGCGTCGGCGGCTGGCAGATAGTCACCTTTAACGGCAAGGCCGTGGAAGTCAAGGTTACCGTAACGGATTCCACCGCAAGCGCCGCACGCGCGGGAGAGGTTTATCTCGATGCGGATACCTACGAGATAAATATTCAGCTTGAAAGCTCCAACTTCACTTTCGGCGCAAGCTCTGCTCAGACCAAGAAGCAGCTTACGGTTGCACGCAAGCAGCTTGAACTCGCGCCCGAACTGCCTTCCGACCTCACATATAGCTCGGACGGCATAGTGATAGGCACTCCCGACCACGCTTCTCAGCTTGTCGGCGATGACGCTGTGGAAGTTACAATGCTCATTGACGGACAGCTCTATGTTGCGGGTGAAACCGTGCTGAGCGCGGGCGAACACACCGTCACCTTTGAGATAAAGGATGCTTCGGGCAATTACGACGTAGCGGATACTTCTTCAAGCACCTTCACCGTTGCCAAAAAGTCTGTTACTCCTTCCATCAATGTGGCAGGCGATAAGGTGGAGAACAACTCCACTTTGGAAATGGACAAGGGCGAAAATATGCGCGTTGAAACCGCGATAGACAACTTCATTGCCGATAACGGCATAAAGGAAGGGGAGTACACGCTCTCCGTTAAGGACGCAAGCGGCGCCGATAAGAAGCTTGACGAGATAGCCGCTTGGGCTCCCGGCACTTACACCGTTACCGTAGCCCTCGGGGACAACTATGACGGCAGCCTGACCTTCTCCATAGTGGTCAAGGAAGGCACCACCGCCCAAATCCCCGAACCTCCCGCGCTTCCTTCCACTCCTTTGGAAGACAGCGGCAGCAGCCTGAGCACCACGGATTGGCTCTTCCCGCTCATCATAGCGGTTGAATGCCTTATCGCCGCGGTCCTCGTCGCCGCCATCGTAATAGCGGCAATAAAGCGCAGCAAATAACAATTGCTTGCCGCCAAGCGCAGTAAGTAACAACCGCCTGCCAAGCGCAGCACTAACAACCCCCGCCTTGCGGCACCCTCCGCAAGGCGCATAGCGTAACCAAAAAAGACCCGTTTTCGGGTCTTTTTTGGCAGCTATTGACAAACGCGCCTAAAAAAGGATATAATATCCGTGAGGTGAAAATGATACTATATCACGGCAGTAACGTAAAGGTTTCACAACCTAAAATATTGAACGCCGAAAGGGCGCTTGATTTCGGCGTCGGTTTTTACACAACTACGGACAGGTCACAAGCCGAAAGATGGGCGCGCCGTGTAGCCGCGCGTAACGCGTCTGAGCGGATAATCGTAAATATATATGAACTTGAAGAAAGCGTCTTGAAGAGCTTGCGCGTAAAAAAGTTTAAGTCGGCAAGCAGGGAATGGCTTGAATTTGTGTGTAATCACAGGCGCGACATAGGTTTGAGAAGTGACTATGACATTATTATCGGTCCCGTTGCCGATGACAGAGTATATCGTGTTATGGTTCAATTTGAGAACGGAGAGTTGAATACGCGTGAAGCGCTCAAAAGGCTGAAAACGGAAAAATTGACCGATCAAGCCGTGTTTTGCAGCGAACGGGCTTTGCAATTTCTTGTATTTAAGTGTGCGGAGGAGATCAAATGACGCCGAAAGAATTTGAAAGTTTGATGTATATTATAACCGCTCACACTGTGGAAAAAATAGCGGAGCGGACAGGTAAAAGCGAAAATGAGGCTATGCTTGAATTTTTGCGTTCGCGCGTATATGCCGTGCTGGAAAACGAGCAGAGCAAAGCTTGGCATTTCAGTACCACTATGATAGCGCAATTGTTTATAGATGAGCAGAACGGCTGCCTTACGTGGCCGGAGGTGGCTTAATGAGAGGAGAGTTGGACTTTAAGGCGTTTTGCGTAGAGGCGTACAAGGCAGAGCACGCCTTGACGGGCAAGCAAACGGCTGATTTGTTTGAAAAATACGGCGTATTTGCCTATCTTGACGAATATTACGATGTTCTGCACACGCTGGGGCGCCTTGCCGTCATAGACGATATAGATAAATTTATTTCCGCAAGAAAATAATTTTCCGCGAAAGTTAGGCGCTATTTACTTTCGAAATTTTACTAACATTTTAGTATGGACGCTACTTCTTACTAATATTTTAGTACAGGCATCACTTCTTACTAATATTTTAGTACGAGCGCCACTTCTTACTAATATTTTAGTACGGGCACCACTTCTTACTAATATTTTAGTATGAGTACTGCTTCTTACTAATATTTTAGTATGGGAGCTACTTCTTACTAATATTTTAGTACGCGCGCTCCTTCTTACTAATATTTTAGTACGGGCATCACTTCTTACTAATATTTTAGTATGAGCGCTGCTTCCTACTAATATTTTAGTACAAGCGTCATTTCTTACTAATATTTTAGTACGAGCGTCACTTCTTACTAATATTTTAGTACGGGCGCCACTTCTTACTAATATTTTAGTACGAGCGCCGCTTCTTACTAATATTTTCCTACGGGCGTCACCTCTTACTAATATTTTAGTATGAATTTAATTATAGACGGGTTCGGCGTAAATAAAGGAGCGGCGTATTATTGCCGCTCCGTGGTGTTGGCAGAATACCCGAAAACAATTACGGTTGAACACTTAAGCCCGTTGTTTTGCCGTATTTCCGTAGTCTGTCGCTTCGGTAGTGCGCTTTACTTATTTTGTCTTGAATACCGCCGTCAGCATCAGGTGGTCGGAAAGGTCGGAGTCCGTGTTATGCACATTCACAAGTTCCAGCGTATTTTTGGTGTATATTATATTGTCGATATACGCGGGCTTGTTTTTGTCGCCGTCGGTGAAAAACGAGGGAATGGGATTTTCCGCATTGTTGGCAAGCGCATATTCGTCGCTTTCGCTGAACACGGCAAAGTCGTCCCAACCGCCTACGTTAAAGTCGCCCGTGAGCACTTGATAAGGGCAGGGATCGGAGAGCATAAGCTCATATACGAACTGCATTTGCGCCAGCCTGAGCAAAGTGCCGTCGGGCATAGTGGCGTCTGTGTAATCAAGGTGAGTATTGTATGCCGCCACCTGAACGCCGTCTATCGTGATAAGTGAGCGCGTCACAACGCGCGGCTCCACCGTGCCGTTGAAAACCGTCATATGTTCATAGGGAAAGGGTAGATAGAGGGAAAAAGACGAGTCCATCTTATGCTTGCTTGTGGTTATAATGCCGTAATCTTTCCCGAAATAATAGCTCATCGTGGGCGCAAAGAAGTACTCTTTCATCGCTCCCGAGGTGAGATTGGTTATCATATTGCCGCCCGCACGGTCGCTTTCGTTGCTGTCCACTTCCTGCAAGCCGGCAATGTCCGCGCCCTCGGCGTCTATCTGCGCGCAAATGCCCTTGACCATATCTTCCGTGGCTCCGCCCGAATGCAGGTTATAACTTACCACGGTAAATTGAATATCGCCGCGCGTGCCGGTAACGCCCGCATTTATGTCGTATTCGCCGTTGACGGGCGCGCTCTTGCAAGCGCATAAGCCGAACGTTAAAAGCAGAATAACCGCCGCCGTTGCAACAATAAACTTCTTTTTCATAAAAGCCCCTCTTATAAATGGTATATATATTATAACATTAAATTCTGCCTATTTCAATATGTAAAATTGCCGCTTCAAGCAAAATATAAGAAAGCCGCATAAGCGCAGAAGATAAATATCTTTTCGCCATATGATGATTTTATTTCGGCTTCAATTTAATTTGGTTAAAATTAATAAGAAACAGTTGACATATATATATATATATATAATGTATGTGTATAGAATAATTTTAGGAGAAAATTATGGGATTAATGGCAGTAAAGTGCCCTAATTGCGGTGCTGATATAACAATTGATAAAGATAAAGACGCAGGTATTTGTCCACATTGCGGAACAGCATTTGTAACGGAAAAGGTTATAAGTAATTATAATATACATAATAATATTCAAGAACAAAACAATATTTATTATAATTCAAACGAGACAGAAACAGATAAAGAAAATAAGAAAGTGCTATTGCGCAAATTGTTTATAGAAATGCGAGACTACAATAATATGCGGTCAACAGCGGTGGATATATTAAAGTTCGATGTAAATGATGAGTTAGCGCGATTAGTTTATGATTGTGATTTTAGAGTGATAAATTTGAACGGATATTCATTCGGAGTATTCAATGAACGTCCGTTATTGCAGTATTTTAAAGCCAATTGTGGGAAAATAGACTGGATTCTATGCAAAAGTGTAATTCATGCTATGTGTTTTAGAAATTCCACCGAAAACCTTACAGATGAAATTATTCAGATATTACTCTTAAACATAGAGAATAGCAGTTTAAGTAAGGAAGAAAAAATAAAAGCGTATTCGGGTATTTTTGCAGAAATAGTCAATAGCGAACTTATTGATGCAATGAAGGATATGTCTAGTGGCAGTTATTTTGGCGGTGGAGATGAAGGCGCAGGTGAAGCATATGCGGCAATGATGGAAAAATCGAGAAAATCTATGGCAAATAGTGTTGAAAAATTCTTCAATACAACTGTAAATTCAAAATATAGTGAAGAGGAAAAGCGAAAAATAACCGGAAGCACATCTTTTAAATATAATAATAACAAATATTCCATATTGGTAACTGCGGGCAAGGTGCTATCGCTTATGGCACTCGCATCGATGTGCTTGGTAGCAATATCAATACCGCTAATTGCGATTTCAATTATATTGTTTGCAGCTGCATTTACTATGATATTAGGTGGAAAGGCTGCAATGAAAAAAGGGAAAAAGAAATGAAATAGACTTCAGTGTCTGATCGGAGTTGAAAAAAGTACTTTAAAAAATAACGTAAATAGTCGAATGCAATTAAGCATTCGATTTTTGCAAATACGGGAGGTTTATTTAAGCGACTATAGAGAAATTATTGTGTACAAAGTGTATTTTGAAAGAGCAAAGTTAGTATTTTTTAAAACGAAAAAGCATAAAAACGGCAGTTAAGGGGACCACTTTTGAAAAAATTGCAAAAATGGACCCCTTAACTTGATTATTTATATTAGCATATGGTATAATATATATGCTTGGAAAAGGAGGGATATATATGAAGTTGTTTATTCGTGAAAAGTATCTCAAAAAGATGCGCGGGTTTTATCATGATACGGAGATAATAAAGGTGATAACGGGCGTCAGGCGTTCGGGGAAGTCCTGCCTTATGCAGATGGTCAAGGAAGAGCTGCTGCAAGGCGGAGTTTCGCCGGAGAATATTATTTTTCTTGATTTGGACAGCAAGGCATACAGAAAGATCAAATCGGCGGATCAATTGGAGTCGATAATAGATTCTTTCGGAGAGATAAAGGGGCGCAAGTATCTTTTTATAGACGAGATACAAAACGTAAAAGATTTTGAAGAAGTAGTCAATGCTTATCGCGGCAGCGGTGAATATTCCGTGTTTATTACGGGATCCAATTCATATTTGCTCAGCGGAGAACTTGCTACCAAACTTACCGGCAGATATGTGGAGTTTGAGCTTTTCCCGCTCAGCTTTGAAGAGTATTTGGATATGAAAGCCTTTCTGGGAAAAGAGGTGAACGCAAACTTACTGATAGAGTTGAACAACTATTTGCAGGAAGGCGGCTTTCCGAAGACTATGCAATACGATAGTTTTGCGGATAAGCGCACTTATGTAAGATCTGTTATCGATGAGATATTTGAAAAAGACATAAAAAAGCGTGTTAAAGTACGTAATACGGAAACATTTAATAATATCAGAAATTTTATAATAAACAATTTCGGCGCAACGATCAGCGTGAGGAGTTTGCAGGAATCCCTGTCCAAAAACGGTATGGATATAAAGCGTTCGACATTGTCAAGATATATAGAAGTGCTTGCGCAAAGTAAAATTTTGTATCAATGCGATCGTTTTGATATGAAGTCCAAGAGGGCGCTCAGCGGAGAGAAAAAGTATTATCTTGCGGATATATCCTTCTATTTTGCGACAAATACGGATAACCGTATAAATTACGGACCTTCACTTGAAAATATGGTGTATGTCTATGCCAAAAGTCTTGATTATGCCGTGAGCGTGGGGAGAATAGGCAAGTTGGAGTGCGATTTTATTTTGAGAGATAATAAGCTTGATTACTCCTATGTTCAAGTGGCTTATACGATCGGTGAAAGTAAGAGCACGGAAGACAGGGAATATGCGCCCCTTGAATCAATAGCGGATAATTATCCGAAATATATTCTTACAACCGATTATTTATTGCAAAGCAGGAGCGGAATAAAGCACGTAAATATGTTGGAATTTATGAAAAGTCATTCCCTGTTTTAAGCGTTAAATGCAATAGTAAAAGTGAGAAAGGCAGGTGCAGACCTGCCTTTTTTATGCACTTGAAGAATTTTATTCGCTGAGCATCATACTCATATTGTATTTGCCGGCGGGTTTGCCTGCCACGTATTTGGCGGCGCGGACGGCGCCCACGGCAAAGACCATGCGGCTTTGCGCTTCGTGGGAGATGGTGATGATCTCGTCCTTGCCGATAAACATCACGTCGTGCTTGCCCACTATCGTGCCGCCGCGAATGGCGTGAATGCCCATTTCGTGCACTTCGCGCCGCTTGTTCGTTTCGTGTCTGCCAAAGACGAACTCCTTGCCGCCGTCGTATTGCGCGGCAACTTCTTCCGCTATCGTCATTGCGGTGCCGGAAGGGGCGTCCACCTTCATATTGTGGTGGGCTTCCACTATTTCCACATCGTAGGCAAGTCCCAAAACGCTTGCCGCCTTTTTGGCAAGGTCTATTAGGAGATTTATGCCCAAAGAAAAGTTGCTTGCGCGGAACACGGGGACCAAGTTGCTTACTTCGTCAATGGCTTTAAGTTGATCTGCGGAATGTCCCGTGGTGGCTATAACCAACGCGCAATACGTTTTTTTGGCAAAAGCCAAGATGTCGTCTATCGTTTCCGCGCGAGAAAAATCTATGAGCACGTCCACTTTTTCCTCTACCTGCGCACAGGAAGGGTAGACGGGCACTTTTACGGTTTCGGGTGCGAATTTATCCACGCCGCACACCACCTGAACGCCGTCAGTTTCGTTTATTGCAGAGATGACATTGGCGCCCATTTTACCGCCGATGCCGTAAATAAGTACGTTTATCATATATTCACCTATAAAAAAGCCCCGCATTTGCGGGGCGGTATTTTACGCTATAAGCCCCAAGGAGCGCATTATGCCCGCGAGTTTTTCCGCGTTGCCTTCCGTCATACGGGTGAGGGGCAGGCGCACCTCGTCTTCGCATATTCCCAAAAGCGCACACGCCTTTTTGGCGGGAATGGGATTGACTTCACAGAAGAGCACGTCGAAGAAAGGTTGCAGTCTGAACTGTATTTTTCTTGCACTTTCATAGTCGCCCGCAAGGCAAGCGGACACCAATTCCTTGGTGAGCGCGGGCGCGGGGTTGGACGCCACGGAGATAAGACCCTTGCCGCCTGCGGCGAAGATGGGCATTGCTAAGCCGTCGTCGCCGGAGTAGAGCGTCATATTCGAGCCGTCTATCAGGCGCGCCGTTTCCAAGATCTGAGCCATATTGCCGCACGCTTCCTTTAAGCCGATGAGTTTGGGCAGTTTTTCCGCCATCTTTGCCGCCGTTTCCGGTTTGATGTTCACGCCCGTCCTGCCGGGGACGTTGTAGGCGATGACGGGAAGGTCGGTGGCTTCGCACGCCGCGCGGTAGTGCTCCACAAGTCCGTCCTGCGTGCACTTATTGTAGTAGGGCGTGACCACGAGCAGTGCGTCGGCGCCGTACTTGGCTCCGCGCTTGCACGCCTGAACCATGCTTGCGGTGGAGTTGCTGCCCGCGCCCACGATAACGGGCACTTTTCCGCCTATCACCTTGACGGCGAATTTGATTATCTCTTCCTTCTCCTCGTCCGTGAGGGTGGGGGGTTCGCCCGTGGTACCCAGCACAAGCAGGGCGTCCACGCCGTTTTGCAGCTGATGGCAAAGCAGGCGCTCATAGGCGTCAAAGTCCACGTGTCCGTCCTTGCGGAAGGGGGTTATCAAAGCTGTAGCAAGCCCTTGGAATAACATAATATTCTCCTTACTTAGCGCCGTGAATGAGTTCGGGCGCGTTGTTTATCATATATTCGGCTATCTGAACGGCGTTGCTGGCTGCGCCCTTGCGGATGTTGTCCGCCACGCACCAGATATTGCAGCCGCTCTCAACGGTGTCGTCCAGCCTTATCCTGCCCACGTAAACTTCGTCGTGACCGGTGGAAAGAATGGGCATGGGATATACGTTGTGTGCCACATCGTCCATAACAACAAGACCTTTCTGACCCCTGAACGCTTCGTATATTCCTTCCAGCGTGCAGGGCTTGTCAAACTCCACGTTTATGCTCTCGGAGTGGCTGTTCAGCACGGGAACGCGCACGGTGGTGGCGGTCACCTTGATGCTGTCATCACCCAGGATCTTCTTGGTTTCGTTGACCATTTTGATCTCCTCTTTGGTGTATCCGTTTTCCGTGAACACGTCAATGTGAGGCAGGCAGTTATTGGCGATTTGATAGGGGAATTTCTGCGTTTTGTACTCTTTTCCCGCCACAAAAGCCTTCAAGCCTTCCAAAAGGTCGTTATATCCCGCAACGCCCGCGCCGGACACCGCCTGATAGGTGGAGTAGACCACTCTTTTGATGCCGTACTTGTCGTAAAGCGGCTTTAACGCCACCATAGCCTGAATGGTGGAGCAGTTGGGATTGGCGATGATGCCGTTGTGCCGGGCTATGTCCTGAGGATTGACTTCGGGCACGACAAGCGGCACGTTTTTGTCCATACGCCATTGCGAGGAATTGTCTATAACCACTGCGCCGTGAGCGGCAAATACGGGAGCAAAGCGCGCGCTGGTGCCGCCGCCTGCGGAGAACAGAGCGATGTCTATGGGCTGTTTTTTCACATTTTCTTCCGTGAGTTCTATGACCACGTGCTTTTTGCCCATAAAATCTATTTCCTTGCCCGCGCTCTTGCTTGAAGCGAACAAGTAATAATTCTCCACGGGGAGGTTCTTTTCCGTGAGCACTTCCAGGAATTTGCTTCCCACCATGCCCGTTGCGCCCACTACGGCTACATTGTACTTTTTCATAATATTTTCTCCTACAAAAGGTTATTTACTTTTTTTTTGCCCGCTCCCCGCGCTTGTCGGACTTTTTTAGGCGGGATCTTTCCGGCGCCTTTTTGCGGCTTGTCGCTCGACGTAACGCTGCTACGACTTCGCTCCGACCCGCGAAAATTCATCCGAAAATCCCTCCGCCGAAACAATTCCGCCTAGCGCGTGTCGGGGCATTTTTGTTTATACCGTCCGATGTTTGTCTCGACTCGTCGGACATTTTTTGCGGAAGTTTTTCTTTGCGTAAAGAGCAATAAAAAAGCGCCCGCATTTGAATGGAGCGCAACGATAAACATTTTACGAATATCCGCTTATAGTGCTCCATCCTCAGATGACAGTCGCAAAGCTGTTTGCCCTGCGCCCAGCATACCCGCCTTCGGGGGAGGGGCACACTTCGGCGGCATTGCCTTTCTGCGGAGGGACCCGACCCTTAATTCCGCATACTCATCGTTGCCGCGCCTCTATAAGTACTTAGATAGTACCATATATTTGCGGCGTTGTAAAGTGATTTACGCAAAAAAGTCGTCAAACTCTTCAAAAAGCGCAAATTAAGGGGCGGGAGGGCTTTTACCCGTATTATTTGTTTGATTTTTTATTACGGATAATATATAATACTAAATAGCTATTGCAAAATCGGCGTACCGCGGCTCAGGCGCGGATACGCACGGCAGACGGAGTTGAAATATGTCCAAACTAACGCAACATTTGGCTTCTGAAATAGTGCTTGAACGCGACTTGGCGCCCAAATCGGAGAACGCCCACGGCGCGCGTTCGGCGCGCATGCGCGCTGTGCTGGGCGGCAACACCGCAAAGATGTTCACGCTGAACATTCTCACGGTGCTATTTGCCCTGCCTATGATATGCGTGCTCATAATATGGCTGCCCATTGAGGAGAGCAACGCCGTGGCGGCGATGAACTTCTCCGCCAATCTGGGCATAGGTTACGGCGCGGTGGATCAAACGCTGGAAGGCATAGCCGCCATATATAATTTGCGCCAACTGTTCATATTGTGCACGCTCACGCCGGGATTTATGATTATGTCCATAGGCATTTCGGGCGCAATGCACGTTCTGCGCAACTATATGTGGGGCGTGGAAGTCAAACTGCTCCGCCACTTCGGCAGAGGCATTGCAATGCATTGGTATAAATTTCTGCCCGTATTCACGGTGGGCGGATTGCTTTCCACCTCCGCGGGCTATTCGCTGATAGAAGTGCTCAAACGCAGTGCGCTCTACGGTTCCGCGGGCGCGGGATATTATGTGTGGCTGGTGTTTTCCTTCATCTTCTGCTTCTTCTTTGCCATGTTCTTGTTTATCTATATGCCTATGTGCGTGGCGTACAGGTTCAAGGCGGGACAGCTTTTGAAGAACACCTGCCTCATCGGGCTTATCGTGTTTGTAACCACCTTGCTTTTGGTGATACTTTTGGGCGGCATACCGCTTATCGCCATAGCCAACGACATTGTTATGTATTTGATATACGGCTTCTTCCTGCTGTTCGGTTTTTCGCTGTATCTGCTCATCATCACGGCATACGGTCAGTATGCGTGCGAAAATCTGATAGAAGCGCAGCTGGACGTCAAGGAGGAGATGGAAGCCAAAAAGGCGGAGCAGGAGCGCAAAGCCGCGATCAAGCAGCAGGCAAAACAGCCCAAAAACCAAAAGGGCAGCGCGGTGGCGGCGTACAAGAAAAGCCGCAAGGCAAACAAAAACGCCGGTCCTACCAAGTCAGCCGATAGCTCCGAGCCTGAAACTCCCACCTTCGTGACCCCGGAGGAAGCGGAGAAGATAAAGGCGGCAAAGCAGGCGGAAAACAAGCCCGTTTACAAGGGCGGACCTTACAATAAGGGGAAGAAAAAGCGCTGATGTACGAAAGCCTTGCCGATATATACGACAAGTCTATCGGCTTTGATCACGAGGGATATTTCGCCTTTGTCGCCCCTTACTTGAAAGGAGAGGGATTGGATCTTGCGTGCGGCAGCGGCAGGTTCACCGCCTTGGCTGTTGAGGCGGGGCACAAGATGACGGGCGTGGATTCAAGCGTTGAAATGCTCTCCAAGGCGGCTCAAAGGGGCGGCGCGGAGTGGGTGTGCGCGGACATATCCGCCTTGCGCATTCCCGAAAATACATACGGATTTATATCGTGCGTGTGCGACGGGTTCAATTACTTACCGCCCCGCGCGTTCACGCGCACGCTTAACAATATATATGCCGCGCTGGACGCGGGCGGAACGCTTATTTTCGACGTGAGCACGCCGTACAAGCTGGAAAAAGTGCTGGGCGGAAAGGATTTTTTCTATGAAGACGGCGGCGTGTATCTGGGCTGGAACAACTCTTATTCCCGCGGCAGATGCGACATATTCCTCACCATCTTCACTCCCGACGGGAAAGGCTATAAAAAGAGCGAGGAAGAGCATTCCCTCTATGCGCACGGCAAGGAGTTTTTGCTGAACGCGCTGAAAGGATTCAAAGTGAAAATTTTTGACGGAGATACATTCAAAAAGCCGGGAAAGAACAGCTTGAGATGGCTTTTTGTATGCACAAAGGTTTGATATGAAGGACGTAATGAACAAGGCTCTGCTGTTTGACGGCAGGGCGATGATAACCGTTTGGAGTATGCCGCGCGCGGCGGAAGAAGGCGCGCGCCTGCACGGTATGACGGATGACGCGGCGGAGGCGTACGCAAAGGTGCTCTCCGTCACCGCTTATATGGCGGCGGGACTTAAAAGCGAGAAGGACAGGCTCACCGTGATAGTGGAGGGCAGCGGCAAGGCGGGCAGGATAGTCGCCTGCGGAGAGGGAGGCGCAAAGGTGCGCGGATATATGTCCAATCCTCAGGCGTCGCTGCGTGCGGGCGAACAGCCTTCCGCAATGATAGGCGGAGAGGGCGTCATCTCCGTCATAAAGGATATGGGTATGGAACAGCCTTACCGCGGTTACGGCAAGGTGGTGAAGGGGGATATAACAAGCGATTTTGCGGGATACTTCCTGCTTTCAGAGCAAACCCCCACTGCTTTGGCGCTGGACGCGCAGTTTGAAAACGGCAAATGCCTGATGTGCGGCGGCGCGGCGGCGGTCGCGCTTCCCGGGTGCGGTGAAGAGCAGCTTATAGTGCTGGAAGATATAATGCGCAACTTCACGGATATTCGCTCCGCTCTGGAAAATTCCACTCCTAGGGCGCTTATAGAAGAACATTTCGGGCATTTCGACCCCGTATATCTGCCGGAAATCACGCCCTTGTACAAGTGCACCTGTTCGCGTGCGCGCACTGCGGGAATGATAAAGGCGATGGGCAGAAAGGAGGCGATGTCTATTATTGTCGAATGCGGCAGAATAGACGTGAAGTGCGAGTTCTGCGGAAAAAATTATTCATTTAATGCGCAAGATATAGATAAACTGTTTAAGGAAGAGTGATATGATACAACTGCCGCATAACTGCCGATATTATCTGGACCAATGCCGCGATTACGCGTTCAAGGGCGACTATGTGCACGCCCTGCGTATGCTGTATTTGGCGCAGACGTATGCGGATAATTCGGACGACGAGTACGAATGTTATGCGGAAAAGCTGAACATTTTCGACGCGCTGGGTATGGATACGGAGGCGGTGTGCTACGAATCCATTGCCAAGCAGGCGTTCGGGGAAGAGATGTACGCCGTGCTGGTGAACAAGGCGCTTGCGCGCAAGGATATGGAGCTTGCCGCGTACTATCTTGAACTGTATAATGACGAGCAGGACGGGGATCTGCCCGAAATAACGCCTTCGGACAGCTCCGACGGGGACAAGATAACCCTGCCCGTGGAGAAACTGCTGGAAGAGGCAAGCGCCGTGGAAAGGTCGGGGCGGATAAGACCCGTAAACGGAGAGGAAGAGCTGATAAACGCCGAACTCAAACGCGTGCTGGAAGCCGCCGCTATGGGCAAACTCACCGCGGGGCACGTTCAGGGCTTGATGGATATCGTCACGGACAATAAGGAGATGAACGAGCGGATATGCCGCGTGCTTTCGCAATGCGCGGAGGTGGTCAAAAAGGAGGCGGCGCTGGAAATTTACCGCCATCTTTCCGGGCGCGTGCGCGATATTCCGCTTGTTATATGCGACGCGTGCATAAATCCCGTGGTGCGTGAGGACAGGCAGCTTTGGGAAAAGTACGACAAAATGCTGTTGGAATTTACTTCCGCGGGCGTAAGCAAGGAAAACACCGCGGTAAAGCGTATGGCGGCGTTGGCTTTGGTGGAACACGGGCACGCGAACGAGGCGCTGGAAGTTTTGAAGGAATGCGATACTTCCCTTGCGGACATCTTTGCTCGCAGAGTATATATATCCGCGCTGCTTATGACTGAGAACGGGGAGGAAGAGGCGCTCTCCCTTTTGGAAGACAGCCTGCTTTTGCAAGAAGAAGACGACAGGATAGTGTGGGAATTTTACCGCAAATACGGCAAGGACCGCTGTTTTGAGCACTATAACTGCCCGTTTTTCAGCGTCAAGGAGTCCGTTATGAACGACGCCGCAAATATGACGCCCGAAGAAGCACAGGAGATGATTGGCACCGTTTACGGCAGATATATGTTTGAAGACTTGGCGCATTGCGCTTCCTACCGCAACACTCCGCTTAGCGATGAAACAATGGTGGAGTTCATCTGCCTTTACACTGACAACCACCCGCAGGCGGCACTGGAACTTTTGTACAACCACAATATAAGCAGCAGGATAAAGCGCACGATATTGCACCGCTTTATCTACTATTTCGACGTATACGATGTAAAAAAGCATGTTTTTATGACGAGCGTGGACAGAATGATAACGGTGGAGGATTACGGATACGTCTATCGCAACGACCTCATATTCGGAGAGGAATTTGACGAATGGAACGACAGGATACGCGCCGCTATGTGCACCGCGGCGGTGGACTGCTGCTTTTATAACAACTATGAAGAAGGGGAGATATACGAGGCGATGAAGAAGGTATACGAAACGATGCGCGAAAAGCACATACTTGCGGCGTTCAAAACGATATACCGCGCCGTGGTGCTGGCGCTCAATCCGCGCCTTGAAGACTTTTACAACATCACGGGTATGACGGAAGCCGACAAGGACAAAGTGCTTGCCGTAGCCCGCAAATTCGACCTGGGCGTCATCGTCACCGCCCCCGGCAGCGATCAATTTTAAATATTTAAAATTTTACAACCGAACGCCGCGCTCTCCACATCACAGCCGCGCCACTCCACACACCCACGAATTTTAAATATTTAAAATTTTAGACACAAAACCCGCGCTCTCCACACACCCGCGCCCCTCCGCACACTCACGAATTTTAAATATTTAAAATTTTAGAACCAAAAGTTATGTCTTTCATACACAGCTGCGCACTCTCCACACCACAGCCGCGCACTCTCCACAACCCGTGAATTTTAAATATTTAAAATTTTAAAACAAAAAATTATGTTTTCCATACTACAGCCGCGCGCCCCTCCACACACTCACGAATTTTAAATATTTAAAATTTTAGACACGAAACCTGCGCTCTCCACACACCCGCGAATTTTAAATATTTAAAATTTTAACACCGAAGCCACGCTTTCTACACCACTCGCGCCCCTCCACGCACTCACGAATTTTAAATATTTAAAATTTTAAAACAAAAAGCTATGTCTTTCATACACAGCTGCGCACTCTCCACACCATAGTCACGCACTCTCCACCACCCACGAATTTTAAATATTTAAAATTTTAGAACCAAAAGCTATGTCTTTCATACACAGCTGCGCACTCTCCACACCACAGCCGCGCACTCTCCACCACCCACGAATTTTAAATATTTAAAATTTTAAAACAAAAAGCTATGTCTTTCATACACAGCTGCGCACTCTCCACACCACAGCCGCGCATTCTCCACACTCACGAATTTTAAATATTTAAAATTTTAAAACAAAAAGCTATGTCTTTCATACACAGCTGCGCACTCTCCACACCA
>CALWHM010000021.1 GCA_944380395.1 uncultured Clostridia bacterium | reverse complement strand
ACGAAGAAAGCAATTCGGCATTATTGCCCGGTTACTTCGCAGATTATCATGGGTGGAGCGCCACGCGCTCCCGCAATTTGTCGACTTGTTGTAGTTTACTACAACTGCGCGCCATCTCGCACAAATCTGCCCGAAACCAGTTACGCTGAAAGCAAAGCATTTTACAACCCGACATATACACATATTTTATGTTTTAGAGTAAAATGTGTTCTACTGAGGTTGGCTACGGGTAGCAATACTTGATAGAAAGTGTCCATAAAAATATGTGACAGTGTTGTAAACCTACACATTCCTTCGTCGGTGCTTTCGTTGTATGGTTTACAATACACCCGTTACACCTGTATGAAAACTCTCCCCCATCGCTAGTCTAAATCATAAGTAAGCTTGACTTTGCGTGTCGGATTGTTTATAATGTTCATAATGAACGGCGATAATATTGCAATTGAAAAATATCATGGGACGAATCTGTTGTTGAAAGGTGACCGGGCATTTATTTCTCGGACGTCTTATGCGCTTGATTTGTTGCGGTCATACTATCCGATCGGATTCCAAACAGTGCTCGAGCACGTAAACGCGATTGAGCAGGCTGACCACAGCGGCATATGCGTAGGCGCAGACCCGACTTTTTACGTCGGCAATCCGACATCCACGGCTCATCCGACCTGGTATGCGAGCTGCATCTTGCATGACGCATATCACAGCAAATTGTTCGACGACACACGCAAGAGTGGGGCCTCTTTCCAAGCCGCACATTCATCGGCTTCTGGCGCGCAGGCGGAAATGAAATGTCTTGACGAACAGATAAAATCGTTGAGGGCACTGAACGCGCCCGCCTACATATTGCAACACGCAGAACATTGCAAATCGCTGCGTTGGTGGGAAGTTAAAAATCGCAATTGGTAACCATCCGAAATCGTTATCGCTCGATCTTGCGTATCATATGGTGCAAGCGCGGTTCAAAGCCTTGCTTGACGTAAAAGCTGTAAGCCGATTTGTTGGGAGCAAAGACAGTCAATTCGAAGCGCACGCAGTCGTTTGTGGCGAAGTACTTTTCCGCGGCGGAAAGCAAAGCCTTGCCCACGCCCTTGCCGCGCATGTCCTTGGCGACAACGAGGTCGGCGACAAAGCCGCTCTTTGGCGGATCGATCAAAAAAGAGTCGTCTCCTTCGCCGAAAAATATCATGCACGACGCAAGCCCGATTGCCTTGCCGTTTCGGGCGGCGAGGAAGAGCTTGCCGTTATGCTTTTCAATACAAACGGCACGCTGCGCCCTATGAACTTCGCCAACGCGTCAAGCGCATTCGCCTCACTCGTCCCTACAAGCAGATGCTGCCTGCAGACGCTGCCGAGCTCGTCTATACCAAGCACACGCCATAGAGCCAAATATATTCTGTCCAAAAAAATATGTTGCAGTTTTACTAAAATATTAGTACGGGCGCACCGTTTTACTAAAATATTAGTACGGAAGCGCCGTTTTACTAAAATATTAGTACGGGCACACCTTTGGGAGTATAAGAAAAACCGTATTATTGTTCGACCGAATTTAATGCGGTTTTTTGAATTTTTTGCTTACGGCGGCGTTATCTGTTGCAATAGTACGCGCAAAGTATTATAATATGTGTACGTTTTATATTCGCGTATGCTTACGCGCGCAAAGCGGAGCCGCGGCAAACAGCCCTCTGCGGCAGACATATAAGCGTAAAATATATGCTTTCGCAGCAAAAACGGCTATGACGCAAACACGTTTTGGTCACAACTTTGTGCGCAAAGCAAAGTCGGGGTAAGCATACGGATTGTAAAATACAAAATCGGTAAAATATACTATGTTCGCGTGCGGGGTTCCGCGGCGGACGGTAAGGAGTAAAATATACAATGAGAGTTTACAATTTTTCGGCAGGTCCCTCCATGCTTCCCTTGGAGGTTTTGCAGCAGGCGCAAGCCGAGTTCGTGGACTATAACGGCTGCGGCATGTCCGTGACCGAAATGAGCCACCGCAGCAAACAATTCGACGCGATACACAACGAGTGCATAGCGCTCATACGCGAACTTATGGGTGTACCCGACAACTATGAAGTTCTGCTTGTTCAAGGCGGCGCTTCCACTCAGTTTGCAGCCATACCTATGAACCTGCTCTCTACGGGCAAGGCGGACTACGTGGTTACGGGCAACTTTGCGAAAAAGGCGTATAAAGAAGCTTTAAAATACGGCGATATTCATATAGCAGGCTCTTCCGAAGCGGATAAATTCACCTATATCCCCAAAACCTTGGATATTCGTGACGACGCGGACTACCTCTACATCTGCCAAAACAACACTATCTTTGGCACCAGGTTCAGCAAACTTCCCGAATGCAAAATGCCGCTTGTGGCGGACATTTCCTCCAACATCTTGTCCGAAGAGATGGACGTGAGCAAGTACGGCGTACTGTATGCCGGCGCTCAGAAGAATTTGGCGCCCGCGGGACTTACCATAGTCATCGTGCGCAAAGATCTCATCAAAGAGCCTATGTCCTTCTGCCCCACCATGCTGAGCTGGAAGGTTATGGCGGAAAACAACAGCCTTTACAACACTCCCCCCTGCTTTGCCATCTATATGGCGATGCTCAACCTGCGCTATCTCAAAAAGCTGGGCGGCGTGAAGGAAATGCAGAAGATAAACGTATACAAAGCGGGACTTCTTTACGACTATATAGATTCTTCTTCCTTCTACGTAAACAGGGTGAACAAGGAAGATCGCTCCTATATGAACGTGCCTTTCAACACCCCCAACGCGGATTTGGACGCGGCTTTTGTCAAGCAGGCAGGCGAAAACGGCTTTGTGTCCATCAAGGGTCACAGGCTTGTGGGCGGCATGCGCGCTTCCATATACAACGCTATGCCCGTGGAAGGCATAACCTCCCTCATAGAATTTATGAAGGAATTTGAAAGAAAGAACGGCTGAGGTGTAAAATGGAAATTCTCAAATTAAACGCCATATCCCCGCTTGTGGGAGATATACTCACCTCTGACAGCTATTCGATATCGGACAGCGCCGCTTCCCCCGCAGCCATTTTGGTGCGCAGCGCGAATATGCACGAATACGAGCTTCCCGAAAGCGTGATAGCCGTGGCGCGTGCGGGCGCGGGCGTGAACAACATCCCTTTGGATAAAATGCTGGACAAGGGCGTATGCGTATTCAATACGCCCGGCGCCAACGCCAACGCCGTTAAAGAGCTGGTCATCGGCGCGCTTATTTTGGCTTCGCGCAAGATAGTGCGCGGCATAAATTGGGTGCAGACGCTCACGGATGAGGACGCCGCCAAAGCGGTGGAGAAAGGCAAAAAAGCATTCGTAGGGCGTGAGATAATGGGTAAAACACTGGGTATAGTCGGCTTGGGCGCCATAGGCAGACTTGTCGCGGGCGCGGCTCTTGCCCTGGGTATGAACGTGGTCGGATACGACCCCTATCTTTCCCCCGCGCTTGCGGAAAAATTGGACAGCCGCGTTAAAACGGTTTCCGATTTGGACGCGCTCTACGCCGTTTCCGATTACATCACCCTGCACGTGCCCTCCACTCCTCAAACCAAGGGCTGCATAAACAAGGACTCCATCGCCAAGATGAAGGACGGCGTTGCGATAATCAATTGCGCGCGCGGCGACTTGTTCGTGGACGACGACGTGATAGAAGCCGTCAAGTCCGGCAAGATAGACAGAGTGGTCACCGACCTGCCCAATAACAAACTTTTGGGCGTGGACGGCATAATAACCATACCGCACCTGGGCGCCTCCACTCCCGAAGCGGAGGACAATTGCGCGGTAATGGCTGCCAAGGAGCTGAAAGATTACATTGAACAAGGCATAGTTATAAATTCCGTGAACTTCCCCTGCCTCGATCCCGGCGCAAAGCCCGCAGGTAAGATAAGAGTCACGGCTCTTGTAAAGGCGGAAGCGCTCCCCGCGGCTCTCAAAGCCGTGAGCGGCGACGTAAAGACCGCAACGCGCGGAGAATACGCCTATCTTGTGGCAGACGGCGACGCCGACTGCCTGGATGCGATAAGCAAAGTTAAAGGCGTAATCAAGGCAAGGCGCATATAATAACCTGCTCTAAGCAAAAATGGCGCCGCAAGGCGCCTTTTTTATCGAATAAAAATTATCAGATATACCAAACGGGTATCACACGCACATTCTCACTCAGCGGAACCATTCGCTCCGCATTGCACACTATACCGCCCTCTGCAATTTGCAAAGAAGGAAAATACGTAGACAGTGCCTTAAAATGCTTGACATCCTTTATATTAGGGGAAGAAGTCTTTTTTATCTCTATCGGATACAGTTTTCCGTCACGATAAAACAGCAGATCCACCTCCTGCCCGTCCGTATTACGGAAGAAAAACACATCCGCTCTCTTTCCTGCATTGTAATAAGATTTGAGCACTTCGCTTACCACAAAGGTTTCATATATATTTCCCGCCATTGCCCCGCTTGCGAGCGTTTCCGGAGTCAGCCAGCGGCAAAGATAACACACAAGACCCGTATCCGTAAAATAAACTTTGGGGGCTTTGACCACCCTTTTGCTTATATTAAGAGAAAAAGGCTGTAATATATAAATTATCCCCGAAGCCTGCAATACGGACAGCCATCGCTTTATCGTGACTGCGTCCACACCGACATCGCGGGCAATTGACGCCATATTCAAAAGTTCGCCGGTCCTGCTTGCCAATACCGTCATAAATTGCGTAAACGCCAAAGTATCCCCCACAGCGCTCAATTGTCTCACATCTCGCTCTATATATGTGAGCATATAAGACGAATAGAACTGCTCCCAATCTGCATTCCCTGCGTACATTTCGGGCATACTTCCGCGATGTATACGCTCCCAAAGCTGCGTGAGCGTAGGGATAATTTTTATCTGCCTGTTGTCCAAGTACTCTTTGTCCGGCAAAAACGGCAAATCAAAATCATCACAAAATATCTCCCTGTCGGAAAGCCCCAGCATATCTATAACCGCAATACGTCCGGCAAGACTTTCGCTTACGCCTTTCATAAGCGCAAACTTCTGCGACCCGGTAAGCATATACATACCGGCATGCCTATTACTATCTATCATATATTTCAGCACGGAAAAGCATTCCGGAGCGCGTTGTACCTCATCCAAAATAAGCGGTGTGCCGTAATATCTGAAAAAGCCCGTCGCATCCTGTTTAAGTGCGGTAAATTGAAGCGGATCGTCCAATGAGATGTTTTTAGTATCGGCAAACTTATTGAGCAAAAGAGTGCTCTTCCCTACCTGCCTCGGTCCCGTTATCAACACGGCGGGAAAGGAAGAGAACGCCTTTTCAACAGCCTTTTCTATATGTCTTTTAATATACATAGTAGCCTCATTTTTCCGTTAATCTTGAATCCGATTCTATTATAACGGATATTTTCGATGTTGTCAAGGGTAAAATTCGCAATTTTTATAACCAACAATTATATATGTCCTTACGCCGTTTCTCATCTATTTGCAAACCTATTTACCTCCCCGCGACCGCGAATTTTAAAATTTTGTCATTTAAGTTATGCAATATTAAATAAAATTACGTGCAGATTATGTGAGATTATGTGAAATTACGTGCAACTCACATAATTGTCCGTGCAGGTCAACGCGGGCGAACTCTTGTAAGTTATATGAGATTATGTGAAGTTATGCAATATTATGTGAGCTTATGTGAAGTTATGTGAGATTACGTGCAGATTATGTGAGATTGTGTGAAATTACGTGCAATTCACATAATTAGCCGTGCAGGGCGGCGCGGACGAACTCTTGCCGGTTATGGCAAGTTACATGAAGTTATGTAATGTTATGTGAGATTATGTGAAGTTATGTAATATTATGTGATATTATGTGAAGTTATGTGAGATTACGTGCAGATTATGTGAAATTACGTGCAATTCACATAATTATCCGCGCGGGGCGGCGCGGACGAACTCTTGTAAGTTATATGAGATTATGTGAAGTTATGTAATATTATGTGAAGTTATGTGAGATTACGTGCAAATTATGTGAGATTATGTGCAACCTACATAATGTTAACGATGCGCAAAAAACTATGCCGTTATTTTAATAAAGGCAGCTACTTGGATAATTCTTGGAAAGCCCTATTTTATTCGGAAATCTGTTTGAACAGCCCTCCTTCGGCGCCGTCTTCGGTTTGAGTCGGCGTGTTTGCGCGTCCGATTTCAAAGGGAATGCGTTGCTCACGAACAGCTCGCTTTACAAATATTGACACAGCGGCACTTAAAGACATTCCAAGATCTGCAAAAAGTTCGTCAGCTTGCGCTTTGAGTTGTTTATCCATACGAATTGTAACATTGATATTAGGCATAAAGAAGACCTCCTGCGTTTTTCATTTATATTATATCTAAGCCCGGACGAACTGTCAATATCGTTATGTGAAATTACGTGCAAATTATGTGAGATTATGTGAAGTTATGTGAGATTATGTGAAGTTATGTAATATTATGTGATATTATGTGAAGTTATGTGAGATTACGTGCAGATTATGTGGGATTATGTGAAATTATGTGAAGTTATGTGATATTATGTGATGTTATATGAAGTTATGTAATGTTATGTGAGATTACGTGCGGATTATGTGAGATTATGTGCAACTCACATAATTATCCGTGCGGGGAGGTGTGAAAAATCCCCCGCATAAGCGGGGGACTTTTGAGTGTTATCTGTTGATTGCTGTTACTTCTTGAGGTTGGCTTCCAAAGCCTTTTCCATATCCGCAAGTTCTTTGGGCAGAGTGCCGTCCTCATCGAACTTGGCGTAGAACGCCTTGATGCCTTCGCAGTCTTCAAGCCAAGCCTGCTTGTCTATGGAGAGCAGATCCTTGATGGTGTCCACGGTCACGTCCTTCAAGCCTTCGATGTTGATGTCCTCAGCCTTGGGTACATAGCCGATAGGAGTTTCGACAGCTTCAACTTCGCCGTCTATCCTCTTGAGCATCCAATCGAGCACGCGCAGGTTGTCGCCGAAGCCGGGCCATATGAAGTGTCCGTTTTCATCCGTTCTGAACCAGTTGACGTTGAAGAACTTGGGCTGCTTGGAAGGCTCTACGGTCTTGCCGATGTCCAGCCAGTGTTGGAAATAGTCGCCCATATTGTAGCCGCAGAAAGGCAGCATAGCCATAGGATCGCGCCTTACCACGCCCACTGCGCCGGAAGCCGCCGCGGTGGTTTCGGAAGCCATTATGGAGCCTACGAACACGCCGTTGTCCCAATTCTTTGCCTCGTATACGAGCGGAGCGGTCTTAGCGCGGCGTCCGCCGAAGATGAATGCGCTGATCGGCACAGGCTCGCCGGTGAAGAACTTTTCGGAAATGCAAGGGCAGTTTTCCGCGGGAGCGGTGAAACGACTGTTGGGATGAGCGCCCTTCTCCGTGGAGGTGGTGCCGTCCCAAGGGTTGCCCTTCCAATCGATGGCGTTCTTGGGGGGATTCTTGTCAAGACCTTCCCACCAAACCGTGCCGGTATCCTTATTGTAAGCCACGTTGGTGAAGATGGTGTTCTTCTTGGTGGAAGCAAGAGCGTTGGGGTTGGACTTTTCGTTGGTGCCGGGAGCCACGCCGAAGAAGCCGTTTTCGGGGTTGATGGCGTAAAGTCTGCCGTCCTCGCCCTTCTTTATCCAAGCGATGTCATCGCCGACGGTCCATACTTTATAGCCCTTCTTCTGATAAACTTCCGGAGGAACGAGCATTGCAAGGTTGGTCTTGCCGCAAGCGGACGGGAAAGCAGCCGCCATATAAACGGTCTCCTTGCCGGGGCGCTCAATGCCCAGAATGAGCATATGCTCAGCCTGCCAGCCTTCGTTGCGGCCCTGGTAAGAAGCTATACGCAGAGCAAAGCACTTCTTGCCCAAAAGCACGTTGCCGCCGTAACCGGAGTTAACGGAGATAATCGCGTTGTCTTCGGGGAATTGGCAGATATATCTCTTTTCCTCGTTTATTTCGCACTTGGCGTGAGTGCCGCGCACGAAGTCGTTGGAATCGCCGAGAGCGTCCAAAACGTTCTTGCCCACGCGGGTCATTATCTTCATATTGAGCACGACGTAGATGGAGTCGGTGGTTTCAATACCTATCTTGGAGATAGGACCGCCAACGGGACCCATAGAGTAAGGAATGACGTACATCGTTCTGCCCTTGTAAGCGCCGTCCAGAATGGCGTTGAGCATAGGATATGCTTCCTTGGGATCCATCCAGTTGTTGGTGGGACCGGCTTCCTTCTTGGTGCGGGCGCAGATAAAGGTGCGGCCTTCCACGCGAGCCACGTCGTTGACTGCGGTGCGGTGAAGCAAGCAGCCGGGGAGCACTTCCTGGTTGAGCTTGATCATCTCGCCGGTAGCAAGAGCTTGTTCGGTCAGTTGAGCGTAAAGCTCGTCGCTGCCGTCTATCCAAACCACTTTATCGGGCTTGCACAGGTCGACTCTGCTCTGAACGAAATCCAATACTTGCTTGTTAGTAGTCAGATTTGCCATAGTATATTCTCCTTAAAATGATTATTTACGAATTTCGGCGTATCTTCCGCCGCGTCTATTATAGCATTTGGCATATAAAAAGTAAACAAAATAGTGTAAGTTTTAAGCAAAACGCCGTGCAATAAAAATATCAATTCTTCGAGTCGCGGTATTTTGTTTGCGTGTATGCCGCGAAAATTGCCGGTGTCAAATTCTTACACCGAAATACCCGAACATTTAGTTTGGTATTTGTAACCGGCTTCATTTTTAAACCGGTCGAATTCGACCATGTTAAACTCGGGATTATTCGGCTGCTCCCACGCCTAGGTTTTCACTTGCAATCTTTTACCCGAAAAAAATATCCCCGCGGAAAATTTCCGCGGGGAGCGTTGCGGGCTTGAGTTTACGCCTTTTCCATTATAAAGGCTCCGTCCTTTGCCGTGAGTTTGATGTTGTCGCCCTCGGCAAATTCGCCGCGCAGCATTTTTTCCGAGAACACGTCCTCTATGTTGCGCTGGACCGCCCTTCTCAAAGGACGGGCGCCGTACTCCTTGTCATACCCCTTTTCTATGAGCAGATCGCATGCCGCCTCATCGTAAGTGAACGTCATATCGCGCTCGGAAAGACGCTTTTTCACATCGTTCAGCATCTTTTCGCAGATGTGGCGCATATCCTCTTTTTCCAGACTGCGGAAGATTATGATGTCGTCCACACGGTTGATGAACTCGGGACGGAAGGTGTTTTTGAGCGCTTCCATCTGCCTGTCCTTCATATTGTCGTAGTCATGCTCGGAAGAGCCGAAGCCCAGGTGCGCCTTTTTGATGGCGTCCGCGCCGACGTTGGAGGTCATAATTATGATGGTGTTCTTAAAGTTGACCTCTCTGCCGTGAGAGTCTTTGAGGTGACCATCGTCCAGCACTTGCAGCAGAATATTGAACACGTCGGGGTGCGCCTTTTCTATCTCGTCGAACAGAATGACGGAGTAAGGGTGCCTGCGCACTTTCTCCGTGAGCTGACCGCCCTCGTCGTATCCCACGTATCCGGGCGCGGAACCTATCAGTTTGGACACGTTCATCTTGTCCATATATTCGGACATATCCACACGGATCATAAGGTTTTCGTCGCCGAACATAGCTTCCGCCAGCGCCTTGGAAAGCTCCGTTTTACCCACGCCCGTGGGTCCAAGGAAGATAAACGAACCTATCGGGCGACGCTTGTCCTGAATGCCCGCGCGGGCGCGGCGCACCGCTCTTGCCACGGCGGACACCGCCTCGTCCTGACCCACCACGCGCTTGCGCAGTTCGTCTTCCAGCCTGAGCAGTCTTTGCGACTCCTTCTCCGTGAGCTGCGTCACGGGTATGGACGTGCTTTCGGACACCACTTCCGCTATATCCTTCTCGTCCACGTAAAGTTCCTGCTTCTGCCTGTCATTGCCCCAATTCTTCTTGTCCTCGGCAATCTCCGCCTTAAGCTGTTTTATCTTGGCGTCCAGCTCCGCGCACTTCTTAAAGTCGCGCCTTTCCATAAAGTGTTCAAGGTCTATGTTTATCTTGTCCACTTCCTCCTCTTTTTCCTTGATGTATTGGGGAAGAGTGAAGTTGGACACCTTCTTTCTGGACATAGCCTCGTCCATAAGGTCTATGGCTTTATCGGGCAGGAAGCGGTCCGCAATATATCTGTCGGAGAGCACGGCGGCGGCTTTGATGGCTTCGTCCGTTATCTTCACGCCGTGGTACTTTTCGTACTTGCCGCGCAGACCTTTCAAAATGACTTCCGTCTCCTCAACCGTGGGAGGCTCCACCATTATGGGCTGCAATCTGCGTTCCAGGGCGGGGTCTTTTTCTATATACTTGGTGTACTCGTCTATCGTGGTCGCGCCTATCGTCTGAATTTCTCCCCTTGCAAGCATAGGCTTTAAGATGTTAGCCATGTCCATAGAGCTGTCCTGAGAGCTGCCCGCGCCAACTATCATATGCAGTTCGTCTATGAACAGGATTATGCTCGGGTCCGCCTTTAAGCGGTCTATCAGCTTTTTCATTCTCTCTTCAAAGTCGCCGCGATACTTTGTGCCCGCCATTATGGACGTGACGTCAAGTGAGAATATCGTCTTGCCGCGCAGAGTCTCGGGCACTTCGCCGTCCACTATCGCCTGCGCAAGACCTTCCACAATGGCGCTCTTGCCCACGCCCGGCTCGCCTATGAGCACGGGGTTGTTCTTGGTGCGGCGGGAGAGTATCTCCACTATCCTCTGTATCTCCGAACTTCTGCCTATGACGGGATCCAGCTTGCCTTCGCGCGCCTTTTGCGTGACGTCCGTACCCAGCTTACTCAACTCCCCGGGCAGACTTCCTTTATTCCTCTTTGCCGTCTCGCGGGCGGGCTTTTCCTCGTCCTCTTTGCCGAAATTTTCGGGCGTTATTCCCTGAAATTCCGCTTCTATAAAGCGCTGCAACTGCTCCAGCTTTTGCATTCTGCTGCGCTGCCTCTTCATCTCGTCCGACTCGTCCTCAATGTCGTCCGCGTCCCTGCCGTTCAGTTTGGCGTCCAAATATGCGCCTATCTTTCTTGACAGGTCGTTTATGTCCGCGCCCAATGAAGAAAGCCTCTGCACGGCAAAGCTGTCGCGCACTTTCAGTATGCCCAAAAGCAGCAGCGGCGAAGATATGCTGTTGTCTTCATACCTCTCCATCATCGCGTTGCACCAATTGAGTATCCTTATTATGCGTTCGGACAGGCGCACTCTGCCCACGGTGGGCTGCGCGTTCAAGCGTACCAGACGGTTTACGTCTTTTTCTCCCAAACCTTCCGACTCCAAAAACTCTCTTGCCTCGCAGTCGACGCCCAGCATAGCCGCAACCAAAAACTCCGTGCCCAATATCATATCGTCCGTGTGCGCGGCAAGGCTGCTTGCGGCCTTCATTACTTTATCGCATTCTTCCGTAAATTTATATTCCATATTTTATTCCTCCTTAGCGCGCAAGCGTATTTTTGACTATCCTTGCCCGCGTTATATCTCTTTCTTCCGCACTCAGTTTTTTGCCCGCAGCCTTGCACAGCATAGCGGGCTGAGTGAGCGTTATCAGTTCGTCCACCTTCTCCGCGTCCGCTTTGATAAAGCCCAGCGCCATGCCCAGCTTTACATAGGCGATAAGTTCGGTAAACTCACTGCTTTCCATCTTGCATGCGTTGCACAAGATGCCCCACGCACGCATTATTTTATCTTTCAGATCCACTCCGCTCCTGCGCGCCAGATCCTCTCTCGCGGCGCGTTCGGCGCGGATAAAGCTCTCCGCCACCTTGGTCACGCGCGAAAGTATCTCCTCCTCGCTCGCGCCTATCATCGCTTGGTTGGATATCTGATACATAAAGCCCTTCTCCTGCGAACCTTCGCCGTATACGCCGCGCGCGGTGACTCCGAACTGCGGCAGCGTGTTCAATACGGAATTGAGCGCGCCCGTAAGCGTGAGCGCCGGCACGAACACCATAAATGAAGCGCGCATACCCGCGCCCATATTGGTGGGACATGCGGTCAAATATCCGTACTTGTTGTCAAAGGCGAAGTCCAGCTGTTTTGCCATCGATTTATCCACCTGCACCAACTTTTTGAAAGCGGAGTTCAAATCAAAGCCGCGCAATATGCACTGAGCCCTGATGTGGTCTTCTTCGTTTATCATAACGGATATATCCTGCAATCGGCTTATCATCACCGCGCCGTACCGCGACTGCGTCAGCGCGGGAGAGATGAGATGCTTTTCAACAAGCGCCTGCGCGTCCAGCGGATCCAGCCCGTTCATTCGGTACATTCGGAAAGTATCCACGCCCGCAAGAGCCTTCTCCACCCCGCGCATAAGCACGGAATATATCTCCTCTTCACCCGTGAGTTTATCCGGGAAGGGCAAACTTGTCACGTTGCGCGCGAAGCGCACCCTGCTTGAATATATCACGTCCGTACATTTATCTTCCATATCCGCCTCACTTCTTCAACGCGTCCAGCTTGGCTTGAAGCTCCGCCGCACGCGCGAAATCTCTCACTTTCACCGCCTCGTCAATCTGTCTTGATAAGGCTTCCGCCTCATCCACAGGCTTTATCTTTTCCTTAGCCGCTTCCGCGCCCTCCACCGTGGTGTCCTGCGGAGCGCGACCCGTATACGGCTTGCCGTGCATCTGCTTGTACGTCTGCTCCACTATGTCCGCAAAAGTGTGGTAACATTCGCTGCACCCGAAGCGCAGATTCTTCCTGACTTCCCGCTCCGTAGTCCCGCACTTGCCGCACACTCTCGCCGTAGTTCTGTATCCTCCGCCCAAGCCCGACATCAGCATCGCCGCTTCATTGAAAAAGTCCTGCACGAAATTTTCTCCCGCGCTCAGCTTTGCGGCGCAATGCGCGCATAAATGCTGCTCGCTCTTCACGCCGTTTACGTTCGTCTTGACCACTATCGTAGCCTTACGCATACCGCATATTTGGCATAATTCGTCCATATCACCCTCCTTATTTGCGCATAAGCGCAATGAGTATCTCTATATATATATTGCGGCGCAGCCTGCCGCTTTCCTCCGCGCCTTCCAGCGCCTTGTCGGAAACGCCCGCAAGTATGACCGCCCGCTCGCGCTCTGTTATGGCTTTGGCTTCCGCCAGCCTCTCAACCATATCACGCGCCCTGTTTTCGGGCAGTATGTCCGTTTCGCTCAGCTCTTTCAGCTGCCCCGATACAAGATCCTCGCCGCCCGCTATCCTGACCAACGTTATTCCGCCCCCGCCGCCGCGCTTGGACTTGACTATAAATCCCCTTGACAGCGTAAACCGCGTGGACAGCACGTAATTTATCTGACTGGGAGCCACGGAAAAATATTGCGCAAGCTCATTGCGCGAAAGCGTTATCTCATCGCCGCTTCCCAGCACCGATAATATAAACTGCTCTATTTCGCTCGAAATATTCATTTTTCCGCCTCTTTCACTCCTTTTCGCCCTCGGTCTTCCCCTTTCTTCGACGCCTATCGCGCCGCCGTTCAGGTTTGACCTTGTTTGACTTTTGACTTTATTATACACCTTGCACGGCATATGTCAAGGGGTTTTTGAAAATTTTTTTGTCAAAATATTGTAAAAAATATCGGAGCCGAATCGTACTATCTCGACTGTAATTCCACTTGTTTTGTAAATCCTATATATTTATTATTCCATGCCTTATATTTGCCACGTAATGCTTTAGAATATATATCTATTGGATACTCATAACACGCTGGATCTTCCTTATTGTCATATTTCTCGCATATATATCCGTTCTTTTCATAAAAACGGCGTGCAACATCATTATTATATCTTTCCGTATAAAGGCGCGCAAACTTATACCCCTGCCTCAGTGCCTCTTTCTCAAATAATTCAAGAGCTTTACTGCCGTAGCCACATTTACGATATTCGCTCAAAATGCCAAACCAGCCAAGCCATGCACTCTCATCGTCTACGGGATAATTATATATTCCTGATATTCCGACGGCAATGTCGCCTGCATATATGATCCAATAGATATTGTCGCTCTCCCCGCTTATTGATTGAAGATAGTTTTCTCTTGCGTTATAATCGGGAAAAATGGTATTTTGTATTTTCAGTGCTACTGAAAAATTTTCCTCCGTTACTCTTTTTAACAGCATTTGTTCCATTATTCACTCTCTGTCAGCTTATTATATAATGAGATATATCTACTTTTTATAAATGTATTATTCTTTAATTGCGTCATATCCAAATCGTATATCTTACCGTTTGCGTCGTTAGTTTTTACAAAAGTGAAACCAAGTTTTTGCACTATTTTTTCCAAAAGCTGTGAATACACGGATATGCCAATTTTCTTTATAACTATCCCTTTTCCCATCATTTCTTCTATTCTTTCGAATAGCTTATCCCAAAGCAACATCATAATACTGGCATTTTCATACTCTCTTAAAATAGGCATTATGCAAATATAGCAATAAAAATCTCCGCCAAATTCGTAAAAATCCAACATCGAAGGATTAACCATTGTTTTTGCATCCAAAATATCACTGTAATTTTTCTCGTTCATCAAAATAAATTGCCAATATCCTATCAATTTGTCGTCTTTAATGAGCAATGAATATAAGTCGGGATAATATCGCACATGATCTATCCATGTATCTACACTTCCTTCTATTTCTTCATTTATAACATAATCCCCATCCTCTAGCGTAAGATAGTCTAACTCTATCGTTGCCATAACAATACGCTTTACATCAAAATTTATTTTCTGCAACTCCTCGTAATCAAGCATGACGGGACCTTTATATAAGATCTCTCCCGATGTTTCTCTCTCTTCCTCACCACCTTTTGAAGCGCTTACCCCGTTTATCGCATTCACAAGCAAATTTATGCTCTCTTCTATATTGCCATCAACAGATATCCAATGGGAAATTCCAAGATAAAATTCCATTGAATCGCTCGGTTCCGTTGAATCTATTTTGTAGGGAATAATTGTCTTATTATGCAAAACGGCGGAATTGATCTCACACAAAACATATCGTGAGGCATTTGATTCTTTGGAAAATATAACTGTAACCAAATCCTGGTTCTTTATGGCTTCCACTATTTCGCAAGCATATATCTTGCCCGGTCTGATGTCGCGTGGAGCAATGTAGCACCTTAACCCCCTCTTCTCCAACGCCTCGACCAACTTATCCGCTATTTCTTTATTTTGAGTGGAATAAGATATAAATGTAGATTTCATACTGCCCCCTTAAAGCGTACTGTTTAATAATAATACTTTAACATATGTGTATTTAATTGTCAATACAAGCCTATTTAAAATTATATCGTCATCTGTTTTTCGGTATGAAAAAAGCGGACCGAAGCCCGCTTTTTTATTTGATCGCTTATTTGTTATTTTTCCTCGATGTATGCGGTTTTGGGATCTACCGTTTCTATGCGGGGGTTGTTGATGTTTGCCTGGGCTGCCGCAAGGCGTGCGATGGGCACGCGGTAAGGCGAGCAGGAGACGTACGTCAAGCCCACGTTATGGCAGAACTCTATGGTGGAAGGATCGCCGCCGTGTTCGCCGCATATGCCCAGTTTGATGTTGGGACGGGTCGCCTTGCCGCCTTCGATGGCTATCTTCATAAGTTTGCCTACGCCGACCTGGTCCAGACGGGCGAAGGGATCGGATTCGAAAATCTTCTTCTTGTAGTAGTCGCCGAGGAACTTGCCCGCGTCGTCACGGCTGAATCCGAACGTCATCTGGGTGAGGTCGTTGGTGCCGAAGGAGAAGAATTCCGCTTCCTTGGCGATTTCGTCCGCGGTGAGCGCCGCGCGGGGAATTTCGATCATCGTGCCGATGTGGTAGACGATCTTCATATTCTGCTCTTCCATGACCTTCTCTGCCGTTTCCACGACTATGTTCTTTACGTATTTGAGTTCCTTCACCTCGCCTACGAGAGGAATCATAATTTCGGGAACCACGTTGTAGCCTTCCTTGTTCACGCTGATTGCGGCTTCTATAACCGCGCGGGTCTGCATACGGGCTATCTCGGGGAAGGTGACGGACAGGCGGCAGCCGCGGTGACCCATCATAGGGTTGGCTTCATGCAGGGAGGTTATGGTAGCCACCAAGTCGTCGTACTTGATGCCCATCTCCTTGGCAAGCGCCTTTATCTCCTCGGGCTTGGTGGGCACGAATTCGTGCAGAGGCGGGTCGAGGAAGCGAATGGTGACGGGCTTGCCCTTCATCGCCTTGTAAAGACCGATAAAGTCGCCCCTCTGCATAGGGAGCAGCTTGGCAAGCGCCCTTTCGCGCTCTTCCGTGGTCTTGCTGACTATCATCTCGCGCACAGCCATTATTCTGTCTTCCGCAAAGAACATATGCTCCGTACGGCAAAGACCTATGCCCTCCGCGCCGAAATCGTAAGCCTGCTTTGCGTCGTGAGGGGTATCCGCATTCGTCCTGACTTGCAGAGCGCGATACTTGTCCGCCCACTCCATTATGCGTGCGAAGTTGCCCGTGACTTCGGGTTCCACGGTGGGCAGCTGTCCCGCGTAAATATTACCGGTAGAGCCGTCCAGACAGATATAATCTTCGGCGGTGTATTTCACGCCGGATATGTATACCACTTTCTTTTCTTCGTCAATGTTCAGATCTCCGCAGCCGGCAACGCAGCACTCGCCCATACCTCTTGCCACGACAGCCGCGTGAGAGGTCATACCGCCGCGCGCGGTGAGCACGCCTTCAGCCGCATACATACCCTCTATATCTTCGGGGGAAGTTTCCAACCTGACGAGCACGACTTTCTCGCCCGCGTCCTTGCGCTCCACGGCTTCTTCCGCGGAGAAAGCTATCTTACCGCAAGCGGCGCCAGGGGAAGCGGGCAGACCCTTTGCAATGGGCTTGGCTTCCTTCAAAGCTTTGGCGTCAAACTGCGGATGCAGCAAAGCGTCCAACTGCTTAGGCTCTATTTTGAGCAGAGCCTCTTTTTCGTTTATCATACCCTCGTCCACCAAATCGCAGGCGATGCGGACGGCGGCGCTTGCGGTGCGCTTGCCGTTGCGCGTCTGCAGCATAAACAGTCTGCCTTCTTCAATGGTGAACTCCATATCCTGCATATCCTTGTTCTTTTCTTCCAAGGTCTTGGCTATGGACACGAACTGATTGTAAACGGCTATATTCGTCTGCGCCAAATGATCTATGGGCATAGGGGTGCGGATACCCGCGACAACGTCCTCACCCTGCGCGTTCATCAGATACTCGCCGTAAATGTGGTTTTCGCCGGTGGCGGGATTACGGGTGAAGGCAACGCCCGTGCCGGAGGTTTCGCCCATATTGCCGAACACCATTGACTGCACGTTGACCGCGGTGCCCCAGCTGCCGGGGATATCGTTTTCCCTGCGGTAGATGATGGCGCGGTCGTTGTTCCAGCTGCGGAACACCGCCTTGACCGCTTCAATGAGCTGAACCTTGGGATCCTGAGGAAATTCACTGCCCATCGCCTTTTTATACACGGCTTTGAAACGTTTGATGAGTTCCTGCAAGTCTTCTGCGGTGAGGTCGGTATCCATCTTCACGCCCTTAGCCGCCTTGACTTCGTCTATTATCTTTTCAAATTCGGACTTGGATACGTTCATAACAACGTCCGAGAACATCTGGATAAACCTGCGGTAGCAGTCGTAAGCAAAGCGGGGATTATTCGTCTTTGCCGCCAGACCTTTAACGGACACGTCGTTCAGACCCAGGTTGAGAATGGTATCCATCATACCCGGCATAGACGCCCTTGCGCCCGAACGCACGGACACGAGGAAGGGATTTTTTTCGTCGCCGAACTTTTTACCCACATCCTGCTCAACCAAAGCCAGGGTGTTGAATATCTCGTCGACTATCTCGTCGTCCAGCCTTTCGCCGTCGTCATAGTAACGGGTGCAGGCTTCCGTTGTGATGGTGAATCCGGGAGGCACCGGCATGCCCCAAGAGGTCATCTTGGCAAGGTTCGCGCCCTTGCCGCCGAACAGATCCTTTCTGTCACCGTCTGCTTCCTTGAACAAATAAACGTATTTTTTAGACATAACTCCTCCGGAGAAATTGGATTTTTTGATAAATTCATTATATAATATTCCGCGCGCAAAAAGCAAGAGTTTTTGAAAAAAATACCCGAAACGATGAAAAATAGACCAACTATCAATTTTTCCGCCCGTATTTTACCTTTGTTTTGCGAAAATTTTACTTGAACAAGGGCTGCCCGTGCGCCGTTGACTATACGCGCCGTTCAAAATTATTTCACATTCCCTTCAATTGCAAAAATCCTTTGAGGGAAGAGAGCACGACGTCCGTTTTTTTGTAGAGAAAATTGCCCAAGTCGCGCAGCTTGCCCGCGGGACGGGCGTATCCTATCGCCGAAAGCGCGGAAAGCAGAAATTCCGTAAGGATGTCTTCGCTCTTTTTCTCAGTATACGCAAGGTCGCGCAGACAGTTGAGCGCCGCCAAAAACAGCGCGTTGTTATACTCCCCTTCCGGCTGAGTCTTGTCCAAAAATTCCGCCGCCGTGCAGGCCGCGTAAAACTTGACGGGGTCGGAAGCGAGCGAAAAAAACGCGTCGTAAACGTCGCACGCGGTCACGGACGCCTTGTCCCCCTTAACGGAGAGCACGTACTTGGCGAACGTGAGCAAAGAGGCGGCGTAACGCAGCTTGCCCTTCGCGCCGCGCGCCCCTCGCACCTTTGCGCTTATCTTACCCCTTCCCGCCGCGTATATGTTGATTATGGCGTCCGTTTCGCCGTAACCCACGCTTTTTATACACAGTCCTTCCAGGGTGATAAGTTCGTTCATTTTACGTTCTTGATTATTTCCTTATACAGCAGATAGTACTTTATCTCGCCCGTGGCGGTAAACAGCCGCCACAGCGTTTGCGCGCTTTTTTGCATAAGTCCCTCCTTATGCGAGTATGTGCAAAAAAGAGCGGGATTATTTGAGTTTTTTCGGATCGTATCCCAGCATACGCATAACGGAACCGTCGTCGCGCCAATCGGGCTTTATGCGCACCCACAGCGTTAAAAACACCTTTCCGCCCGTGAGCCGTTCCAATTCAAAGCGCGCGTCCGAGCCTATCTTTTTCAGCATGGCTCCGCCCTTGCCGATTATTATCGGCTTATGCGCTTTTTTTTCGCAGATGACGTCCGCGTCTATCTCCGTCACGCCGTTTTCTTTGACGGTGTACTTGTTGATATTCACGCCTATGCCGTAAGGCACCTCGTCGGACAGATTATACAGCGCTTTTTCGCGTATTATCTCCGCCGCCATAAAGCGCATGCTCCTGTCCGTATACATATCCTCGTCAAAATATCTTTCGCCCTCGGGCAGCGCCTTTATTATCTCGTCCCTGATAATGTCCACGTTTTTGCCCGTGCGGGCGGATACGGGCACTATCGCGGTTATGCCCTTCACGTCCTTGTATCTTGCGATGCGAAGGGGCACCGTTTCGGGATCGACCACGTCGCACTTGTTGACCGCCAGAATAAAGGGGATGTTCAGCTTTGCCAGCGCGGCGATATGTTCGTCGTCGTGACTGTCCGGCTCCTTATCGCAAGCCAGCACGTAAATTGCCGCGTCCACGCCCTCGTTGGCGCCTTCCGCTTCCTGCATCATATATTGCGAAAGCGCGTTTTTGGGACGATGAAGTCCGGGCGTGTCTATAAACACCGCCTGATATCCGTCCCCGTTGAGTATGCCGAAAATTTTGTCACGCGTGGTCTGAGGCTTGTGCGAAACAATGGACACCTTCTCCCCGACCAATTGATTGACCAGGGTGGATTTGCCCGCATTTGCCTTTCCCGTTACCGCTATAAATCCGCTTTTCATCTTTTCAAATCCGCCGCCGCAAGTACTTTTTCCTCAATATCGCGCATCTCGCGGTATTGCTCCGTCGTTATGTGGTCGTACCCCAAAATGTGAAGCACGCCGTGCACGAACAAATATCCCATCTCCCTTTCCACGGAATGCCCGTACTCGCGCGCCTGCTCTTCGCATACGCTGCGGCATATGAGTATCTCTCCCAGCTGATACAGCCCGGAGAATTCGTCCATCAGAAAGCGCACGGTGGTAATGTCCTCGGGGATAAGCGGCTCGTTGTAATCGATGGCGGGAAAACTGAGCACGTCCGTCACCTTGTCCACTCCGCGCTTTTCCGCGTTGTATTGCTTTATGGAATCCCTGCTTACGAACATCAGATCCACTCGGAACTTGTTCGGCACGTTGAGAATGCGGAAAGTCACTTTCAAAAGATTGTCGAAAAAGTCCGCGCCCATATTGTGCACTCCCCTTTCGCAGGAGATATACACGCGCCTTGTTTTGGGATCCACCGTGTGTTCGGGAAACCTCTCCGCCTCGTATCTTTCTATCGACTGCAAGCCCTGTTTGTAGCGAAGTATTTCATTCATATCGCGGTCGCCGAAAAACGACCTCATAAACCGCTCATTGTCGGAAGGGGCGCTCCCTGAATTGAATGTGCCGTCCGTCATCTCTCCTCCTTAGCCTTGGCATAGTCTATGCGCTTGTGCAACATGCCGGGGATAACTTTCACTATGGTGTTTTTTATCTTATCCAATTCCTTTAAGGTGATGTCCACGTTCTCGAACTGCCCGTCCGCCATCTTGTCCTTTATCACCTTGTCCACCGACTTTTCCAAAGCCTCCTCGCTCTCGGGCTGAACTGCGCGGGTCATTGATTCGCATATGTCGCATATCATTATTATCACGGAATATTTGGTCGTGGGCGTGGGACAGTCGTATCTGAAATCGGCTATGTCCACGTTTCCGCCCAACTTGGTGGCTTTGGTGTAGAAGTACATTATCGGAGAATCGCCGTGGTGCTCCAAAGCCGCGTTGCACACCTCGTCCGGGAAGCGCATTTTGCGCAGCTGCTCGTACCCGTCGCGCGTATGGCGGCGTATCTTGGCTACGCTGACTTCGGGGATAAGGTCGTCGTGCGGGTTGTACCCGGTCTGATTTTCACTGAAATACAGCGGATCGTTCATCTTTCCTATATCGTGATAATAAGCGCAAGCCCTTGCCATATAGGGGTCCAGCCCTATGGCTATGGCGCAGTTTTCCGCCAAATTGGCAACGGTAAGGGAGTGGTTGAACGTGCCGGGCGCCTCCTCACTCATCTTGCGCAGCACGGGCTGATTGAGTCCGCACACCTCCGCCAGCTTGAAGTCCGTCCAAATGCGTGAAAAGTATTCAAACACGGGCAGTATTGCGGTAAACGAGCACACCGCCACCACGTTGCCTATAACGCCCAGCGCATAGCCGCCGAAGAAGTTGCGCAAGGACCAGCCGTCCAAAAGGCTCATCACCGCCCCCACAAGCGCCGTACCCAAAGACACGGCTATCGCGCCCCATACAAGAGAGAAGCGGTTGTACTTCCTGTTGATGACAAACAGCATAAAAAACGCCGTCACGAAATCCACCACCGCGGATAAGGAGAAGGAAAGTCCGAATTCACCGGGGAGATAGAAGTATACGGGCGGAGCTATGCAGATGGCGGAAGCCACGGCGGACACAAGCCCGCTGTACAGTCCCGCTTTGGGGGACACCAGCACGCCCGTGAGCAAAACCGTAAACGCTATGGGCGTGGCGTAAGGGCTTATCCAAGCCGCCATGGCGCAGTTTACCAACACGGTAAGCGCAACCACGGGGAATACAATAAGTTCGGCTTTGAGCCACGTGCAGTTGTAAGTGAAATTTTTCTCGCCCGAAAGATATATCATCAGCGTGATGAACAGCGCATACATCACCGCCAGCGTGGGCACGAACGCGTAATAAATTTCCCCTACGGCAAAGATATTCGCCGTGCCCAGCATCAGGCAATAGGAGAAGTATACCAGAACGAACGCCGCAGGCAGAAGTACCGCCGCCGATATAAGTTGGCGATTCAACTTGAGTTTTCTTTCCCGATCCATATTATGTTTTACCTTATGTGTACGCCCGAAGGCGGGATTTGCATTTTATACAGACGCAGGTCAAGCCCGCATTACGTTCCGATAAGTCTTGCGACTACTTTATATTATAACACATTAAAACGCGAATGCAACGGAATATAACCAATAAGAAAAAAATTTCCGAAAAAAGCCCGCTCAAGCGGCGGAAGCGATATGTTCGTAATATATGTCTATTATATAAGCCGTATCCGTCTTTTCCACCTTTTTATAGGTATTAAGTATGTCGGCTCCTTTCAATTTTGACAGATACTCCGCCTGTTTTTCCGCCACGACAACATCTATATCCGCCTGAGAAATATCCCTTATATGTTCGTTAAGCTCGTAATACGTCACCACGCGCAAATCAAACGACGGTAAATATGCATAGCTGTCCGTCCTTTCTTTTCTCTCGTAAAATTCGTAATCACACCCGCCGTCCTTCCCCAAAGTGACGCCGCATATGTTCAATATCTTATAAGAAACGCTGTTGCCCGTGCGCACCTTCTCCGTGTAAGAAAGCGGCAGCACCGTCCTTCCGCCCGTGTAAGTTTTAACCATAACCACCCCGTCCGCCGGACAGCTTTCGTATATTTCATTACCCATATCGTCCTGCCCCACCTGCCTTTTTCCCGATATGAGCAAGTCGCCTGTTTTGATAACGTCGCCCCTCTTTACTTCCGCCGTTCCAGAAAATACCGCCACGCTCTCCACAACTCCATCGCACAAAGCATACACATTTTCCCTTACCGGCTGCTCTTGGGGATAAGCATTTTGCATAATGACGTTTGCCGTCAACACGCACCCTTTTACCTTTAAGTGCACAAAAGATACATTATCATCAAGCTCATATATCCGCTCTTCAAGCGCTTTTTCGTCTATGCCGCTCTTCGCCTTCCCTCTATTTTCGTCCAAAAATTGCGTTATTAGGGCGGCTGTCGTTGCATTTTCGCAATAAACTTCCACCTTAAATACAAAAAGTGAGCACACCGCACAGATTATAACTGCAAAAACCGCCGCAAGTAAAGCGCCCGCATTCAGCGCCAGCCGTTTTTTCAAATACTCTGCTCCGCCGCTCTCTTCAACCCTGCACTCTATTCCCCTGCTCTTCAGTGCGGATACCGCCGTCTTCTCCCGCTTTGAGTGCACAAAAAATACATACCTATCCCCTTGTATCCTCCCTCTGCTCACCTGCACACCCGCGCTGCGCAGAGCGGATACCGCCCGCGATACGCTCTTTACGGAACAGGAAAGTCTGCTCTTCATTCCCACCTCACGCACTCGGCTTTGCCGCGCAGCGCCAATTCGTCCGTGCGCGTTTCGTATACAAAGAGATCTTTTCCCTCCACAACTATCATTCCGCCCTTTACGCGAACCTTGACGCACTCGGGAGAATAGTAGTACAATCCTTTTCCTCCCTCAACTATAACCCCCGCCCCTGGGAACCAATTCACGCGGCAAGCCGCCTCACTCACCGCGCGCCCCAATTTCTCTTCCAACTCATCAGAAAAAGCCATACCTATCAATATGCTCTCTTAGCCGCCTTTATTCCGCACCGGTCTTTGCACCTTGCCGCTTCACCTATAAATCCATTGCGCCGCCGATCGCGCCTTGTTCCACAACGTTCTTTGCTCCCTGGCGTTTCGCCGGTAAGCCCATTGCTCCGCCGATTGCCTCCATACTTCGCTCCGGTCTTTACTCCTTGGCGCTTCGCCTATAAACACTTGCGCCGCAGATTGCCGCTTTGTTTCACAACGGTCTTTGCTCATGGTCGCTTCGCTGGTAAGCCCATTACTCCGCCGATTATCCATTTGCTCGCTACGCAAGTTTACGCCGCTCCTACGACACGACAGCACCCTCTGCACCTATTCCCCGATTATCAGCGCCGCATTCAAAAATATCGCTATTTTGTACTTACAATTTTAAAATTTTAAAACTCAACGTCAACGCGCTCTTTTTTATATTATGCGAATTGCACATAATCTCACATAATTTCACATAATCTGCACGTAATCTCACATAATTTACACGTAATTTCACATAACAATCAATAACTTGTACGTGCCGCCCCGCACGGGTAATTATGTGAATTACACATAATTTCACATAATTTCACATAATCTCACATAATATCACATAATTTCACATAATGTGCGTTGCTGTTACAATTGCGTATAAAGTAAAGCGTTGTCAATCTCGATTTAAGTTTGAATTGAATTTTAAAAATTTAAAATTTCTGTCGCAATCTGTAAGGGGCTTATACTCGCCGCCACGCGCGGATAATTATGTGAGTTGCACATAACTTCACATAATTTGCACGTAATCTCACATAATTTCACATAACGATCAATTGCTTGTACACGCTGCTCCGCACGGATAATTATGTGAATTGCACATAACTTCACATAATCTGCACGTAATCTCACATAATTTCACATAATTTGCGTTGCGGTTGCAAGAATACAAAAGCAACGTAGCGGTTACAAAAGTGCAAAAGCAACTCTGCGTTTAAGTGAGTTTAATAAAGATATGCAGAGTGCACATATCGTAAAGATGTTAAATTCAACTATTCGTCGTCGTGGTTCTTGTTCGTTCTTATTTCCAAAGCCGGCTTGTCGCTTGCGTTTAACGGAGATATGATCGTCTGTCCGAGCTGCGTTTCTATGTCCTCACGGGCATTCTTTGCCACTTTTCCGCCGCGGCGGGCAACCGACTTGCTTTCATCGAATGTTTCGGGCTGTTCCTGCCGTGAAATAGCCGTGGTCGTGACTTCCGCAAGCATGTTTAAGACAAGTTCTATATTCGTCATATTGTCGCGTAAGTTTTCCTTTTTTAACCCCTTATGCGCCTTGTATTCCTGAACCGTCATTCCGCTCCATGCGCGCGTCATTTCATTTGTGAGAATGGCATAATCGCGGTTGCTTTCTATTCCGCGCGCCTTCCATTCGTCGGTCAATTCTTTGCGCATTTCTATGGTTTGCAAGCGCTGATTTATCCACCCTTCCGTATACCCCTTGGCTCGATAAAAATCTGCTCCGCGCAAGATGGCTTTTTCGGGATCGGCTATCTCGTCAAGCCGTTCACTGCCCACCTGCGCAAGCCACATCTTAAACGGCTCGGCTTTTGGGGAAGGTATAGATTGCACAAGGCGCAACACACCTTTTGTATCAAGACAGTCCGTAAGGCGCATTTTGCCGTCTTCGGCGCGCATTTTCAACCCGTGACAATTTGTCACGGTTTCATTTCCCTCTGCACGCAGGCGCTGTTTTAACTTGCGCCAATACGCATTTGGGTCTTTACTGTCGGTTAGTACGGCAACGATATCCACCACGGAAAAATACCATTCCTCTTCTTCCGCGTTCCAAAAAGTCCTGATCTGTCTGCTTTCAAAAATCTTTATCTTATTGTCCGCCATAATAACGTCCCCCGAAAGATATCTTTCGAAATGCCTGCCGAGCCTTTCATTTTTCAAATGTATTATACCATAAACCATCATCGCGTTCAATAAATTTGTAACATATATACTTACTTATATTTTTGCAATACGCTTGTTTTGCCGCGGCAAAATAGCGTCACCACGATGGTTTTATGTACTGCGCCGCGCCGCGGGTGTTAAATGCTTTTGGATGCGCCGGATATGGGTTGGAAGAGGACTTCCGTATGGTCGGGTTTCCACTCCCTGCCTTTGGGGATTTTCTCCCATTCTTCTTGGGTGCCGAGATATATGATGGTTTTGAGCGATTCGCATAGAGCAAACGCTACGCCGCGTATATATGTTATGCTGTTAGGCACGGTTACGCTTTCAAGTTTGGGGCATCCTTTAAAGAGGGCTTCTTCTATGGCGGTCAGACCGTCCGGCAGAGTTACGTCTTTAAGGAACGGGCACTCTTCAAAAGCGGCGTCGCCTATGCTTGTGACGCTGTAAGGCAGGGATATTTTTTTAAGAGCGGTGCCCTTGAACGCCATTCTTCCTATGCTTTCAAGACCTTCGGGCAGGAGTATGCTTGTAAGCGATTTACACCCGAAAAAGGCGTGATCTTCTATGTTTGTAATGCCGTCTGGCAAGGTGATGCTTTCAAGCAAGGTGCACTTATAAAAAGATTTGCAGCCCAAACTAATCACGCTGCCGTCATCGGGAATAATACTGTTTTTACAGCCGGCAATGACTTTTTTATCCGTCGTTTTGATAATGCAATTCCCCGCGCCGTGGTACACGGGATTGGATTTTTTCACGATAATGCTTTGCAGCGCCGGACAATTGCCGAACGCCTGAATGGCTATTTTTGTTACGCTGCCCGGAATAACTATGTTTTCAAGCGAAGTGCAGCCGCTGAAAGCCCCGAAATCCAAGCTTTTCAAACTGCTCGGCAAGATTATGTTTTTAAGCGAAGTGCAGCCGCCGAAAGCGTTATCTCCTATACTTTCGACGCTGTTTGTCATAATCACGCTTTTAAGCGAAGTGCACTCATAAAACGCGCTCCTGGCTATATTTTTTACGCTGCCGGGTATGACAACTCTTTCAAGAAAACCGCATTTTAAGAACGCCCAGCCGCCTATTTCCGTCACGCCGCCGGGAATATATACCGCTCCTGCCTTACCGTTATACTTTTTCAATACGCCGTTTTTTATCTCAAAATGGTTATTATTTACATTCGGCGGTTTTTGGGATTTGCTTTCAAAAAACACTTTCGTTCTTTCCGGCATCATCCAATTTTCGCCCTTCTCCACCCGATCCCATTCTTCTTCGGCACCTTCGTACACGATAGTCAAGGATATTCCCCAATTATAGGGGAGAAAGCAGTTATAAAACGCACTTTTGCCAATACTCTTTATTGAAGCGGGTATCCTTACATAGCAACGCGAAGCGCAGTCGCGGAACGCGCTTGCACCCAAACTTGTCACTCCGTCCGGGATTATTATGCTTTCAAGCGAACAGCAATCGTCAAACGCTTCCGCTCCTATACTCGTAACGCCTTGGGGAATAATTATGTTTTTAAGCGAACGGCAGCCGTAAAACGCTCTCTCGCCTATACTTGTCAATCCGTCTGGCAGGACCACGCTTTGAAGTGCCTCGCAAAAATTAAACATATCTGCGCTAAGGCTTGTCACCCCGTCGGGTATCACTATGTTTTTAAGTGAACGGCGGCACCAAGAAAAGGCGTGCACATCTATATTTGTAATGCTGTCGGGCAGCGTTATACTCTCCAATAATTCGCAACGATAAAACGCATAGACTCCTATACTCGTTACGCCGTCGGGTATCGCTATGCTTTTAAGATAACTTCCGTAAAAAGCGGAATGGGCAATACTCGTTACGCTGCCGTCACCGGGAATAATGCTGTTGTTACAGCCGGCTATAAGCGTTTTGCTTTTTGTTTCTATCAAACAATTGCCCGCGCTGTGATATACGGGATTCCCCTCTTCCACGGCGATACTTTCAAGCGAATCGCATTCGGCGAATGCACCGCAGTCTATGTTTGTAACGCTTTTGGGTATGATAATGCTTTTCAGCTTTCTGCAAGCCTTGAATGCCCAATGGCCGATACTCTCCGTGCCCTCGGATATGGTAACGCTTTTAAGCGCGGAGCACTCTTGAAACGCACCTACTCCTATAGTCTTAACGCTGCCGGGAATGAACACGCTTTCAAGCGCGGAGCACTCTTGAAACGCATATACATCTATAGTCTTAACGCTACCGGGAATAAACACGCTTTTAAGCGCGGTGCATCTGTAAAACGCGGTCTTTCCTATGCTTATCACGCCGTCGGGAATAACCGCACTTTCAAGCGTATCGCACCCGTAAAACGCCTCTTTGCCTATGCTCTTCACGCCTTTGGGAATGACGGCTTCCCTGCCTTTTCCCCTATATTTTACCAGTTCTCCGTCTATTATCTTAAAGCCGATACGTCCGAAAAGCTCCGACAATTTACCCATAAGCTATTCCTCGTCCATATCGGGATTCGGAGCCGCTTCCTCGGGTATTTCGCTTTCGTCGTATGTATATCCCTCGTAAGCCGCATCCGCGCCCTCCGCAGGCTCGGCTTTTTTGGGAGAAGAGAAGGAAGAGCCGGGATTATTGGTGGGCTGGAAGAGCATTTTATCTCCGATAAAGCGGAAGTACAATTTGCCCGTGGGACCGTTACGGTGTTTTTCCACGATGAGCGTCACGTTCTTTATGGGTTCGTCCACGGAGTTATTGGGACGGTGGATAAACATAACCACGTCCGCGTCCTGCTCTATCGCGCCCGATTCGCGCAGGTCTGAGAGCTTGGGTTCGGTGGTGGCGTTGCCCTTCTGCTTGCCCAGCTCCTCTCTTTTTTCAAGGTCACGCGACATCTGCGAAAGCAGGATCACGGGCACTTCAAGCTCCTTGGCGATGACCTTCATTCCGCGGGAAATATCGGATACGTCCTGCTGACGCGAAGCGTTCTTCTTGCCGCTCTTGTTCACCATCAGCTGCAAGTAGTCCACCACCACAAGGTCCAGCCTGCCGCCCATCTTCTTTTTGAGCGCGCGGCACCTTTGCAGCACGTCCTCGTGAGAAAGGTTGACAGTGTCGTCCAGATAAAGTCCGGAGGGGGTGAGCATAGAAGATACGCCCCAAATTTTATTCCAATCTTCCTGCGATTCGTCGCCCTTGACCAGCACGCCCATGCTAAGCCCCGTCATATTCACTAAGATACGCTGGGCAAGCTCCGTAGCCGACATTTCCAGGTTGAACATTGCGATGACGGAAGAAGGATCCTTCTTCAAAATATTGCCTATCACATTGAGCGCGAACGCCGTTTTACCAAGACCGGGACGGGCGGCGACGATGATTATCTGCCCGGGCAAAAAGCCGTTGAGCAAGCCGTCCAAATTGGGAAAGCCGGATTTCAGACCGCCGCTGCTTTCCTTATGCAAAAACACGTCGTTCAGCCTTTTGATAAGCTGCGCCATAGGTCCGCTGACGTGTTGGAGTTCACCGCTTTCCGCGCTTGCGCTCAAGTCGAAAAACTGCGCTTCCGCAAAGGCGCGCACGCTGTCCACGTTATCGTCGCTGTACGCACGCTCCACAATGGCGTTGGCGCGGCGAATGATGGCGCGCAGCATGCTGTCGCGTTTGAGCAGGGACAGATAATATTCGGAGTTGGCGGTGGAAGGCACGCTGTCTATAAGGCTTTCCAGCGCGGTGGCGCCGCCCACGGCGTCCAGCTCTCCCTTGCGGTTGAGCCTGCTCATAACGCCGATAACGTCCACGGCGGCTCCGCCCTCACGCGAAAGCTCCCTTATAGCCTGATATATCTTTCTGTGCGCTACGGTATAAAAGTCGTCCTCGTCAACTTTGGTCAAAAACTCGTTGCAGATCTCATTATCCAGCAACATACACGCCAAAACGGCGCGCTCGGACTCATAGCTGTTGGGCATAACGCGCAACGCGATATTGTTTTCCTTCTTCTCGGGCATACTTACCTCCCTACCTATCTTAACTCAAACGGGCAAGATAGTCAACTTACTTTTCGCCTTTGAGCAATTTGAGCGTATCCGCCATTTCGCGCATTGCGTTTTCAAACGGCGCAAGCGTGGTAAGATCCACCCCCGCAAGTTTGAGTATCTCCACGGGCGGCATGCTTCCGCCGGCGGAGAGGAACTTCATATATCCTTCCGTGCCGCCGCCGTTCAAAATCCCGTGCGCTATGCTCACGGCGCTTGTAAGTCCCGTGGCGTACTTGTATACATAGAAAGAGCGGTAGAAGTGCGGTATCCTTGCCCACTCCCACGCTATCTGCTTATCCGAAACCACGCTTTTGCCATAATAGCGCCTGTTTATCTTCATATATTCCTTGTCCAGCACGTCGCAGGTGAGCGGCATATCCTTCTCCGCCAAATCGTGCGCCTTTTCCTCAAACTCCGCAAACTGCGTCTGACGGAAAAGCGTGGTGCGGAACATATCCAGATAGTAAGTGAGCAGATACTCCCTCTCCGCTTCGTCCTTGCCGTGTTCAAGCATATATTTGAGCAGCAGCACTTCGTTCACCGTGGAAGCCACTTCCGCCACGAATATCTCATACTGCGCCTTTGCGGGCGGCTGATTTTTATCCGAATAATAAGAGTGCATACTGTGCCCCAGCTCATGAGCGATGGTGAACACGTCGTGGGCGGTGCCGTTGTAATTCAAAAGCACGTAAGGGTGCGAACGGTACGTGCCCCAGGAGTACGCGCCCGTGCGCTTGCCCTTGTTCTCAAACACGTCTATCCACCTGTTTTCCATAGCTTCGCGTATGTGCGAAAGATACTCTTCCCCCAGCGGCGCAAGCGCTTTTTTGACTATATCGCACGCCTCTTCATAGCTCACGGAGAGCTTGTATTCCTTGACCACGGGCACGTGCAGATCGTACATATGCAGCTTGGACAGTCCCATTTTTTCCGCGCGCCAAGCCATATATCCGTGCAGGTGTTTCAAGCCGCCGTGCACGCTTTTTATCAGATTGTCGTACACTTTGCGCGGCACGTTCTCCCCGCTCATAGCGCGGGTGAGACAGTCGGGATAATTGCGTGCGCGGGTGAAGAACACGTCTTTTTTCACGTTGCCCGCGTAAAGCTGCGCTATTGTGTGGCGCATATCCCCGTACGCCGCGAACATAGAGGCAAACGCCGCCTTGCGCACCTTTCTGTCCTCACTCGAAAGCAGTTTGGAATACACGCCGTGGGACATCTCCACCCTGCGCCCTTCGTCGTTTTTGACGGGTTTGAACTTGACGTCCAGAGAGTCGAACATATTGAAAGCGTCGTGAAATCCGTCGGAAAACAGTCCCACGCCCGCAAGCAGTTTTTCCTCGGCTTTGGACAGCGTGTGCTGCTTGCGCCTGACAATCTCTTTCAGCTGATAGTCGTAGTCGGAAAACTCCGCGCGCTTACTGAGTTCAAGCAGAAATTCCGCGTCCAAAGCGGTGAGTTCGGGAGTGATAAACGCGCTTGCCTCACTCAATTTTACGCCAAGCGCGTCCGCCTTGTCGCACATAGCGCAATACTCGGCAACGCCCGCGTCCTCGTCCCGCCTTTGGTATGCGTAGACGTACAGCTCCCCGTAAGAAGTGCTCAATTCATCGGAAAGTTTAAGGCAGTCCAAAATGGTTTTTTGCTCCGTGAGCTTGCCGGAAAACTCCTCCAGAAGCGGGAGCTTCTCACTTAACGCGGCGAACTCTTCTTCCCACTTTTCGTCACTTGCGAACATAGGCGACAAGTCCCACTTGTAACGCTCTTCTATCTGCGAACGCGATTTTATCTGTTCCATATTATCTGCTTACCTCCAAGAAGTATATCGCTTTTTATATGCCGCTCCGCACTTTTCCCGCGCGGCGGTTTGCAATTTTGCTGCTTTACTACTCACTTTTGCCCGCGCGGCGGTTTGGCGGGAGCGTTCGGCGCAGGAATTTTTGAGCGGATTTGCGCAATATCGAACTAAGTCGTAGCAGCGCTACATCGAACGATATTACACCAATATGCCCAAAAGGCATGCCCTCATTCCGACAAGCTGCCGCAGGGTGCCCGCACGGCAGTTTGGCGGGAGCGTTCGGCGCAGGAATTTTTGAGCGGATTTGCGCAATATCGAA